>DATJPG010000134.1:0-60667 GCA_035506515.1 Acidobacteriota bacterium
ACGGCATTGTTGCCTCGGATCCGCGTCTCCCGTTCGGCGGGATCAAACGTTCCGGTTACGGAAGGGAGCTTTCAGAACTGGGCATCCGGGAATTCGTCAACATCCAAACCGTATGGATCGGCTCCTAGCCCGCATTATTCATGAAGGTTCGCAGCGAGGCGGCGCAGACGGGCGTGGATGCAAGGCGCGCGACCGAAGGCCCCGCAGGCGGACTCGACAGTACGTCGAGGAGCCTGACGGAGCGCAACGCAACAGACATGCCCGGATCCGCCGCCGCAGTAGAAGCTTCATGAATATTGCGGGCTAGAAACGCCGAATGCAAAGATAGCCACGAATTTCACCGATAACTTGACTTGTGAAATTCGTGGCCTGCAATTTACGGATTCAGCGGTTGTCCCGCGGGGATCAAAATTTCGATTTTGGCAGTATTGCGGAGCTCGTTTACGAGCTTATCCAATTCCGTCTGGGATTTCTGGTTCTTCAAGAACTGGGCAAGCTCTGTCTTGACTTCTTCCAGCGTGGCCAGGCCTTCCTTTTTCTTGTCCGTTACCTTGATGATGTGGTAGCCGTACCGGGTCTTGATTAGTTTGACGCCTCCCACAGGAAGAGAAAATGCCGCTTCGGCATATTCAGGCTCCATGCCGTCCTTGCTGGCAAAGCCCATATCGCCACCCTGCGAAGCCGAGTTGTCCACTGAATTCTCTCTGGCAAGTTTTGCAAAATCCTCTCCCTTTTTCACTCGAGCCAGGATTGCCTCTGCGCGCTGCTTTGCGATCGTATCCTGCTCCGGAGAATCTCCTGCCGGCTGTATCAGGATGTGGCTGGTTTTCACAATTTCCGGATGGTTGAACTGGCTCGGATTGCTGGAGTAATATTTGGACAATTCTTCCGGCGACACCACAATCTTCTTGGTGACGGTTTCGTCGATATATTTCTGTATGGCCAGAGTTTCATACAGGTTCTTCTCGAGCGAGGCCCGGTCGGTATTCTGGCTCGCCAGGGCAGCGTTGAATTCGGCATCGCTTGCGTAATTTTTCGCTACCTTTTGCAGCTCGGCCTGGACTTCCGCGTCCGTCGCTTTTGTACCGACGGCAACGGCTCTTTGATACAGCAATTTTGAATTGATCAACGAGTTCAGCCCAGTCAGCGTTAACTGGCCGCGATAGTCTTCCCGGAGGTTCTTCCACTCGGGGCTGCCGATGGATGCTAACTCCCGGAGCACAAATCCCTCGAGATCCCGGCCCAAAATTGGCTTCCCATTCACCCTCGCCACCACGGCGGGGAAAATGGCATTGGGTGCCGCCTGAGGAATCACATCATCCTCTACAGGCTTCGCCTGCGGCTTGGCGTCCTGGGTTGGCGCCGGAGCGCTCGCGGCAGGTGCAGCCTTCGGAGCGGTCTTCGTCTGCGCCTGAGAAAAACATAATCCTGCCAATAAAATCAGAAAACCGGTAAGGGATATTTTTGAAGACTTCACGGCGGTTCACGTCTCCTTGTCTGGAATTTAAACAATTAGGGTAACACGCCACCCCCGTCCGCACGAACATCATTTTCAGCGCCATCGCCAATATTTCCTATTGCTTTGAGTCGCCGGGACTTTGGGTTACCATGAGGAACCATTTTGGGTGGAGTGCTTCATGGGCTTCAACTGGCTGGACGGATTCATCGTCATCGCATATCTGATTGCGATCACTCTATACGGCAGCCATTTTAGAAAAAAGCAGCAGTCCATTCGTACCTACTTCCTCGGCGGCAAAACAACGCCCGCATGGGCGCTTTCCCTCTCCATCGTTGCCACGGAAACCAGCACCCTCACGATCATCAGCACTCCGGGAATTGCCTACGCGGGCAATCTGTCGTTCCTTCAACTGATCATCGGGTACCTGGTCGGCCGCGTCTTTATTTCCTTCATATTGATCCCGGCCTATTTCAAAGGAGAAATGTTTACTGCCTATGAGCTGATGCTGCGTCGCTTCGGCCCTACGGCCAAACATGCGACGGCAAGCATGTTTCTGATTACCAGAGCGCTTGCCGAAGGAGTGCGCGTATTCGCAGTCGCGATCGTGGTCAGCATCGTCCTGGGCTCCGGCGACGTCTGGTCCATTCTGATCATCTCCGCGCTTACGCTTCTGTATACCTTTGAAGGGGGATTGACGGCAGTCATCTGGACCGATGTCGTGCAGCTGTTCATTTATCTCGGCTGCACGATCGCAACTATTTTCGTGATCCTGGGACTCATCCCTGGAGGGTGGCAGGGAGTGATGGCCGTCGCCGGATCCAAAATGACGCTCTGGAATTTTTCGCTTAATTTTCACTTGCCCTACACATTCTGGGGCGGCGTCATCGGCGGCGCCTTCCTGAATACGGCCAGTCACGGCGTGGATCAGCTGATCGTGCAGCGCCTGCTCGCGGCAAAAAACGAGCGCGACAGCAAGATCGCGCTTCTATCGAGCGGCGTCGTCGTTTTCTTTCAATTTGCGCTCTTCCTGCTCATCGGAATCATGCTGTTCGCTTTTTATCACTACAATCCCGGACTGGTTCCGCCCTCCAACACCGACAGGATCTTTCCTGCCTTCGTCGTATCCTTCCTGCCGCACGGCGTGCGCGGGATCATGGTAGCCGCAATCCTGGCGGCCGCCATGTCCAATCTGAGCAGCTCGCTGAATGCGCTGGCTTCGACCACCGTTGTGGATTTTTGTCAGCCGTTCCTGAAGAAGGCCAGGGGCGCTGCGGAGCAGTTGCGCATCTCCCGGTGGATTACGGTTTTTTGGGGCCTGGCGCTGACACTATTGGCCGTCCTTTCGCGGGGAGTGAAGTCTGTGCTGGAGGCCGGCTTGACGATCGCCTCTATCACCTACGGCAGCATGGTGGGAGTTTTCCTGCTTGGAGTGTTGACGAAAAAGGCCAATGAAAGGGGATCGATTCTCGGGATGGCGGCAGGACTCGTCTCCATGCTGTCCATCTGGTATTTCGGCACGATTGCCTTTACGTGGTACGTCTTGATCGGTTCCGCTATCACCTTTGCAACCGGTTACGCGGCAAGCGTGTTTTTCAGCCGGCCATCGGCGGTTGATCGCCGGCAGTGATCAATCCGAGTATGGGATGATGGTGCATCGGTGCCGTCCTTCACCGAAGTGCTATTCTATTACAACAAAACTGACGCAAAACTTCTTTTGTGATATTTTGTATTCAATTTCGGTTGCAGTACCTTGCGTTGCACTCTGTTCTGGAGACGGGTCGAAATGCTGTGTAGCGTTGGATCGTCGCTGCCGGAGTATCGCATCAAAGCATCCATTGATAGCGCTAACTCCAACAACCGGATCCAGGACGACGAATACGCCCGCCGCTATGGATTCCGCGCAGGCCTGGTCCAAGGCATTTCGGTTTTTGCCTACATGTCGCGCCCGCTGGTCGATCTGCTGGGGAAAGACTGGCTCGATCGTGGATCGGCGGAAGTGCACTTCCTTCGGCCGATTTACGAAGGAGAGGAAATACGAATTGGCGGATCCGTTTCATCGATCGCCGGCGACGGGACCCTGTCGCTGGATTTCAGGGCATCCAACAACCAGGGAGTGACCTGCGGTGTTGGAGTCGCGAAACTGCCTTCGACTAATTCAGGTTCCGAACCGTCGATCGATGACTACCCTTCCGGGCGCGCAAAACTCCACCGCCCGATTTCCCTCGAGTCTTTGCCGGTTGGAGA
Source organism: Acidobacteriota bacterium (assembly GCA_035506515.1). Lineage (GTDB taxonomy): Bacteria > Acidobacteriota > UBA6911 > UBA6911 > UBA6911 > UBA6911. Next base: position 3,704 of record DATJPG010000134.1, read on the forward strand.
ATATCTCTCACCGCTTGCCTCCGAATTCACGTGGAATGTTCATTGGCAGTATTGCAGGAAAACGATCCATGATCACCACCCGCTGTATGAAAAGATGATGCATCCGGGATGGCTGGTAAGTCGGGCGGGCCAGATACTGGCCGCCAATTATGCGATCCCCGCATGGATCGACGTTTCGAGCAATGTGCAGAATTTTCACGCCCTGGAAGAGGAGTGCGCCATTGAAACACGGGGCCGCGTCTACGACAAGTTCGAACGCGACGGGGACCATTTCATCATATTGGACCTCGCCGTTTTTGCCACAACCTGCTGCCTCGCCACAATCCGTCACACCGCCATCTTCCGCATCGCCCCCAATGCAGCGTAGTAGTTGGAAGTCGATAGTCGTTCGTGCGCAGTTGACAATACCGTGCCAGCTCAAAACTGCGATTTTCGGATTATCGACGCGGCGCTGCCGCCTGCCAGTTGCCTACTGCTTTATCAATGCCCTTGCGCCGGCCCGCATTCCTTCAAGCGTCAGTTCATACATTGGGAATATTTTTTGAATCGTGCGTGTGGAGGGGACAGACGGCCACCATGTGCTCGGTTCCGGATTGAGCCAGATGGCTTTCCTGAATCGCTTGCGGATATCGATCAGCCACTCGATTCCCGGCCGGTCGTTCTGGTACCAGTAGTCGATTGCGCCGTTGGGGCTCATCAGTTCGCTCGGCGCCATATAGGCATCCCCGACCAGAATTACTTTGTAGTTCCTGTTCATCTGGTCCAGGACTTTCCGCGTGGGCACGGCCTTCATCTGGTGGATGTCCGTGTAGAGTTCCTGGTAGACGCAGTTGTGGAAGTAATAAAACTGCAGATCCTTGACGACATCTTTCGCCGCCGAAAACAGCCGACTGACAAGCTCCGCGTGCGGCGTCATAGTGCCGCCGGCGTCCATCAGAAGCATGAGCTTGATTCTTTTCTTTTTGGCTCGCTCCCAGATGAATTCCAGTTCGCCGGCGTTGCGGCACGTGGCGTCGATGGTGCCGTCCACATCGAGGCTGTCCTTCGGCCCTTCGCGCACGACTTGCCGGATATAGCTGAGCGCGGTTTTCATCGAGCGTGTGTCGAGGGCAATGTCGTCGCGATAATTCTTGAATGATCGCTTTTCTGCGATCTGGATGGCGCTGTGCATGCGGCTTTCATACTGGCCGATGCGGACGCCGGCGGGATTATAGCCCCAGGCGCCAAAGGGCGAACGGCCGCGAACGCCAATCGCCTTGTTCCCGCCTACGTGAGGCTCATCATCCTGGGTCCGCAACTGATCGAGGAACCGGCCGCGCAATTCTTCCAGGTCCAATGCCTCCAGCATCCGCTTCTCCTCTTCGGTCAGATCGAGAGGCGGCATGCGGAGCAGGTGTTCTTCGATGGTACGGATCAGTTCCTCGCTCGTTTCGATGTGGCCGAAGCATTCCAGAAAGGCCTGGTCGAACTTGTCGAAGTGCGCCTCGGTTTTAATCATGATGGCGCGCGCAAGGTAATAGAAACGCGTCAGGGAGCTGTCGGCGAGGTTCTCCGAAAGGGCTTTCTGGAGGACAAGCCATTCGTTGAACGTGACGGGCACGCCATGACGTCTCAACGAATGGAACAGATTATAGAACATCCCGCTGCCCCCGATGTTAGTGCACGGAAACCCTGGAAATGTCATCCTCCGTTTTCAGCAGCACGCCGAGAAAAGGCAGACGCTTGTTCAGCTCCTGCTCGCTGATCCCGCCGGCGAGGAGCGCCTGGATCCAGTCGAGCAGTTCGCTGGTGGAGGGCTTCTTCTTGAGATCGTGCTTCTGCCGGACGAAATAGAACCTTGCAACGATCTGCGATAGGAGGTTGTGGCGGAGCTTGGGGAAATGGACCTGCGCGATTTTCTCCATCATGGCAGGTGAAGGAAATTCGATATAATGGAACAAGCAGCGCCGGAGGAATGCGTCCGGCAGTTCCTTCTCGCTGTTGCTGGTGATCACGACGATCGGGCGGTGTTTGGCACGGAATTGATCGCCGGTCTCCACGATTTCGAAACTCATCTGGTCCAGCTCGAACAGCAGATCATTCGGGAACTCAAGATCTGCTTTGTCGATTTCGTCGATCAGCAGCACGACCTGGTCTTCCGAACGGAGCGCCTCACCCAGCCTGCCCAGCCTGATGTATTGCCGGATGTCCGAGACATCTTTGTCGTGAAAGCGCGAGTCGTTGAGCCGCTGCACCGTGTCGTAGACGTATAGGCCGTCGGTGGCTTTTGATGTGGATTTGATGTTCCAGCGGATCAGGCGCAACTGGAGGTCCTCGGCGATCACCTGGGCCAGTTCGGTCTTGCCGGTACCGGGTTCTCCTTTCAACAGCAGCGGTCTCTGGAGGACGATTGCGGCATTGACGATTTCTCTCAGCGCATCGCTGAGAATATAGCGGTCCGTTCCTTTGAATCTGTCCATCTGAACTAAAGTGCCTCCTGGCAAATGTCCTGCGTACACAGGCGGGCATGACGACGGCCCGCACATTTAAACGCATAGTGTACCATGCCGGGAGTGAACTTTCAGGCGGGTCCGGATTGTTTTTTGCGGCCGAGGATCCGTTCTGCAGCGGCTCTGTGAGGGTTATCGATCAGGTTGCCGTCGATGGTCGAAAGCGCTTTTCCTCTCCGATCGGCTTCATCGAGCTCCGCGATGATGCGCTCCGCCCACGCGATTTCTTCGGGGGTAACATCGAAGGCCGCATTGATGACGGCGAGCTGGTTCGGGTGCAGGGCGCTTTTACCCGTAAATCCGATGCGCCGCGCCTGGGACGATTCCCTGGCCAGAAGACCCAGGTTGGGTATGTCGAAACAGGGCGCGTCGATTGCGTCAATCCCGGCCGAGCGTGCGGCAAGGACGATCATTTGAAGTGCAAGCAGCAGTTCCAAGCGGTCTTCTTCCGGACGGCAGCATACGCCGGCAGCAAAGTCCGCGGAACCGAAGATGAGAGAGGCCATCCTGGGCGAAGCGGAAGCGATTTCCGCGGCGCGCAGCACCCCCGCAGCAGACTCGATCATCGCGTGCAGTTTGATGTCTCCTGGCTGCCGGCCGCGGGCAATCTCGATACTCCGGATTGCGGCATCGGCGGCCTTTATTTCTTCGGCCCTCTCGACTTTGGGCAGGCAGATGCCATCAGGACTTAGAGGAACGATGGCAACGAGGTCCGCCCGCCCGGTTTCGCCCTCCGGCGGATTGATGCGGACCACCGTTTCACGATTGCCAAAGCGAATATGCTGCAGCGCGTCGGCGATCTTTTCGCGTGCGCTGATTTTCTGAGATGCAGCGACGCCGTCTTCGAGATTTAGCAAAAGCAGATCCGAAGCGGCGCCGGCCGATTTCTGCAGCATCTTCTCACTGTCGCCCGGAACGTACAGCGCGCTGCGCCGAAGGTTCGATTTCATGGCAATTTCTCCGCGCTCCATACTACCACCCATTTGCCGTGCTCCTCAACCAACCCGGCAAAGAGTCGGGATCGGCATCGGAATCGGCATCGATTTTAACGCTGCGATCAGGCAACCCCTTGGATGCGGATGAGCAGAAACAGATGGTAAATCGTGAGCAGCATATATGCGCCGAGGATCAGGCGCGCCGCATATTTTGCGAGAGTCCATTCCTTGTGGATCATGATGACTGCGATGGGGAGGATCGTCAGTGCTGCTTTCGCGCTGAAGAAGGCGGGGAGCCCTCCGCAATCCAGAATCGCCTTCAGGACCGGATTGATTTCTCTGGCCGATCCGCGGATCACGTGCAATCCGGTCAGCAAAGCGTCCATGAAGGAGAGAAGGAGGATCGCGATGACGATGCCCCACGTCCGGGCATCGTAGATATCGACATACGCCCCTTTGTCCGATTTCCGCCTCCCGCGGCTTTTTCGCCGTCGCTGCCGGCTGAACAGAAATTCCCGGAAAGACGCCTGGCCTCTTCGATCCGTTCCGGATCGCCTGTCGGCAAGTCTCTGGCCTGTCTCTGGATTGCGGTAGAGTTCCTTATTCATGCTCAAGCTGGCTTTATCGGCGCCGACGGTATGGGCGTTTAGCGTAATACACAGTTCAAAGGATGAAAGGATGGCGGCCGGTTTTTCATGAATTATTAATTCTAAAGGATTTTTTATCGATAAGGCATTCATCCGGGCGGAAATGGTCTCGCTGGGATACAAGTGTGCAAGCTGGAGGATTGTATGAAGGTTTCCATGGTTTCGCTGAGCGTGATCGTTATTCTGTTCGCTTCGTCTACTCTCCTTGCGGGAGATTTTGTTCTTTATGGAGGAGCTCAAAAAGCGGGCAAGCTCACGTGGTCTGGGGCGACGGGCATTCCGTCGGATCTGTTTGATGGGGATTTTGGCGGCACGTTCGGTGCGCGTTTTTCCGCCGGCCGCGCCATTGGTTTCGAGCAGAATCTCAGCTATACCTCCAAATTCGGCAAGCCCGGCGTCAAAGCCTTCCAAGCCGACTCCAATCTGCTGATTCAAGCGCCCGGGAAAATAGTTCCTTATGTTACCGCCGGTGTCGGTCTGGTTACAACATGGGGCCAGGAGATGCCTTCGGACCTGGATCCGGCCAAAATCGCAGCCTTTGCCTTTAATATCGGGACCAAATTTACCATTAACTATGGCGGAGGCATTAAGGTGCGGCGCTTCCTGGGTCCAGTTGGTCTCAATATCGACGTCCGTGGTTATACGATTCCCAACGCCCACGACACAACGCTGCATATCATTCAGACAAGTGCCGGCCTGGTGTTCACCTGGTAAAGAAATCCTGGAAGATCCTGGAAAGATCCTGGACACCCATTTTGGGTGTCCACGTTTTTCTTCGCGGGAGTAAGTCTCTTCCGGCAGAGCCGGAGGATCTCTCAACGCATTAGGGGGACGTTATTCCAGCGAGGATTAGTTCATCCGTTACCAATGGGTCCGTTTCCTCAGTCCTGGCTCGTTCGAGGATGAGCGGCACACGTTCATCCACGATTCGTCCCAGCGCCCATGCGGCGTGGGAACGCACCAACGGACTGGGATCCTGTAATGCAACTTCCAGCGGTGAAACAGCTTCACGATTGCCCGAGTTGCCAAGCGCTACAACAACGTTCCTCACGAACCCGTCCCGCGTTACTCGATGAACCGGGTTGCCGCTGAACCGCTTCGAAAATTCATCCGTGGAGAGGCCGACCAATGTGGCAAGGTCCGGAAGAAGGTTTTCATCTCTTGGGTGAAACCCGAGTTCGGCGGTTTTGGGTGTTGACCGGTTCCACGGGCAAGCCTCCTGGCAAGTGTCGCACCCGAAGATCCGGTTCCCCATCAGTGGACGAAGGGAACGGGGGATCGGCCCGCGCAGCTGAGTAAGATACGAAATGCAACGGCGCGCATCGAGAAAATATGGCGCAACAATCGCTCCGGATGGACATGCGTGAATACACCGGTCGCATTGGCCGCAAAAATCCTCTGCCACGACATCACACTCGAGTTCAATATCAAGCAGGATCACACCGATAAAAAACCAGGAGCCGCTTTCGCGCGAAATCAGCGTAGTATTTTTTCCCATCCACCCGATGGAAGTCTGCGCTCCCCATGTCTTTTCCATCACCGGCCCGGTATCCGCGTAGCAAAGTCCCTGCACAGCCGGCTGCATTTTCCTTATGGACGCCAGCAGCGCTTCAAGACGCGGCAGGATGATTTCGTGGTAGTCGTCGCCCCACGCATAGCGGCTGATTCTTCCCTTAAGGGGAGAGTCGGGAACATTTGCGCACGCGTAATAATTCAAGGCAAGAACAAGAATGGAGCGTGCGTCTTCCAGCACCAGTCCAGGATCCAGCCGATTGGAGGTTTGCCGCTCCAGGTACGCCATCTCGCCATGCATCCCTTCGCGCAACCATTTGGCGAACCGTTCGCCGGCCGGCAAACGATGCGCGGGCGCAATCCCGGCTTTGAAGAAGCCCAGCCGCAGCGCTTCTTCGCGTATGCGGCCGGCCAGTTCGGTCTTATGAGCTGAAGGCATATCGTGTTATCAAGCCTCGAAAAGGCAGCGGAAAGAATGACACGCTCTGTTGGTTGCGAGTGAAAGTCCACCCCACTTGATTCGAACAGCGGTCGCGCCGCAAAATCCAAAATATCAAATTTCGAATCTCGAATTTACTTCTTGAACGTCCCGCTGAGGAATGGGAGCGTGTCATCCAGGTGGGCGGAGATCAAGGCCCAGCCGTGCGGTTCCCCCGGATGAATCTTGAACGTGTGCGGCACACGGGCTTCCGTTAGAATCTGATCCAGGGCCTTGCTGCCTTCGTCCAGGTGCGTCATCGGAATGTATCGATCGTCGGTCCCGTAGTCGAAATAGATCTTCAATCCATCGAGCTTGCGGTTTTTCGCCAAAACGAGCGGATTGTTGGCATCCCACAAATCCTGCCGGACCGGGTCCCCGAAAATGGGTTTCAGCATGTTGATGAAAAACGAATAGAACCGCGACGCTTTCGCCTCTTCGGACAGCGCAAGCGGGTTGGATCCCGGGAACAGAATCGGGGACTGGCCGACCACGGCGGCATAGCGATCCGGGTATTTCATCGCAATCTTGAGGGCGCCGTAGCCGCCCATGGATGTTCCGGCGATCGCCCTGTTCTCGCGCCCTCTGGCCGCCCGGTAGTTCGTCTCCATGTAGTTGATGAGTTCCTGCGTGATGAGGTCTTCGTAGCGTTTGGAACCGTCCAAATAGTTGCAGTAGAAGCTGCTGTCCCCACGGGGGTGAACCATGATGAGTTCCGGGATTTTTTTTGCACCGATCATCTGGTCCAGGACATTCTGAATATTGCCGTAGCGATCCACGGTCCAGCTCGTTTCGTCGTTATTGAGACCATGGAGGAAATAAATGACGGGATAGGTGCGCGCCGCGTCTTTGGAAAAGGACGGCGGAAGAAAAATGCTGTAGCGTTCCTGGGCGCCTAGCATTTGCGATTCAAAGGATTTGAACTCGACGGTGGATCCTCCCGGAAGCACGATAGGATTGAGGTCCGTCCGCCGGCGTTCGTCATTGAACTGCGCTTTTAAAAATTGGATCACGCCCGACCCAATGCCCCCGATGCCGATTATCATCCACATCAACATGCCAAACCGAGACGTTCGTACCCACTGGGCCATTCTATTCCTCCATGCAAACTTCAGCGTTCCAGCTTTGCCAATACGAGCCGGGACTCAGGGCTCCTCCAGCTCTATTTCAATTCGGATCCTGCCGTTCGGATCCGCCAACTTGAGGTGGCGTATCATGCCTCGGATCGTGTCGAGAATGATAATCCGGGAAAAACCCTGGCTCATATTGAGAGGCACGGGGCTTCCGTTGATCTCGATGCGCACCTCCTCGCCCTCGAGTTCGTATTTAAGAGACAGGATGGGTTGCGGCGTTTTCAGGGATGAGGCGATTCCAAAGCACACGTTCCCCAAATAATTGCCTATAAACCTTGTAAGGGGGGCTTCCACTTCGTTGCTAAAAATGCGTATTTTCATAGCCCATAATTCTATCACAGCCGTAGAATAATCTATGGACCTCTGAAACCCCGACCGATATTACGGGTATCATCGAGTCGGGCCCGGAGTCGAGCTTAGTCCCGAAGAATCATTTTTGCCATGATCGGGCAGCCCTTGCAGTTAATGCGGTCAGAAAAGGAACATTGAATTATGGAGAAGATGATTGTAACCGGCGGCGCGGGATTCATAGGGTCCAATCTGGCGGAGCACCTATTGAACATGGGGCACGCCGTAATCGTCATCGATAACCTGAGCACGGGCCGGAAGCAGAACCTCGCCGCATGGTCGGAAGATGCCGGCAGCCGGTTCGAATTTCTCCAGATGGATATCAACGAAACGGATCGCTTGCGCGATATTTTCCGCGGCGTCTCCTACGTTTTCCACCTGGCGGCCATTCCCTCCGTCGCGCGTTCGATCGAAAACCCCACTGCAACGCAATTCGCAAACGCCGATGGCACGCTGTCCGTTCTGATTGCTGCGCGGGATGCGGGAGTAAAGCGAGTTGTGGCCGCCTCGTCTTCGTCAATCTACGGAGACGATCCCAATCTGCCAAAACAGGAAGATCGCCGGGGACGATGCCTTTCGCCGTATGCGCTCAGCAAGTTAGTGACCGAAGAATACTGCAGGCTCTTTCATCAGTTGTATGGCCTGGAAGCCGTGGCACTGAGATATTTCAACGTATTCGGGCCGCGCCAGGACCCGAACTCTCACTATGCAGCCGTCATTCCCAAATTCAGCACTTTATTGCTTGCCGGCGAGCAGCCCGTCGTCTTCGGAGATGGAGAGCAGTCGAGAGATTTTACTTTCGTCGCAAACGTCGTCGACGCCAACTGGAGGGCGGCGACAAGTCCAAACGTCGCGGGAGAAGCCTTCAATATCGGATGCGGCGCGCAAACGAGCCTGAATCAGCTGATTGAAAAGTTAAACGCAATCCTGGGCAGCAGCGTGAAACCCAAATATGAACCCGCTCGCAAAGGCGATGTCCGCCATTCCCTGGCCGACATCGGCAAAGCAGCAAAATTGCTGGGCTACCTTCCCGCAGTTTCGCTCGAAGAGGGTCTCCGCAAAGTCGTGAATTGGTACCGCGATTCCGCTCACTCCTAAATTCGACAATTCACAAACCCTCTCCTGCATCTGCTCATTCGGCAGGATTGGATGCAGGTTTCAAGTTCCAGGTTGCAGCTCAAAAACCCACGACTTGAAACCTGAAATTATTTTCGAAGGATGGCTAGGTACACCTAATCGCCAGGGATACCCAAATACGATCGCGTTCAGTTAAAGAACCGGTATTTGAGGATGAAATAGATGGCGGCGACACCGTCTTTCCAACCGATCTTCTTCCCTTCCGAATAATCGCGGCCACTGTAGGAAATGGGCACTTCATAAATCCGGCATTTCGCTCTGCTGACTTTCGCCGTGAACTCCGGCTCGAAACCGAACCGGTTTTCCCGCAGCGTGATTTTTTGCAGAATCTCTGCCCGGAAGACCTTGTAGCAGGTTTCCATGTCCGTGAGATTCAGATCGGTGAGCATGTTCGACAGCGTCGTTAAAATCCAGTTTCCTACTGAGTGCCAGAAGAGCAGAACTCGATGCGGCCCTCCCAGAAAACGCGACCCGAAGACGACATCGGCCTTGTTCGCCAGTATCGGTTGAATGAGGTTTGCGTATTCGGCCGGATCGTACTCCAGGTCCGCATCCTGAACGACCACGATGTCGCCCGAAACCGTCGAAAATCCCGCCCGCAGAGCCGCTCCTTTTCCCATGTTCTCGGGCTGGAGAATGACTTTTATGTTCTCCGACGGTGGGATGGACTTGAGGATATCCCGTGTGCCGTCCGTCGAGCAGTCGTCGACGATGATCATCTCTTTGGGAAGGTTCACACTTCGGACGCGTTCCAGCACTTCAAGAATTGTGTGTTTTTCGTTGTAAACCGGAATCACGACGGATAGTTTCATTTGGCCTGCCTGGTATAAGCCGTGGTGAGCAACGGCCCAACATCGAAACCGGTATCGCGATCGGCATGGAAAAGGCTAATTCTCGATCCTCATACCGACCTGCCCGGTTAGACTAACAGAATTCATCGGCCGGCGACTGCCGGACCTTAAGAACAGTTAACACAACCGGAGATCCGCAAAAGCATTCAGCTCGAGATCCAGAGGACCTGCGCGTTCAAGCTTCGGCCGGCCGGCCGCGGCAATCATCGCGGCGTTGTCGGTTGTCAGCGCCGGACTCGGATAATACACGCGAACCGGCTCGCATCCTGTCATCCGCTGCGCTTCCACTTCGAACGTTGCCTTGAATGTCTTCCGCAGCAGGCTGTTGCAGGCGACGCCTCCGACCAGGAGGATCGAGCGCGGATGCTGTTGCGCCGCGGCCTTGCGGGTCTGCCGCACAAGTGTATCGATGATGGCCTGCTGGTAGCTGGTCACAAGATCGAGAGCGATCCTGGAAATCTTCGCGCCCGGCCGTCGAGGCTTGATGCCGTTCAGCTGGATATGGCGCAGCGCTGCGGTTTTGAAGCCGCTGAAACTGAAATCGAGGCGCCCGTCGCTGATTTTCGGGATTGAAAAGAGAAAGCGGCGCGGATCGCCGTCTTTGGCCAACCGGTCGATCACGGGTCCGCCGGGATAACCCAGGCCCAGGAATTTTGCGAGCTTGTCCAGGGCTTCGCCGGCCGCATCGTCTCTCGCGCGCCCAATGGACTGGTACTGTCCCGGCTCTGGCGAAAAGATGAGCGATGTGTGTCCGCCCGAAACAACCAGCGCCAGCAGCGGGTACTCGATCTGCGGGTGTTCTATAAAGGCGGAATAAATGTGGCCCTCGACATGATTGACCGGGACGAGCGGCTTTTTCAGTGAGTACGCCATTGCCTTGGCAAAAGAAACCCCAACGAGCAGCGACCCGATGAGGCCGGGCCCCTGAGTGACCGCGATCCCGTCGATCGCATCATATGTCTTTCCAGCATCGTTGAACGCCTGACGGATGACCCAGCCGATATTGCGCAGATGCTCGCGGCTGGCCAGCTCGGGAACCACCCCGCCGAAACTCCGGTGCGTTTTTACCTGGGAAGCGACGACGCTGGAAAGCACGACGTTCCGGTCGCCTAAGAGTGCGGCGGCCGTTTCATCGCAGGAGGATTCTATGCCCAGTATCAGCATCGTCGTTCCAATTCTGTTCTTATGACTTCTCTACGAGCTTAGCCAAGGACACCTGAAAAGGGGGTCGTGCGACACCCTTCTCCGTAATGATGGCGTGCACGTAGCGATTCGGCGTAACGTCGAATGCCGGATTGGCCACTTTTGCGTCAACCGGAGCGATCGGGACTCCCATGATCTTGCGAACTTCGTCTGCGTTCCTTTCCTCAATCGGGATATGGCTTCCATCCGGAATCGACAGATCAAGCGTGGATATGGGAGCCGCGACATAAAATGGAACGCCGTTTTCCTTTGCCAGCACTGCCACAGAATACGTTCCGATCTTGTTTGCCACATCCCCGTTAGCGGCAATTCGGTCGGCGCCCACAATAATGCAGTCGATGACTCCCTTCTGCATGAAATGGCCGGCCATGTTGTCGGTGATGATTGTGACCGGGATATTGTCTTGCTGCAGCTCCCAGGCTGTCAGCCTTGCGCCTTGAAGAAAGGGCCGCGTCTCATCCGCATAGACCCGGATCTGTTTTCCGGCTTCCACGGCCGCCCGAATAACGCCAAGCGCCGTGCCGTAGCCTGCGGTTGCCAGAGCGCCTGCATTGCAGTGCGTCAATATTTGAGCTTTGGCCGGGATCAGCTCCTGCCCAAAGCGCCCCATTGCACGATTTGCCTCGATGTCCTCCGCATGCATTGCGATCGATTCATGAATCAGCGCGGAACGAACCGCCGCGATCCCCTGCGAGCGACTGCGGCTGTATACGCCCTTCATTCTTTTCACGGCCCAAAACAGATTTACAGCCGTAGGGCGCGTGGATGCGATATCGGAGCAGATGCGCTCAAATAGCGTATCCAGTTCGGCAGGGCTGCCGGGATTCGCTGTCTTGACCCCCAGCGCAATTCCCATGGCCGCAGCCACGCCGATCGCCGGAGCCCCGCGGACCACCATGGTGCGGATCGCCTCGGCAACGTCGCGATGGTTCGTGTAGGTGCGGTAAATTTCCTGAGTGGGCAGCAATCGCTGATCCAGCATCACCACGCCATCATCGGTCCATTCGATCGTTCGTATCATGCATCTCCCCGGGCAAAGCCGAAGTCTAGCCTACCCTGCCGTTTTTTTGAAGACATAAGGGACATGGCCTGTTATTGACTTCCCGACAAAAAAAAGACGATGATTGAAAAATGCATACAAAACTCATGGTTTCGATCCTGTTCTCTATTGCTGTTGCATTGCTTTGCGTCCCGTTTTCTAAACCCGAGGAATTCGTCAACTACACGAAGGTCGGGCAGGTAGTGCCCTCCTTTTCGATAGCAACCCTCGAAGGCAAGGAATTCAGTACCGCTGCCGCAAAAGGGAAAGTAGTGCTGTTGAATTTCTGGGCCACCTGGTGTGAGCCGTGCCAAACCGAAATGCCCCGGCTGGAAAAAGAAATTTGGATTAAATATCGTGGCCGGGATTTTGAGATGATCGCCATCGCCCGGGAACAAACAGAGAAGGAAATAACGGAGTTCCGGGAAAAGCACAAATACTCCTTTCCTATGGCGCCCGATCCCAAACGCGCCGTGTACGGGAAATTCGCCAATGCAGGAATCCCCCGCAATTATATCCTCAATCGCGAGGGCAAAATCCTATACCAGGCCTACGGCTACGCTCCGGAAGATTTCCAAAAAATGAAAAACATCCTCGAGAAGGAATTGAAAAGATAGATCAACGATTGTTTGACAAAGTCACAAACATGATGGTATATGTGACTCTCTTATTTTGATCTCTGAAATGCGAACAGAGGTGCCCCACAGGGGGGTAAAAGGGAAGTGGGTGTAAGTCCCACACGGTCCCGCCACTGTAATCGGAAAGCCGGCTTCTGCGGCAGAAGCAGAACGAAAGCGCCCGCCACTCGTTGCAGCAAACGTACGGGGAAGGCGAGAAGCCCGGCGATGACCCGGTAGTCAGGAAACCTGCCTCTTCGCCAGTTTCAGCTCACTCTTCGCGAGAAAGAGACCTGAAATGCTTTCGAGTTTCCGCCGCCCTTCCGGCTTCACACAGAATCCCCAAAATCCATCCGGATTCCTTTTTGTGTCGATTTTGCTCGTCGTCTGCCTGGCCATCATCGGTTGCTCCAAGCCCCCCTCTGATCTCCGGCAGCAAAAAACCAAGTCGGCGGCGGACCTTGTCACCTATACCGACGGCATCGGGCGACAGGTCGCGATTCCCGCCCGCCCGCAGCGGATCGTCTCTCTTGCACCAAATATCACCGAGATTCTCTATCTCCTCGGAGCGCAGGACCGCGTGATCGGCGTGACCATTCAGTGCACCTGGCCCGAGGACGCGAAAAAGAAACCGAAGATCGGCGACCTGCTCAACCCAAATTACGAAGTCATCCTGGCCTCCAAACCCGATCTCATTATCGCCTCAACCGCGGGCAACGACCGCGGCGCGATCATGAAACTCTCCGGCCTGGGGTTGCCCGTCTACGTGGCATCCGCGCGTAATGTCGAAAAAATCCTCCAGTCCGTGGAAGATATTGGCCGCATCACGGATTGCTTCGAGCAAGGTCATAGACTCGCGGCGCAGATGAAGGAGCGATTGAACAATATCAAGCTCCGTATCGCCGGGCTCCCTCCCGTGCGCGCGTTTTTCATCACCTGGCTCGATCCCTTGCTGGCGCCCGGGAAAAGCACCTTTGAAAACGACGTGCTGAACCTCGCGGGAGTGGTTTCGATTACCGCGGATATTCCTCAATACTATCCCCGGTACAGCCTCGAGCAGATTATCGTCAAAGACCCCGACGCAATCATCACCGTCAAACAGGAAGGAAATCCCATCCCGGACTTCAGGAAGATCGCCGGGTGGCGCGACCTGCGCGCCGTGCGGCAGGGCAAGGTTTACGTCTTGACCGAGTATCTCCAGCACCCATCGCCGCTGTTCGTGGACGGTGTGGAGGAGCTGGCGAAAAAGCTTTATCCGGAGCGCTTTCAATGAACCGTCTCTCCGGCAAAAAGATTCTGGCGGTGAGCCTCGTCCTGGTGGCGATCTGGGTTATCGCAGCCCTGGTTTCGCTGAACATCGGCAGCGTCCGCATTCCCATCCGGACTGCGCTTCGCCTGATTATCGCGCAGTTGACGGGCAACAGCACCGGCGATGATCCGCTGGCGTCCGTCCTCTTTTCAGTCCGCCTGCCGAGGGTGCTGCTGGGATCTCTCGTAGGTGCGGCATTGGCGCTGGCGGGCACTGCTTTTCAGTCTCTGCTTCGCAACCCGCTGGCCGACCCTTACGTGCTGGGCGTGTCGACGGGTGCGTCCATGGGCACGATCCTCTACTCTCTCTTCACCGGGTGGATAGGGTTTGCCGCCGTCAGCAGCCATGTCGTCTACGGCCGTCCGCTCGCCGCATTTCTGGGGGCCGTACTCACCGTTGGCGCTGTTTACGTCATTGCAGGCGGCTCGTCGCGATCGGGCGAGAGTTCGCAAAGACTGCTGCTTGCGGGCATTGTGCTGGCATCATTCCTTTCCTCCATCAACGTCTTTCTTCTCACCAGCACCAACCAGGCGGACCTGCGCGGAATCTTTTACTGGCTGATCGGCGATCTCAGCCGCCCGGTCGACGCATCGATCTATCCCGTAGCGCTGTTGGTGATCGTGGGTTTCGTGGTGCTCTACCTGCTTTCGCACAGCCTGAACCTGATCGCGATGGGAGAAGACGATGCGATGATTCTCGGAATCGAGGTGCGGCGCGTCAAAACGGGCGTCTACGTCATGGCCTCCCTGATCACCGGTGCCGTGGTTTCCGTCAGCGGTCCCATCGCCTATATCGGGCTCATCTGCCCGCACATGGGACGCATGATGTTTGGCAGCGACAACCGCATCCTGTTTCCAACGGTTTTTGTATTCGGCGCCATCTTCACTTTGTTGGCCGACACGCTGGCGCGAACTATTCTTTCGCCCGCGGAACTTCCCGTCGGCATCGTGACGGCGCTGTGCGGCGCCCCTCTATTTATTTATCTGCTGCACCGGAAAGGGGGCAGATCATGAACCGGCCAGCCGTTATGCTTGAAGCCCGCCATTTGCGGTTCGATTATCACCGGCCCATCGTCGAGGACATTTCCCTGAGTCTGAAGCCGGGGACCATCACCGGCATCATCGGCCCGAACGGCTCCGGCAAAACGACCGCGCTGCGCCTGCTCGGCGGAATCCTGCCGCCGCTCTCGGGAGAAGTGCTGCTCGGAGGCGAACGGCCATTGTCCCGTATGAGACGAAAAGAAATCGCGCGCCACATTGCCATCGTTCCTCAGAACGGCGGCGTCTACCATTATCAAACGGTATTCCAGTTTGCGATCCAGGGCAGATCGCCGCACCTTTCGCTCCTGGGATTCGAGAGTCCATCGGACGAACAGATCACTCTCGAAGCCCTCGAGATGACCCAGTTGACACGCTACCTGAAATCCCGCGTCACGGAAATATCGGGGGGCGAAAGGCAGCGTCTACTCTTGGCGCGTGCCCTGACTCAGCAGACGGAGATCCTCCTGCTCGACGAGTTCACCGCGAACCTCGATATCAATTACCAGGTGGAACTCCTGCGGTTGGTCCAGCGGATCACGCGCGGAAAGAACCTCGCAACACTGATCGTTTCGCACGAAATCAACCTCCTGGGAGCTTTCTGCGACAGCCTCATTCTGATGTCCCAGGGCACGATCCGTCACCAGGGCAGCGTCCAGAAAGTGTTGACGCAGGAAAATCTCAAAAAGATTTTCGGCCTGGATTTTTCGATCCGGCTGAATTCCGACGGGGCCGTCGAGGTCCTGCCGGTGATTCCCAAGGACTCCCCCGTATGCAATTGAACAAGCCAAATGAATTAAGGAACTACGAAATGAACAAGACGATTCTGAAATATAGCACTTTTCTATTGCTTATCCTGGCGTGTACCGCGTGTTCGGCTCTGGCCGCCACGCTGGAAGGAACGGCTCTCGACCCGAGCGGGAAGCCGGTGCCGGAAGCTCGAATCAGTCTCCTTCGATCTCTCACGGTCCTAGAAGAACGCCGGGCCGACGCAAATGGATTCTATAAGTTCGAGAACCTTCAGGAGGGCGCATACCAGGTCTCGGCCAGTGCCCGCGGACTCGCCTGCCCCGCCATGGACATCCAGATCCGCAAGGATGGAAACCAGAAGCAGGACCTGACCCTCGCGCTGAGCGCGGTTGAATCGCAAGTCGTCGTCTCCGCTTCGCTGGGAGGAGCGTTGGCCCCGCAAATCGGATCGTCGGTGAGCCTGGTTTCGAAGCAGGACATCGATGACCGCGGCTCTCAGAATGCGCTTGAAGTCATTCGCGGCATCCCTGGAATCGAGGTAAACCAGACCGGCAGGCGCGGCGGAGTGACGGGAGTCTATATCCGCGGTGGTGAAAGCAAATACAACGCCGTAATGGTGGACGGGATTCCATTAAACGAGTTTGGCGGATCTTTCGACATGGCTTCCCTTCCCGCTGACGGCATCGAGCGTTTGGAAATCACGCGCGGCCCGCAAAGCGCCCTGTACGGATCGAATGCCGTGACCGGTGTCATCAATATTGTCAGCCGTCACGGGGATGGCCCACCGACCTTCACCGTCCTGGCCGAAGGGGGCAGCAACGATACGCGACGATTCTCAACCGGCGGGACAGGCGCCGTGCATGGATTCAACTGGTCTTACAACCTGTCGCGCCTCGATTCGGACGGCGTGGTCCAGAATGATCGATATCGCAACCAGAGCGCGTTTTTGACCCTCGGGTACGACATGGCGAAGCGGCAATTCAGCTTCCATTTCTTCGGCAACGCGAACGATGCGGGAGCGCCCGGACCCTATGGATCCGATCCAGCCGGCACCTTCACAGGCATTGATACAGTCTCGCGCGGCAAGCAGAATCTATTCGGATACCAGTTGTCGTACGTCGAGCAAATTTCATCCCGCGTCCGCCAAGTTACCACGGTCGATCTGTCCACGAATGACCTCTATTATCATTTGAACCTCTGGGGAGACTACCGGTCCTCCAGCCTCCGCGGTATTTTCAACACCAGGAGCGAAATAATACTGACGCCGAGAAACACGCTTGCTGCGGGATTCGAATTCAACCGCGAACAGATCAGGCACGATTACATTACGGACAGCCAGTACAGGCCTTTCCTTCTTCCCCGCACCAGCCTGGCCTATTTTGCAGAAGACCGCTGGAACGTGTCCAACCGCCTGTATCTGATCGCCGGCATCCGCTTCGATGACCTGCGCACCCATTCCATCCCGCCCGACGCTTGGGGATCGCGGCCGTACATTCCGGAAAGCTCGGTGCTCAAGATCAACCCCAGGGTCTCGGCTGCATACCTGGTTCAGCAGGGAGACGCAGATAGTCTGTTTGGCGGCACGAGGATCCACGGAAGTTTCGGCACCGGCATCCGTCCGCCCGACGGGTTTGAGCTGGCATTCACCAATAATCCGCGGCTGAAGCCGGAAAAGAGCATCAGCTTCGATGCCGGCGTGGAGCAGAGCATGGTCGCCAACCGAGCGGTCGTGGATGTCACATATTTCTACAACCGCTTCAAAGATCAGATCGTTACTCTCAGCGGTTCCTTACAGAACCTGAGTTCCTACACCTCCGACAACCTGAGCAACGCTAGAGCGCAGGGGCTTGAATTCACGCTGCGCCTGCACCCGATTCGATCACTGGAGTTCTCGGGCGAATACAGTTTCGTGGACTCGGAAATTCTGGCCCTAGACGGCAGTTCCATGGCCAATTTTCCGTTTGAGGTGGGACAGGAATTGCGCCGCCGCCCGCGGAATTCTGCAAGCTATAATCTCGTCTGGAAACATAAACGCCTGACGCTGAGCACCAACGCCTATATTCGCGGCTCAGTCCTGGACAGCGAACCGGCATACGGATACCCGTTCTATAGAAGCAAGGGATACACGCACGCTGACGCCGGCTTCGCGTATCGACTACCGAAAGGCGTGGAGATTTACGGTCGCCTCAACAATTTCCTGAACCAGAAGTATGAAGAGGTTCTCGGTTATCCGGCCCTGCACCTGAACTTCATGGCCGGCATGAGGTTCGCTTTTCCCATGGAATGACGGGGATTTGCGAATTACGAATTACGAAATACGAATTACGAATGAAATAGAAAGATGCGTATTCAAGCGTGATTTATTGTTGGGATACGATTTGAGGTTTGCAGCAAATAGAGGGGCGGGCAACGGCACTGCTCTCCCCGTTCCCTGCTCCTCTATAAACCTTGTTTGCGAAATACGAATTGCGGATAAAAGCATACGTCACGATCGTGCATGAGTAAGTATCCACCTGCAAAGCCGGTGACTTTAACCTGTATGTTTTAGTTCGTAATTCTACTTCAGGGCAATGAGTTCCATCTTCATCAGCTTGTCGATCACCTGCAGGATTTCCAGCTCCCTGAGAGGCGAAAGCATTACGATGGATTTGACGTCCCATGTCCCATTGATGCGTGATGCAACAAAACCTTCTTCGTGCGTCAGATTGTAGCGTGTCAACGTTGATTCGGGGACGAGGTAATACGGGACTTTGCCCGGCTGGATAGAGCCGCGGTAGTACTCCTGGCACATCGATTTTTCCGCTTTTTCAATCTGCTCTGAAGCCCAAGTGTTCTGAGGATCGAGTTTCAAAACTTCCTGGAATGCCGCGATCGCTTCTAGGAATTGACGGCTCTGCATCAGTTCCAGGCCCTTGTTGAACAAATCCGCAGGGCTTGCCGGCTCGACCGCAGGCGGCGGCGTTTCGGCGATTTCGATGACCTGCTGTTCGAACAGCTGAAACAGCTCGAAACAGACCAGAAAATCCGAGCCATGGAGTTCCAGGATGATCTCCGAAAGGGGTTTTTTCAATGTGAGCAGATAAAGCAACTTTTTCTGCAACGGGGTTAAAGAGAGGCTTTTCAAGTCCACGTCGGACCGAATTGAAGGCACGACATCGTTATTCGGAAACACTGAGCGGATCCGAACCCACTCGTCTTTGCGCCGAATTCCCTCGAACAGCAGCGCATTGATTTCCACGTTGATCAGAACCAACTCATTCTCATTATATTCGGCGGGCGAGAAATGAAAGTAGCCGTCCTCCCACAAAAAGAGGTCATAGATGACCTCCTCCGTCCTCGTGATCAGGGCCTTCTCAACGTCTTCCTTGAGAACAAGGTTTTCCTGGACAAGAATTTTCCCAAGCATCAGGTGGGTCTGAAGATGAATTTCGAACGCTCTCTTCAGTTGAGGTTCGGAAATTTTCCCCTGAAACAGGAGGAATTGCCCCAGCTGCTTTGTGGGGTCGTTTGAAGTGGAGGAGATGATCCTTCCATCTTTCAGAAAGAGGTGAACTTTCGACTTTTCTTTGACGAAAGAGAGCGACCCGGTTTTCCTGCCAATTGTTACCCACTGCAGGACTTCCGGCAAGTCCATCGTGTTCAGTCTACCAGAAAGCGACATATGTCCCCGTTTCCATTTGCTTCCGACACAGGTTGTCCAGATATCTTATCGGCCGCCCCCGAGCATCCATATATGAAATGGGAAAAATCCTGATAAGATAGGAGACGCGCTTCGGCAAGTTGGTGTATATATTTCGGTGCAAAACAAGTGGGTCCGGTTTTCAAGTGAGGCAAATCCCACATCGGTGTAAAAAGGAGCCGGCACGTGGTTCTGACATATGCAAACATATTGACGATTCTCCGGATGCTGTTCGTGCCCGTCTTCGTCATCCTGTTGGTTTACGGTCATCCCAGGGCGGCGACCGTTTTGTTTCTGTTCGCAGCCGTCACCGACGGACTGGACGGACTCCTTGCCCGAAAGCTGCAGCAGAAGACCGTGTTGGGCTCATTCCTGGACCCGATGGCGGATAAAATCCTGCTGACCGCGGCATTTATTACGCTGACGATTCCCTCCGTTCCGTTGATCCTCCACATACCCACGTGGCTGACGGTTCTGACAATCAGCCGCGATGTTATCATTGCCTCGTCCGCACTCGTTATTCATCTGCAGACACAGCACTCGAGTTTCCCGCCCAGCCTGCTTGGCAAGTGCACAACGGCAGTCCAGTTGTTGACCGTGGGCGTGTGCATGCTGGCCAATTTCGAGTCGGCTCTGGCGACCACTGTTTTCCCCTTCGTGCAGTATGCAACTCTGGCATTTACAGTGGCGTCGGGACTGCACTATGCCTATCGATCGGTGCGAATCATTGCCTCATATCAGGTGCAGGGGAATGACCCCAAACGGGACCAGAATTCTTAAAGTAAGGAAGGGATCCGAAGCTGCAGCGGCGGGCTTGGCGCCGGGGGATAGAATTCTCTCGGTCAACGGCCACTCGGCCGACGACGAACTTGCGCTGCGGTTTTACCTCTCCGAGGATCGGCTGAAGCTATGTGTCCTCAGGCCGGACGGAGCCCAAAAGCAGGTCGTGCTGAAGCTGCCGGAAGGCACGGATTCGGGGCTGCAGGTCGAAGAATTCCGCACCAAGACCTGTAACAATGCATGCCTGTTCTGCTTTGTAGATCAGCTTCCTCCGGGCGTTCGGCCGGGCCTTCGCGTCAAGGACGATGACTACCGTCTCTCCTTCCTGCATGGCAATTACATCACCCTGACAAACGTCTCCGAAAAGGAATTGAACCGCATCATCGAGCAGCGCCTGTCCCCGATGTTTGTGTCCGTGCATGCTACGGACGTGGCTCTTCGAACAGTGATTCTTGGGCGAAAAAAGGCGGACGACCTGAGCGGAAAGCTAAAGGCGCTCGTCAGTGGAGGGATCGAGATCCACGCCCAAATTGTCCTGATGCCGGGAATTAATGACGGAAAACACCTTGAGAAAACAGTTTACGATCTTTACCGGCTGCATCCCGGCGTGCAGTCGGTCGCGATTGTGCCACTGGGCCTATCCGATTATGGAAGACCGCGAGAGAAGTTAGAGCCGGTGACGCCTCAATACTGCCGAAGAATTATCCAACTGGTTGCACCGTGGCAGGATGATTTCCGTGCTGCAATCGGCCGAACTTTTGCGTGCCTCGCCGACGAATTTTATCTCCAGGGCGCGGTTGCCATGCCTGCGAGCGACTATTACGACGATTTTTCGCAAATCGAGGACGGCATTGGAATGGTCCGATCGTTCCTGGACGAATTTGAAATGCAGCTGAACCGGCGTCGCAAATTCCTCGATGGGTTGCAGGGAACGATTGTAACTGGAACGCTCTTTGCTCCTACCCTGAAACGCTGTATATCCCGGTTCAACGCAAGGTTCAGGTCCCGGCTCAGAGTCTGCCCGGCGGAGAATCGTTTTTTAGGCCGGAGTATTACTGTTGCGGGCTTGCTCGCCGGCCAGGATATCCTGGCGGCGCTAAATGGAAAGGATCCGGGACAGTTCGTGATAATTCCCAATGAAGCCGTTTCGCGAGTTGACAGCATCCTGCTGGACGGCCTTTCTCCAGCCGATTTATCTAAACACCTGCGAAAACCTGTCTACTCCAGCGGGAGAACGTTGCAGGATTTTTTCCATCTATTATTCGATCGTTCCTAAAAAAGTTGCTCTCGCGATCGGTGTCGGAAATCGCGCATCGGCTTAACCACGAATTGTCCCAAAACAACGAATCCCGATTGCGATGTCGAGACCGATTCCGATAGCGATGGCGAACGCATCTTGATGCAGGACCTCGATTGATTAGGCTTGTAAACAGGCGCTCTCTCTTGCAGAATCTATGGTTTAAACAGGGAGATAACTATAATGGCCAGAATTATTCAGGGCAAGCTGGACGCTAAAGGAAGTCGTTTTGCCATCGTCATTAGCCGGTTCAACTCGCTGATCAGCGACCGGTTGCTCTCCGGCGCGCTCGATGCTTTGGAACGGCACGGCGCATCGCAGGATGACATCAGCATCGCGTGGGTCCCTGGCAGCTTCGAGATCCCTCCGGTCACCAGAAAAATGGCGCTGTCCAAGAAATACGACGCAGTGATCTGTCTTGGTGCTCTCCTGAGGGGGGAAACACCCCATTTTGACCATCTTTCCTCGACTGTCACCAAGGCTTTGGGCTCCATCGGATTGGAAGCGGGAATTCCCGTCATCAACGGCGTTCTGACCTGTAACACGATGGAACAGGCCGTGGATCGTGCCGGGCTCAAGACAGGCAACAAAGGCTTTGACGCCGCGGTTGCCGCAATCGAAATGGTTGAACTGATGAAGCAGCTGTGACCTGCTTCCATTAATCCGGCGAATCGAATCATGGGACTTCGGAGAACGGCGCGCGAGTGCGCGCTTCAGATGCTGTTTGAACTGGATGTCGGAAAGATATCGAAGGATGAAGTTCTGCGCACCTTCTGGCTGATGAACGAGCATCCGCCGAAAGTGCGCGAATTTGCCGACCAGCTTTTCCAGGGGACTATCCGTCAGCTGAAAGAAATCGACAAGGTTATCCAGCAGCATACCAAGCACTGGCGGCTCGGGCGCATGGCGGCAGTTGATCGCAATGTATTAAGACTGGCCGTGCACGAGTTCCTTTCCGGAGGCAAAACTCCCGAAACGGTCGTCATTAACGAAGCGCTCGATATCGCGCGCAAATTTTCGACGCAGGAATCGGCTCAGTTTGTAAACGGCATCCTGGACAGCATCAAAAACGAATTAATGGAGAAGAGGCGAAGGACCAATGGAAAGCCAGACTAATCTTCTGGAGCAGCGCCGCTTCAAGTTGGCGGAATTAAAGCGATTGGGCCACGATCCGTACCCGCACAAATTCGAATTCACGCACACGATCGGCCGGCTCAGGGCAGATTTCGATTCTGCAACGGAGGCCGAACTCCAGGAAAGAAAAGAACTCGCGCGGATCTGCGGACGAATCCTCTCCTTGCGCCCCCAGGGCAAGGCCGGATTCATGCACATTTCAGACGGCGAATACCGGTTCCAGATCTATGTTCGCAAGGATTTCGTCGGGCCGGAAAATTTCGAGCTGTTTCAGCTTTTTGACCTCGGCGACATCATCGGTGTGGAAGGAACCGTTTTCCGCACCCGCACGGGCGAACTCACGATCTCCGCGACGCGGGTCTTCCATCTTTCAAAAAACCTTTTCCCGTTGCCCGAAAAATGGCACGGGCTCACCGACGTGGAGACACGGTTCCGCCAGCGATACGTGGACCTGATCGTGAATCCGGACGTTCGCTCGGTCTTCGTCAAGCGCAGCAAAATTATCCGCGAGATCCGCGACTTCCTGGACGAGCGCGGCTACCTTGAAGTGGAGACGCCGGTCCTGCAGACGATCGCCGGCGGTGCGCTCGCGCGTCCCTTCCGCACGCACCACAACGCGCTGGATATCGAGCTATACATGCGGATCGCGCTGGAACTCTACCTCAAGCGCCTGATTGTCGGCGGGATTTCCCGGGTGTATGAGTTGAGCCGCATCTTCAGAAACGAAGGGGTCTCGACGCACCACAATCCCGAATTTACGATGCTTGAATTTTACCAGGCATACAGCGACTACAACGACCTAATGGAACTGTCGCAGGAATTGATCACGCGAGTTGCCGAAAAGGTCACCGGATCGCGCCAGGTACAGTTCGGCGAACACACGCTGGATTTCGATCGGTGGCAGCGGCTTTCCATGAAGGAAGCCATCTTCAAGTTCTGGCCCGATTCCGTGCCCGGGCCATCCGAAGACGATCTGCGCTCGCCGGAAAAACTGCGAACGTTGGCCCAGTCGATTCACGCTCATTACGAACCGGGCGACGGTCCCGGAAAGCTGCAGGCGATTCTGTTCGAGACGGTGGCCGAAAAGCACCTCGTCCAGCCGACGATCATTTACGACTATCCGGCCGAGGTCTCGCCGCTTTCCAAAACCAGGGCGGACGATCCCTCCACCGTCGAGCGGTTCGAGCTCTACATCGCAGGCATGGAAATAGCCAATGCGTATTCCGAGCTGAACGATCCCCAGGAACAGAAAAGCCGGTTCCAGGAACAGCTCGAAGCGCGCGACCGCGGCGACGACGAGGCGCACAGGATGGACATTGATTATGTCCGCGCCCTGAGCTACGGCATGCCTCCAACCGCGGGCGAAGGCATCGGAATCGACCGGCTGACCATGGTCCTGACAAATTCGCAGTCGATTCGAGATGTGATCTTGTTCCCATTGCTTCGACCAGAGCATGAGATTGACGATTTATGATGTACGATTGACGATTTGAAACAAACGTCCTGGTTTTTCAATCGTCAATCGTAAATCGTCAATCGTAAATTTCATTCTGCCGGATATTTATGAAATTCGAGGCATTCATCGCTCTACGATATCTTCGGGCAAAACGCAAGCAAACCATGGTGTCGGTGATTTCGGTGATTTCCATTCTGGGAATTGCCGCGGGCGTCATGGCGCTGGTGATCGCGCTCGCATTCTCCGCGGGCTTCAAGGAGGACGTGCAGCAGAAGATCCTCGGGGCGACTTCGGCGATCAACCTTCTCCGAATGGACCGGACGCCGATGCCGCAGTATGAAGAAGTTCTTCAGAAGGTCAGCGGGATGCCTCACGTCACAGGAATCGCTCCCGCCATTTTCAACCAAGTTCTTATCGCAAGCTCTTCCCATAACCAGGGCGCCGCGCTGAAGGGAATCAATCCCGCATGGGAAAGCAAAGTTTCCGACTTCCTGTCGCATGTCATCGAGGGAGATGCTCATGCCCTGGACAAAAGAGACGCAACCGGCGTGAGCCTTGCTGACGCCCAGCCGCGACCGCTGGATAAAATTCTCATTGGGAAAGAGATGTCTCGGGCGCTGGGGGTGAATGTCGGGGACACGCTGAAGGTTATCTATCCGATGGGCAAATTAACGCCTCTGGGAATGACGGCCTCCGAAAAGACGTTTCGCGTAGCCGCGATCTTCGAATCCGGGCTCTGGGACATCGATGCCAACTGGGCCTATGTTCACATCGACGCGGCCCGCCGGCTGTTTTCTTATCCGGAAGGATCTGCGCTTGTTCTTCAGTTCAAAATCGACGACCTGGAAAATGCGGAGGCCATCGCCGACAGCATCCGCGCCAAGGCCGGTGACGCTTTTACCACTACCACGTGGATCGAGCTCAATAAGCCGCTCTTCTCCGCGCTGAAGCTCGAAAGGCTCGTCCTGTTTCTCACAATCGGGCTGATCGTGTTTGTGGCATCGCTCAACATTGTGACGACTCTTATTATGATGGTGCTCGAAAAGCAGGGGGACATCGCCATTCTCACAGCCATGGGAGCGACGGGAAAAACCATCCAGCGCGTCTTCATGCTGCAAGGATTAATCATCGGTTTAACCGGGACTGTGATCGGCAATGTCCTGGGCATCGGCATCAGCTGGATCCTGGACAAATACAAGCTGATCAGGCTGGAAGCGGAGATTTACAGCATTCCCTATGTTCCTTTTCACATCCGTGGTTGGGACGCCGTTCTGATTTCGGTAACGGCGCTGGCGATCAGTTACCTCGCAACGATTTACCCGGCCCGAAGTGCGGCCAAACTGGATCCGGTCGAGGTCCTGCGCTATGAGTAAACTCCTCGAGGTGCGCGGGCTCCATAAAAGCTACGACTCCGGCGACGAAAAGCTGGAGATCCTGACCGATCTGTCCTTTTCGCTGGAAGCAGGAGAGATGGCCGGCATCATGGGTGTTTCCGGATCGGGAAAAAGCACCCTGCTGCATCTGATCGGCGGGATGGACCGGCCCGACAGCGGATCCATCCGGATACTGGACCGCGAACTCTCAAGCCTCACCACCCTGGAACTCTCCGGCTTTCGCAACCATACAATCGGATTTGTGTTTCAGTTTCATCATCTTCTGCCCGAATTTTCCGCTCTGGAAAACGTCATGATGCCCTTGCTGCTCCGGGGCGCTACCGCGCAGGAGTCGTCCGAACAGGCGCAGGCTCTATTGCAGGAAGTCGGATTGGAAAAGCGAAGCCACCATCGCCCGGGAGAATTATCCGGTGGAGAGCAGCAGCGCGTCGCGCTCGCCAGAGCTCTGGTCGGCAAACCACGCCTGTTGCTGGCCGACGAGCCGACCGGAAACGTCGATCCTCACACAGGCGAAGCCATCGGTGCGCTCTTCCGCAAAGTGCATGAAAAACACGGTCTGTCTTCCATCATTGTCACACACAACGAGCGCCTGGCTCGGCTGTGCACGAAGGCTTACCGGCTCGAAAACGGCAAACTGAATTACGAATTACGAATTACGAATTACGAATGAATTCACGCGCGTTCATTTTCTGCAACCTTTCTGTCTGACAGCATTAATTTCCTGTTTATGACCTTGGGTTGTATCGAAGCTGTCGATCAGATTCGCATCGCGACCTAATCCGGGCAGGAGGATTCCATTCGTCATTCGTAATTCGTGATTTATAGCATCGTTTGCTTCTTTCAGTATTTCCCGCCAGTCCGTATAATGTTCGGGTACAAAGGTGCGGATTTATGTTCGAAAAGTATACGGAAAAGGCCCGAAGAGTAATTTTTTTCGCACGTTACGAGGCGAGCCAGTTCGGCAGTCCCACAATTGAAACCGAGCATCTGCTGCTCGGGCTGATTCGCGAGGACCGCAATCTGACTGCCCGTTTCATCCCGAAAGCCAACGCGACCATTCAGGATATCCGGAAAGAAATCGAGGGTCGCACGCTGATCCGCGAAAAGGTTTCGACGTCCGTCGACTTGCCCTTTTCCGAAGAGTGTAAGCGGGCTCTGAATTGCGCTGCAGAGGAGTCCGATCGTCTCGCTCATAAGCACATCGGGACCGAACACATCCTCCTGGGACTGTTGCGCGAAGAGAAATCCGTTGCCGCCGAAATCCTCCGCGAGCATGGATTCCGAGCCAGGGTCGTGCGCGAAGAATTGAGCCGCGGCACACCTGAAAAACACGCTCCGGGCCGGCCCAAGGAAGCATTGAGCCTGGTCGAATTTTCCAGGGACCTGACGGAAGCGGCCAGCATTGACGCGCTGGATCCTTTGATCGGAAGAGAGACTGAAATCGAGCGCATGATCCAGATTCTTTGCCGCAGGACCAAAAACAATCCGGTGCTCATTGGAGAACCAGGCGTCGGGAAAACCGCCATCGTGGAAGGCCTGGCACAGAGAATCGTGAAGGGCCAGGTGCCGCCGCCGCTTCTGGACAAAAAGATCCTCGCCCTCGACATTTCCCTCATCGTTGCGGGAACAAAATATCGCGGCCAGTTTGAGGAGCGACTGAAAACAATCATGAAGGAGCTGGTGGAAAACCGGGACCTGATCATTTTTATAGACGAACTGCACACACTGGTGGGCGCCGGATCTGCAGAGGGCTCGCTGGATGCCGCCAATATCCTGAAGCCTTCACTCTCGCGAGGCGAGATTCAGTGCATCGGATCCACGACTCCCTATGAATATCGCCGATCGATCGAAAAAGACCGTTCCCTGGAACGACGGTTCCAGTCGATCAAGGTGGCTCCTCCATCCGAACAAGAAAGCATCTCGATCCTGAACGGCATCAAGGAGAAGTACGAGAGCTTCCATCAGGTGGAATACTCCGGCGAGGCTATCGATTCGTCGGTGTATCTCTCGAATCGATATATTTCTGACCGGTTTTTACCGGACAAAGCCATCGATCTCATCGACGAGGCCGGAGCCAGAGTGAAATTGAGAAAAGCGGCCGCCCCGGACGAAGAGAGCAATACGCAGCGAAGAATCCGCATCATCGAGGATCGGGTCGAGAACGCGATCTCCGCGCAAGAATTCGAACAGGCAGCGCGGTATCGTCTGGAAGAAGAGCTCGAGCAGGAAAACCTTCAAGTCATCCAGGAACGATGGAAACTAAAAACGTCGGCGCCGCTCAAGGTGACCCGCGAAGACGTCGAAGATGTCATAGCCAAATGGACAGGCATCCCGGTGGCATCGATCCACGAAGAGGAAATGTCCAAGCTTCTCCGGATGGAGGAAGAGCTGCATAAGCGTATCATCAGTCAGGAAAAAGCTATCAGCGCCCTGAGCAAGGCAATCCGCAGATCGCGGGCAGGCCTGAAATCTCCCAAGCGCCCAGTTGGTTCGTTCCTGTTCCTCGGCCCTACGGGCGTAGGCAAAACAGAGATGGCCCGATCGCTGGCAGCGTTCCTCTTCGGGAGCGAAAGCGCGATGATCCGGCTGGACATGTCGGAATACATGGAAAAGCACTCCGTCTCCAAGCTGATCGGGTCGCCGCCCGGCTACGTCGGCTACGAAGAAGGCGGCCAGCTTACGGAGAGGGTTAAACGTAATCCCTATTCGGTGCTCCTGCTGGACGAAATCGAAAAGGCGCACCCGGATGTCTACAACATCCTGTTGCAGGTGTTTGAGGACGGACAGCTTACCGACTCCCTGGGCAGCGCTATCGATTTTAAAAATACGATTATCATCATGACCTCCAATATCGGAGCCCGCTTCCTGGAGAAGCGCGGGCTGATGGGATTTCAAACCGGAAAAGACGCTGATGCCAGGCGGACCGAGTCATTGATTCAAAGCGAGGTCAAAAAAATCTTCAATCCTGAATTTCTCAACCGATTGGATGAAATCATTTTCTTCCAATCCCTTACGGATGAGGACCTGGTAAAAATCGTAGGGCTCCTCGTCAGCGGTGTGAACGAAGTCATGAGGCAGAAGAAACTCTCGATTGCCCTTCGTCCTGAGGTCTGCCAGTGGATTGTGGACAAGACATGCCATGACCGATCGTACGGCGCGCGGCCGCTGCGGAGAGCTATTCAGAAATATATCGAGGACCCGCTGTCGGAAACGATTATCCAGAATCGCATCCCCCAGGACTCCACGATCGATATTTATCTTAAAGAGGACAGCCTCTTCTATGTTGCGAGCGGGGAGCCTGAATCGTCGGGCATTAGACTTGCATAAATTCCCGTTCCCACCGACCGCATCCCTTTTGAAAAATAGTTGAACAGTTTTTCATAACTGGAGTCTATAGCTGAGTTTATTGGTTTCAAGTTACAGGTTTCACGTTGCAGGTTATAGGTTTGAATGATCGGGCAACAGTTATCAATCAGCACCCCGTAACTTGCAACCTGTAACCTGAAACCCGTAACCAGTGGCTCGAAACCAAAGCAGATAATTCGAGCTTGCGAGACTCGTGCTGGATTTCATGATCTTTTTTATCTAAGATACAGGTTTAATTTTTCGCAAAGTGCCAGCTGGCGGGAGGATGGATGGCTAAATCAGCAAGATTGGGGATCTGTTTCCTCGGATTCTTATTGGCAGGCTCCGTGGTCTTCGCGCAGACGTCCGAGGGGCCTACCATCGAGCGAATCGATATCCGGGGCAACCGGAGAATCCCTGAGGAGACAATTCGATTTTACATTCAATCCCGGGCCGGTGACCCTTTCAGTGAAGAACGCCTCGCACAGGACCTGCGCTCGGTCTTCAACGCTCATTTCTTCGAAAATATTGAGATTCAAGAACGAGACGGGGACGCGGGCAAGATCGTCACATTTGTAGTTAAAGAAAAGCCGCTCATCCGGCAGCTCGAATACGTGGGCAACAAATCCTTTACCGAGTCCAACATCCTTGATGAATTCAAAGAGAGGAAGGTGGGTCTTACCATCGACAGCCAGTTCGATCCCTCGAAGATTGAGGCTGCAAAACGCGCATTGAGAATGTTGCTCATGCAAAACGGGAGGCCGTTGGGAACCGTTCGGTCAGAAATAGACAATCTCCCTCCTTCAAGCGTGCGTGTGCGCTTTATCATAGACGAAGGCCCCAAGGTGCGCATCGGCCAGATACGCTTTGTCGGAAACAAGATATTCAAAGACCAGGAATTGCGCGATTCAATGAAGCTCACAAAAGAGCGAAGTATGATGACGGCGTTCAAACACAACGACATGTACCAAAAGGAGAGACTGGACTACGACATCGAGATGAACCTGAAGGCTTTTTATAAGGCCCATGGTTACATGTACGTCCAGGTGGGAGAGCCCGTGACCCGGATTTTTGAAGGTCCCCGCGGCTCGATTCCGATGGTGCGTAAGACAAAACAGCAGTTTTATATTGAAGTACCGATCGACGCGGGCGAACAATACCGGCTCGGGAAATTGGAACTGAAGAACTGCGATCCTTTCAAATGCGAATTTATGAAAGGCATGTTCGGTTTGAAGACGGGTGATGTCCTGAATCACAAGAGGATCACAGATACGCTCGACCAGATCAAAAAAATCTACGGCGCCTACGGTTACATTAACTGGAACTACCTCTCCGAAATGTCCTCCGATCCCAAAAATAAAACGATCGACTTATCGTTTGAGTTCCAGCCGGAAAAGCAGTTTTTCGTGCGATTTATTCAATTCCTGGGTAATACGAAGACGCGCGACAAGGTCATTCGACGGGAAATGATCCTGGAAGAAGGCAAGATATTCAGCAGCCAGGCCCTGGAGAATTCGGTTCTACGGATAAACCAGCTCGGCTTTTTCGAAAAGATCGAAGAAAAAGACTACGAGGTCAAACCGGACGACAAAAACAACCTCGTCGATGTCAACATCACCGTGAAAGAGAAAAGCCAGCGATCCATCGGGTTTTCAGGAGGAGTCAGCGGAATTTCGGGCAGTTTTATAGGAATAAATTACTCAGACAACAACTTCATGGGTCGGGGAGAAGCCGTACAGGCCAGTATTACAGGCGGCACCCGACAAACCGATTTCGTGGTCTCCTTCACGGAACCGTACCTTTTGGATTCCAGGTGGGGTCTGGGGTTGTCGTTCTACAACAGGCGCTATCGGTATGACACGTACACGACCTATGGATTGGTGAACACGAGCGGCAACGCCCAGGAATTGTTCACTCAAAAAACTCTCGGCACGACGATCTCCCTGAGCCGGCGCCTCGGACGCAGCTTGTGGACCTTCGGCACCAGCTATACGCGTCAGCGAATCGGGGTCGACAACATCGCGCCGGGATATGAGTATTATGCCCTGGGTCAGTTTTACGGCTATTCTCCGGCCGGCGCCACTAATAATCAACTAAAAGGGATAATCCGAAGCGAACTGACACCGAGTTTGAGTTACAACTCAACGGATGCCTACTTCTTCCCCACGCGCGGCAAAGCCATCCAGGTATCGACAGCGGTTTCGGGTGGATTCTTTGGAGGCGATTTCAAGATGGTTCGGCCGGAACTTCAGTACCGGCGTTATTTCAGAGACAGGTGGCTGAGTCACGGGCGGAACATTTTCGCATTCAATCTGCAGGCGCAAATCGTCAAACCGTACGGCGATTCCTTCGTTCCTTTCTTTGACCGTTTCTATATCGGGGGTGAGAATACGATTCGAGGTTTCGATATCCGGTCTATCAGTCCCCTCGCCATAAGCTCGTCGCCGCTATACGATTCGCTAGGGAACCCGGTCATCGATCCCAAAACAGGTTTGCCCAAGGTAGTCCAGTCTCTCATCCCCGTAGGCGGCGACACGGTCGGCATTTTCAATTTCGAATATCGCATACCCATCGCCGGGCCGCTTTCTGTTTCGGCCTTCTACGATGTCGGGATAAACAGAGTCTCATTTGACATACCCAAGGGTAGTCTTGCAGCGGGCGCCATAGACGTCATCGACTCGACGAATAACCAGGTTCGCGGCTCCACGGGACTGGAAATCGGATTTGTGCTTCCGGTGGTGAGCGCGCCGTTCCGTTTGATTTTTGCCTTTAATCCTCAGCGTCTCGTCGAAACGATCGATTTGAATAACCGGATAATTCGGCTGAAGGAACCCTTGCATGACATTAAGTTTACTGTTGGACGCAGTTTCTGATTCCTCTTTGTTGTTGCGTGAAACTGTAGTAGATTTCGTGATTTTAAGCCATGCCCCGACACGCTTGGGGCATCCAGAGCAATTCAGCTCCGGCCTGCCGGGCCGAATTTTAAAGGAGAACACAATCAATGAGTCGATTAACGCTTCCCATTCTTATCGCAGCATTTTGCCTACCGGCCCTCGGTCTTGCACAGGCTCCCGCCGAAAGTCAGACCGCGCAGGCTGCTGCAGTCATTCAGCCGGCTAAGATAGCCTATATAAGTCTTGACCAGATACTTTTCACATGCGATGAGGGGAAGAGCCGGTTCTCTGAGGTCCAGAAATTCGTGGACGACAAAAACAGCGAGCTGGACAACATGCGCAAAGAGCTGGAAAGGCTGCGGAATCAAAGGAGCGTCCAAGGTTCCAAGTTGTCGGACGATGCCCTGGCAGACCTCGACAGCCAGATTGCCGAAAAACAGACGACCCTGCAGAGGTTCCAGGAAGACACGCAGAAGGATATTGAAGCTCGCCGCGTGCGCGTGACCAATTACATCGGGAAGAGAATGCAGGCAGCGTTGGAGAGGGTTGCCAAAGAAAAAGGGCTCAACGCTATCCACTTCTTCGATGCCGCACGCGATGCATGGGTCGATCCGTCTCTCAATATTTCGGAAGAGGTCGTAAAAGTCTACAATCAATTATACCCGGTCAGCGCCGCGAAAGCTCCGGTAACCGCGGCACCCGCAGCGCCGGCCAAGAAGCAGTAGGCAAGAACGCCGCATAGCTTTCGTCCCGGGGACGCCGCAGACTTCGGCGTCAAAGAGGTCGTGCAGGCGGTAAGAGAAGCATAAAACGCAAGTTCTGTTGAAACTGGCCATATAGCTCTGGAACTCGGCGTGGACGCTCCCAGGACGTCATGAAAGCAAGGACTTTGCGGCATCAGGCATAGCGGATGGCCGCCATTTCCGGAAGATTTATGGGAAGCAGCTCTTCGACTCAAAGGATCCATGAAATCCTGAAAGTATTGCCGCAGCGATACCCGTTCCTGCTGGTGGATCGCATTCTTGAAACCGACGGCTCCACGCACATGGTGGGGCTTAAAAACGTCACCATCAACGAGCCCTTTTTTCGGGGTCATTTCCCCGAGCATCCCGTGATGCCCGGCGTGCTCCTCGTCGAAGCGCTCGCGCAGGTGGGAGTGGTCCTTTTACTGCTCGCAGACCAGGACCGGGATAACAAGCTGGTTTATTTTTCCGCTATCGACAAATGCCGATTCCGTCAGCCGGTCATTCCCGGAGACCAACTCAAGATGGAGGTAACTGTTCTGAAAAAGCGGGATCGCTATTACAAAATGAAGGGAGAGGCGTTCGTCGACGGCAATATTGTAGTGGAAGCGGAACTCTCGTGCTCTGTTGTGGACCGTTCATGAAAGCAGGTCTGAACACAATTTCTGCTCGGTTCGTTTTGGAAACATCCTTTCTCTCTAACTGACATGCCTACACACCCGACAGCGATTATCGACGGTTCCTGCCAGATCTCACCGGAAGCGTATATTGGGCCCTACTGCATCATCGGGCCAAATTCGCAAATCGGCGCAGGCACCCGTCTGGATTCCCATGTCTCCGTCAACGGTTGGACATCGATTGGAGAACGTTGCCATTTTTACGGTCATAGTTCCGTGGGAACGGATCCCCAGGACCTGAAATACCGGGGAGAGCCTACCCACCTGAAAATAGGAAATGACAATGTCTTCAGGGAGTTTGTCACTCTAAATCGAGGTACCAAGGGGGGAAGGGGCATCACCACGATCGGCGACAACAACTTCTTCATGGCTTACAGCCATGTCGCACACGATTGCATTGTGGGAGATTGCGTGATCATGGCCAATGCGGCAACTCTGGCGGGACACGTTACGGTAGGAGACCATGCGACGGTCGGCGCTTTTTCCGCAGTGCATCAATTCTGCAGGGTCGGCCCGCACGCGTTTATAGGCGGTTTCTCGGTCGTCACGCGCGATGCCCTTCCTTATATCAAGACCGTCGGTGAGCGCAACCAGGCGAAGATCTATGGAATAAACACGATTGGGCTTGAGCGCAAAGGATTTACCCAAGAATGTATTTCGGAGCTGAAACAGGTGTACCGGATCTGCTTCCGATCCAAATTGAATACCAGCGACGCACTGGCTCAGATAAAGGAAAAACATTGGAACGCCCCGGAAGTTGCCTTGCTGGTTGATTTCATGGAAACTTCCGAAAGGGGATTTATCCGCTAATCGATTCCGGATTCCAGATTTCAAATCCCGGACAATTTGAAATCTGGAATCTGAAATCTGGAATCTGGAATGGTTATGGATACGAAAGAGCGCTACGGCCTGATTGCTGGAAACGGCCGATTCCCTTTCCTGGTCCTGCAATCCGCGCGCCGGCAGGAGATCGATGTCGTTGTTGCTGCCATCAAGGAGGAGACCTTCCCGGAGATCGAGTCCTGCGGATATCCGGTACATTGGCTCGGCCTCGGAGAGTTGGGTAAGCTTCTGAAGCTGTTTCAAAAATCCGGAGTCCAGAAGGCGATCATGGCAGGCCAGGTAAAGCACGTGCAGATTTTCGGGTCTGCATTCCCCGACTTGACGATGATTCGCATGCTAGCAGGATTGAAGCACAAAAATACGGATTCTCTCATCGGTGGCGTTGCAAAGGTGCTTGAAGAATCCGGCATCGCCCTGGTGGATTCTTCTGTCCTGTTGAAACCGCATCTGGCAGCCCCGGGAACGTTAACCCGCAGAGGACTCAGTTCATCGGAGCAGTCCGATGTGGACTTTGGCCGCCCGATCGCCCAGAAAATCGCCGCCATGGATATCGGACAGACAATTGTCGTGAGAGAACGCGCCGTGCTGGCGGTGGAAGCGATGGAAGGTACCGATGCAGTCATTCAACGGGCGGGCGAACTGGGGAACAAAAAGGACCTTACGGTAATCAAGGTCAGCAAGCCCAAACAGGATATGCGCTTTGATATCCCCGTCATCGGCATGGCAACCGTGAACAACATGATCGCATGCGGCGCGACAGCTCTGGTGATCGATGCTCAACGCACGCTGATCTTCGACAAAGAAGAAGTCCTGGAAACGGCGAACAAGAACGGCATCGCCATTGTTGCACTGCCGCCGCTGACTGACGATTGACGATTGACGAATGAAAGAGAAAGTTGCAAGCGTGCATTCGCCGATCGGAAATAGGAGTATTGAATGGATAAGATCCGGGTGGGAGTTGTCGGGGTGGGAGCGCTCGGCCAGCACCATGCCAGAGTCTATGCTTCGCTGCCCGGCACAACCCTGGTCGGCGTGGTGGATATCGCTCCAGGGAGAGCCGAGCAGATCGCCGGCACGGTCGGCACAAAGGCATTCAAGAATTACGCGGAGCTGTTCGATCAAGTGGATGCCGTCAGTATTGCGGTCCCCACAACCCTGCACGCCGAAATCGGCGAACAGTTCTTGAACCGGGGCGTTCATGTGCTGGTTGAAAAGCCGATTGCACACACGCTCGCGGATGCGGACCGGTTGATACAGGCAGCACGAACGAACGCGCGCATCCTGCAGATCGGCCACCTGGAGCGCTTTAACCCGGCCGTGATCCAGCTGCGCGAGATCGTGCACAACCCCCGATTTTTTGAAGCGCATCGCATGGGCCTTTTTTCGCCGCGCAGCCTCGATATCGATGTCATCCTCGATCTGATGATCCACGACCTCGACATCATCTGCCTGCTTGTACCGTCTCCCGTGGCGAGCGTCCATGCCGTCGGCATCGCGATCCTGACAAACCGGATCGATATTGCAAACGCCCGAGTTCACTTCGAAGACGGGTGCGTTGCCAACATCACCGCCAGCCGCGTATCCATGGAAAAAATCCGGAAGCTTCGATTGTTTCAAAAACGGGAATATCTATCGCTGGATTATACGCGGCAGGACATAGCGGTTTTTAAGCTGAACAGCAAAACCGGCGGTATGCCGGAAATTATGACCCGGAAGCTTACGCCTGATAAAAAGGAGCCTCTCCAGCTTGAGCTTCAATCATTCCTGCGCGCAACTCAAGGACAGGGGCCGGTGGAATGCAGCGGAGAGGACGGGCGCAAGGCCCTGGCGCTTGCCCTCCAGATACTGGCCCAGGCTGAAAAGGCTCAAGCGCTTGAAATTGACAGGGATTAACCTGCTTTTTTATACTTTTAGACGGGCTTTGGGCGGAGCAATTTGATGTTTGATTATGCCATATCGAAAAATCAGCGGCACAAGCCGACGAGTCGCATCATGGCGTCCTGCGTCATTAGCTCCGCAGCGCACATACTCCTGATCGTGATTTTCATCCAATTTCCCGAGCTGCTGCAGGGGGGTATGTTTCACCGGTTCCGTATTTTTTCTCTGATCACGGAGGGCCTGACTCCCAAAGCAAACGATGACGAAAAAAGCTGGCGAACCGTAACCGTCCTTCGGCCAAATTCCAAAATGGAATCCCCGTCTCCCGAACAGCTCAAAAAGCTCGTATACGACTGGGGTAAAAAGCGGCCGTTAAAGGAAAATCCGCCGATTCGAATTCGATGGGGAGACGAGCAGAAAGCCGCTTTAAACACTCCGCCTCCGCCGAAGATCAAGCAGGAGCCGAAAGCCCCGATACCTCCGCCGACCCGTGAGTCGGCCGGCGCGACACCGGCTCCAACCGCGGACTCGCAGGCATCCGGCGGGAAAGCCGCAGAAAACGTATCCGGATCTCCCATGGCCGTGCGCGTAGAACCTCCTGCAAGCAAAAAGGAAACTATCAGCTTGCCGCCTCCCGGACCGCCGCCAAAAAGCGAGACGGCCGTCGACAATGCTCCTCGCTCCGTCCCCGAAGGGGTCAAGCAGCCGAGTGAAAAATACAAGGTATTTGACGACGAGCAGCAAGCCATTCGCAGCTCTGAAAGCGGCTTCTTCGGCACAAAGGGATTTCCCCTTGGAGAATACGCAAACCTGATCAAGGAGCGCATAAAGGGCAAGTGGAACATCCCTTCGAACCTTCAAAAATTTCAGGGGCACACGACTGTCATTTTTTATATAGACAAAAACGGCCGTTACGGAAATGCCCGGATCGTCGCTTCGTCGGGCAGCAATTCCTTCGATATTGCCGCCCTGATGGCTGTCATTGAATCAGATCCCTTCCCTCCCCTGCCAAAAGGTTTCCCCGGGAATCATATTGGAGCAAAGTTTGTTCTTTCCTGGAACGAGCCCTAGGAGTCTGCGAGTGACCGTTGCACGCGTTACGGCCCGAAAGTTCTCGACCGAACCCAGAGTTCACGATGCTGCTCGCCCGGGTCTGTTTGCTGTGATACTCGCCCTGGCGCTTTCCGCTGCCTGCGGCGGGCATCAGACTCATGTGAAAACGCCGGCTGCAAAGCCTGCAGCCGCTCCACACGCGAAGAAAGTCGAAACCGAAAAGGCACATTTCCCCGCTGCTTCAACGCCCTCCGTTCCGGAGAGCGTTCCGCCCTCTAAACCCGCGGAAAAACCGGCACCCGCGGCAATTACTTTGCCTGCGGCAACGGACTACACCCCAGGCCCGTTCATTCGAATCGGGCTGACCACCGCGGCAAAGGAAATCCGCCTTTCTTCTTCCGGCGACTATTCCGTCATGGAAAAGGTCGCAGAAGCAGCGCCGATTCCGGTGCAGGGCGAGATCCGGATCCGGGTTGAACAGGGAGTGGACGAAGCTTCCTCCGTATTTCGAATTCAGGTTGCCTCCCTCACGAATGCCGAGACTGCCGAAGATCTGAAGGACAAGCTCGCGGCGACTTTTTCTTTTCCAATCGTCATCCGCGAAAACCCGGAAACCGGCACAAACCAGGTGCGCATCGGCGAATTCGCCGTGAAAGAAGACGCGCAACCTCTGTTAAAAAAACTTGCGGAGTCGGGTTACCGCGATGCCTTCGTCGTCAGGGATACCATCGCCATCAAGGGTACCAAAATTGTGCTGGCTGCCCGGGGCTCCGGTGATTTCTTTCGCCTGAGCCCGGCCGGATTCCTGATCCAGCCGTCTTCAAATACAAGTTATCTATCCCTGGACGGCAAACGGTATCGCGGCCTGCTGGACGTTTTTCTCAATAAAAGCGGAAGAATCACGGTGGTCAACCAGCTGGGAATCGAGGAATATCTGCTTGGTGTCGTCCCCGCCGAGATTCCTCCGTCCAGTTATCCGGAATTCGACGCATTGGCGGCACTGTCGATCGCATCCAGAACATACGCTCTCTATCACATGGGGAGGTACCGCACCGAGGGCTTTGATTTAACCGCGGACACGAGGTCGCAAGTTTACGGCGGGATCGCCGTCGAAGAGGAAGCCACAAACGATGCCGTGCATCGGACCGCGGGCCTCGCCGTTTACTACCAGGACAAACTGATCGACGCCATGTACATGTCCACATGCGGAGGCAGGACCGAGGATTTTTCAAACGTGTTTGATGCGCCCGAAGTGCCGTACCTGAAAAGCGTTTTTTGTGCCATCGAAAGCGGGCCTGAAAAGGGCGCGACCATTCTCGCGGGGAAACACGAACTGGAGCAGCCCATTTTTTCTGATGATGGAAGCATTGCCAACCGCAATATCGAATTGGCGCTCATCCTGGGCATTGCAGAACCCCGCCTGGACCTGTCGCCGGAATATCTGGCAAAACCTGCCGGCAGAGAAGAAATTATCCGCTGCGTCGACAACGCGAGGAAACTCGCCAGAAAAAATCGCTCCAACGACTCGATCAGCGCTGCAGACATAGAAACACGGGCTGGATTTCTCAGATATGCGGCAGAATCCTTTTTCGGTGCCGGCGAGATACGGCGGAAGATATCCACGCGGGATTTAGGATATTACATGGAGAATCTCAAGGACGGGAACGACGTCCCTGAGACTGCGCGCTACGCTCTTACGTACCTTGTGCAAATGGGCTTATGGCGGCCCAACGCCGACAATGCCGTCCGGCCGGCCGCAGCGATTGCCAGGGGCGACGTATTGTTTCTGCTCCTGAAGTGGGTCGAATTCGTCCGCCCGGACGTCCTGAGCAAAGGCACATTTGTCACCGCCAAAACCGAGGGAGACGGGGGCAAGTCGGCAATCCGCGTAATGAGAGGAAAGCAAAGCCAGGAATTGCGCCTCTCCGAAAAGCCGTCCCTGTTCCGGCTGGATGCTGGACGCGCCATCCCCGTGAACAATATGAAAATACTCGGGAATGAAAAGGTCTCCTATCATGCAGGACCCTCCGGGACAGTCGATTTCCTTGAGATTGAATTGAACCCCAACGGAGCTTCCAGCGACCGGTACTCCCCCGTAGCAAGTTGGGATGTTACGTTCAAAAAATCTGAGGTCGCCGAGAAATTGCGCAGTCTGGCGGGCGATATAGGGCAATTCAAAGACATGGAGCCTTCGCGTTTGGGAAACTCGGGGCGGGCGGTTCGAGTTCAGATCAGCGGCAGCCGCAGCTCCATTGAAGTCAACGGGCTTAAAGTCCGAAACGCGCTGGGGCTGAAGGACACGCTGTACACGCTGACTCGCGAGTACAATCCGGATGGAACCGTGGCCAGTTTTACGTTCCACGGGCGCGGATCCGGGCACGGAGTAGGATTGTGCCAGGTGGGAGCCTTCGGACTGGCGCGGGCCGGCCACAGCTTCGAGGAAATTCTTAAAACTTATTACCTGGGCGTTGAAATCCGAAAAGCATTCTAGCCGGCCCTAGGAGCCTGTCCGGGTAATACAAGGGGTCCCTTCTATTACCCGGACAGGCTCCTAGCCATTGCGAGAGTTGGCGCAGAGGTATATCATTTGTGTTGGCCTACAATTTTGCAGCGGAAGGAAGGTATAGGTATGAAACAACTCGCTATTAGCGGGATCGTTCTCATGGCATCCATTCTGATGCTTTCGCTTTTCGTTGCTCAGGGCAGGGAAGGGGTCCGGGCAGGCAGTACGCCTGCTGCACCGTCGCCCTCGGGTTCCACGGGATCCACGACCTCTGGGAGCAGCGGTGGCACAACCGGATCGACAGGGACTGTGACGCCTCCTTCCACGCATACGCCCAATACGGGAACACCTGTCTACCAGCCTAATCTTCAGGGCACTTCATTTTATTCGTTTAACTCGTATTACAACTGGAACAATTACTATTCCTACCTTTTAACCCAATTCAACTTGAATCCCTTGTATTTCGATCGTTTTTACCGCAACTCGGAACCGCTCATCACTCCCGCCATACTGAAGTTGACGCTGCGCGAGCCGATCAGGTTGAGCTCGGAAATACTGGACTCGGTCGATCAGCTTCAAGAGATGCTCGATGCAGCCCCCGAAGGGACACAGACCGACAGACAAGCCCTGGTGGAAAAATCCAGGCACATACGGGAGCTGGCAAAACAGATCAGGCGCAACCAGACGCTCACCAATTATGATCTTCGGGAAAACAAGAACCTCTACGGTGAAACTGGACAGGATGCGTTCAGCCCCGAGGCCATGCAAAAGCTGCGCGGGATGGCAACGGATCTTGACCACCAGCTGAGAGATATGTACCGGCAATCCTCCACTTCAACCGTGTCGGTGGATAGCTACAAACAGCCTTCGCTGGAGTCTCTGGTCAAAGGGATCGAGAAGATCTGCAAAGACATAGAAGCGCAGTCAAAGAAGTTATAGCGACCTCTCAATTTCGAATCTCGAATCTTTTATGCAGCGCTTGCGCTCGCAGTTACTGGGAATCATCGTGCTGGCTCTGGCATTACTGCTGGTAGTCTGCATCCGCTATTACTTTAGACTTGGATAAACGCGTGTCGAAAGAAGACCCGGCAATTGCCATTCTCGGTCCAACCGCATCGGGCAAAAGCCGGCTGGCCATCTCCCTTGCCCTGCGATTCCAGGGGGAAATCGTTAACTGCGACGCATTCCAGGTCTATAAAAACATGGACATTGGAACAGCCAAGGTCTCGCCGGACGAACAGCAACTCGTACGGCATCACATGATGGACCTGCAGAATCCCGACCAGGATTTTTCTGCCGGCGAATATCAGCGCCAGGCGCGAGACGTCATCCGCGGCATCTGCGGTCGCGGGCACCTTCCCATCGTCGTCGGGGGAACCGGCTTTTACCTTCGAGCGCTAATTGACGGTCTATTCGAAGGCCCGGCGAGATCGGAGGAGCTGAGGGTGCGGATGAGGAGAGTTATTCAACGCAAGGGCCCTCAAATCCTGCATCGGGCGTTGCAGCGAGTCGATCCGGAATACGCCGCCAGAATCGCCCCAATGGATTCCGAACGCGTTATTCGAGCCTACGAAGTGCACCTTGTCAGCGGAAAACCAATGACGTGGTGGCAGCAGCAGCCTAGAGACGCCTTCCAGGGATACCGGTGGATGAAAATCGGGATCAATATCCCACGGGAACAACTCTATGAAAGAATCAATCAACGGGTGGACGACATGTTCCGGCGGGGCCTGCTCGAAGAAACGCGAGAGCTTCTGAAAAAATTTCCTCGCGGCTCGCAGGCCTTCAAAGCAATCGGGTACCGGCAGGCTGCCGCGTGTATCGAGGGAAGGTTAGT
Source organism: Acidobacteriota bacterium (assembly GCA_035506515.1). Taxonomy (GTDB): domain Bacteria; phylum Acidobacteriota; class UBA6911; order UBA6911; family UBA6911; genus UBA6911. Next base: position 44,702 of record DATJPG010000134.1, read on the forward strand.
GGAGAACGAAGCCATCGAGGACACCAAAAAGCAAAGTCGCCATTATGCCAAACGGCAGCTAACCTGGTTTCGCGCGGATCCTTCTATCGTGTGGCTGGATGGCAACCTGAAACCGAAGGAGCTTCAGGCGCAAGCGGAGAATCTCGTCGCGAACTTTCTGCATGTGCAGGCAACATGAGAAATTTGAGCGCTGCCGCCGTTCGCCAACCGGAGATCCCTCGAATCTGCTGCCTCAGAACCGGCCCGACTTGAAGCAGCGCTCGGTACCATCATGGCATCTTCCGTGCCAAGTCTGTTGGGCATCAGTTAAATTATTGATTAAATAATGGTTTAGGGAATTTTGCCAACCCATTGCAGGTGAAAGCGGCCGACAGGAAATGTGGCTTTTTTCTCACTTTTTGCAAACAAATGCGTTGTTTCCAGATTCAGATTTTGCCGAGCCTGATCCTCCTACCGGTAATCGGCTTTTGTCAATTTGTGATCTGAGGGCAGGATTTGAGAATCGAGAATCGAGAATCAAGAATTGAGAATCGAGAATCAATCTAGCCCTGCTATCCCATAAGCCCTATAATATCGCCATGGAATTTGAACCTGTTATCGGACTTGAAGTGCATGCACAGCTGCTCACGCGAAGCAAGCTATTCTGTTCCTGTAGCACGCAGTTCGGATCTCCCTCGAACTCGAATACGTGCCCCGTTTGCCTGGGTTTGCCCGGCGCGCTTCCCGTTCTGAACCGGGAAGCAGTCACCATGGCCGTCAAGGCCGCCATGGCGCTGGGATGCCGCGTTAACCCGATCTCGATATTTGCCCGGAAGAATTACTTCTATCCGGATCTGCCGAAGGGATATCAGATATCCCAATTTGACAGGCCGGTTGGAGAATCCGGCCGCGTACTGGTGTTCACGGGAGAGAGGACAGACGGCGGCAAGATCGTGAACCGAAAGGAGAAGGGCTTCGGTATCACGCGCCTTCATATGGAAGACGACGCCGGCAAATCCATCCACGAGGGCCTGCCCGAAACCGCTTCGAAGTCGTATGTGAACTTGAACCGCACCGGGGTGCCTCTCGTGGAAATTGTCAGCGAACCGGATCTTCGAAGCAGCCAGGAAGCGTACGACTATATGACGCATCTTCGCAAAACGCTGCTGTACATCGGCGTCTGCGACGGCAATATGGAAGAGGGGAGCCTACGATGCGACGCCAATGTTTCCGTGCGACCCAGGGGAACGGAAAAGCTCGGGACTAAAGTCGAAATCAAAAATCTCAACTCGTTCCGATTCCTGCAGAAAGCCCTCGATTACGAGATCGAGCGTCAGAGCCGGGTCCTGTCCGAAGGAGGCGCGATCACCCAGGAAACGCGCCTGTGGAACGACGCGGAGGGGCGCACATTTCCGATGCGCAGCAAGGAGGAAGCCCACGACTACCGCTATTTCCCGGAACCGGACCTATTGCCGCTGAAACTGGACCCGGGCTGGATTGCCGAAGTGCAAAAGGAACTCCCGGAACTGCCCGGTCCGCGCATGAATCGGTTCATGGCGGAGTACGGCCTGGGTGTCGACGATGCCCTGCTCCTGACTTCGACCCGCGCCTCGGCGGATTATTTTGAGGAATGCGCAAAAAAATCCGGAAATGCGCGCGCGTCTGCGAACTGGGTTGTGGGGGACCTGGCATACGCACTTAAAAATGCCGGCAAGGATATCGAGGAGTGCCCAATCCCTCCCGGCCATTTGGCCGAGTTGATCCGCACGATCGACTCCGGCGAAATTTCCGGGAAAATCGCCAAAACGGTCTTCGAAGAAATGAACCGAACGCTGGAAACGCCTGCCGGCATCATTCAACGGATGGGACTGGCACAAGTGAGCGATGAAGCGAGCCTGGGCGCTGTAATCGACAAGGTCATCGCATCGAACCCGAAGCAGGCGGCCGAATATCGCTCGGGAAAGACCAAGGTGATCGGCTTTCTCGTCGGCCAGGTGATGCGGGAAACGAAGGGGCAGGCCAATCCGCAAGTGGTCAACGATCTGCTGCAAAAGAAGCTGACGGAGGGATGATTCGAACATAGGAAATGGGAAAATCCGCCTCACGAAAAATTGCTGCCGTTGCACGGCACAAGCAAATCCGGGACAAGGCCGCTTCCCTGGATCAACAGGACGCGGCGGTTCCCCGATTTGTCGCGGATGTAATGCTGGGCAGGCTGGCGAAATGGCTCCGCATCGCCGGATTTGACGTCCTCTATTCCAACAGGTTTGCCGATGACGAACTGATTGCGATCTCGAATCTCGAGAAGCGTGTGCTCCTTTCCCGCGATACGCGCCTTTTGATTCGGAAACCGGTGCGGGAGTTTATTTTTATAGATAGCGAAGATATTCAAAAACAGATCCGGCTGGTTTTCGAAACGATGCATATTACGTCCCTCGATTCCCTTCTCACCCGCTGCCTGGCGTGCAACGAAGCGCTGATTGAAACTCCGCGGGAATCCGTACGGGAACTCGTTCCGGAGTTCGTCTACAAAACGCAGTCGCGCTTTAAACTGTGTCCCGCATGCCGAAAGATTTTCTGGGCGGGAACGCACCGCAATGCCGTGGTCCAAACCCTGCAAAAACTGCTGCCCTGAATAAAGGAGACTGAAGTGAAACTCGGATGCTTTGCCTGCGCCTTCTTTGGCTGCCTGGCTTTTGTTGTTGTGATGCCGACTCCCGCCCCGGGGCAAACGGGATCGTCTCCGAGCCTCGCGGCGCCGTCCGGCGCAGCTCTGACCGACATCGTCGAGTGCGGCGAAGGATATACCTCCCATGAGCTGTACGACATGAAGATCGCTCTTCTGGAAGTGGTCCGGGGAGAAGAAGCATGGAAACGGATCCGCGAAGCCAGCGCCACAAATAAGCCGGCGCCGTCCGGCAGCGAATATCTGCTGGCTCGCATCCGATTCGAATACAAGGCGCGTGAGCTTCCGGGACTCTGCGTTCATCCGCTGCTCCCGGAACAGTTCACGGCCTATTCCTCCAGCGGCGAAGAGTATGCGCCGGTATCGTTGATTTCCCCGAAGCCGGAACTGCGCAAGGATCTCAAATCGGGAGAGTCTTTCGAAGGTTGGGTCGTCTTCATGGTCTCCCAACAGGACAAGGCTCCGCTGATGTCCTACGCGGCGGGAACAGGAGGCGCCGTGCAACACGGCGGCAACAAATGGTTTGCGCTGCGCTGACCGCAAGCCGCGTGTTCCCCGGCATTTTTTTCACTTTCGAATTTCTATTTTCCAATTTCGACCTTATGCCATGTTAAGCCAGTCCCAGAAAAACCAGGTACTCAAATACATCGAGTCGCTCACATCCCGCAGTGTCACCTTCCGGGACATCGTGCGGCTGCTCGACCTGGACAGCGATGACCGCAGGAGCCTGCAGCGCTACCTGGATGAGCTGGATGAGGAAGAGATCATCCACCGGGTCAAGCGAGGGCGCTACACTCTGCCGGACAAAGAAAACCTTGTATCCGGAGTCTTAAGCTGTCACAGGGATGGGTATGGGTTCCTGATCCCCGACGACCGGACGCGATGCAGGGAAGACGTCTTCATTCCTGCGCGAAACATGGAGGACGCGCTGCATGAAGACCGGGTCCTGGTAAAAATCGTCCGCAAAAAATATCCGCCGAGAAAAAACTTTCCTGGGCAGCGAGGTCGCGCGCCACAGGAGGGAAAGGAACGGCTGGAAGGCGTCGTCGTCAGGGTCCTGGAGCGGAATCGTTCCAATATAGTCGGCCGGTTCTATGCACACCCGCGCTTCCCTTACGTCGTGCCGCTGGACACACGGCTCATTCACGACATCCGGATTCCCTACCATTCGAGCAAAGAAGCCAGAGACGGACAAATTGTGGTTGTCGTCGTGACACTGCCTCCCGGCAGAAACCAGGAAGCGCAAGGGAAGGTTATCGAAATTCTGGGATACGCAGGCGACCCGGGAATCGAATACAAGATCGTGGAACACAAGTTCGGATTGCCTGTCGCGTTCACTCCGGCAGCTCTCCGGGAAGCCGAGGACATTCCCGGCCACATCACCGATGAGGAATACGCGGAACGGGAGGATTTCCGGGGTGAAATGGCGATCACGATTGACGGCGAAACGGCGCGGGATTTCGACGATGCCGTGAGCCTGAAGAAACTCCCTTCAGGAAATTTCCTTCTCGGGGTACACATCGCCGACGTATCCCATTACGTGCGGGAGGGCACTGCGCTGGATTCCGATGCATATGCCCGCGGCACTTCCGTTTACTTCCCGGACCGTGCGATTCCCATGCTCCCGCCAAGGCTCTCCAGCGGCATTTGCAGTCTCATGCCGGGCGCGGACAGACTTGTTCTGTCGGCTTTGATCGAAATCGATCCCAAAGGCAAAGTGCTGGGACCACGATTCGCGGAGGGCGTCTTGCGCAGCCGCGAGAGGATGACCTACACCTCGGTGGCCAAAATCCTGGCTGATCGCGATCCGGATGCAAGAGCGCGCTACGCGGAACTGGTTCCTCTCTTCGAGACGATGGAAGAGCTGTGCCTGATTCTTTCAAAGAAGAGATACCGGCGCGGCGCCGTGGACTTCGACCTGCCAGAAGCGGAAATTCAGTTCGATGAAACCGGGAAGGTGATCAGCGTTGTGCCGGCAGAGCGCAATATTGCACACCGCATTATCGAAGAGTTTATGTTGCAGGCCAACGAGTGCGTCGCCGAAAAGCTGTCGAATTCGCGGGGTCCCGCGTTGTACCGCGTGCATGAGGCTCCCGATCCGCTGAAAGTCGAAGAATTCGCTGAGTTCGCTCAGAGCCTCGGATACAGGCTCGAAAAGCACGACGGAGATTACCGGCCGAAGGATTTTCAGAAATTTGTTCTGCAGATGGAAGGAAAGCCCGAGCAGCGGTTCCTCGTATACCTGATGCTTCGATCTTTCATGCAGGCTCACTATTGCGAACGCAATTTGGGACACTTCGGCCTGGCCGCCGCCGAATACACGCATTTCACATCGCCGATCCGCAGATACCCGGACCTTCTTGTCCACCGCCTGTTGAAAGATTGCCTGTCGAAACAGCCTTCCCTGGACTGGCGGGAGAACATGCGGACACGACTCCCCGAGCTTGCCCTCTATACATCCGCCCGCGAACGCACGGCAGACGAAGCCGAGCGGGAAATAGAAAAAATCAAAAAGGCTCAGTTCATGGCCGGTAAAATCGGGGAGGAATTCGAGGCGATCGTCTTTTCAGCGACCCGCCAGGGTTTTTTCGTCGAATTGCTGGAACACTACGTCGAAGGCTTCGTTCCCCTGGGCACGCTGATAGACGACGAGTATCAATTTAGAGAAGCGACGCGGTCATTTACAGGCAAACGCCGCCGCAATCGATTTCAGTTGGGTTCGAGAGTGCGCGTCCGGCTCGACAGCTCCGATCTAGAAACCGGCCGGCTCTCTTTTTCAGTCGTTAGTCGTTAACAGGGAGCAGGGATCAATGGTTACTGCCAACGGCTTTTACTATTCCTGCGAGCAGCGCCTTCTCCTGGCCGGAGAACACGGTGCGAAGGTCGATCAGGGCTTTGTCCTCTTCCAGTCGGATCACGATTGCAGGGTCCTGCAAGCGCAGCCGGGACTCGATCGTGTTGAGGCTCACGCCTTTGGATTCGAGGGCGATGAGCGTGGTCGGGATGTCATATTCGGGGCAGGAACCGCCGCCCACGAGCGAATTTCCCGCCAGCAATTGCACCTGTACCGTTGCCGGCAGGGCTGCGCGAAGCTTCCTTGAAAAACCTCGCGCCCGCCTTTTGATTTCGTCGCCCGTCATGGATATCATCCGGACGACTGGTATCTCCCTCCCCGCCCTGCCGAAAAGGTAGCTCTGGAGCGTGGCTTCCAGCGCTCCGTAGATCAGCTTTTCGACCCGGTAGGTGCGCATCATGGGGTTTTTCCGGATTGGCTCCACGAGCGAACGGGCACCCGCAATAATTCCCGCCTGCGGTCCGCCCAGGAGCTTGTCGCCGCTGAAGCAGACTAAATCCGCTCCAGTCGACAGGCTTTCTGTCGCCAGCGGTTCGTCCGTTATTCCGTAAGACCGAAGATCCACCAGGCAACCGCTGCCTACATCCTCCACCAGCGGAATCTTCGACGTGCGCGCCAGTGCGACAAGATCCTTGAGTTCGGGTCTCTCTGTAAAACCGAGCATCCTGAAGTTGCTCGGGTGCACACGAAGCAGCATGGCCGTGTTCGGGCCGATGGCGTTTTGATAATCCTCAATTCGGGTCTTATTGGTCGTTCCGACCTCGCGCAGGATGGCGCCGCTGCGTGCCATGATATCCGGGATCCGAAACGATCCGCCGATCTCGACCAGTTCCCCGCGAGAAACGACCACTTCTTTGCCATACGCCAGGGTATTCAGAATCATATACACAGCGGCGGCGTTGTTATTCACCACGGTTGCAGCGTCACAGCCCAGCACTTCCCGCAACAGCGGCTCGATCAATTGATCCCGGTGCCATCTCCGGCCACTAAGAATTTCATACTCCAGATTTGTGTAATTGACCGAAAATGCCGATAAACTCTCTTGAGCCGCCGAAGAAAGCGGCGCGCGACCCAGGTTTGTGTGGAGGATCACGCCGGTTGCATTGATGACCGCCCGCAGGTTGGGACGAACGCGGTTCTGAAGATTCTCGATCAGCAATGCTTCGAGGCGCTCGGGACTGAGGTCCGTCTCCACCTCGGCATCGCCGGAACGAATTTGCTCCCGCAAATGCTGGAGGAGCTTCTGGATTTCAGCGACGACGAATTCGCGGCTGGTGCCATCAACCCAGGCTGCGATGGAGGCGCGCAGCAAAAGCTGGTCTACTGCCGGTATTCTTCTTAGAATATTCTGTATGTTGGGCTTGCTCATTCAGGCATTTCAGCACAGCGACGGGAAGGCTGTCAATCGACGATTCGCAGTTTGTTTTTGTGGAAGCCCGGCTTTGACTGCCGATATAGAGAAGAGATGAACGCTGCATACGATGAAGATATTGAGAGTTTCGATGATGGGCTACGCCGCCTGAAAGTCGAATACCACATCTTTTTGTCCGGCAATCGGAAGAAGCCACCCGACGACCTCAGGATCCGCGTGGAGCGGCTCGTCAAAAAGCTGTCGGAAGCCTCAGACATGAGCTTTTCCCAGCGCTTTCGCTTCAGCACACTGGTCACGCGATACTATGTCTACAAGGATCTCTGGCGGCGGGAAGTCCAAAAGCGCGAGTTGGATCTGACAGCCGAGTCCGAACCGGTATCCAGACCAAGCACTCCGCCACAATCCCCTAAAGCTCCGGCAGAAGCGATTCGGATCTCCATATCGGATCCGAAGGTCGAGGAAGAAAAAGTGCGGCAACTCTACGACGTGCTGATGCACCTTAAAAGAAAGGACACGCAGGAGACACCAATATCTTACCAGCAATTCGCGAAGTACATCGCGACTCAGACGCTGGGCTTGCGAAAAAAATACGGCTGCACCCGAGTCGCGTTTACGATAGCGCTGGACGAGGATGCATTGCGATTTACCGCTGCCGCGGATAGAATCTAACCTGCAGCCTGGCTCTCCTGGTCGACCCTCACTACATTCTCAGCCTGCGGACCGCGTGGCCCCGTTTTGACGTCGAACTCAACCTGTTCACCTTCGCGGAGCGTTCTGTAGCCCTTTTCCTGAATCGAGCTATAGTGAACGAAGACATCCGCTCCCGACGGCTGCGAAATAAAACCGTATCCCTTGGTGTTGTTAAACCACTTCACTGTGCCCGTAATTCTACTCATCTATTTTCCCTCGAAAAACCCGTACAAAATTCGCAAGGATTGCCGCCTCCGGAAAGTGCCCTTTCCCGGACGATTGCCCCCTACGATCAAATACATTAATCCTCGTGGATTTTCAAAAAGCCTAAGCGACAAGATTCAGGCTTGTCAAGACTAAAATACAGTCGGCAGTCGCTAGTCGGCAGTGCCCAGGCGGATTTTGTCCCATTCGCCAAATAATCGCGATGGTTGCCTTAATTGCCGCTCACGGCCGGCTAACGACTGCCTACTGTTTGCTAGTTTTCGCGAACGTTATGCGTATACTATCTTCTTGCATTCGCATTCTCCGGGAGGTGACACGTGATCCGAATCGATCGAGCGCTGATAAGCGTATCGGACAAGACTGGTCTGGCAGAATTGTCGCAGGCTCTTCATTCGATGGGAGTTCAATTGATTTCGACCGGAGGCACCGCGAATTTCTTGCGGGAACGAAAGATTCCGGTCATCGACGTATCTGAACACACAGGATTTCCAGAAATTCTGGACGGGCGGGTAAAGACGCTCCATCCCAAAATTCATGGGGGGTTGCTCGGGATGCGGGATAAGCCTTCGCACAGGGCGCAGATGAAAGAGCAGGACATCCAGCCGATCGACATGGTCGTCGTGAACCTATACCCGTTCCGTGAGACGGCTGCGAAAGAAGGCGCGACCTATCCGGAGGTCATCGAACAGATCGACATCGGCGGCCCCAGCATGATCCGCTCCGCGGCCAAAAATCACGCCAGCGTCGCCGTAGTCACAGATCCGCGCGATTACGGATGGATCGTGGAGGAAATGAAGACTCACGCAGGCGCCCTGGGTGACGCCACTCGTTTCACCCTGGCTCAGAAAGCGTTTGCGGCAACGGCATCCTATGACAGCGCGATCGCCGCGTTCTTCGCGGAAAGGGTCTGGTCATCTGAGGGCGCCCAAAAACAAGGGGCTGTGCTGCCGGCCTCGGAAGTTTTGTCGCTCGAAAAAGTCGCCGACCTGCGCTATGGGGAAAATCCTCACCAGCGCGCCGCGCTCTACCGCAAAGTTTCAGAACCCTCTTTTGGTGTCGCCGGGGCCGAAGTCCTGCATGGAAAGGAGCTCAGCTACAACAATCTGCTGGATTCCGACAACGCGTGGAACCTCGTGCTCGAATTCGACAAGCCGGCCGCTGCGGTGATCAAGCACACCAACCCATGCGGTGTTGCCCAAGCCGACAGGCTTGCGGATGCCTACACGCTCGCGCGCGATTGCGATCCTGTATCCGCATATGGCTCCGTCATTGCGTTTAACAGGTCCGTGGACGCAGGGACGGCCACGGAAATCAACAAGACTTTTGTCGAAGTGGTTCTCGCCCCGGATTATGCCGCCGATGCCCTGGCTATCCTGAAGCAGAAGAAAAACACCCGCCTGCTGAAGGTGCGTTCGGATGAGCCGCTGGTGCTACAGCATCGCCAGATAGGAGGCGGGTTCCTCGTTCAGGATAAAGACGTGCACTATCTCCGTCCCGAGGATTTGAAGACCGTCACCAAATGCGAGCCCACGCCCGAAGAACTCGAGGCGCTTCTCTTCGGCTGGCGCGTTGTGAAACACGTGAAGTCCAATGCCATCGTCTTTGCCAATGCCTCCCGAATGCTGGGGATCGGGGCGGGACAGACCAGTCGCGTCGATGCCGTAAAATGGGGAGCGATGAAAGCAACGCTACCGCTCGAGGGATGTGCCCTGGCCTCAGACGCATTCTTCCCGTTTCCGGACGGTTTGCTCATGGCTGCGAATTATGGCGTAAAAGCGGTAATTCAGCCGGGCGGTTCCATCCGCGACCAGGAGGTGATCGATGCCGCCAACGAACACGGCATCGCAATGATTTTCACGGGCATCCGCCATTTCAAGCATTAGAACGCCGGAAAACAACCAGAGCCCCAAAATCGCAACACAGGAAATCTACGAGCCGCCGCTGTTCACTGCGCCAAGAATGGCGGGGGCTGATTTATAGGAATGGACCAGACACCGCAACCGCCAGTTACCGACTCCCAAAAATCTGCGCCAACCTCTCTGCTCGGAAAGGCAAAAGCCAGGCTTGAGGAGCTGTACGAACAATACGAGAAATACGTCGCTCTCTCCATCTTCTTTGTTGGATTCATCTGGGATTCTTTCACGATGACGCGCGTCGATAATCCGATCGACAGCGCTATCCTGCTCTTCTACATGGTCCTCATCGGCAGCATGATCGTTTTCACTCTGCGGCGGCAATGCGGCGTCGCTCCGCCGAAGCGCCTTCTCAAACTCGAACGGTATTTCCCCTGGACCATGCAGTTCTGTTTCGGCGGCCTGTTCTCGAGTTATGTCATCTTTTATTTCAAGAGCGCTTCCTTCACCCGGACTCAGTTCTTCTTCCTGGTCCTTGTGTGTCTCTGGGTCGCAAACGAATTCCTGCAGGACCGCCTGCAAAACCCCACGCTCCTTGCCGTTCTTTACAGTTTTTGTCTGCTTTCTTTCCTGGCCTTTTTCCTTCCCGTGATCCTGGCGGTCGTCAATGAGGGTATTTTTCTGCTTGCGGGAGTGATAAGCCTGCTGGCGAGCCTGTTCGTTTTTTCGATGGGATTTCTGTATCATCCGGACGGATGGAAGGTGCGGATGAAATCGATGGCCGCATGGATCCTGTCGGTCATCGTGGCAGTGAACATATTGTATTTTGCGAACCTGATTCCGCCGGTTCCGCTGGCCTTGAAAGACGTCGGCATTTATCACAAAGTCGTTAAAAAACCGGACTGCTATGAAGTGCAGTATGTATCCCCTTCCGCATGGCGCTTCTGGATTGACTGGGAATCGCCCTTTTACATGTCTCCAGGCGACAGGATTTATTGTTACACGGCGATATTCGCGCCCGGCAAAGTGCATGTCCGCGTGTGCCATGTCTGGAGCCGCAAAACCCCGGACGGATGGGTTCAAACGGATCGATTGCCGTTCAACATCTCGGCCGGCCGCGAAAACGGGTACCGCGGATACACGTTCAAGCGGGGAGTCACGCCGGGCAAGTGGCGGGTTGCCGTGGAAACCATGCGAGGGCAGACGCTCGGCGAAATCACTTTCGACGTCGTGCCCAGCCCGGTTTCCCAGCCGCACATGAAAATAAGCGTGAAGCGGTGATGCAGGCTTCCTGACTTCCGACTCCTGTTTATGGCACAATCATTGTTTGGCCGGATAGGATGAACTACTACAATTACTTTACTGAAATTGAGGAGCATTTTGTCAGGAGGCGCGGCAAGCACCTTCTAATCTCGCCCATGGATTGGGGATTGATTGCCACATGGCGCGAGGTCGGCATTCCCCTGCATGTGGCGCTTCGCGGTATCGATATCGCCATGGACGGATTTTTCGCGCGCCAGGGACGCGCCACCTCGAAGGTCAGCAGTCTCTGCTATTGCCACGACAGTGTCATGGCCGAATATGCGCGCCACCTGGAGTCCCGCATCGGCGAGCATCCGGAAGATGAGGCCAAAGCTGACGAGCCCGCTTCGGACAAAGGCCAGGATCCGGATGGGAAAGAAGTGTCCGGTTTTATTTCCGCAAGAATTAGTGAAATAAAAAGCCTGGTCGCGAAACAATATCCAACAGAGACGCCGGAAGGAATGAGCCGCGTGCTGGAACGCCTCGAGGAATTGCGGAATGCCCTGGAATCCGGGACGCGGCTCGACTCGGAGGCGTTGGAGCGGGATTTCGGCCTAGTGGACCGGCTCCTCGTCGAGGAATTGCGTGCGTCCGTTCCTCCGGATGAGGCAGCGGTGTGGGAAAAAGAAGCAAAAAGAGAACTCAAGGTCTATAAGAAGAGACTGCCGAAGGAAACGTACGAAAAGATCTACAACAATTTCATGAGCGACAAGATCCATAAAAAGTTCGGCATTGGCGAATTCAGCCTGTTTCATCTGTAGGCGGATCGAATGTCGGAAATTTCTATTTTACGGAAGGAAGCCGGCGAGGACGCCGGCGCTCCCGGTTCGCCAGAAGTTAACAACTATTCGGGGTTAACCATCGCGGTTACATCTTTAGCGCACAGCGGCCGGATTCAAATCCGAATTCCGGCTTAAAACGGAAAAATCATTCTATGACCAATCTCGCAGGATCACGCAAAGCTTTCGAGGTCACCATTGAGAAACTGGTGTATGGAGGAATGGGACTTGGAAGGCACGCGGGGAAAGTGGTTTTCGTTCCCTTTTCCGTCCCTGGCGACAGATTGCGCGTGCGCGCGATCGAGGAAAAAAAGACTTTTATTCGGGCGGGAATAACGCAAATCGTGAAGTCCGGCAAAGGACGTGTCGCGCCGGTTTGTCCCTACTTCGAAAAGTGCGGAGGATGCCACCTTCAACAGCTGGACTATCTGCATCAGGTGGATGCCAAGCGCCAGATCCTGGAAGAATCGCTGCATCATCGATTCCCTGAAACACACGAACTGCCGGTTACCATGAGGGCCTGTCCGCAGCCGATGGGCTACAGGTCGCGGGCGCGGGTCCAACTGCGAGGCGCAGGGGAAAAAGCCACCGTTGGCTTTTATCGCTACCGATCCCATGCCGTTGAAGATATTGAGAACTGCCCTTTGTTCCGGCCATCTCTCAATGAGGCCCTGAGTTCCTTAAGGCAATTCAAACTCAAGGTGGACCTCGACATATCGCCGCAGGAAATGGATCTCGCCTGCTCGCAGGAAGAGGACACGTGGGCCACAGCGCGGATCGGTGTGCAATCGGGCGAAGGAGTGACGCCGCTGTTCGGCAAACGCAAAACAGAAGACGTCATTCTGAAAAGGAAGGTGGGCAGTTACATTTATTCTGTTACCGCATCGGTATTTTTTCAGGCTAACGATTTTCTGATTTCCGAGCTTGCCGCGCTGGTCCGGGAATTATCGGCGAACCAAGGTCAGGATGCGGCCCTCGATCTCTTTTCGGGCGTCGGCCTGTTCTCGCTGCCGCTTGCCCGCCAGTTCACAAAGGTTATTGCCGTGGAGAATTCTGCGGCGGCAAGCCGTTTATGCGCCGCGAACGCTTCCGCAGCCGGATTCCGCAATATCGAGTCCGTGTGCGCCGACGCCGCCTCATGGATGAAATCCGGTGAGGCGGACTCGAACAGATTCGATCTGATCGTGCTCGATCCTCCGCGGTCCGGAGCCTCGGCGGACGTCATGGAACAGATAAGAAAACAGGCGCCGCCGGTTATCCTTTACATCTCCTGCGATCCTCAAACCCTTGTCCGCGACCTCGCCTGTATTGCGCCTCGCGATTACAGGATCGACTTCGTGCAGGGCTTGGATATGTTTCCGCAGACCTATCATTTCGAAACAGTCATACGCCTTGTCAGGAATTGACGATTTTCGATTGAGGATTGACGTATAGAAACTTGCTTCGCGCATCAGGACTGCCCCCGGTAATTTGGGCAAATGCGAATGGCGCCTGTCGGCTCACAATGTCTCTCCTGATTGCATATGCCGAAACTCCTTGAGACGGTTTTCAATCGTCACTCGTCAATCGTAAATCGTCAATCGTCCCGTCCTGTCGCAGCAATCACAATCTCCTTCTCCCTCGGCATCGCCGCTTCCCTGCTCTTTCGCGAGTACTCCTTTTTCGCCCTCGTGGTCGCAGGCATTTCGCTGGCCGGATCCGCTTTTCTGGCATTGCGCAAAAACCGGCTCGCCCTGTCATTCGGCGCCGGGCTTGCGGCGATTGCCATCAGCGGATTGCTGATGGCGCTTGCGCACCGCGACGGGTTTTCGGATTCCGATCTGCGCTATTTGCTTTCGCGGCGCATATTCCCGGTGGACGAACCCGTCTCGTTTGAGGGATGCGTGGTTGAAGACGGTTCCATCCGCGGCGGCGATAGCATCGCCACTGTCGAGCTGGATGCGTTTCTGAAAAAAGAGACCTGGATCGCCTGCAAGGGGAAAGGGATTTTGAGAGTGGCGCTTCCCGGAGGCGAAACGAGCACAGAGCCACGCGTGGATTTGGTCCGCGGCGACAGGATCAGAGGATGGGCCGTCTGGCAGAAACCACGCAATTATGAAAATCCGGGATCGGCGGACAGGACCGGATTGCTTGCCCGGCGGGGCGTTTTCATTCTCGGAAGGACGAAATCCACCCGTCTGATGGAGAGGATACCCGGCGGATGTTCCGACCCGTGGACAAGATTTGCCGCCGCGACGGGGGCTCATGTTCGCTGGACCCTCTCCCCTATCGCGAAAATTGAAAAAGGGCAGCCGGCAGCGGTGCTGGCCAGTCTCGTGATCGGGGACTATTCCGGGCTCAACAACACCACGCGCGAGACATTCCAGAACTCCGGCACCTATCACGTTCTTGTCGTTTCGGGCCTGCACGTGGCGTGGATTGCCGGACTGCTTCTTCAATTTTTTAAGCTCATCCGTCTGCCGGAGCGCACCCGTTATTGCATCGCGGCGTTCGCGATTCTTCTCTACACGTGCGTCGTCGGGTTCCAGGCCAGCATCACTCGATGTCTCTGGATGTTTCTCCTGTATCTGGCGGCGCGCATAATTTTCCGCCACGCAGATGCCGTAAACATCCTGTTCGCCGCGGCGCTCATTCTGCTCGTCGCCCAGCCGGATTGGCTGTTTGAAGCCGGGTTCCAGCTTTCCTTCTTGTCCGTTGCGGCGATTGCGATGACGACCGTTCCGGCGATGAACCGATATTTCGAGCCTCTCTGGGATCCGCTGGCACATGCGGGCGATCAGGAGCGCCTATATCTGCAACCGGGACCGTGGCACCGCCGCGGCCGGTGGCTGCGCATACAGTGCGAAATACTGGCGGAAGAAATTTCGGACTCGCGGCCGCGCCTGTCTTCAAAATTGCTCCTGTGGATTTGCCGATGCATCGGCGGCGCAGGACTGGCGATCACGGGCATGATAGTTACCTCCGTTTCGGTTCAGCTCTGGCTCGAGCCTCTCCTCGCTTTCAGCTTCAATCGGATGAGCTGGATCTCTCCGTTGGCCAATCTGATGATCGTGCCCTTTTCCTCCATGGTTCTCGCCTCCGGAATCGCCGCGTCGCTGACAAGCGGTATTCCGTGGATCGGACCGACGATGCTTGCTCTCGCAGAAAACCTTGCATCGATTCTCCTGAAATCGGCATCGCAAATCACGACTCTCCCCGGAGCGTGGCAGCGTTGCCCGACTCCCGCGCTGGCATGGGTACTGGGCGGCATCACGCTGCTGTGGGCCTGGAGTTTCTTTCAGTGGCGCAGGTTCTG
Source organism: Acidobacteriota bacterium (assembly GCA_035506515.1). GTDB lineage: Bacteria > Acidobacteriota > UBA6911 > UBA6911 > UBA6911 > UBA6911. The sequence goes on from DATJPG010000134.1 coordinate 59,737, forward strand.
GATCCCGTGCGCCTATGTTGCCGCACTGCTGGCTTTCCTGTCCTGCAACTCGCTGCGGCCATTGGACGGGTTCTACCGGGAATGTGTCTCCCAGGGACAGAACCCGTATGCGCTCGTTTGGTCGAGAGAGGACCCGGTCCTCAGTCTCACGTTTCTCGATGTGGGCCAGGGAGACTCCATCGTAATCTGCTTTCCAGACAAACGCACGTGGCTCCTCGATGCGGGAGGACTCCGGCTTGTGCCCTCGTACGACGAGAACACCTTCGCGTTCGATGTGGGCGAAGCGGTCGTGAGCCGCTATTTGTGGCATCAATGGGTCCCCCGGCTGGACATGCTGATACTCTCGCACTCAGACCAGGATCATGCCGGGGGCATGCCGGCGGTGATTAGGAATTTTCGGGCCTCGCGCCTGGGGTATGCGAAGAGCAAGCCGGATGCTGTTCTTGAAGGGATTTTACAAGCAGCCGGGGAAAGGGGCGTGCCCACCGTTTATTTGCATGCGGGAATGCGGCAATGGGTCGGAACGGCCTCGGTTGGGGTGCTGCACCCGCGTTCCGATTCCGCGCCCGCCTCGTCGAACGAGAACTCCGTTGTGATTCAAATTTCGTATGGACGCTTCACGGCGCTTTTGACGGGAGATCTGGAGAAAGGAGGCGAGCGCGAGCTTTTGGAACAACGGGGCGACTTGAGAAGCTCCTTATTGAAGGTCGCCCATCACGGAAGTCGCTATGGCACGTCGCACGCTTTTCTGGAACGTGTCCAGCCGCGCTGGGCCGTCGTGTCTGTCGGCCGCAACAACCCGTTTGGCCACCCTTCCGCAGAGGTGATGGCGCGTCTACGGCAACACAAAGTGCAGTCGTTTCTCACCCAGGACGAAGGCGCCACGAGCTTTGAAACCAACGGCATCCGCTATGTCATCAAAAGCTATAGG
>DATJPG010000135.1:0-19026 GCA_035506515.1 Acidobacteriota bacterium
ATAGCCGACAGCTGATAGCTGAAAGCTGATAGCTGAAAGCTGATAGCTGAAAGCTGATAGCCGACAGCCAACAGCTGACAGCTGAAAGCTGATAGCCGACAGCTGATAGCTGATAGCCGACAGCTGATAGCCGACAGCTGATAGCCGACAGCTTACAGCTGATAGCCGACAGCCAACAGCTGACAGCCGACAGCCGACAGCCGACAGCTGACAGCCAACAGCTGACAGCCAACAGCTGACAGCTGATAGCCGACAGCCGACAGCCGACAGCCGGCAGCCGACAGCTGACAGCCAACAGCCGACAGCTGATAGCCGACAGCTGATAGCCGACAGCTGATAGCTGAAAGCTGATAGCTGAAAGCTGATAGCTGATAGCTGATAGCTGATAGCCGATAGCCGATAGCCGATAGCTAAAACAATTGGGGGAGCGAATGAAACAGGAAGCGGCAAATCATCAGCAATCCGGCACACCGGTCTCGATGGCAAAATCGTATTACGTCCTCGCACTTCTGACCATGGTCTGGGCCTTTCAGTTTGCGAATATCCACATCGTCAATGTCCTGCTTGAATCCATCCGGAGCGAATTCAAACAGTCGGACACCGTGATGGGGCTGATCGCGGGCATTGCCGTTGTCTTGTTCGGCTCGATCCTGTCCATGCCGGTTGCGCGCCTCGCCGATCGAAGGGGAAGGATCGCGATCGTCTCCATCGGGGTGACATTCTGGAGCATCATGACGACGATCGGCGGATTTGCGCAATCCATCGTGCAATTGCTTCTTGCCCGCATAGGATATAGCATCGGCGGATCGGTCTCTCCCGGGCCCGGCAACTCGCTGGCTGCCGATTTTTTCCCCCGCGAAAAACTCCCGACGGCCATGGCCATTATGTCCACGGCGCCCTGCATCGGTGGGCTGATCGCGGCCTGGATTGGAGGAATCGTGGGCGCCAGCTGGGGGTGGCGCGGCGCATTCGTCGCCGTCGGGATTCCCGGATTCGTCATTGCCGCTCTTTTATATTTCACGGTGAAGGAACCCGTTCGGGGAATTCAGGACGGGAAGCAGGCCGACACGCAGAATTACAATTTAACCGAAACGCTTCGATCTTTTATCAAAAACAAGACCTACTTTCTGATCGTTGTCGGTTTCACATTTACGGGCTCTGCCGACCTGGCGTTGAGCACGTGGTTCTTCACGTATTTGCAGCGCGTGCATCTCAGGTCGATGATGGAAGCGAGGACATTCGGGGGAACGCTCAGCGCGATGGGGTCGCTTGCCGGCGTGCTGCTGGGCGGCGCGATCATCGGCTATCTGGGAAAGAAGAACGACAAGTGGAAGATTGTGGGCCCGGGAATTACGTCGCTCCTGGCCGGGCCGATGCTGCTTTGTTTCCTGTTCGCACCGATGCCGTGGGCCTATGTGGGAGCTTTCTTTTCGATGCTCTTGATGGGCTTCCGCATGGGCCCGATCCTCGGGCTGGTGCAAAGCGTTGTCAAAATACGCATGCGGGCATTCGCAGCGGCAACGCTGTTTATGGTCGGCAACCTGATCGGGGCGGGCGGGGGCCCTCCGCTGATCGGCGCACTCAACGATTACTTGTATCCGGCGCACGGCACGATGGCGATCCGCTATTCGCTGCTCTGCGTGCCTGCGGCCAGCGTCCTCGGCGCCCTGTTCTTTATCTGGGCCGGACGCTACGTCAGTGAAGACATCCGCCGAAGCCATGCGGAGTAATACATGTGTTCTGAAACGAACGAGTGCGCGCGGGCTTTTAGTTCGTTTTTTTTTGCGGGGATGTTCGGTAAATGTTGAATGGTGAAGTGCTCGTAAAAATTGCGTTGGAATCGAGCGCCACAGATGCGGCGCTCCTGGATACGGCGTGCATCCGGTTTCACGAGGATTTCCGGAAGGCTTGCGAGAAGAACTTTTGCCGGCGGTACGATACGAATTGGATGGGACCGCCGGCCATCGGGCCGATCACGGAACTCATGAATAAGGCCATGCAGTTCCGGCAAGGAATGCTATTTCAGACCGAGTGTCGTGTCGCCAGCAATTTCGATATGAAGGGAATGCTGGAGGCGGCGAAGGTTCACGAAAAAGTCTTTCGAACCCTGCTCAACAGAATACGCACCGAATTTTCCGGCGAGGAAATCCTTCCGCTCAACGCCGGTTGCTGTAACCTCTGTCCGGAATGCGGCTATCTGACGCAAGAACCCTGCCGGCATCCGGACCAGGCAGTCTCGTCGGTGGAAGCGTACGGCATCAATGTCATTGCACTGCAGAAAAGCGCAGGACTGACTCCCTATAAGGGGAAAGAATCTGTAATCTACGTGGGGTTGATTCTCTTCAATAAAGCCGGCAGCAATTAGCGGACAGCCGACAGCCGACAGCTGATAGCTGAAAGCTGATACCCGACAGCGGATAGCTACTCCAATTGCCCACCGGTATGTTAATCTGAAAGGCATGGACACAATAACGCAGTACCAGCCCACGCGGCGAGACATTGTGCGCATGGCGGCGGCCCTGTTGCTTCTTCCCGGCACGGAGAGTCTGTCTGCGTGGGCAGGCGTGTTGCAATTCGAAAACCACTTCAGCCCGCTCAATAAAAAGCGGCCACCGCGTCCGCAAACGAAGTTCATTGTTCTCCACACGACGGAAGGGGAAGAAGAGGGATCGTTGAGTAAGATCACCCGGTACGGAGAAGCGCACTATTGCGTTTCTTATTCGGGCAAAGTCTACCGCATCATCGACAGGACAAAGATTGCCAAGCATGCGGGCCGAAGCATGTGGGAGGGCATCAGCGGGATCGACAATTGCTCCATCGGGATCGAGGTCGTCGGCTATCACAACAAGGATATCCGGAACGCCCAATACGATGCTCTCAGGGAACTGCTGCGACAGCTGAAGAATGTCTACGGCATCTCCGACAAAAATGTTTTGACCCATTCGATGGTCGCGTACGGTCGTCCGAACCGGTTCCACGAAAACAATCATCGCGGCCGCAAGCGGTGCGGCATGATTTTCGCCGACCCCGAGGTGCGCGCCCGCCTGGGCTTGCATGCGAAGCCGGATCATGACGCCGACGTGCAGGCGGGTCGCCTCAAGGTTGGCGACGCCGAACTGTATCATTATCTGTTTGCCCGCAAACCGGAAACGACATTGGTCGCAGCGGCGGGCAAACCGGCCCCTGAGCCCGCCGTTGTCGAGCCGCCGGCGGAGTCCTCCCGAATCGGCGGCACCTGGACTGCCTGGAGCATCGCGCGCGAGCGTTACGACAGCTCTTCGACCACCTATGTGTTTCCCGACGGCAGGCGCGTGACCGGCGACAAGATCGAGGACTGGGCGAAAATCCCGGCGGGGACCCAGGTGGTTCTCGGTGAAACGGAAGACGACCAGCCATTTGAAGGCTTTCTCGAAATCGGGAAGGACGGCGATACGGCGCAGGAGGTGGCAGGAAAAGCCTACGCGAGCGCTACAACCATTTATTTTTTCCCTGATGGACTGATACGCACCGGCGCGGAACTGAAAAAACGCCGCTCGACGCGGGCGATGCTGAACAAGACTCCCAAGGGAACCCGCGTGCTGGTGGGATACATCTACGGAGGACACGTGAAGACACGGCGGCCTCCGTCCAGCATTGCAGGCAAAAAATGGAATTACCCCTCGACATTCTACCGGCTCGCGGATGGCAAAATAGTGAACGGAGATGAAATCGACGTCAGCGATATTCCAGCCGGCACGCTGGTTTTTTATCAGGAATGAACTGCGCAGCTAACGGCTAACAGCTAATAGCTTGCAGCTAACAGCTAACAGCTAACGGCTAGCAGCTAACGGCTAACAGCTAACAGCTAACAGCTTGCAGCTAACAGCTAACAGCTAACGGCTAACAGCTAACAGCTAACGGCTAACGGCTAACGGCTAGCAGCTAACGGGTAACAGCTTAAAAGCGCATTTGTGAAGACGGGTCTGGAGACCCTTCCCCATATTTATTGCATTCGTGCCCGCTAATAGAGCTGATAGCTGAAGGCTGAAAGCTGATCGCTGTTTTATCCAACGGGGACGTCGTACACGGGGCCGATGCCGTAATGGCTTCCCGCCCAGAGCGCCAGAAGTGCGGATAATCCGGCGATGGCGCGCTTTTCGTCATCCAGGTGAACGACAAGGCCGTGCGTGTCGGCCACGAATCGCAGCCTGCGGAGCACCTTTCGGACGGCTTTGGATTCGGTCTTGCCGTGCCAGTAGGCAACCTGATCCACGATCATTCCTTCATGACGGCGAAGGAACTCTCCCATGGAAACGACGTTTTCACTCAACGGATTGCGTGGTTTGCATATGCGCAGAAGGTCTTCGAGATATTCGTCCCACAATTGCGCCAGCTCCCTGTTTTCGGGACGGCGAAGGTAGCGCGCGCGAGAGAGCGAGAAATTGGCCCGCACCTGGACGCGGAAGTGCGGCGTCAGCGGATACAGATCATAGAGGATTTCGGGTTTGCGGGGCGCCTGGCCGCTGCGCGTCGAAAACCCCCACATCGTGCCGAGCTCTTTCCAGCCGACGATCGTGAGGACTGCGGCTTCCTCGCTGTCGAGCAGGAGGAACTTTCCTTTCTCCTCCTTCACGACTGCGACCCAGTGCTTCCACTGGTGGACGCAGAGCAGGCAGGGGATCCCGTCCCGAAGAAAGGCGGTCAACTCGCGCCGCGCGTCGTCGGGTTCTTCCAGCCGGATTTCTTTCAGCTCGCAGCCGAACCTCCTCGCGGCGCGCGCGAGGCTTCTCTCGTCGGTCCCCGATCCATTCGACCTGGCGATTTTGGTAATCTTGCGCTCATCCACAAGGATTCCCAGCATGATCAGGGCATGCTTGAGCGCATAGGGCCCGCACTGCCAGAGATTCGGTTGCACGCGAAATCCCATGACCCTCGACCTCCGGAACAAAACAGCCGAAAAAAGATTCCTCCAGTTGGGAGCGGATTTCAACATCTTATTTGCATCCGAACAGGGTTCTGCCTGATACTGTGGAGCGGGAATTTTCATATGAGCTCGGGGAAAAAGACGGTACTGGTTTTATTCAACCAGATTGAGAAGGACGAATACGAAGCGATGCGCGCGATCGACCCCGCGTCGCTGGATTTTACGCCCAGCTACACGATTCACGTGGCGACCATTCAGGAAGAGTACGATGCAATCGTGAACGCGTTGCGCGCCGAAGGCTTCGAGGCAAGCTGTGTCAATCTTCGCGATGATGTCTCCCGGCTGCACAAGCTGGTCGCCCAAAATCCGCCGGATGTGATCTTCAATCTCGTCGAATTATTTCACAACGATCTGCAGCGGGAAGGCGCGGTTGCCGGTTTCTACGAGCTATATCGCGTGCGCTATACGGGCGCGTCCGCTTTCTGCCTCTCGCTGTGCAGGCGGAAGAGCCTGACCAAGAGCGTCCTGCTGCAATACGGTCTGGCGACACCCAAATTCCTCACGCTGGAAAACCCCGTCATCAAGCGCAATCACGGCCTGCGATATCCGCTGATCATCAAGCCTTCGTGGCAGGACGGCAGTGCGGGCGTCGAAGCCTGCTCGGTGGTGTACGATTATGCGCATCTCAAAAAACAGCTCGAGAGCGTGTATCAGAGGTTTCAGATGCCGATCCTCGTGGAAGAATTCATCGAGGGAAAGGAGCTGCATATATCGATTCTGGGCAATAACCCGCCGGTGGCGCTTCCGGTGATCGAATACGATTTTTCGCAGCTTGACGCCGATCATCCGCCCGTGATTACGTACGACGTGAAATGGAATCCGCTCGCGCTTCCGTACCATTGCGTGCACTCCCTCTGTCCGGCCCAGATCGACAAAAAAACCGAAAAGATGGTCATGGAACTTGCGCTGCGAGCGTATGCCGCTACGTACTGCAGGGACTATGCGCGGGTGGATCTGCGCCTGGGAAATGACGGCATTCCGTATATTCTGGAGGTGAACCCCAACCCGGATTTGACCGAGGGCGTTTCATTCATGGAATCCGCGGAAAAGGCGGGCATCTCTTTCTCGGAAACGCTGCGCCGCCTGGTGATGTTCGCGCTGGAGCGGAATCCTTGAGAACAGCGTACGGAAGATAGAAGACAGGAGAAAGGTTGGATCGTAGTGACCATGGCAGCGAAACCTGATATCGAAAAGCTGGAACACATCGCGCGGATCATCCGCCTCGACATTGTGCAAATGGTCGGCGTGGGTCAGCGGGGCCACCTGGGCGGATCGTGTTCGATTGCGGATGTGGTCACGGCGCTTTATTTTTCCAAGATGCGCCACGACCCGCGGAATCCGTCCTGGCCCGACCGCGATCGGTTCCTGCTGAGCAAGGGGCATGCCGCGTTGGTGCAATACGCGGCTCTCGCCGAATGCGGCTATTTCCCAAAAGAGGAATTAAAAACCACGAAACGCCTCGGCTCCAGGCTGCAGGGGCATCCCGATATCAAAAGCACGCCCGGTGTCGAAGCCAACACCGGCTCTCTGGGCCAGGGGCTTTCCATCGCCTGCGGCATGGCGGCGGGATTGAGAATCGACGGGCGTGCGAGCCGCGTATATTGCGTGGTCGGCGACGGTGAAATGGCGGAAGGACAGATCTGGGAGGCGGCGATGGCTGCCACGGTGTTCAAGCTGGACAACCTTGTTGCGATCCTGGACTGCAACGGTCTCCAGGCAATGGGGCAGGTGGTTCAGCGCTTTAATACGCACCCGCTCCCGGAAAAATGGCGCGCCTTCGGATGGCATGTCCTGGAGATCGACGGCCACAACATGAGCGAAATCGTGCGCGCGCTCGATGACGTCGACGGCGTGAAAGGGAAGCCCAAGATGATCATCGCGCGGACCGTCAAGGGGGCAGGCATTCCTTTTGCCGAAAACAAGGTGGAGTTCCACAACGGATTGATGGATGCCGGGCAGTTCGAAGCTGCCTGCGCGCTGCTCAGCTCCGACCCGGTCGCCCCGAAAGGCAAGGGGGAAAACTAGATGAGAATCCAGAATCCGCGCGAAGTCTATGGCAGGACGCTGGTCGAAATAGGACGGGAAAATCCCAACATCGTCGTCCTGGAGGCCGACCTCGGAAAATCCACGATGAGCTGCTATTTCGAACAGGCGTTCCCCGAGCGCTTTTTCGAAATGGGAATTGCCGAAGCCAACATGACCTCCTTCGCTGCCGGCCTATCGCTGACCGGGAAGATTCCATTTACAAATTCTTTCGCCGTGTTCGCCGCGGGTCGATCCTACGATCAGATCCGCCAGGGTATTTGCATCGCGGGGCTCAACGTGCGCATCGTTGGATCGAGCTGCGGGCTGTCCGATTTCGGCGACGGATCCACGCACCAGTCGGTTGAAGACATCGCGATTATGCGGGCAATTCCAAACATAGCGGTGCTCGTCCCCGCCGACGGCAATGAAACCCGGACCATGACCCGGGCCCTTGCCGACTTCAAGGGACCGGCGTATATGCGCATTACGCGCAATGATCTGCCGGATGTGATGCCGACCGACGAACCGTTTGTGCTTGGGAAACCGCACCTGATCCGGGAAGGGAACCACGTGGTCGCATTTGCCAACGGGCAGATGGTGAGCATGGCCGTTGCCGCCGCCGAAAAGCTGGCGGACGCGGGGATTTCGCTGCGCGTCGTGAACGTCAGCTCGATGAAGCCGGTGGATAAAGTCAGTCTTGCGGCGCTTGCCGACGGAATGAAGGGCGTCGTGACGCTCGAAGAGCATTCGACCGTCGGAGGTCTGGCATCCCTGATGAGCGAAATCTTGCATGGACGGACCACCCCCATGCGGTCGATCGGAATTGACGACAGGTTTGGACAGTCCGCGCACAGCTATGAAGATCTTCTGCAAGCGTACGGATTGACTCAGGAGCATATTGCAGACGCCGTCCGACAGCTGGCAAAACCAAAAACGTAATCGAGCAAACATATCACTTGTAAAAAGCAACACCTGTGAGGACGGCTCTCCAGAGCCTGTTTCAAAACCCGGACCTGCTGTGTTATGCGTCAGGGCAGGTCCGAAGGACCGGCAGAGAATAGGCCCGACCGTAAGAAGGTCGGGATAAGCGAGTAGTGTAGGACCGAGCGCCGAAGGTGCGGCACAAGCCTAAGGGAAAAGAAACCGGAAGGATTGTATATAAAATGTTAAAAGCGCCGCGCCCTCCGCGCTCGGTCTTTGCGAAAATTTAATCCCGACCTTACGGTCGGGCCTATTCTCTGCCGGCGCTTCGCGCCTCAATGATTCTAGTTTTGGGATGACGCTGAGCTTTGAGGCAGTCTCTCCAGAGACGTCCTCACAGAAGATCGACAGAAGGAGTAGCGCTATGCGACTGGCGAAAAAGGTGGCCCTGATAACCGGAGGGACTCAGGGGCTTGGAGCCGCGATTGCCCGCAGATTTTGGGAGGAGGGCGCATTCGTCTTTATCGCGGATGTCAACAAAACCGATGGCGAGAAGACAGCGCGCACGATGGATGGCGCCGTGTTCCTCCGGCTTGACGTCACATCGGAAGAAAGCTGGAAAGCCGCGTTGGCGCAGGTCCTGGCGAAGGCGAAACGCCTGGACATCCTGGTCAACAATGCCGGCATCAACATCCGCCAGAACATCGAGGAAATGCCTGCGGACAGTTTCGATGCGATGCTGGCCGTTAATGTCAAAGGCCCCTTCCTCGGCATCAAGCACGCCTTGCCGGTTCTCCGCGCGTCCGGCGGAGGAACGATCCTGAATATGTCTTCCATCTGCGGCCTCGTGGGACACAAATATACCAACGAAGCATACACGGCGACGAAGGGTGCGGTAACGCTGCTGACGAAATCGATTGCCACGCGTTATGCCAAGGACAATATCCGCTGTAATTCGGTGCACCCGAGCACGGTGGATACGCCGTTCGTGCAGGTTGTGCTTCAGGATCCGGAGCGGCGGGCGGAGCGGTTTAACGAAATTCCTCTGGGCAGGCTTGCAACGACAGCCGATGTCGCGAATGCGTTCGTGTATCTTGCGAGCGACGAAGCGGCCTTCATCAACGGCGCCTCTTTTCCCGTAGACGGCGGCCTCACCGCATGGTGATTATGCCAAAGGTCAAGGGATTGCGGTGGTGGATCATCGGGCTGATCATGCTCGGGTCCTGCATCAACTACCTGACGCGCAGCACGCTCGCCGTGGCTGCGCCGACGATCCTGCAAAATCTGAAAATTACCGAGAAAGAATACTCCTATATCGTCAGCGCCTTTCAGGGCGCGATCATGCTTCAGCCGATTTGCGGCTACGTCATGGATGTGATCGGGCTCCGGCTCGGGTTTGCCCTGTTCGCGATCGCGTGGTCGCTGGTGAATATGGCGCACAGCCTGGCGCATAGCTGGCAGGCATTCGCGTTTCTGCGCGGACTCCTTGGATTCAATGAAGGTTCGGCGAATCCTGCGGGCATGAAGGCGACCGCCGAATGGTTTCCGGCGAAGGAGCGGGGAATCGCCGGCGGCATTTATAACATCGGCGCATCCGTGGGATCGATGGTGGCACCGCCGCTCGTGGCCTGGGCGATCCTCTGCTACAACTGGCAATCGGCATTTCTCATCACCGGCAGTTTGGGGATCCTCTGGGTCGTGTTCTGGCTGCTGTTCTATCATTCACCGGAAACACATCCGTCTCTGACAGAGAAAGAACGGGAGCACATTGCTTCCGGCCAGGAGCAGGCGTTGCGCGGCGGCGACGCCCGCCCGTCGCTCGGGAAGATCCTCACACAGCGGAACTTCTGGGGAATCGCGCTGCCGCGGTTTTTGGCCGACCCGACGTGGGGCACGCTCAGCATCTGGCTTCCGCTCTACCTGAGCACGGTGCGCCATTGGGACTTGAAGCAGATCGCGCTGTTCGCATGGCTCCCGTTCCTGGCGGCCGACTTCGGCAGCGTGTTTGGCGGATTCGTCAGCATGACGCTTCAGAACCGCGCGGGGATGAGTCTGATAAACGCCCGCCGGTGCGCATTCAGCCTGGGCGCATTCCTGATGCTGTTCGTCGGTTTTGTCGGCTTCACCGGGAACGCGTACACCGCGATTGCGCTCTTGAGCCTGGCGGGATTTGCGCACCAGACCCTCTCCGTCACGGTGATCACGATGTCCTCGGATCTTTTTAAGAAGAGCGAAGTCGCCACGGTGGCGGGCATGGCGGGGACCTTCGGGAATGGCGCAGTCCTGGCATTTTCGCTTTTGATCGGCGCGCTGGTGGCCACGATCGGGTACACGCCGTTTTTTGTCTGCCTGGGAGTGCTGGACGTCATCGGTGCGGTCATCCTGTGGACCGTGGTTCGCGAACCCGATGCGTAATGCCTAATGCCGCATACTTTTTGTTATAGGAACGTAGAACTGGAGGTGTTGAGGTCCGAAGGACCGGTAAAGAGTAGGCCCGACCGTCAGGTCGGGATAGAAGGATAAAACAAAACGAGCGCCGAAGGTGCGGTACAACAGGTGCCGCATGTTCGGCGCTCATATAAAACAAAATGCCTATCCCGCCCTGACGGTCGGGCCTACTCTCTATCGCCTCTTCGAGGCTCCCAGGATGCCACGGAAGCAAAAACTACGCGGCATTAGCCGTACTCGGCGGCACACAGAGCTAGTGTTGTTGAGAATTTTCCATAGTGCGGTAACAGGCGGGCGAGGCCGCCGGCCCTCCGGGAAGGAGTTTGCATGAAAATACAAAATCCTATTTTGCGCGGATTTAATCCGGATCCGTCGATCGTGCGCGTCGGAGACGACTACTATATCGCGACCTCCACCTTCGAATGGTTTCCGGGAGTCCAGGTCCACCATTCTCGCGACCTCGTGCATTGGCGCCTGCTGACGCATCCGTTGCGGCGGGCGCGGCAACTCAACATGCTGGGCGATCCTGATTCCTGCGGCATCTGGGCGCCCTGCCTCAGCTATGCGGATGGCCTGTTCTACCTGGTCTACACCGACGTCAAACGGTATGGCCGTACCACCCAGAGCGGGGCAGGCGGCGCCTCGCTGCGCGATTTTCACAATTACCTGGTTACCAGTCCACGCATCGATGGCGACTGGTCCGACCCGGTGTATTTGAACAGCGCCGGCTTCGACCCGTCGCTCTTTCATGACAGCGACGGGCGAAAATATCTGGTGCACATGATCTGGGATTTCCGGCCGGGCAGGAACCGTTTCGCGGGGATCGGTTTGCAGGAATATTCCGCGGAGGAGCGCAGGCTGATCGGGCCGTCGAACAATATTTTCAAGGGCACCTCGATCGGGTTCACGGAAGGCCCGCATCTGTATCGGCGCAACGGCTGTTATTATCTCCTCACCGCCGAGGGGGGAACGGGTTGGGGACATGCGGTCACCATGGCGAGATCGCGTGCGCTGACCGGGCCGTATGAAGTTCATCCGGACGTGCATATCCTGACGTCGCGCCACCGGCCGGATGTCGAATTGCAGCGCGCCGGCCATGCGGACCTGGTGGAAACACAGGCGGGCGACACGTACATGGTACATCTGTGCGGCCGGCCGCTCCGGAACCGCGGACGCTGTACTCTGGGCCGGGAAACGGCCATCCAGCGCATGGTGTGGTGCGACGACGGGTGGTTGCGGACTGCCGACGGCGATGGTGTGCCGCATTCCGAAGTGATGGCTCCCGCATTGCCGCCGCATCCGTTTCCCGTCGCGCCCGCGCGCGAAGACTTCGATCGGGCACAGTTGCCGGTCGATTTTCAGTGGTTGCGCTCTCCGTGGCCGGAGGAACTGTTCAGCTTGACGGAGCGACCCGGACACCTGCGCCTGTATGGCGGCGAGACCATCGGCAGCCTGTTTCGACAGGCACTGGTCGCGCGCCGACAGCAGTCTCATTGTTTCAGCGCAGTTACAGCCGTTGATTTCGAGCCGGAAGGGTTCCGGCAGATGGCCGGCATGATCTGCTATTACAACAGCTCCAAATTTCACTATGTTTATATTTCGCGGGACGAGGTGCTGGGCCGGCACATCCGTGTGATGTCCTGTCTGCCCGACGCGGTTCCATCGGATATCTTCAGCGACCCGATTGCGATTCCCGATGGCGTGCGTGTGGAAATGCGCGCCGAGGTCGATGATGAGCGCCTCCTGTTTGCGTTTCGCGTCGAGGGAGGCGAGTGGCAATGGTTGCCCGGTCTTCTGGACGCCAGCATCTTGTCGGACGAGGCCGGTCCGCCGGGAAATCCCAATTTCACCGGGGCGTTCGTGGGAGTGTGCTGCCAGGACCTTGCGGGGACGCGCCACCCGGCCGATTTCGATTACTTCGAATATCGCGAGCGGGACTATCTCCCCGACCCAAGAGCGGCAGTAGATAACAGCTGACAGCCAACAGCTAACAGCTGATAGCTGATAGCTGATTGCTGATAGCTGATTGCTGATAGCCGTCAGCTAGGTTCACACTGCCGGCTGCATGGTTTCGGGAAGAACCGCCCAGCGGTCGATATGGCCTGTTTCGGAGTAATCGGCCCAGTGGCGGTCTTCGGCCAGGAGATCCGTGGCTTCCTGCGCATTGATAGGAACTGAGAAATAGAAGCCCTGCGCGAATTCGCATCCGAGATCGCGGAGTTTCGCGGCCTGCTCTGCGGTTTCGACTCCTTCGGCGATCACGTTCAATCCCAGGCTCTTTCCCAGGGCGATGATGGTCCGGACCATCTCGTCGTCTTCCATGATCCGGGCGATGAACGAGCGGTCGATTTTAATGCTGTCCAGCGGGAAACGGTAGAGATAGCTGAGTGAAGAATAGCCTGTACCGAAATCGTCCAGGGCAATTTTGATTCCGAGAGATTTCAGCTGGCGCATCAGCTGAATCGCCGAATCGGGGTCGGCGATCATGGCGCTTTCGGTGACCTCGATATTGAGGCTGGTATCGGAGAGCTGGGTTTCGAACAGCACTGACTGGCACTGCTGCGCGATGTCGGGCTGCAGGAAATAGCGATGGGACAGATTGGCGCTGATGGTAAGCGGCGGGTCGTTCCGGAAGCGGGTCTGCCATATGCGCATCTGCTGGCACGCCGTTTCAAGCGACCAGCGTCCGATCGGCACGATGAGGCCGGTCTCTTCGGCGACGGGGATGAATTCGCTGGGCGCGACGATGCCGCGCGTCGTGTGCCTCCATCGGATGAGTGCTTCGAATCCGCAGATCCTTCCGGTAGTCAGCGAAACGATGACCTGGTAGTAATTTTCAAATTCCCTTTGTTCGATGCCCCGGCGAAGCTCGGTCTCGAGCTGCAGCTTGGCGATCGTGTTCGCCCGCATGTTCGCATCGAAAATTTCAAAGCGGCCCTTGCCATGGGACTTTGCGCTGTACATGGCAATATCGGCGTCGCGCAGCATCTCTTCCGGGTTTTGATACGACGGGTTGTACAGGGCGATGCCGATGCTGGCCGTGGGGTAGAGTTCCTGGCCACCAACGGAGAATGAGGCGGACATGTCGTGTTCGATGCGCTCCGCGACCCGGCGCACATCCAGCAGGTTCGAAATCTCCTCCAGCAGGATGGTGAATTCATCTCCGCCCAGGCGGGCGATCGTGTGGTTTCGTCCGAACCTCGCGATCGAGTCGGAGGCGCGGATCGTTGCTTCGAGTCTTGCCGCGATGGCAACGAGCAGCTGGTCGCCGATCAGGTGTCCCAGGTTGTCATTGATCAGCTTGAAGCTGTCCAGATCCAGGAAAATCAAGGCAAAGGTCCTGTCTTTGCTGCGCCGGGCACGATCGAACGAACGGGCAAGGCGGTCCAAAAACAAGACTCGATTGGGCAGCCCCGTGAGAACGTCGACGACCTTTCCCCGGGTGATGTCGGTCTGCGACCCGGCCATGCGATACGCTGGCCCGCTGCTGCGAACGGCGATGCCTCTGCCAAGCATCCAGAGGTAGTTCCCGTCCCGGTGCAGAATGCGATATTCATCTTCATAGTGCGCGGTTTGTTCGCTCAAATGCGCGGCGATATCGGAGCGGACACGGTCCACGTCATCCGGGTGAATTCTCCGGAACCATTCGTCGGGATCGTCGCCTATTTCGTGTTCCTCCCATCCGAGCATCGATTTCCAGCGCGACGAGAAGCAGATCTTGTTGGAGGTGAGATCCCAATCCCAAAGGCCGTCGTTGGCTCCGCGGGCGGCGAGCGAATATCGCTCCTCGCTGTCGCGCAGGGCCTGCTCGGCGTGTATCCGCAACAGCTGTGTCTGAATGCGCGCGAGCACGACGGAGAGGTCCAGGGGCTTGGTGACATAGTCGTTGGCGCCGGCCGCAAGGATTTCCGCCGCGCCATTGCTGTCCGCTGTGTCGATCGCAATGACAATGGGGATCTGTTCCGGGGTGTACGTCTGGCGAATGATCTTTAACGCATCGATCCCGTTGGGGCCGGGCATTTCAAGATCGATCAGCACGAGATCGACAGGATGTCCCTGAAGGCATTCCAGCGCTTCATCGCCGGTGCGGGCAGATACGGTGTTGAATCCGCGCCGCGAAAGGCGATGCAGTATCAGATCGCGGTTGACGGCATCGTCGCAAACAACGAGTAGGGAATCCGGACCTGAAATCATGGGACGTCCTCACGATAGGAGCGTTTGCCCTCAAGCCGCGATGGAGAGATGGTTCTCAATCATTTCCTCCAGCTCGGAAAGCAGCTTTTCGCTGACTTGGAGCATGTTTGCTTCCGGGGTATTCGACAGATTCAATTCCGGATTCGGGTCAAGGCCAAGGCCAAGCTTCCGGCTTCCTTCGTTGGCAAGACGAACGATCGCGAGCGGAAGGTCCTCCGAATGTTCCTCCGAATGATGATCACGGGCAATCTGGCAATAGACCTCGGGAATATTCCAGCTGAACAACAACCGGTAACCCAGTTCGCAATGCGCGGACTGGAGAAGATCGAAAATGACTTCGCGTGAATAGGACGACGCATCCTTTGCCGATTTTTTAATCTCGTCGGCGGCGCGCAGGATGACAAGCTTGCCGATGTCGTGCATAAGACCGCCGAGAAAGCATATTTCCTCGATTCCAGTGGACCGGACCCTTTTGGATAGCCACTGGGCTGCAAGTGCCGTCGTGCAGGCGTGCGGCCACAGTTTCCGCAGCATGGTGTGGATATCGGGATCCTGCGCGCTGTATTTCGCGCGCTCCCAGACCAGGATGACCAGTCGGCGCATCTGTTGGGTCCCCAGGCGCACGATCGCGTTGCGGATGGTGCGCACGGGCGAAAGGCCGCAGAAGAACGGCGAATTGGCTGCTCGAAGAACTTCCGCCGCCGCAACCTGGTCGCTCATTATCAGCTTTTCAATATCCGCGATGTTTTCGCTGTCGGTGGCGATGGCTGCCTGAAGCTTGAGCGCGATGGGGTTGTAGGCGGGGAGCTGAAGACCTCCGGAGTCAATCAGGTGGACAATTCGCTCGAGCAAGGAGGCATTCGGTTGCATGAAAAAAATTCCCCAACACAAATCTACTCGCGGCCTGACCGCAATTCGACCCTCCTTTGACGGAGCTGAATCGCGGAAATCCCTAAACACAGCTTCTTAAAGTCTCTATATCGGCAATCCGCACAAAAACTTAACTAGCGTTTTGCCTTCGAAGTGCGGCAGCTTGCTGCCTCTTTTCTGTGCTTCCCGTTTCCCGTTGACCTGTAATCAAAACCTAAAACCGGAAACCCCCAACCCCATCTTTCGTTTTTCCTGTAACCCATTGGAACTAATCGGCTAGTATCGCAGAACAGTTGACAGATCCTGCTTGGTTGCATATATTAGGCGAAATCGTTGTTAATACACGATCAGAGATAGCTGTTAAAGGGCCATTACTTCGGGGGATGTGATTGTCCGCACTGACTATCTCCTTGCGCCCGACTTAAAGTGAAGGCCTTTGGTATGTCGGCCTGTAAGTCAAGGGGCGAAGCTGTATGTTTTTGTTAGTATTTAGAGCTTCGTTGCAGCGCAGGCGCGCCGCTTTCGATTCCCGACCTTCAACGCTCAGCCAACAATTCTGCTCTGATGCAGGACGCCTCTTCAGATGCTGTCTCTCCACTAAACCTGGTTTCGTGGCCCAAGTCATCGCTGGAACGCGGTGGATGCTCAAAACTCGTCTATTGCCGTAGCCCGCGTTTCGGTTAATCTGTCGGGAGATCCTCCTGCTTTGCCGGGGAGGCAGTAGAAGTTTGGCAGTTCTGGAGAGGCTGCTGTGACAAAAGACGCTGTGCCAAAAAAGCGGAGGTGAAGCTCATTCCAGCCCCGAAGGGCGTGCGCGTCAAGCTAAGGGATTTTTTTAGCGCTGGAAGCGCGAAGCAGTAAAGCCCAAGGTGGAGGCTGCGAAGCAGCCGGAACCCTGGGTTAGCATTGCAGTTCATGGGAGACCTGCATAGCCGATGCAGGAATTCTGTGTCGCTCCTTCAGAGCTCTATCTATTCGCCTACTCATAACCCAGCGCACTTCGCGCCATATATAGAGGAGCAACCAAATGATTCGATCACATTTTAGCCGAGGGATTGCGGGCAGAGTTGCCGCCTGCGCTCAAATCTGCGCAATGCTGCTATTGCCCAAGATCTTGTCTGCTCAGAGCGCAGCCACTCAGTCGCCGGGCGGCACGCAGAATTTGTCCGATCAATGCAGCGGCCCTCTGGGATCTCTGATCCCCGAGTGCCAGGCCGCAAAAACGACGACGGACCTGCCTGCGACAACGCGGCCGGTTGCCGGAGTGCCGACCGGGTCTCAGGCCACGATAAGCCCGTCCGCCGGCGAAGAGACGAGCCCGGCAGCGGCACCCACCCCGACGCAGCCCACCCTGACGCAGCCCGCCCCGACGCAGCCCGCCCCGATACAGCCCGTCCCCCCCGAGCCGCCCAGCGAATTCCAACGTTTTGTGGCCTCTTCGATCGGCCAGGTGCTGCCGATTTTCGGCGCTTCTCTGTTCGAAAAGGTTCCGACAACCTTTGCGCCGCTGGATCGTGTTCCGGTAACGGCGGACTATGTGATCGGGCCGGGAGATGAGATTCTTTTGCGCGTCTGGGGGCAATTGAGCCTGGACTTGAGGCTGCCGGTGGACAGGGCAGGGGCTGTTTTCATTCCTCAGGTCGGCAACGTGGCTGTCTCAGGGATGGAGTTCAAGCAGCTCCCCGAGTATCTGCGCTCGCAGCTCGGACGTGTGTTCCGCAACTTCGATCTCAGTGTGAACATGGGCCAGCTGCGGTCCATCCAGATCTATGTAGTCGGCCAGGCCCGGCAGCCGGGGACGTACACCGTCAGCTCGCTGAGCACCCTGGTTACGGTCCTGTTTGCGTCGGGCGGCCCTTCCGCCCGCGGCTCCATGCGTCGAATTCAGCTTAAGCGCGGCGCGCAGGTTGTGACGGAGCTTGACTTGTACGACCT
Source organism: Acidobacteriota bacterium (assembly GCA_035506515.1). Lineage (GTDB taxonomy): Bacteria > Acidobacteriota > UBA6911 > UBA6911 > UBA6911 > UBA6911. Next base: position 17,357 of record DATJPG010000135.1, read on the forward strand.
GCTGTTGAAAGGCGACAAATCGGAAGACGTGCGGCTGCTGCCTGAAGACGTTGTGTATATTCCGCAGGCCGGGCCGCAGGTGGCGGCTGCAGGCAGCCTGAGGAATCCGGCGATCTATGAACTCAAGAACGAGAAGTCGGTCGGCGAACTGATTCAAATGGCCGGAGGCCTTTCTTCGATCGCCGACCGGAAGCGCGCGACACTGGAGCGGATCAAGGACGGCGTTTCGCGTGAAGTGCTGGATGTGTCGCTCGGCGCGGAAGGCACAAGCTTGCCGGTGACCGACGGAGATGTGCTTCACGTGCTCACCATCACGCCGCGCTTTGAAAGCGCCGTCACGCTTCGGGGGAATGTAGCCAACCCCGGCCGCTTCCACTGGAAAGCAGGCATGCGCCTGCGCGACATAATCCCCGACAAGGAATCCCTCATTACCCGCGACTATTGGAAAAAGCGAAATGTGCTCGGGTACGTCTCCGCAGAAGAGGCAGCCGCAGCAGATCCTAAAGCGGAAGCTCTGCGCAAACCCAAGGGAACGGAAATAGCGTCCGGTGTCCCGAACATCAACTGGTCCTATGCCGTCATTGAAAGGCAAAATCTCCAGGACCTGACGACCAAACTTATTCCATTTGATCTCAGGAAACTGGTCCAACAAAACGACGAGAGCCAGAACCTGGAGCTGCAGTCCGGCGATGTCATTACGATTTTCTCCCAGAGCGACATCCTTGTGCCGCAGTTGCAGCAAACCAGGGTTGTGCATCTTGAAGGGGAATTCAATGCTCCCGGCGTCTACAATGTCGGTCCGGGAGAAACGCTGGGACAAATTATTCAGAAGGCCGGAGGGCTGACGCCGCAGGCGTATCTCTTCGGTTCAGAATTTCGGCGCGAATCGGTCCGGGTGGATCAGCAGCAGCGGCTCAATCAATATATGCAGGATCTTGATCGCGACATCGAGCAGACGGCCGCGACTCAAATGAGCAATGCGACCAAAGCGGATGAAGCCCAGGCGATGACGACGAGGCTTGAAAGCGAGCGGCAGATGGCGCAGAAACTGCGATTGGTTCGTGCGACGGGAAGGATCGTGTTGAGCCTGCAGCCTTACAGCAACGACATATCACAAATTGCGAGCATGACACTGGAGGATCAGGACCACCTTATGGTGCCGGCACGACCTGCGACGGTTAATGTGCTGGGCGCGGTTTATACGCCAAATGCGTTCATGCACGATGAGAAGCGGCGAGCTGGGGATTACCTGCGGCAGGCGGGCGGACCTACGCGGAATGCGGATGGTGCTCGCGCCTATATTATGCAGGCAGACGGATCGGTGCTGCCGAAACAGGATCTCGGCTCAAGCTTCGAGAAGAAGAAATTGAATCCGGGAGATTCTGTGGTGGTGCCTGAGCGGGTGCTGAAGCCCACATTCATGTCCCAATTCCGCGACTGGACTCAAATACTGTTCCAGATGGGAATGACTGCCGCGACGATCGTCGCTATTCACTAGAGGAGGCTGAATTGGCAAACGATATCGATTCCGAAAAGAAACCGGCAGTGGATGGTGCCGCCGCAGGGCAGGCACAAGCTACCTACGAGGAAGAAGAGGGAATGAGTATCCTCGATCTGCTTCTGATCCTCGCCGCAAGGAAAGGTCTGATATTGACCTTTGTGCTTTTGGG
>DATJPG010000136.1:0-4076 GCA_035506515.1 Acidobacteriota bacterium
ACAATCTTTCCGGTTTCTTATTCCTTAGCCTCGTGTCGCACCTTCGGCGCTCGGTCTCATGCTACTCGTCTATCCCGACCTTACGGTCGGGCCTATTCTCTGCCGGTCCTTCGGACCTGCCCTGGCGCATAACGCAGCAGGTCCGGGGTTTTGAGACAGCCTCTCCGGAGTCGTCCGGCTGCTGATTTTGTTGCATCGGACGGCTCTGGAGAGGCTGTCCTCACAGATTATTCATGAAAAGGTGTATGTGGGAGTGCGGACGTCCTTTCCTATGAAAAGAAATTTACTTGCGATACTCCTCCTCCTGGTTTTGACCCAGGCCGGCAATGTGATCGGACGAAGCAAAAAGATATTGAGCTGGGGCGACCAGGGGGATGGGACATTTAAAAATCCTATCCTCAAATCCGACTACTCGGACCCGGACATTCTTCGCCACGGCGACGATTTCTATCTCATCGCCTCCGACTTCCACTTTGTCGGCATGCAGGTCCTGCACTCCAGGGACCTTGTCAACTGGGAAGTCATCGGCCAGGTTTTCAGCCGGCTCACGATGTCGCCCAAGTACGATGAGATGAAAGGCTACAGCCAGGGAACCTGGGCGCCATCGCTTCGCTATTACAATGGCGAGTTTTATATCTTCGTGTGTACGCCCTATGACGGGTTGTTCATGTGGCATGCCAAAAATCCGGCCGGCCCATGGTCGGATACCGTCACCGTCAGGGCTGTCGAGAAATGGGAAGATCCGTGCCCCTTCTGGGATGACGACGGGCAGGCGTACCTGGTGCACAGCTATCACGGCGCCGGACCGCTCATCCTGCATAAGATGAGCGCCGACGGCACGAGGCTTCTGGATGAAGGAAAGGAGATTTACCGAGGCAAGGTCGCGGAGGGTCCCAAGGTTTTTAAGCGAAAGGGATACTATTACATCTCCCTGCCGGAGGGTGGGGTCGAAACTGGATGGCAGACCGTATTGCGTTCCCGGGATATTTACGGTCCGTACGAGCGCAAGGAGGTGTTACCGCCGCGCAGTCCGCACCAGGGGGGCCTCGTCGAGCTTAAAAACGGCGAGTGGTGGTTTTTATCCTTCAAGTCTGCCGGATACCTTGGACGAATCTGTTATCTGAACCCTGTGCGGTGGGGTGACGACGATTGGCCCGTATTCGGAAATAATGGTCAGCCGGTGGAAGGCGGGAAAAAACCGGATGTCGGCAAAACGTATCCGATTGCGCGGCCGCAAACCAGCGATGAGTTCAAAAGCTCGACTCTTTTACCGATCTGGCAGTGGAATCACAACCCGGTGCCCGGTGCATGGTCTCTGACCGCACGCCGCGGGTGGCTGCGTCTGACAGCTCAGCACGCGGACGATCTGAGTCTCGCCCGCAATACTCTTACCCAGAAGCTCTGGGACAGCGCCGGAATAATCGACGTAAAAATGGACACCCGCCAGATGAAGGACGGCCAGCGTGCCGGATTCGCCTTCATGAGCGGCAGCAACTTCGGATGGGTCGGCGTCGGCCGGGAAAACGGTGTTCTCAAGATCCTGTGGGATAAGGGTGAAGGACCCGTTCTTCAGCGCGGCAGCGTCTGGTTTCGGGGAATCAACCGCGGGGATACGGGCAACCTTCTGTACAGCCTCGACGGCAAGAGCTATGTCGATACCGGCACGACCTTTCGGATGATATTCAAACACTGGAAAGGCAGTCGCATCTCGATTTTCAGCTACGGTCCAAACGGCGGTGCAGCAGATTTCGATTACGTCCGATACCGGTATGACTCAACGATCGAAGCCCTCGATTTAAGATAAGCCGGCCTTCCACGAATTCATTTTCCGATGCAGAACAATGTCCCGTCGCTGCGCAGGAAGATCTTTCCGTTCGAGATGGCCGGGGAGGCAATCAGGCGTTCATCCAGGTTATTCTGCGCCAGGATTAAGGGTTCGCGGCCTGCCTTGAGCACAAAGGTTTCTCCGGTTTCGCTTGCCATATAGATTTTTCCGTCTCCGGCCACAGGAGAGGCAAAGAAGATTCCCCCGAGCCGCTGCCGCCACACCTGCTTTCCCGTATCCGCATCCACGCATGTGACGATGCCGACCTCGTTGGTTACATAAATCAATCCTTGATAGTACAGGATGGACGGGACATAGGAAGCGCCGGAGGATACGCGCCACACGATAGCGCTGGACGAAACATCTCCCTGGCCGCCAGGCCGTATCGCCATGAAGTCGCTGTTGCGGTATCCGCGGCTCAGGTAAATCAATCCATTGTGAAAAACCGGGGAGGGGACCGGTGTCTGCCGCTGGCTCCCGGCGTACCACAGCAATTCCCCGTTCGCGGGATTGTATGCATCGATTCGCGCGCTGGAGTTGATGATCAGCTCGTCCCCTTTCGGCCCTGCAACAATAAGAGGCGTGCTGTGCGCCACGCGGCCGGATCCCCGGTCTGCCAGCCAGCGTTCCTTTCCAGAGGCTTTGTCCAGCGCAAGCAGATAGGACTTGCGCGTGTGATCGCACAAAACAAAAAGCAAATCCTTATACAGCGTAGGAGAGCTGCCATGTCCCCATGCGACGATGAAGGGCGAGTATTCCTTGCCCAGGTGACGGGTCCAGACCGCCTTGCCATCCAAACTCAAGGCAACCAGCTGGCCGTTGCCGAACAGCGCATACACGGTTTTGCCGTCCGTTACGGGCGTCGGCGTGGCAAGATTGTGTTTTTCGTTCAGCTCGGGAAACTCTCCTGTGGCAGAAATGGAATATTTCCAGAGCCGGCTGCCATCCGACCGGCTGAAAGCCTCCACAACGAGATTCACCTCTTCGCCGGGAAGGGCCGCCTTCATGTTCCGGCCACCGATAGGATTTTCCTTGCCGGCCAGGTCCTGGTCGTCGCGCGCTAGCTGCGGTTTCATTCCCTGCTGAACGGGAACGGTTCCTGTCTGGGATGTCACGAATATTCTGTTTCCAAAGACGATGGGTGACGAAGCCCCGAGTCCGCTCAGTGCCGCCTTCCAGGCAATATTTTCGGTCGCGCCCCAATGGTCGGGCAGGCCGGATTCGCCGGAGATTCCGTCGCTCGACGGTCCGCGCCACTGCGGCCAGTCTTCGGCGGGCAGGGCGCACAAAGACACCACGCCGATGCATACTGATACGATTTTCAAGCGCATCCAAACCTGTGCAGCATTCGAGCGTTTTGGGGGATTCATACTGTGAGAATGACAGGATGGCGACTTGCAGTCAATTGTATGAAAAACTGAATTTTTCCAGAATAACCGATAGCCGATACGCTTCGGATTCGAGTATCATGGATCGCTGTTGCACGCGAAAAATCCAAAGGAAAGGGAAATACACCTATGAGCACAGCCTATGAATTTTTAAAAGCCAATCAGGTATTCCATCTCGCCACTGTGGATGGGGCTAGAGCCCGAGTGCGTCCATTCGGCTTTGTCATGAAAAGGGGCAATGCGCTCTATTTCTGCACAAACAAAACGAAGGACGTCTATAAGCAAATGGTGAAGTATCCGGATGTTGAAATGTCTGCCATGGCCGCCGACGGAAAATGGCTGCGCCTCTGCGGCAAAGCGGTATTTGACGAAAGTCGTGACGCGAAGGCACAGGCCTTTACGGAATCGGCCATGTTACTTCAGATATACCCGAAAGGAGCAGATGAGGAGATCTTCGTGACCTTCTATCTGAAGGACGCGGAAGCGACGCTGTATTCCTTTGCGGATGCTCCGAAAAAGATTCCTCTGTTCTAGGAGCGAAGGCGGATTGCCTGATGCCGCATAGTTTTTGTGGGCGAAGCTTTCGCAAAGCGCAAGCTCGCTTGCGCTTTTTGCAGATCATCTGCGAGAGCGGCTCTCCAGAGTCTGTCTCAAAACCCCGGACCTGCTGCGTTATGCGCCAGGGCAGGTCCGAAGGACCGGCAGAGAATAGGCCCGACTGTAAGATCGGGATAGACGAGTAGCATGAGACCGAGCGCCGAAGGTGCGACACGAGGCTAAGGAATAAGAAACCGGAAAGATTGCATATAAAACGTTAACAGTGCCGCGCCCTCGGCGCTCCGTCATTGCGATAACCTAATCCC
>DATJPG010000137.1:0-17699 GCA_035506515.1 Acidobacteriota bacterium
TCCGACAGGACAAAGCGGCCCTGCATCCGGGCCGGCTCGATCACTTCTTTTAGATGTTGATAGCGGTCCGCCAGATAGAGAAGCAGTTCGCACCAAGGCTCCATCCGGCAATGATCGGTACCCAGCAGAACCTTCCGAAGCTTCTTCCCAAAATCCGTACCGCCGGGTTCCCTGGTCAGGAGACACTCCCGGCCTTTCTGCTGCAGATATTTTTGTGCCCGAATGATCTGCAGGCTTTTGCCGGAACCTTCAATTCCCTCGAATGTAACAAACATCGGGATCCTTGCCAGTTGCGAAGAAGATCTCTAGAATTGAGCTTTCAGAGTAGCAAAGCACGATTCGCAACTCAACGCGAAACGGATTTCACTATGGGCACTATCGCGCAAAACATCCAAAATATCCAGGAGCGAGCAGCCGCTGCTGCGACTTCCTGCGGCCGTTCGCCCGAGGAGATATTGATTCTCGCGATCAGCAAAACCGTCCCGGCAGATGCCATCCTGCGGGCCGCAGAAGCCGGCTTGAAGCAATTCGGCGAAAACCGCGTGCAGGAGGCTGAAGGCAAGATTCTGAGTCTTGGCCGGACATTGAGGCTGGAATGGCATCTGGTCGGTCATCTTCAGTCCAATAAGGCTAAGCGTGCCGTGGAGCTGTTTGACGCAATCCATTCGATTGACAGCATCAAACTCGCATCCAAAATCAGCCAGGCCGCCGGCGAAATGGGGAAGACTCAATCCGTGCTGCTTCAGGTCGACCTCGGACACGAGGAAACAAAGCATGGCGCGGACCCGAGCCGGATTCGAGAGATACTGGAAGCCGTGTCGGAAATGAAGGGAATTCAACTCAATGGATTGATGACCATTCCTCCTTTTTTTGAGGATGCGGATAAGTCCCGCCCCTTTTATGCGACGCTGCGAGAACTCAGAGACGCCCTGGAATCGGAACAGCCTGGTTGTCTCGGACAGAAACATCTTTCCATGGGAATGAGCCACGATTTCGAGGAAGCAATCCGCGAGGGAGCCACCATCATCCGCATAGGAACGGCCATCTTCGGGTCACGCCAATGATGAACACGGGTTTGAGGGCCAGCGAAACCAGCGAGGGATTGACGGTCCATCTGCACGTTCTGCCTCGCGCAAAACGCTCGGAATTTGCCGGCCTTCATAATGGAGCGTTGAAGCTGAAAGTAACGGCTCCACCCGTCGACGATGCGGCCAACCGCGCCATCATCGAATTTTTTGCCGAACTGCTCGGAGTATCCAAATCGAGCCTGAAAATCCTCGCGGGAAACAAATCGAGAGAAAAGGTGCTTCAGATCAAAGGCATTTCGCTCGCTGATTTCATCGCCCGGATTCCGGGCGGCCATTCGTGACCGGTCACCCGTATATCTGTGGAAAACCTGTGCAAAATCCAGAGGATGAACTCCTATATCTTGCACCACTAAACAACTTACGGCGTATTACGGCACCTCGCTCCCATCCTGTGGAAAATGTGAATTGCGCGGATCGGCATCCAGGATGCCTTGGGCGCGTGGCAGCTTGCTGCCGCTTTTAAGAACAGCCTGTGAGGACGGCTCTGGAGAGACCCTCTAAAAAGTCAAGTCTATGGAATCGTTCCCGGCATTGCTGGGACCGCCGGCGTCCTCGCCGGCTTGCTACTGAAATATAGAAAACTCTCAACGAAACTGGCTATTTATTCCTCACCTCTTGCCTTTAAGCTCTGTGTGCCGCCGAGGACGGCGGCGTTCCCAGCGCAAAACCATGTGGCATTAGGCGAGGACGCCGGCACTCCAGGGACGTATTCGAGGCTCGATCTGTATGTTTTTTGAGTGGGTGTTTACGGAACCAGCCGCACGATGACGGTGGTGATGTTGTCCGGGCCGCCGCCGGCGTTTGCGGCATTCACCAGCAGTTCGCTCAGTTCCTGGGAAGTCTTGTCCTTGCCTGTCAGCAGCTGCAGAATTTCCTGATCGGAGAGTACGTCGGTCAATCCGTCCGAACAGAGCAGGTACAGGTCGCCTTCAAGTGCATCGCCGGTCTGCAGATCCGCCTCGACCTGGGGCTGTGTTCCGATGGAGCGCGTGATCAGATTTTTTTGCGGGTGGCGGGAAATATCATCTTTGGTGATGATCGCGCTTTTATAGAGCGGCCACACCAGAGAATGGTCCTCTGTCAGCTGATTCAGCGCTCCATTGCGCAGCCGGTATGCGCGCGAATCGCCCACTTGAGCGACGAAATATTGATTGCCGCTGATTACCAGCACCGTCAGGGTGCTGCCCATGCCGCGGCATTCCGGCTTGATACGCTGGGTTTCAAAGACAGTTGCGTTTGCCTTCTGCACGGCGAACTGGAGAAGCTGTTCCGTGGCAAATCCGGAGCCGTCGCCGGAGAGAATTTCCTCCACCGTGGAAGCTGCTATCTGGCTGGCGATTTCGCCTGCAGCGTGCCCACCCATTCCATCCGCGACGAGAAATATAGCGTTCTTTTCGTTCGCTATGAACGAATCCTCGTTAGAGGTTCTGATTTTTCCCGGATCACTTCGAACGCCGCACTCAATACGCAATGAGTCACCCCGGAATTTGGTATGGCCGGTTTCATCCTAGAGAGCAGAAAACCATCTTGAGCACTGTCATAATACTCTTCTTCACAACGGATCTGAACCAATAACTTTCACGGATCCTCCATGGAGTTCAAGCGGCAGAATCCTGTAAAAGCACACCCCCGCACGGATACATATCGGCTGCTGTCGCGGCCTCCATTGGTTCCATGGCTTTGTGGTATGATAGTTTTTCTTTTTTGATCCGAGGACTCCTATGCGCTCAAACCGCATTCGCCATTTCAGAAATTTTTTCGTGATGATCCTGGTGCTCTCCGGAGGGCTTCCCGGATTCGCCGGCGTATCGCGCGCCCTCCAGGAACAGTACAAAAAAGAATACGAAAACAAGGCCATGTTTTTGAAAATCCCGGTCTACGGGGAAAAACAGCTGATTCACATCAGCGGCCAGACCGTTCGTGTCGATCAGGGCACCGGCGCGCCAAGATTCAAAGTTGGAGATCAGGTTCGTGTCCTTCTCGTCGAATTTGCGGGTGATGAAATCAGGCTCAAGATGAGCGGGATCGGAACTCCCGGGACTTTCGAATTCGGTTACAAATTTGATTCCAACCTGGCGGAGGATTTTCCCAATAAGGACATATTCGAGCGCGCGATCCAGGCCACGCTGACCGAAGGACTGAAATATACCGAAATAGAAGATGCGAAGCGAAGTTTTGTCGAGGATCAATTCGACAGGTTGGTGCGTGAAATCGCCGGATCGGCATCCATCAGCCGCGAAGCCGTTCTCAAAAGCATTGCTCCTCAAGTGCCCGCGTACCGGGACGCACAACGCGACCTCGAAAATTTGAAAGGCAAGCTGCAGGACGTATCCGGGCAGCTGGCGCAGTCTCAAGCGGAAAACCGGAGACTGGAATCCGAGGCAAAAACGCAGCAGGCCGAACTGGCCCGTCTGAAGAGCGCAAATGCCGCGCTTCAAAGCAGGATCGATGATTCCACCTCACAAATATCGAAATTGGGAGACGATCTCCGCGACGCGAAGGGATCCGCGCAGGGGTATCAACGGGAGCTGGCCAGCCTGCAGCGTTCGCTGAATATCAAGGTGGACGCGAGCCGCGACCTCGCGGCTCAAATCGCGGATCTGGGCCAGGCCATGCGCAAATTGCAGAAGGAGAACGACGCGCTGGGAAACCAGGTCAACGCTCTGCGCGCCAGCCTCGATGCGCAACAGGCGGCCAACGCGCGGCTCATGGGAAGCAACGAGGAGCTGAAATCAGGCAACAGCAAGCTGCAAGCCACCATCAACACGCTGACGTCGAAAGAAGATTCGCTCGGAAGGCAATATGTGAATCTCAAGGCCGAAAAGGAAAACCTCGAGGAGTTTGCCAACGCTGTCGCGGCGGTGCATACGCGAATCGAGGAAGAAGCGACGGATAGCGGGATGCGTGTCGGCAGGGCCGGCATCTACTTGAAGAATGTCCTGCTGGGCTCATTGACCTGGAAAATTCCGGAGCATCTCAATCACAATGAAAGCAAAAGCGGCGAGGTGACTTTCTCGGCAGAGTCGATCGATGCCATCCGCATGAGTTCCGAGGAGAGACATTTGCGCAGCATGTTCGGGGACAAGCTGAAGGTTCGCGTGGACCTGGCTTCGGATTCCGACGGCGTTGAAGTGACGCCGGAAACCGCAAAGGGATACCGCGAGGTAGGGGAGCGGGATCATGTCTCCTGGCAGTGGAGCATTACAAATCGCAGTGCCCAGGATGCGCGTCTACTGATCACGTCCCGGTTGCGCAACAAAAATTCCAGCGAAATACCCGTGTTTCAAACGCAAGAAACGGTGCCGATTTCAAACGCAGTGCGCCAGATCCGCGGTTATCTTCACCCGATCCCATTGGCCATCGGGATACTTCTGGGCTTTCTTCTTTTCGGCATCGTCGGCATATTCCGGCGGCCCAAAAAAACAGCGGCCCGGCCCATTAGCGCCGCAGATCCGCCGGCACCCGTCATCCACAAAAAGCTTTAAGAACGACACCGACCCCGGCTACCTGCATCCAAAAGCAGCCACGGATTGCACGGATTGTTAAAATTGATTTAATTCGTGAAGTCCGTGCAATCCGTGGCTGCTTTTGAGCACATCTAACGCCTCGGAACCTAAAGTGAACGGCATTGGGGGTTAATCCGAGTAGCTGCCGACCGGGATATAGCGCGACGACGACGCCCATGCGCGGACGCGTTCCGCATCTCCGGAATTCAAGAATTGGAAATTATATTTTTTATTGCTGCGGGTTGTGATGGCCAGCTTGTTGCCCTGTATGGCAAAGCCGCGCAGTCCTTTATACGCCTCGTAAAAGCTGTGATCGGTTTCCGTCGTTCTGAATTCCACTCCCTCTTCCGTAAACTGCAGGGTTCCGCGGCACGTGGAAAACGCGTGCTTGTGTTCCACGGAGAACTGCATCTTCAGCACGGAGTTTGCCTGGGCCCTGTCCTGCAAGTCCTGGATCATCGACTGGATCTTGTCCGGATTGTACTTTTCGGCTCCTCCTAATTCCTTGGCTCTCCGAAGGTGCTCCTCGGCTTGTTTGAAATTGTTGCGGTGAAAATCGTACAACTGCCCGAGGTTTAGGTGGGCCAGGACGTTGTTGGGGTTCAGCGAAATGCATTTTTCGAAGTTGAGTATGGCCGTATCGAGCTGTTTCTGGTCCTGATAGTTTGCGCCCAGGTAGAAATATGCCTCATCGCTGTTCGGCTCGAACTTGAGGTATTCCTGCCAATCGGCGATCGATTTCTGATACGAGCCCACGCGGTATTCATTGAGCGCGGATAAACGCAGGTTCGCCAATTTCTGGCGGGACTGCTGTTCTTCGTTCGTGCGCTGCATTTTCTGCTGATCCTGCTGGGCCAGCTCCGCGATCTTGGCTTCCACGGTCGCCAGGCGTCCCCTGCTGTAATTGTCTTCCGGGAAATATTGCAGCAGGGATTTGAAATCATTTCGAGCGCCCTGCCAGTCGGAGGCGGTTACCTTTGCTTCGGCCCGGCCCTGCACCTGTTCCTTCAGCAAAGCAATTGCCTCTCCCGCGTGGCTGTTATTTTTATCCAGCCTCTGGATGCTCCGAATTGCGTCGAGCGCGTTGTCTTTTTCGGGAGGCAGCAGGCTTCCCGCCTTCATTGCCGCGTTGGCACGCTCGATCCAATCCTGGATCTGTTTTTCACGGTCTTTCGTGCTCGCATCCAGTTTGGCCGCGACGTCGGCAAGCCGTTCTTGCACCGTCGCATCATTCGGAAAAATCAGCGCGAGATTTTTGTACTGTTTTTCGGCTTCCAGCCAGTCTTCTCGTGCATAGGCAAATTCCGCAAGCTGGCGCACCGTTTCCGCGACTTTTGCTTTCACATCAGCGGCATAGCTGTTGGCGGGATCGATTTCGAGGATTTTTTGCGCAAAAAATAGCACATTGTAGTCGTCCGGAGGCGGGAGAAGAATATTCTCGTTCTGAGCGTTTTCCAATTTCTTGCGCCACGATTCGACTTCCGCGAGCTGCTCGTTGTTCAGCTGGGGTATGACCGGCTCCAGTTTCCAATGCACACTTTCGGTCGCATACGGCATGACGCTGACCTGCTGGACGAACTCCTTATATCCCTCCTTGACGATCCTCAGCTGATGTCCGCCGCTGCGCAGATCCGAGAGAGCCAGCGGCGAGGCTCCCCGCAGTTTGCCGTCCAGGGAGATCATCGCGCCGGGCGGTGTCGTCTTCACGATGAGTCCGCCATATTTCGGTTTCCAATACTGGTAAAAGAAGGCGCCCGCAAATGCGAGAACCGAAACGACGATGAGAATCGCGATCCCCAGCATGAGCGTCTTGACCCTGATTTGCGCCGGTTTTCGGACCGCCTGGGGCGCGTTCTGCGCATCGTCTTCCTTGCCCAGCGGGGATCCGTCCGCAGGACAGTATTGGAACGAATTGAGAAATTGGCTGCCGCACTTTGGACACTCTCTCATCCGATTCGCACCCGTGTAAATTTCATGAAGTCATTCTAATCCACGAATACTTACGATAATATTCAATTATAAGAGACCACACCTCAAAACAAAAGTGCACGCGAAAAAGAGGCGCCAGATATAAAAAGCTTTTCATGTCGGCCGAGGCCGAAGCCCCGAATGCGCTTAGTTTTTGCGCCCAGAGGGCGCCTTCGGAGTGCGGCAGCAAGCTGCCGCTTCTGAAAAACCTGTGAGGACGACTCTCCCGAGTCGTCCGGCTGCTGATTTTCCTGCATCGGACGGCTCTGGAGAGACTGTCTCAAAACCTGGCGCCATCCCAAAATCGGAATCATTGAGGCGCGAAGCGCCGGCAGATAGTAGGCCCGACCGTAAGGTCGGGCCTATTCTCTGCCGGTCCTTCAGACCTGCCTTGGCGCATAACACAGCAGGTCCGGGGTTTTGAGACAGCTTCTGGAAAGCCGTCCTCACAGATTATCCGCGAAAAGCGCAAGCAAGCTTGGGCACTCCGAAAGCTTCGCCTGCAAAAACCATGCGGCATTATATCGACTCGGGGATCAGGTGATACAGCAGGTCGCGCTTGCGCGGATGGAATCCGCTCTCGCGTATGAAGGCGCGTGCCTTCTCTTCGGTGGCAGGAGCGCGGCTGGTCAACACATTCTCCTCGATGACAACGGAAGATATATCGTCGGCTCCCGCATGCAGGGCAAGCGATCCCGTGTCCGGCCCGAGCACGAGGATCGAAGCCTCGATGTGCGGGATGTTATCGAGGAAGATTCTGCAGGCGGCGAGCACCTTAAGATATTCGATCACGGGAACGGTGCGGACATAAAACCGGTCCGTTTGCTTTTGAAAGGTCCATGGAATGAACGCCAGAAATCCGCCGGTGCGGTCCTGCAGTTCACGCACAATTCTCAGATGCTCTATGATCTCATCCGCGGTTTCCTGAGAACCGAATACGATATTTGCACTACCCGGGAGTCCTTCTTCATGGCAGGTCTCCATGACCCGAGTCCAATCCGACACGGACAGCTTTCGCGGCGACAGCGCTGCGCGCACGCGATCGCTCAGGATTTCGGCGCCGGCACCCGGAACCGAATCCACGCCTGCATTCTTGAGGCTCCGCACAACATCGCGCAACGGCAGGCCGCTCCGCTGCGCAATCCCCAGAATCTCGCCTGGAGAAAAAGCCCGTATGTGCAACTGCGGCCCGAATACACTTCGTACCGTCCGCACGACGTCGAGGTAATAATCCAAAGGAATGCCGGGATTCACGCCGCCCTGCAGGAACATCTGGTTGGCGCCGAGCGCGACGGCCTCACGCATTTTCTGTACGATGTCCTCAACCGACAGAACGACGCCCGACGGCGAACCGACCGGCACGTGATAGCTGCAGAAAGAGCATTCCGCATCGCAGATGTTGGTGTAGTTGATGATCCGGAACATCGTGTACGTAACAACGGACGGATCGTTTTTGCGGTTACGGATATCCCGTGCGGCGGCGATGATCCTGAGGAAGTCCGCCGAGTTCAGGAGTTCCAGAGCTTCCCGCGGCGATATGCGACGTCCACGGACGGCTTCTTCCAAAATAGAGTCGGCTGGTTCGGGATTTACTATATTCATTCGCGGATTTATACCTCAAACATCGTTTGAATTCCAAACAATCCATTTCCCGCATCGCATTCCTTCGTTAAAAAATTTCATTTCATTTTTCTGCGCGTTGGAGGTGGATTGATTCCTTCCGCGGTGATATAAAGAAAGCTATCCGTGGACGCAGGCAGTCGTTGCAACTGCGTTTTCGAGGAATTTCATGAGTATTGTCGTCCCATTTTCAAAAACGGCCAAAAACAAGGGCCTTCAGCGGGTTCAATCCACCTATACGGTCCGGGAAATAAGCCGCCAGTTCGGATTGAGCGAACAGTCGATCCGTAGATGGACGCGCGATGGAATGATTCCCGCAGTTTCTTTCGAATCCGAAGAGGAACTGCGCTACGATTTTCGGGCCCTCGCACAATTCCGCCGCATCCGCGAGCTGCGGAACCGCGGACTGACCACGCGTCAGATCGAAGCGGAGATGAACGGCCAGCTCACCTTATTTCCGCAGAGAGGAGGCCAGCTGATCAAGCTGCCCGTGCGGCTGAGTCCCTTCGAGGAAGCCCTGGTTTTGCATGAACAGGGAGACAAACGGGCGGTTGAAATGTATCTAAAAGCCATTCAGGGGGGTGAGTGCGTCGCGGATGCCTACTGCAACCTGGGAATCATGGCATACGAGGAAAACAGCATCCCCAGGGCATTCGATCATTTCACGAACTCCCTCCGCTACGACCCGCGCCATTTCGAGTCGCATTTTAACCTCGCGCATCTGTATTTCGAGGCGGGCGATTTCCGGCTCGCCCACCTGCATTACGACTTCTCCGCGGTAATCGAGCCCAATTCCGCGAGCGTCCATTTCAACCTGGGACTCATTCACGCCATCAACGGCGACTTGATCGCCGCCATCGCATCTCTGAGCAGGGCAAAAGAGCATGCGACCGAGGAAGAGTTGGCCCAAGTCGAAGAGCTGCTCTCCAGCCTGCAAAAAGCAATGAGTTAGCAAATTAGATGATCCAATTACTTCATCTGGGCCATGCGGGCTTCGCGTTCACGGGTCAGGTGCGGGACAACGCCGACCAGGCGCTCGATCAGCATGAGCTGCCCCCGATGATGCATTTCGTGCTCTTTCACGGAAAGGATCATTTCGAACCGGCTTTTGAACGGAGGTGTTCCACCCGGAGGCATGGCCACGCTCTGCGCCAGAAATTCCTCGGATAATCCATCAAGCCAGGAGGCCCACACATCTCCCTCTTTTTCAAGCAGCTCAATCAGCTGGGCCTTGTTTCTGGGCTTCGCTTCCTCTTCCGCCATCTGCTTCATCAGGGACATGAAGTCAAGCCCCTCCATCGTAGTGCGTTTTTCAACCGCATGAAGCTGATACTGGAAACGATAGGATAAGGCAATGTGCGTCAGCAATTGCGAAACGCTGCGATATCCCGGCACAGGTCGGAATCCATATTTTTCTTCCGGAATATCCTTCGCAATCAGAATCGTGTTGCCTCGAACCGTCCGGGCGCCGGCACCAAGCTCCTTTACTCCGTAATACACCATATGCATCTCTCCTTTGAAAAATCCCTCGCTCTTCTCATAATACTACTACCTACGAATGACAAACCCGTCTGTTTTAAAATCGTCAATCGTAAATCGTCATTCGTCAATTCGCTGGGGGGTTTATGCGCATTCCGGAAATCATGGACTCAATGGTGCTGGAAAAACCCGGCACCTCGCTTGTTCACAGAAAAATGCCTGTGCCCGAACCGGGGCCCGAACAGGTTCTGATCAAGGTTCGCGCGTGCGGCGTCTGCCGGACCGACCTTCACGTCGTGGACGGTGAGTTACCCGATCCCAAGCTGCCGATTATTCCCGGCCACGAGATTGTAGGGAATGTGGTCGCAACCGGCACAAACGTGGATTCCTTTCGCACGGGAGACCGGATCGGCGTTCCGTGGGTGGGATATACATGCGGAAAATGCCTCTATTGCCGGACGGGCCGTGAAAATCTGTGTGACAAGCCAAAATTCACCGGCTACACGCTGGACGGCGGCTACGCGGAGTACGCGGTCGCCGACAGGCGATATTGTTTTTCTTTACCGGAGAATTACAGCGATGCGGCGGTCGCTCCACTGCTCTGCGCCGGGCTCATCGGATACCGCTCCTACAGAATGGCCGGTGGAGCTGCTGAACGGCTGGGCATTTACGGGTTCGGAGGAGCGGCGCACATTATTGCCCAGATTGCTGCATATCAGGGAAGGAAGGTTTTTGCCTTCACACGGCCGGGGGACTCTGGGGCGCGGGAATTTGCGCGCCGCCTGGGCGCTGTGTGGGCCGGCGATTCAACCGAAATGCCTCCGGAACCCCTTGACGCCGCCATCATTTTCGCGCCTATCGGCTCCCTGGTACCGGCCGCGCTCCGCGCAACCGTCAAAGGCGGCACGGTCGTCTGTGGCGGCATCCACATGAGCGACATCCCATCCTTCCCATATCAGATTTTGTGGGAAGAGCGGGTCGTGCGGTCGGTTGCGAATCTGACCCGGAAAGACGGCGAAGAGCTTCTGGCCATCGCGCCCAAAGTCCCGGTGCACACCGAGGTAGAAACATTTCCGCTGGCCCAGGCAAATATGGCGTTGGAAAGGTTGAGGGAAGGGAAACTACAGGGAGCGGCGGTGCTGATTGTAGATTGACGATTTACGATTGACGATTGAAAACATGCCTCACGATTGCGGATCCGCCGCCTGATATGATCTGCAGATAGATCACCTATGCGAGGTGGAATACTTCGCCTATATTCAACCGACGATTGGATAACAAAGCAGTTTGTTTCCAATCGTCAATCGTAAATCGTCAATCGTAAATTGCATTACGCTTCCCACGGCAATCCGGGTTTGCCGAAATGGCCGTAGTTGGTGGTTTGCCGGTAGATCGGCCGCAGCAGGTTGAAGCGCGCGATGATGGCGGCAGAAATAGGCTCCGCGGCGATACACTTTGGAGGGATCCTTGCCGCGGTTAAGAGAGGGGAAATTACAAGGGGCAGCAGTACTGATTTTAGATTGACGATTTACGATTGACGATTGAAAACATACGTCACTATTGAGGGGAATTCGTAGTGATTAGGCAACGTGAGTTGTGCTGATTTTAGATTGACGATTGAATAACAGGACTGTTTGTTTTCAATCGTCACTCGTCAATCGTAAATCGTCAATAGGTTTACGCTTCCCACGGCAATCCGGGTTTGCCGAAATGGCCGTAGTTGGTGGTTTGCCGGTAGATCGGCCGGAGCAGGTCGAACCGTCCGATGATCGAGGCCGGCCGGAAGTCTACGGTTTTGACGAATTCGGCCGCAGCATTCTCGTCGCCGGTCCCGAAGGTATCCACTTTGACAGAGAGAGGCTTGGCCATTCCAATGGCATAGGAGATCTGTATCTCCGCTCTTTGCGCGAGTTTTGCCTTGATCAGCTGACGCGCGATAAAGCGGCAGAGATAGGCGCCGCTGCGATCCACTTTGGAGGGATCCTTGCCGCTGAAAGCGCCGCCGCCGTGTCGTCCGGCCCCGCCATAAGTGTCCACGATGATCTTTCTGCCCGTTACCCCGGCATCCGCGGACGGACCGCCGAGCACAAAACTCCCGGTAGGATTGACGTGGAACCGAATTTCTTTCGTATACCATTCTCCGAGAACCCGCGGCGCCAGGGAGTCGTTGACGTAGGCAATAATTTCCTCCCGGGAAACGGATTTTGAATGCTGCGGGGAAACGATGGCATCGGTCACCGACACGGGTTTGTTGTTCTTATAAAGGACGGAAACCTGGGTCTTGCCATCGGGTCGAAGCCACGGAACCGTGCCGTTGCGGCGATCTTCAGCCAGCCCTCTCGAAAGGCGGTGCGCCAAAAGAATTGGCAGTGGCATCAGTTCAGGGGTTTCGTCGGTAGCATAGCCGAACATGATCCCCTGGTCCCCGGCACCCTGTTCGTTTTCCAGGTTCGTGTCCACATTTACGCCCTGGGCTATTTCCGAAGACTGTTTGGACACAAACTGATGAATCTGAACACCATCTGCATTGAAAGGCTCGGAGGCGTCGACGTACCCGATTTCCCGGATAGCCCGGCGCGCAATCGCGGCATGATCCACGACTCCGCTTGAAGTGAACTCTCCGGCAATGATCACAGCCCCTTCTTTGCAGAGAACCTCGCAGGCGACCCGGCTTTTGGGGTCCAGTGCCAGATAGGCATCGAGAATCGAATCGGCAATATAGTCGCAAACCTTGTCAGGATGTCCCTCTGTCACGGATTCCGATGTGAATATATATTGTTCGGCTGAAACACCACCAGCGGCACGAGTCTTAGGCATTGATGCACACTCCTCAGTTAAAATAACCCATCTATTTTCTATACTTCCCGGCACAAGTCAAGGCCGGCCCCCGTAAAACTTGCGGCTGCGCAAATGTGCCGCACCAAAAAAAAGGGGAAGCCGGAAGCGGCTTCCCCTTGCTTTGACCCTAAAATGGATCAGTTTAGAAAGTGAACTTCACATCAAAGCGGCCACGGAATCCCTCATTCCAAAGATCCGCTTTATGATAGGTTGGGCTAATCGCGTAATTCTTGAGCGGATCCAAAGAGTTCGGATCGCTGGTCAGAGATGGGTCTTGAGCCCAAGCGGACCATGAGAGCCGCTGTTGCCAATCGAATCCCTGGAGAAGATTCACTGCCGGGTGGATCACATTGCCCTCGGAATCAAGAATGTCACTCAGTTCCATTTCCGCTGAAGCTTCCCGACTGCGGTTGACCAATGTATTTGTATGCCGAACCGTCTTCTGGTTGAAGAGGTTCAACATATTAAATTCAAAACGGAGCGCTTTGCCTTCCTTGATTTTGAACTCATGCGAAACCATGAGATCGGTCTGTGAAAGGGCAGGCGTTCGTCCCATATCCCCACGACCATTGACAATCATAGGATCCCACCAGGTGTCTTCTACGTTTGTTGACAACGGGGTTCCGCTTTCAGCAAGGAAATTGGCGCTGACGGCCGTTCCCCATTTGAAGTTATAGGAACCGTAAACCTTGAAGGCATGGGGGCGATCCGTAGCCAGCCGACCGTACAAGAGTCTTCCTTTCGTGTCCAGAAGGTAAGCTTCGGAGTCGTATTGCGTGGAAGTATTGGTGCCGGGTCGGGCTATCTGGCTCACGCCCTGATTGGCCGACCATCCACCAACAGCAATTTCATCCGTATCGGACAGACCCGGATAATTTCCATACAATCTGCTATAGGTGTAATTGGCACCCAGGAACCACCCCTTGGAAAAACGACGCGTAAAGTTGATTTGCATGGCATCGTATTCGCGGTCTGGTCTTGGCATCGGGAAATCGGGTGTTGCACTGATATGGTTGGTTTCCAGGCTGAAGAGGCCTTCACCGGGGTTCCCCAAGGAATATCCGAAGCTGGCGCCCCGGACGTAGCCCATATCTTCGATTGTCCGGTCAACCCTGGAGTGAACCCAGTTAACGCCGATCGTGGTTCCCGTACCCAGCTGATATTCGCCTCCAATAACCGCCGTAGTCTGGTACATCGGCTTTGTGCCAGGATCGATTGAATCCGATCCGAAACTGGGAATGCGGTAATCGATATACGGATCACCGCCGGGAACAAGGTTATTGCCAGGCATGTTGGCCAAATTGATCGAACTAATATCCGTGCCAGCATTGAGCGCGTGGAAATATTCTTTCCAAACCTGGCCGCCAAAGGAACCGCGCACCATGTCATACTTTGTCCAATCGTAGAAACGGCCCCAGCTGCCGAATATCTTAAATTTGCCGTTGCCGAGGACATCAAAGCTGGCGCCTAAACGCGGAGCCAGTTTATCGCCCCAGCCGAACTGGAACGCATATTTTTGAATATCCTGACGCATGGTGGGAATGTTTTCGTGCTCCGTCCGCAAACCCAAATTCAGAGTCAGGCGCGGAACTATTCGCCATTGATCCTGAACATACATGTTGTTAAGGTATGCGCCCGCGGCACCGGCTGTGCCGTATTGTATAAGCCTGTAATATCCCCAATCGCCCCTGTTACCGGGATTTACATAACTCAGATCCCAGTAAATCTGCAGAATAAAGCCGCCATTGTACACCTGGCTGACATCGCTTACGCTTTTTTGGCTTCCTATTCCAGCTTTGAAGGTGTGGGTTCCCAAAAAGTGGAAAGACTGGGAGTAGTCTGCCTGCAAATAACCGCGCGTTGAGATATCAAAATAATTGACGAGAGTGGCCGGCAAGTTTTGGTAGGTGTGGTCATGGATGTAATTAGCCGGAATCGTAAAGCCCAGGCTATTAGGGGAAACAGCGTCACTCCGGTATCGAATCTGGTGATCGCTCGGAGTACCGAGGTCCTTATAGTTATACCAGAAATAGCCGCCACGGATGCTCAGCAGCGATGTGTTGGATAAAGTGAAATCAATGGTACCCGCATAGTTGTTTTCCGGTGTGTAATCTCCCTGGGTTCGGAGGGTACTATACGTACTAGCTGTGTTAGAATTTGAATCGGGTGTTGCCCCGGTAAAGGCTGGTATATACCCATTCCATTTTTGAGTCTGATACAACCAGGAAAAGTTGGCACGAATACGTTTAGTAGTATCCCAAGTTATCTTGTTGAACAGGTTGTACGCCGTTCCATTAGCTCTAAAGTGGCTTGGGCCGTCGGTGAAATTTATGTCTGCATTCATCCATCGGTACTGTGGAGAGAAAGAGGTGAAGAAATATAGTTTGTCCTTAACAATAGGCCCTCCGACAGAGCCTCCGATCTCATTCGTGTGATCCGAGATATTATTATCCTGGATATACACGGATTTTCTGTCATTGTTCGGATCAACCTGCAGACGCAGGTTGGGAGCTGCATTGAATGGAGAACCGAAGTTGTACCAGTGGAACTCTCCATGAAACGCATTTCCGCCCGACTTGGTTACCGCGCTGATAACCCCACCCATGGCGCCGCCGTATTCCGCCTCGAGTCCGAGGGTCTTGACCTGCACTTCCTGCAGATACTCGAACGAGGCATTCTCGCGGGAGGATCCATCAATTACGCTGGAAGTTGAGATACCATCAACGGTATATACGTTTTCCGCACCGCTGGCGCCATTAACCTGGATACCGCCTTCAATGTCGCCGGAAGTGACCGAGGGTGATGTCAATGCCACGCTTTGGAAGGAGCGTGTTTTGGGCATGTAGTCGAATTCTTCCGCGGTGACGCTATGTGTAACGGCCGTAGTGCCGGTATCGATCATCGAAACGGCTCCGGATACGACGATCGTTTCCTTAACCTGACCTACCTGCAGCGTGAAATCCAGACTGAAGGTTTTTCCCAACAAGACGATGACATCCGGATATTCGGCTTTCGAAAATCCGGACTTTTCTGCCGTGACGGAATAGCGGCCGGGTTCCAGATCACGACCAAGATATCTGCCGTTTTCTCCGGTCGTAATCTTAACCGTTCTTTTGGTTTCATTATTTGTGATGGTCACTTCCGCGCCCGGCAACACTGCCTTGGAACTGTCGTAGACCACACCGATGATTGTGCCAAACCGTTCCTGTGCAAACAGGCCGGTGCCAGCCAGCATTAGAACAACCAGCATGACTGGTAAGAATGCTCTGAGAAACCTACTAAAGTAGACTCCGCTTCTCATACTCCTCCTTCAAATTTATGGTTAGTTCGAAAACCATCGGGGACTGTATGGTCCACTGCGTCGCCGCGAGCCGCATTTTACCCCAATGTAAAAAATGCCTGAACCTCTACCCGACGTTTCACCCTCTATTGCTCTAAGCAAAAACACTGCCCAAAAATGTTTTGAGTTTTACGGGGGCGATTTTATCTTTAAATTGAATAAATTAGAAGCAAATCCTTTATTAATTTTTATTTTTTTTCGGCCACTTCCGTACAACATATTGAATCTAATCCAATTAGTTGTATGGTTATACCCTTTGTCTTGGCTTTATCCGGGCCCAATTGGAGTCGGTTTGGCCGCATACCTACCAATCTCTTGGGAGCGTTTGGAAATTATTTTGTTCAGAAGCTGCAATATGGCAATGTCGGCCGGCGGGACGCTCCCAGGACGACCGGGACGCAGATACTATGCAAGATTGGCCGAGACGGTGGCGCTTCGGGGAATTTCAGCCGATTTATCGGTATGAATTAATGCGGCAGGACGATTATTCCTGCGGTACACTTTTTGCAATGCGTATGCAAAATGCTATGGTCAGGCTTCTGTTTTCTACCCTAATCCTCCTGATGGCTTCAAGGTTGCCTGCTCAGGACCTGCGTGAACCGCGGTTTGTGGAGCGTGCGCAGGCGGCTTTTGCGGACATATTCAATATGGATTATGATAAAGCCCGCCAGGCCTTTGTCCTTCTTGCGAAAGATTACCCAACCCATCCCGCACCTCCGCTGTATCTGGCGAGTATCATCTGGCTGGAGGAAATGCTCCGCCGGCAGGATCTTTCCCTGAATCGCTTTATCGCGCCCGCTTACTTTACCGGGAAAACCAGCCTGGCAATGTCGTCCGGAGAAAGATCTGCCTTTTTTAGTTATCTTCAAAAATCCCAAGACCTGTCCAAAGCCATCCTTCAGAAAAAACGCGACGATGCGGATGCCCGGTATTTTCTCGCCACCTCCTATGGATTGCGCTCCTCTTTTGCCATCACCATCGACCACAGCATGCGCGAAGCTTTCAGCTATGGAAATCGCGCCTACGCTTCGATGAAAAAACTGACCGAGGAGAAACCGGATTACCACGATGCCTACCTCGCAGTGGGAATTTATGAATATATCGTCGGAAACATTCCCTGGTATCTGAAATGGATGGCTTATGTCATCGGCGCCCGCGGCAATAAAGACAACGGCATGGAGCATCTGCGGCTTGCCTCCGAAAAAGGGCAATACGTCCGAAATGAAGCGCAACTCGTTCTCATGGTTCTCTATGTGAGAGAGCACCGTCTGGCTGAGGCGCTGGAGATTGCCCGATCTCTCAGTGGCAAATATCCGCGCAGTTTTTTGTTTCCCATTAACGTTGCGCAGATACTCCGCATGTCCGGGCAAAAGGACCAGGCGTCCGCTACGCTCCTGCAGTTGGAGAAAAAGGCCGAAGCCAAAGAGCCTAATTTTGACAAGCTGCCGTTGCAGAGTTTTCGATTTGACATGGCCGTCGAGCTCATGTTCATGGGGAAACTGGATGCCGCAGAAGAGCGGTTCCGCAAAGTGATCGATGATCCGCAAGCTTCCAGGGAAAAAAAGGCATTATCGCATCTGCGCCTGGGTCAGATTCTGGATTGGGAGCACCGACCCAGGGAAGCTTATAGAGAATATCAAACCGTTCTCAGCTTCGAAGATTTCGACGGCTCGCATGCAAAGGCACGGGAGTTGCTGAAAAAGCAAAATCCTTAGGAGTGCGGCAGCAAGCTGCCGCCGCCGGCCGCTTCCAAGAATTTCTAACGTTGCTTAGCCTCTACGGCGGGGGTATTCTCGGATTTTTAAAAAGGATATCGATATGCCAAAGCGTTTTGCTCCCATCCTCATTATCTGCCTGTTG
>DATJPG010000138.1:0-5975 GCA_035506515.1 Acidobacteriota bacterium
TCGGACCTGAATAGCATTGGAACTTTGACTTGGTATTCCTGCATTGCAGTAAGCGCCAACGTAAATTTGTGCCGCCCATAAATGTACAATGACGCGGATCTTAATGATTCCGCGATTCAAGGCAAGCAGCATTCCAGAAAGCCTCGAAGAGGCGGCAGAGAATAGGCCCGACCGTAAGCTCGGGATATGCAGACGATACAACGATGAGCGCCGAAGGTGCGGCACTCGTGAAATACATCCTCCATTCAACTTCGAAATCGCGGATTAGGCAGCCTGGAACGGTTGAATGGATTGTGGCAGTGGTATTCCTGCGCGCCGGCGCTCAGGATCGTCAGACGATCGCTGGAGAGCCATCCCCATAGAAGGTAGAGTAAGCCGGCCAATCCGGACATGCCCCCGCTAAAACTGCAGCCTGCTTTCTATAAAGAAACCGGAAACGGGCGACCTTAAACCGGGATATTCTGAAAGAGCACGGTCGAGTGATACCGGTCGCCGGCGTCGGGCAGAATGACCACGATCACCTTGCCTTTGTTCTCTGGACGCGCCGCCACCTTGACGGCGGCTGCGGTTGCAGCGCCGCAGGAAATTCCGGCTGTGATGCCCTCTTCCCTGTGAAGTCGGCGGGCCATTTCGATGGATTCGTCGCTCGACACTCTCTGGACTTCGTCCACGATGCCGAGATCGAGGTTGTCGGGCTTGAAACCGGCGCCGATGCCCTGGATTTTGTGCGGGCCGGGTTTTGGCGTCTCCCCGTTGATGATCGCCGTGATCACCGGCGATTCCACGGGTTCTACGGCCACGCTCCAAATGGACTTACCCTGGATGCGTTCGATGTAGCGGCTCACCCCTGTGATGGTTCCCCCGGTCCCCACACCCGCTACGAGGATGTCGATGCCGCCATCGGTGTCGTTCCAGATCTCCGGTCCCGTCGTCTGAAAGTGGATGTCCGGATTGGCGGGGTTCTTGAATTGCTGCGGAACCCAGTACTTTGCTTTGTCAGTGGCAGCAATCTCTTCCGCCTTGGCAATCGCTCCGTTCATCGCTTTTGCCGCCTCGGTCAGAATCAGTTCCGCCCCGAATGCCTTCAGCAATCGCCGCCGCTCGAGCGACATCGATTCCGGCATCGTCAGGATCAATGGATAGCCGCGAGACGCGGCAACGAACGCCAAAGCAATGCCCGTATTGCCGCTCGTCGGCTCGACGATCGTGACGTTGCTGGATCCGGGCGTTAGAATCCCCCGGCGCTCGGCATCCCATATCATTGCGGCCCCGATCCGGCATTTGACCGAATAGGCCGGGTTTCGCCCCTCGATTTTTGCCAGGACAGTGGCGGGCAGTCCCGCAGTGATCCGGTTTAGCCTGACGAGAGGCGTATTGCCAATCGACAGCGAGTTGTCATTGTAGATTCGTGCCATGTTTCCCTCCGCAATTTCTATTTAGTAGCATAAACAGGCACCCGAAACCATATGCATCGGGAAAAGGAGCTCGACCGTCATCCGAAGCAGGACAAAGAAAAATGCCCCCTGTTGAAGCATGATTCCGATTGCGGCGTATTATTCTTCAGCGTATGCTGCGATTAAATTTAAACTTGAGGAGAAGAAGCGCCATGAAACGTTGCTTTCTGCCAATCATCGCGATACTGACCTTTGCGTTGTGTATCGCAATTGCAGGGGATTTCTGGAAGTCGAAGAAATTCGCGACCTGGAGCGATGAAGAAACGAAGAAGATGATCGAGGACTCGCCATGGGCGCGTAAAGTGGCTTTCAAATATACCTATACCGCGCCAAAGGGCGGCGGCATGCCCGGAGGAGGCTACGGTGGCGGCATGCCTGGAGGAGGCTACGGTGGCGGCATGGGTGGCGGCATGCCCGGAGGAGGCGGCGGTGGTGGATTTGGACCTTTGGGACAGCTCCCCCCGGACATGACTCCAAAGGCCATACTGCGATGGCAAACTGCTCTCCCGGTCAAGCAGGCGATTGCGCGTAGCCGCTATAAAGATGAAGTGGAGAAATCCGAAGAAGCCGCAAAGTCGCTTGGCCGCGAAGAGGCTCAGTACATTCTGGGCATCATCGGGATGATGGGGCCGCCGAACTATTTCGATAAGGAAGTATTAAAAGCGGGCGCAACCATCACGATCGGAGATCTTCCGCCTGTCAAGGCCGCGGATGTGCTCATCGACCGCCAGGGGATGAATATGAATCTCTACATAGCATTCCCCAAAGCACAGGAGGGCGCGCATAAAATCACCGAGGCAGATCACAATGTGGAGTTCCTCCTGAAGACGCCCAACATCGAAATGAAGGCGAAGTTCAACCTCAAAGACATGGTGTACCAGGGCAAAGTGGAAATTTAATCCTGGCGGCACCTTGTGACATCAGTCCTGAAGCCCGTGGCTGGGCGATCGGGCCCGAATCCGCGGGCTTCAGGATACAGTATCGAGACTATTTTCCCGCCGCTCTGATATACTCCAGGTTTACAGGTGTTTCCCCAGTTTGGGAGTTTTTATGTCCCGACGCTTCACTCTACTGCTGCTTGTAGCGTTGATTGCAGCTGTTTATGTTTATACCGCTACCAGCCGCGTCATCCTTGATGACGGAGACGCCCTTTATTCCCACATTGGCCAACAAATGGCGAAGACGGGGGATTGGGTGACGCCGTATGCCAATGGCGTGCGTTTTTTGGACAAGCCTCCCATGATGTTCTGGTTCCTGGCCTCCGCCTACCGCGCATTCGGCTACAATGAATTTGCGGCCCGCTTTCCATCGGCGCTGGCCGTGCTTGGAATAACGGTTCTGGTGTTTTTGATCGGCGCGAGGGCCGCGGGCAATTCCGCGGGCTTCATTGCAGGTTCGGCAGTCGCTTTGTGCATCGGCACTTTTCTTTTCACCCGTATGGCTTTCCCCGATGTCTTTTTCGTATTTTTTCTGACTCTCTCCATGTATGGATTCCTGGAATGGTATCTGGACGACCGGAATCCGCCTGCAAATGCCCTCCTGTTCTATGCCGCCACGGCGGCCGCAGTCCTGTCCAAGGGTTTGATCGGGCTGGCGTTTCCCTCTGCCATCGTCGTTCTCTTTCTGATCTGGGATAGGAATTTGCATCGTCTGAAACATTTTCATATGGCGAAAGGGTCGCTGCTGTTTCTTGTTTTATCGACTCCCTGGCATATCCTGGCGGCGCGCAGGAATCCCGGGTTCTTGTGGTACTACTTCATCAATGAGCAGGTGTATCGCTTCCTGGGTAAAAGACAACCCCTGGATTATGCATCGATTTCCCTGCCGATATTCTGGGCACTTGTCCTTGTCTGGCTTTTTCCGTGGAGTGCTTTTTTGCCGGCGATCCGCCACGGGTTACGCAATTCGGGCACGCAGCAGGCGAGAGTCCGTTGCACTGTTCGCATCTGCGCATGCTGGACCCTGGTTGTGCTGGTCTTCTTCTCCTTTTCGTCGCGCATCGAGCATTATGCCATGCCGATTTTCCCGCCCCTGGCCCTGCTCATCGGGCTTGCCTTCTCTCAGGAAAACCTGCTTGGCCCCGCGTACGATTCGCGGCGTCAACGCTCCGTCGCACACGGATTCGTTTTCCTGGGGGTCTTCGGCATGGTCCTTGCGCTACTCCTCATCGTGTCGGAAGTGTGGCTCGGAGGATGGTTTTCGAGCCAA
Source organism: Acidobacteriota bacterium (assembly GCA_035506515.1). Taxonomy (GTDB): domain Bacteria; phylum Acidobacteriota; class UBA6911; order UBA6911; family UBA6911; genus UBA6911. The sequence goes on from DATJPG010000138.1 coordinate 3,663, forward strand.
TCCCTGAGTCACACGGCCGCTGTCCGGCTGCATGCGTACCAGTACTACTTTGCCCCGCTCTTCGATTTGCCCCCGGATGTCATCGTCGCTCTGAAGAGCCCATTCCTGCGCGCATGCGCCACACTAGCGGCAGGCTTGCTCGGCGCCTGGTGGTTGGATCGCAGGAATTTGCGTATGCGCGCGGTGATCGCTCTGAATCTGACGATGGCCCTTTTTTGCATTTTTGCATTTCGGAGTTTGGCGATATGCGAGGGAGTTCTCTCCTCCAGGCAATTTGGACAGAGGCTGAACCAACTGTATCATCCGGGAGATTCTGCTGTGGTGCTGGGGGATTATGAGACCGCGAACTCGATCAACTTTTATGCTCCGCTAACTCTTTACGTGCATGGGGGCACCGCGGCCCTGCTTCAATGGGGCATGAGATATCCAGATGCACCGCGACTGATCCTGCCGCGGGCCGCGCTGGACGAGAAATGGCATGGCACACAGCGGACCTTCCTTCTGGGCCCGGAAGATAAGGTGAACGCGCTGGGACTCCAGCCCGCATATCCGGTCATGCGTTCCGCAGGCCGTATCCTGCTCTGCAACCAACAAGGCTTTTCCTCCAGATAGCTCGCAACACCTGGGGCCGCCGATAAAAAATATGCGGAATACTAGAGGGCCTGGAGAGCCTCGCCTGCTTCTTTCCGGATGCGGAAAGCCCGATCCCATTCGCCGCTGTCGTCGGTGCCCAGGATATTCTGGCAGACTGCTTTGAGATGCGCGCGTTCCGACACGGTCAGATGCTTATATTTGGCCATTTTGCCCAGGCCGCGCATCGCCTTGGCGCGAACTCCCTGGTTTTGATCGGACAGGTTCATATAAAGGCGTTCCAAAAACAACTTTCTTGTCTCTTCCGGCAAAGACTCCGGCGGGATGGACTCCAGCAGTTTCCCCAGCGCCCGAGTTGCGGTATCCCGCAATTCGAGGTTTGACGAATCCGCGGCTTCCAACGCCAACGCGGCTGCCTGCACAATTTTGGGAGACTTGATTTTGCCCAGCGCATAAAGGATAAACGCGCGCATCGTCGGATCCGTCGCGGATACATAGGCTTTTACCATGGGCTTGATCGCATCTGCGCCAATCCGGCCCAGGACATGCGCGATCGCCCACTGGGCTTTGAGATCGCCTGCATTGAGGTTTTCAATCAGGATCGGGATAATCGGCGGGCCCAGCCGTGCTGCCAGATTCACGGCCTCGTCGAGTATGGGAACCAGTTCCGGATGGTCCAGGGCATCGATATAGAACAGGGGCGAGACCATTTCAAAGAGCGGTTTCGCTTCGCTGGATCCTACTTTGACGATTTCAAGCTCGGCAAGCTCGAGCCCTTTGCGCAAATCAGCATACTGTGTGCTTGCCAAGAGAGTCCTGATGGTGCGATAAGAATCATCTGGCATGGCAAAACCTCCTTCGTGTGGAACGCAGTTGACCTCATTATACTCCACGGAGGAGAACGCCCCAAAAACTGCAAGGAGAAAAAATGGCTGAATCCAAGTATGGGAAATACATCGTTACGGAAGACCTGATGCCGCCCCAACCTGCCGAGATGATCCAGGCAATGGAGGATCAGGCAAAAGAAGGGAGAATCCTGGACCGAACGATGCTCCTCGGAATCCAGGACTCCATCGTCCCCGGCTGCTCCCTGTTTGCCGGGTGCGAAATACTCTGGGGACTGCCCGGTGGAAAGCCAGTGAGCATCGAAATTCCCCACAGCCATGAATTCGATGAAGTAATAGGGTTCGGCGGCACCAACAGAAATTACCCCCGGGACCTGGGAGGAGAGATCGAGTTCCACATCGGTGGCGAGAAACACCTCATCACTAAAACATGCCTGATCTTCGTTCCTAAGGGCGTCCTTCATTGCCCCGTTACTTTCAACAGGATCGACACTCCAATTTTCATGTTTGAAGCGGCGAATCGAGCTTTGTACGAAAAAGTGATGCAGGGGTGAGCAACAAAGGATCAAGGGTCTGCCGCGAGGCGGAGCATAGGGTGGATGCGCCCGGAGGGCGCCTTGGGAGTGCCAAAACCTGCGCTTCTACAAACAGCCTGTGAGGACGACTCTCCAGTGTCTGTCTCAAAACCCGGCGCCATCCCAAAATCGGAATCATTGAGGCGCGAAGCGCCGGCAGAAAATCACTGCTGTCCAAATTAACCCTGAAAAGCGCAATTTGGACAAGCTAAATCATTGATAACAAAGGACCGTCAAAACTCGCAAAAATTGAGGTCTCCTATTTGAAAATATGCTGTCCAAATTGAAGCCATCCGGAAACT
>DATJPG010000139.1:0-38874 GCA_035506515.1 Acidobacteriota bacterium
GAACCAGAATATCCGTGGGCTCTCCCCATTGTGCAGTAGTGTAAGTTCCGGGAGATCCGCTTGGCAGAATAAACCAGAGGCCATTGCTAGGTCTCCAGACGGCAACGTCTGCTTTGCCATCGCCGTCGACATCGCCGAAGGTTTTTGCAAAAATCATTTTTGCGACAAAAGTATCCCCGCTTCCTCCGTAACTCGCCTGCAACTTATTCAGTGTGGGGAAATTTGTGGATAACGTCTCACCCGTCACATAGGCAGTGCCGGAAGTATCCACGGCGATCCCATACCCTTCGTCCGTGTCGCTGCCTCCAAGGTAGGTGGAGTAAAAGAGCCCACTCCCCGAAGAATTCAGTTTTGTAATAAAGGCATCCCAGTTTCCGCCGTAATTCGCCTGCAACGGATAACGTGTGGGGAAATTTGTGGATAGCGTTTCGCCCGTCAAATAGACATTGCCGGAAAGGTCTACTGCAATTCCTCTCCCGTAGTCCTCATTGCTGCCTCCGAAGTAAGTGGAGTAAAGGAGCGCACTCCCCGAAGAATTCAGTTTTGTGATAAAAGCATCAGAGTACCCTCCAAAACTCGCCTGAAATGCGTGTGCCGTGGGGAAGTTGGTAGAAGTCGTGGAGCCCGTCACATAGGCATTGCCGGAAGAGTCCACCGCAATTCCATTCCCATAGTCCGCGTTACTGCCTCCGAGATAGGTGGAATAAAGGAGCGCACTCCCCGAAGAATTCAGTTTTGTAATAAAGGCATCATTATTTCCCCCAGAACTTGCCTGAAATGCGTGTGCCGTGGGGAAGTTGGTGGAGATCGTGAAGCCCGTCACATAGGCATTGCCGGAAGAGTCAACGGCGATAGCATTACCATTGTCCGTATTGCTGCCTCCGAGGTAGGTGGAATAAAGGAGCGCACTCCCCGAGGAATTCAGTTTTGTGACAAAGACATCCCAACTCCCGCCGTTGCTTGCCTGCAACGGATTCGCCATGGGGAAATTTGTGGATAACGTCTCGCCTGTTACATAAACGTTGCCGGAAGAGTCCACCGCAATTCCGGACGCAGAGTCATTATCTGAGCCCCCAAGGTAGGTAGAGTAGGTCAGTGCATTCCCGGAAGCATTCAGTTTTGTCACAAAGGCATCATCGGCCCCGCGATTATTCCCCTGCACCGGATTAGCAGTAGGGAAATTTGTGGACAGCGTCTCGCCCGTCACATAAGCGTTGCCGGAAGCATCCACGGCGATCCCATACCCTACGTCCGTATCGTTACCTCCAAGGTAGGTGGAGTACAGGAGCGCATTCCCCGAAGAGTTCAGTTTTGTGACAAAGGCATCAAATCCCCCGCCGCTAATCGCATGAAATGGGGTTGCCGTGGGGAAGTTGGTGGAAAACGTGGCACCCGTCACATAAGCGCTTCCGGAAGAGTCCACAGCGATCGCCTGCCCATAGTCAAGACTACTGCCCCCGAGGTAAACGGAATAGTTGAGGACGGGATCAATCACGAGAGGCAGCGAAGCGTCATATTTGTCCATCTGAAAACTTACCTGGCGATTTTCAAGGATAATATATCGCCCGGTAATCTCCTTGCGGGAGCCTGCGCTTTGCTGATAGATGAATGGTTTTTGCAGGCGAAGCCCGCCCCTTTGATCCAAAATGAGGTTGCCTTGAGCATCCACTTTGAGATTAGCTTTGTCACCGATCTCAAACTTGATGGCTCCAGGATCGGCTCCGGGATTAACGATCCAGTCATACTCCAACTGCCGCTGGTTGCCGTAGTAAACAAGATCTATTCCCGGATAAACACCTTCGATCTTGACCTTCTCGAAATTGGGAACGCCGGTGTGCCAATTTGCAGGATCATTGCCGATGAAATAGTTGCTTTTGCCCGGGAGTTCACCAATGCCGCTGATCTTCGTATTGGGATTAGCCCCAACAATCTTCAGCCGAACAACGTCTCCAGCCACCGGTTTAGATTCCTCCGCTTCAGGAATACGCCTCGCTGTTCGGTCTTTTTTTCTCAAAGAGCCGCGGCCCAAACTCAGCACTGCCTCTCCGGAGGTCAAGAACAAGGTATATCCATGCCCTCGGCAAATGTACTTCACGGCATCATCCGCCTGTCCGTTGTTCACCTCGAAACTTAGCGGCAGTTTGCCGTAGCTTTGTTCAATAAAGGCACGAACTGCGGGATCGACTTCCTTTGCTTTGGGCTCTGCGGCGGGCGAATTGGTGGTTGAACCGCTCATTAGATCATTAGCATCAGCAGAACTGACGGATTTCGTGGAGATATGCACGGCTAGGAGAAAAAGAACGGCAGCCATGACTCCAGTCTTCCGCAAAATATTGAGAATGTGCTGTCGTATCAAATGTCTCTCCCGCGAATCAGATTTAGTCATATCCCAAATGAGTCTATGGCCTGTATGCGCACATGTCTAGGACAATGTCTTCGCTCCTGTCCGAGACAGATTGCGCATGGAGCCACTGTGCAGATATGCCGGCCGCCCGGCGACTGCTGCCGATCTTCTAGTGCTTCTGCCCGGTGGCAAGCTATCGAAAAATTAGTGCGCACTTCCTTAGATTGTCTGTACGAAAGAGGGACACTATAACCAGGTACATTTTGCGATCAGGAAGCGAAAATCATAATTGTCCGCGGAGAAGTCCGTTGAGGCGTAATCCAGTGAAATTTCCACTTCACTCGTCAGAATTCGGCGAACAATGGTCTCTCCGATCAGCCTGCCCAAAATGCATTGGACAACTGCTGTGATTCTGATTTCTTTATGGCTTTTAAGCCGATTCTTCGCCTGGGGCGAAATCGTACAAATACTGCTGCTTCTGGCACTAGTCGGGGTTTTCATTAGGATGATTCAGGTTAGAAGGCGAGTCAGCGGATAGCCGACGAAACAAGTTGCTGTTTCCTGTCAATCCTCCGATGCGACTGGCACACCATTCCGATTCTGAACTTGCGACTCTGTTTTGTTGCAGAGAAGATGATATGTCGTTTGGATTCCACTCCAACGGATTCGTGCCAGGAGCCTGTCCGAGTAGATCGGGTGGCTGGCGCGGGTTTGTTCGCTCATCCGTTTTTCTTCAGATTTGTTTTGGACGGCATCTCCGGCTGCTGTGGCGCAGCCGCAAGCGTGTCGCTGACGATTGCCTGTGCCTCCTCAAAGATACGGCGCAGATGATCGGCTCCGCGGAAGCTCTCTGCATAGATCTTGTAAATGTCTTCCGTCCCCGAGGGACGCGCCGCGAACCATCCGCCTTCTGCTATTACCTTCATCCCGCCGATGGGCGCGCCATTGCCCGGCGCGCGAGTGAGGATCGTTTGGATTTTTTCGCCGGCCAATTCCGTGAGCCGAACTTGTTGCGGCGAGAGTTTCCCCAGCAATTCCTTTTGCCCCGGAGTGGCCGGGGCCTCGACGCGGTCGTAAACCGGCTCGCCAAACTCACGCGTAAGCTCGCTGTAGATCTCGCCGGGATCACGATCCATCCGGGCAGTAATCTCCGCCGCGAGTAAAGACGGGATAATTCCGTCTTTGTCCGTTGTCCAGACGCTGCCATCCAAGCGAACAAAAGATGCACCTGCGCTCTCTTCGCCCCCGAAGCCGAGGGAACCATCGAGCAGGCCTCCGACGAACCACTTGAATCCCACCGGGGTTTCGTAAAGCTTGCGGCCAAGCTTCGCAGCCACGCGATCGATCACCTGGCTACTCACAAGCGTTTTGCCGATCGCAGCCGTCCTGGGCCACTTCGGTCGGTGCTGGAAAAGGTAGTAAATGGCCACCGAAAGATAGTGATTGGGTGGAAGCAATCCTGCGCTTCGAGTGACAATCCCGTGCCGGTCGTGGTCGGTGTCACACGCGAAGGCAATCTCAAAGCGGTCCTTCAAGCCGATCAAGCTCCGCATCGCATAAGGTGAGGATGGGTCCATGCGGATCTGACCGTCCCAGTCCACAGTCATAAAACGGAAAGTGGGGTCGACAGCCTCATTCGCGACTGTGAGGTTCAACCCGTATCGCTCGGCAATCGGCCCCCAGTAGTGAACTCCGGCGCCTCCGAGCGGGTCAACGCCCAGGCTGATCTTCGCGGCGCGAATGGTGTCCATGTCGATCACATTGGCGAGATCCGCGATGTAAGCATTGAGATAGTCATGCCGGTGTGTCGTGGGCGCGCGAAGAGCCTTTTCGAAAGGAATTCTTTTCAACCTCAGGAGGCCATTCTCGAGGTACTCGTTTGCCTTTGCCTCGATCCAGGCTGTAACGGCGGATTCCGCCGGTCCGCCGTTTGGAGGATTGTATTTGAAGCCGCCGTCATGTGGCGGATTGTGCGATGGTGTGATGACGATCCCGTCGGCGAGTCCAGTCTTGCGCCCGCGGTTGTACGTGAGAATGGCGTGGGAAACGGCAGGGGTCGGGGTATATTCGTCTCCCTGCGCGATCATGACTTCCACCCCGTTTGCCGCCAGCACCTCAAGCGCGCCTGCAAACGCCGGCACAGATAGGGCATGCGTGTCAATGCCAAGAAACAGCGGGCCATTGATCCTCTTCTGCTCCCGGTACAGGCAAATGGCCTGACTGATGGCGAGGATATGCCGTTCATTGAAAGCTTTTTCGAATGCGGAACCACGATGTCCTGAGGTGCCGAAGGCAACCCGTTGTTCCGGCAATGCGGGATCAGGCACCTCTGTATAGTAGGCCGTGATGAGTCTGGGCACATTCACCAGCATCGATGCTTCCGCCGGCTTTCCTGCAAAAGCACTTATTTTCATGACTCTCTCGTCGAATGCGGTGGGGATTTTTGCGTCAAGACCTTCTTGCGCGGTTCTCGGTTACAATCCTTGAACCCCCGCCCGTCTGCCTTATCTTGCCATGAAACCTTCTGAGATATGCCAGATTAGTCGTGAAGGACTATATTTAGGAGGCCGCTATGGACGGTCAACCCGCTGTCGTCATAATCAATAAAGCCATGATCCCTGAACCGGTTCATGAAGTGACTGATCCGCGAACGGGTTGTGCCGACCATCTTCGCCAGCGTATTCTGATCTATATTGGGGATTACGATTTCGGCCTTGCTGTCCTTGCCAAAATGCGAAAGCAACAAGAGAATCCTGGCCAGCCGCTTTTCGCTGGAATTGAAAAGCTGGTCCAGGAGATCCGCTTCATATCGAATGTTTCGTGAAAGTAAATGCTTCACAAACAATTCAGAAATATCTTGATGCTCATGAAGCATACGCTCCATCAGCGGCTTCTCAATCTTGTCAAGGGTGCAATCTGTTATGGCAACAGCCGATGCCATACGTACTGTTTGACCGGCGAGGCATCCCTCACCGAAGAACTCACCTGCGTTCAAAATCGCGATGATCGCTTCTTTGCCCTGTGGGGAGATAACGGAGAGCTTCACCTGGCCTCGCCGTATGTAGAACAGCGCATCCGCTGGTTGCCCTTGCAGGAAGACGTTGCAGGCATTTCCGCATTCTATGACCGTCTTCCCCCGGAAGATGCCGTTGAGTAAAGCGTTCCAATCGACAGGCTTTTCCTTTTTCTCCGCCATCACAACTGATTAGACCATCAATCGTCTGGATCGCAAATCCGCTCAAACACCCATTATCAAATGCGTATTTCTGCCTATGTTTTCAGCGAACTCGTTCGAGTTCATAACATTCCACTCAACTGCGAGTGCGATATAGTCCGAATTATTGTGGAAGCAACTCACAATAAACGCTTGTCAGTTCGGCAGGAAGGAAACCGAGAGGTCCAGGGACCTAATTGACAGCTTATCGGAGAACAGAAACGGCTATTTTGCGGCGCCACCCCGCCTAGAGGGGGGGGCAGATGCGAGGCGGCTCAACGCAGGCCGGCGGCCACCGGAATATGGCGGGTTCGGCTATTTATTCCGAAGTGAATATTTATCCATGTCTGCAGTCAGAGTTGTGCCCGCCATCGACTTTTGAGTCTCAGTACCTGTGACGATTTCTCTATTTGTTATCTTGCTTCCATAGAGCTCTTTATTGGTTTCTTCGTCAGGCCGAAGTGTTGCGCCGTCCAAAGCGATGCCTGCAAACAAACCGCGCGCACGTGAATAGGAAAGGATTTCCGCATGCAGCTGGAGATCCGTGTTGGCCGATGAGGTTCGGCCCACCGGGCCCGCAGCCACCGAAGCGTCTGCGCCCAGAGTGAACTTGCTCGAAAGGAGTTTTTCAACGCCTCCTTTATTCATCACTAGCATGACGACATCCGTCTCTGAGCCCCCGATTTGAAAACCAAAGCTCCCGCCTTCTACCATTATGGCGGCCGGCGCGGACCAACCTTTGCCAGAAGCCTTGCGGCACAGCAGGAAACCCTTGCCGTATTTGGCGCCTATGATAAACGCGCCTTTTTTCATTCCCGGCACGATCACGACACACTGGGAGTTCTCAAGCAATTCCTGTGGGATGCCTTTGTCGGGCGTCGCCATGACCTCGTTCATAACCTCGGCTGCTGCCCTCAAGCGCGAAGCCGCGCTCTCTCCTGCGAACAACATTCCTGCGGACAGCATCCCCGCACCAATGCAATACAATCCGAGTCTGCTTAGTTTTTGAAGCTTCATAACTTTCCCCCCTGGTTACAGAATCAAATCCACTAAATTCATAAATCTCTTGTCGTTCATCACATCGAATGTGATGCAAGGCCACACCATTTTTGTGGAGTGCGCGTGGACTGTGTCGTTCCGCGCTCAGCGGTTCACATGTCTGCACAACTCCTGGTTTTATTAATACCCCACAGCCATCTGCACGTCAGTTCTCTACTGCTCATGCCTCCGGTCAAAATTGCTCATCTTGGCAATCGGCATCGGAATCGGTATCGCAATCGCTATCGGACATCGGATGTAAAAAAAGGCCGATAGCGACTCTCGATTGCCATATCGATGCCGATGCCGATTCCGAACGTTGATGCTTTTTGAATGGCAATCAGAATTTGAGGCTTAAGACCAAACATACTCGGGATCGGTCCTATGAACTCCCGGTTCTGTCAAACTTTTGCTGCCTCAACGGCAGAGCCGGGGATCTTGCGAAGAAATAGAGAGGTGCTGTCACATTTCATCGTCAGTATTATTTCTGGCAGAAATTTTAAAAGCATTTCAGTGCTATAATCATTTCCTACAGGAGGAAAGCGATGGCCAAATCCAGAGACGCCAGGAAAGATGTCAAAAAGAAACCGGCAAAGTCCATCAAGGAAAAAAGGAAGGCTAAGCTGGAGAAGAAGTTGGGATCGGGGAGTTTCAATCCCAGTTAGTGAGCTATCCGCCCAAGCCCCTATCCGCAAAATGCCCGCTGGCATGGAGCTTTGTTGTCGGCCGCTTGCCATCAGGGCCGTCAATCGGCGATCCTTCCAGAGAATCATGGGAATAGCCCGAAGTGTTGACACGACAGATTTCCCGACGCCCCACGGATGAATGCGGTGAGCAGGCAAGCGGCGGTATTCGAAGACGGCAAGGATTAGCAGTGATTTTTGCACCAATAGCATCGATTTAGATAATGATATGTCTTTTGCGTCTGCTCATGCTCGCCCGGATCCCTTTTTCCGGGGAGTCATTGCCGCAAAGGAAATATGCCTTCATTGCAAAATGCTCAAATCCTTCCAAAATCGCGCGGTTCGAGGTTAACTTAATCCAAGAAATGGTATAGCCCAACGGCAAGCAGAAAAGGAACGGTATTGAAGCATGAACAGCGCTCGCATATATCGGAAACGGATGGCAATGGCTCAAATTTGTCTGGGATGGCTGGCAGCCTCAGCCGCCCTTTTATGCGGCATATTTTGGGCAGGATGCAATTCATCGCAACGGCAAATTGGACCGGATGAAATCCCGCCGACACCTGTCACCGTGATGGAGGTACGGCCGGCCCGCATTCCAATTTTTTCCGACTTTGCCGCTCAGACGTACGCGCGCGATATGGTCGAGGTACGAGGCAGGGTGGAGGGATACATCGAGCAATGGCTATTCAAACCTGGCTCTGAAGTCCATGCCGGCCAGGTGCTTTATGTACTTGATTTGCGCCCCTATGAAGCGATCGTGCAGCAGGCACGCGGCAACCTTAGCCAGAGCAAAGCCGATCTTGAATTCGCCCAGCATCAAGTTTCGCTTTTGCAAGTGCAGGCTAATCTGGCTTCTGCCGAAGCCAATCTTCTGAAATCCCAGCAGGATTACGAACGTCTCAGCCCCCTGGTAGCAGCTGACGCTGCCTCCAAGCAAGACCTGGATGCCGCAATGGCCGCTTTGAAAGCCAATGAAGCAAACGTACGCGCAAACAAAGCAATCGTCGATCAGACCGCTCTTTCAACCCGCACGCAAATCGAGGCCATGAAGGCAAGAGTGGAATCGCAAAATGCCGCCGTCCGTACAGCCGAGTTGAACTTGCAGTACGGAACGATCCGCGCCCCGATCAGTGGCCGCATCGGCGATTCGCTGATTCCCGTGGGCGGTCTGGTAACCCCAAGTTCGGCGCAACCGCTTACGACCATCGTCCCGTTAGATCCCATCTGGGTCCGATTCAAGGTTGCCGAAAGCGAGTATCTATCCTGGAGGAAGCGAGGGGAAAACATGCTGGGCAACGGAGTTCCCCTAACGCTCCTTCTGGCCGACAATACGGAGTTGCCTTCGAAAGGGCACATCGAAAATTCGCTAAATCAAGTCGATCCGAAAACCGGCACTCTGGAGTTGCAGGCGCGTTTCCCGAATCCCAAACACACAATTCTCCCAGGCCAATTCGGCCGAATCCGCCTTCAGACAGACGAGCGTGCAAATGCGATTGCTGTGCCACAGAAGGCCGTGCAGCAGCTGCAGAACATGCAAGCGATTTACACCGTCGGACCGGACAACAAGGTCCAGATGCGGGCCGTCACGACCGGCTACCGATTCGGTTCCATGTGGCTGATTGAGCAGGGATTGAATCCGGGAGAGCGCGTCATTGTCGAAGGACAGCTGAAGGTGCGCCCGGGAGCCCGAGTGAACCCGCAGCCCTACCGCGCCGCCGCCGAAAATCACGCAGCCGGGCCGAAGGCGGGGGAGTGACCAATGGCACGATTTTTTATTGACCACCCTGTGTTTGCGATGGTGGTTGCCATCGTGATCGTGATCTTGGGCATTGCGACCATCCCAAACCTGCCGATCGCAAACTATCCCGAAGTCGTTCCTCCAGTCGTGCAAATCAGCACCAACTATCTGGGCGGCAACGCGCAGGATCTGGAGAAAACGGTTACCGAACCTATCGAAGAACAGCTGTTCGGTCTCGATGGCTTGCTTTATTTTCTATCCAATAGCAGCAACGACGGAACCCTGAACATCCAGGTGACATTCCGTCTGGGTACGAATCCCGACATCGCCGTTGTGCAGACGCAAAATCGTGTAAACATCGCCATGCCACGGCTGCCTGCAGAAGTGCAGCGGCAGGGAGTGACGGTCAAGAAAGTTTCCACCGCATTCCTGACCAGCGTCGGACTCATATCGACCGACAACCGCTACGATACTTTGTTCCTCACCAACTACGCGCAGATCAACTTGTTGAACCAGGTGGCAAACCTGGAGGGAGTGGGGGAATGCCGGCTGGGTGTCAACCAGGTTTATTCCATGCGCATCTGGGTAAATCCGGATAAAATGGCGGAACTCGGCATAACCTCGAGCGATGTCAGCGCTGCGATTCAAGCGCAAAATCGACAGAATCCTGCCGGAAATTTTGGGCAGCCCCCGTCGCCGGCCGGAACGGATTTCCAGTATTCGATCAGCGCCCCGGGGCGGCTCACAATCCCGGAGCAATTTGGAGATGTGGTACTGCGTTCCCGCCCGGATACATCCCTGCTGCGTATCCGCGATATCGGCCGAGTGCAGCTGGGAGCGCAGAACTATAGCGGTTTCAGCCGTGTGAACGGCATCACGTCGGGCAATCTCATCGTGTACCTGTCTCCCGGCGCCAACGCCGTGGCCACGGCCGACCGCATTCGCAAGTTCATGGAGCAGGCCAAGAAGAGCTTCCCTGCCGGGATGGATTATCTGATCCCTTATGACTCGACCGTGTTCGTACACGCAGCCATTCACGAAGTGCTGTTGACGTTGCTCGCAGCCGTGGGACTGGTGATTGTGGTGGTCTTCATTTTTCTGCAGAACTGGCGGGCGACGCTGATCCCGCTGCTTACGGTCCCAGTGGCGATTGTAGGCACATTCGCTCTATTTCCATTGTTCGGTTTTTCGATAAACCTGACCAGCATGTTCGGCCTCGTGCTCGCGATCGGCATCGTTGTAGATGATGCCATCGTGGTGGTCGAGGCGGTACAGCGCAACATTGATGACGGCATGACGCCGCGCAATGCAACCATCCGTGCCATGGAAGAAGTGTCGGCCCCGGTCGTAGCCATCGCCTGCGTTTTGGCGGCAGTATTTATTCCGGTGGCATTTCTGGGCGGCATCAGCGGAAGGATCTATCAGCAGTTTGCCCTGACCATTGCAATATCGGTTCTCCTGTCGGCCTTTAATGCGCTTTCCCTGAGTCCAGCCCTGAGCGCGATGCTCCTGCGACCAAAAACAGATAGCCAGGGATGGATTGGGCGCTTCTTTTCAGGCTTCAATGTGGGTTTCAACTGGGTTCGAAGCCGATATCTTACCGGAGTTCATTCTCTGATCCGCAAGTCGGCCTTGGCACTGCTCGGTCTTTTCTGTTTTTGGATTGCCGGGGGAGCTCTGTTCCGCCACCTGCCGAACGGGTTTCTGCCCGATGAAGATCAGGGCACTATCCTCGCATCAATCCGCCTGCAGGAGGGCGCTTCGGTCGAACGCGCCGATGCCGCCACTCGCAAAATCGAGGACATCGTAACAGGCATCCCCGGCGTGGCGGGAACACTGACGCTGGGTGGGGTAGACATAACGACGCGCAACAACTCCTCGAATTCCGCGACGGTCGTCGTTCGGCTGAAACCATGGGATGAACGGACGGCAAAAGACCAGCGACTTCAGCCGATCCTGGCGAAAATGCAGACCGAATTTTCGAAGGTGCCCGAAGTTGTCGTCAATGCCTTCGGTCAACCCCCCATTCAAGGCCTCAGCTCCACCGGCGGATTCCAGTTCATGCTGGAAGACCGTATTGGAGGGAGCCTGCAGGATTTTTCGCAAGTTGCCGATCTTCTGGTCGAAGCTGCACGCAGGCGGCCGGAGATCACAAACGTCAGCAGCACATTCCACGCAAACGTTCCCAGCTATAAAATTGATGTCGACCTTGCCAAGGTGGAAACTCTGGGAATTCCGGTTACCGGTACTTACGATGCGCTGCAGACTTTTCTCGGGGGGTTGTATGTCAACGACTTCAATACGTTCGGGCGCACCTGGCAGGTGGTAGTCCAGGCCATGCCCGAATTCCGCACTCAACCCAGCGACATCAATCGCTTCTACGTCAGAAACGGCGACGGGAACATGGTCCCCCTGGGGACTGTTTCAACGGTCCAGGCAACCGCGGGACCGGATGTTCTGAATCGGTACAATCGCTATCGCTCCATTCAAATCCTGGGCAGACCGGCACCCGGATACAGCAGCGGGCAGGCCAGCAATGCGATGGAGCAAGTCGCAGCTTCGGTTCTTCCCGCGGGATACAGCTACGAGTGGACCGGAACCACCTATCAGGAAAAGGAAGCCCAGGGCCATGAAGGCTTGATCTTCGGCTTTGCCGCCGTTCTCGTGTTCTTGTCGCTGGCTGCACTTTACGAAAGCTGGTCGATTCCATTCGCCGTTCTTTTGGCGTTGCCGCTCGGTTTTTTCGGAGCTTTATTTGCGGTCTTTCTTCGGGCATACCCGTATGACATCTACACGCAGATTGGAATCGTTACCTTAATTGGGCTTGCCGCAAAAAACGCGATTCTGATTGTGGAGTATGCCCGAATGAAACATGAAAGCGGCAACTCAATCCACGACTCGGCGATGGAAGCCGCGCGTCTCAGGCTTCGACCTATTCTGATGACTTCGTTCGCTTTCATACTCGGAGTGACGCCTTTGTTGATTGCCAGTGGCGCAGGCGGCGCTTCCCGCCGATCTCTTGGAACGGCAGTGTTCGGCGGCATGAATGCCGCCACCCTGCTGGCAATCTTTATCGTGCCTGTGCTGTACTCGGTTATCCAGAGAGTGGCAGAGCGCAAACACAAACCGGTCCCCGGGAATAAGCCCGCCGCGGAGTTGCCCGAATGAAAATCCGAATGCTATTCCTGTTAATTCCCGCGCTTCTGGCCGGATGCACCGTTGGACCGAACTATCGGCGACCTGCGGTTCCTCTCCCCGGCCAATTTCAGGGAACCCCACCCAATGTTTCAGCGACATCGATCGCCGAAGCAAAGTGGAGCGAGGTATTCCACGATGACACGCTAACGCAGCTCATTACAACGGCCCTGGAGCAGAACTTTGATGTAAGGATGGCTGCAGAGCGGGTCCAGGAAGCGCGCGCCCGTTTCGGGATTGCCCGCTCCGACCAATTCCCGTCGGTTGATGTCACAGCCCAATTTACGGCAAGCCGGCCGTCTTTGGTTGGAGCTACCAAGGTGGCTCCCGGCACCTCGTCCCTGGATTCCAGCTATACGCAGGCGGGAGGATTGCTTTCCTGGGAGTTGGATCTGTGGGGCCGGCTTCGCAGGCTGAGCGAATCCGCTAAGGCGCAATACCTGGCGAGCGAGGAAGGACAGCGGGCCATTGTCGTTTCGTTGATCGGCGACATGGCGGGCAATTACTTCACTCTCCGTGAAAGGGATTCGGAGCTTGAAATCGCCCGTAAGACGCAACAGGTCGCAGAAGATAATCTGCGGCTGGTCCGCCTGCGCCACGACCGCGGCGCAGCCACCGGGCTTGACGTGCATCAAGCAGAGCAGCTTCTATACACGGCCTCGGAACAAATCGCTCGCACGGAAGGCGACATCGCGGAAACAGAGCATGCAATGAGCCTGCTATTAGGCAAGCCTCCGGACAATATTCCCCGAGGAAGGCAAATCAATGATTTCCATTTCCCTGAAGAAATTCCCCCGGGCCTGCCGTCCTCTTTGCTGGAGCGGCGGCCCGATATCCGGCAAGCCGAGCAGACGCTGATTTCGGCGAATGCGCAAATAGGCGTCGCCAGGGCCAACTACTTCCCGCAAGTTTCATTGACAGGCTTTATGGAGGGACAGAGCCGCGCGCTTTCTGAGCTGCTGACCGGTCCGGCTCGATTCTGGAATCTTTCCCCGGCAGCTATTATGCCGGTGTTCGCAGGAGGTCGGGTGCGCGCCACGGTTCGCTTGTCGGAAGCGCAAATGCGCGAAATGTTGATCGCCTATCAGAAAAGCATTTACAACGCATTGCGTGAAGTCTCCGATGGCTTGGTGCGCTATGACCGGACTCGCGAACAGCTGAAGCAGGAGGAGATGCTTGTCAAGGCTCTGGACGAGACGTCCCGTTTGTCCAACCTGCGCTACCGCGGGGGGCTGGACAGCTACCTTCAAGTGCTGGATGCCGAACGAAATCTGTTTCAGGGCGAGCTTGCACTTGCGAGGCTGCGGTTGCAGGGGATGCTTTCATTCGTTGATGTCTATCGGGCGCTGGGCGGCGGCTGGCAATAGCGGAGCATCCCGGAGAATACGGAATCGGATCTCAACCGCATGACCCGGGCAGTCGCGGACCTCATGCCGCCATCATGACGAAGCGGGAGCGGACGAGTCCATCGGACCGATGAGATTCACATTCAACCGAATCATTTCCTCACGGAGCGCCTTCGTATAAATCCCGGCCACCATTACGTGATGGATCCCCACGATTTTCTGAAAGAAAACATCGGCCTCTTTAATCTTAAGCTCCGCCCGGTTCGCACAGTACCTGCGCATTTTCTTTAGCTCGGGTACCGGGCTGTCAAAGGATGGGCGATTCGTATCGTCGATCCCCGCCTGAATCCTTCCGGGCCATGCCACAAAGTTTTTCAGGTCCTTGGTAAATCCACCCATTGTCACCTCGATTCCAGATCATGCACCTGCTGCAATGTAGCGCAACCGGAGTACCCGGCAAATTGAGCCGATTATAATTGACAGATACCTCCTTGCACAGCCGATTCTATGTCCGTTTCGGGCAGATTCCCCGCGAGGGATCACCGAAATCCGATTGCAATATCCGATACCGATTGCGCTGTTCCGGCCGCTTTGAGTGGCTCACGGGATAAAGCCTCCGGCTCTGCCGGGAGCGGCAGCCGAAGTTTGACAGAAGCGGGAATCATCAGCGGTGGATTTCCGATATGTTCATTTCGAACCCAAAACACGTAGGAAATAAAGGCACCCTGAATCTATTTTCCGTTAAAATAGGCAATACGTTTGTAGGGCTGTTATTGAGTTTGCAGGAGGGCAGAAATGGATGCTTTCAAGAACCAATTGACGCGACGTGGTTTCCTCGAACTGAGCGGTGCCGCTGCGGCAGCGTGGAACCTTTCATTGCCCGCTTCAGCGGACGCAGGCACAGATCCTCAATTGCAGGAGGCCATCTCCAAACTCGAGTACCTGACGCCGCTTGACCGGGCTTTTATCCTGGACAAGGGGAAAGCTGACGTCGGCAAACTTCCACCCGAAAAGCTGCGCGAGATCGCGCTGGCTCCGGAGACATGGTCTCTGGAAGTTCTGCCCGATCCGGCGAGCAACAGCGTGGTCGCCCAGACTTTCACAAGATCCTCGGGAAACGCGCTGAACTGGAGCGATCTGATGCGCATGGCGGAAAAGCACGCGATCCGCTTCATGCAAGTCTGCACCTGCACTAATGGCCCCAATCCTTTCCACATGAGCCTGTGGGAAGGCATCCCTCTGCGCGAAGTAATCCTGCGTACACAGCCCCAGGAAAATGTCCGCCGGGTCTATTACCAAAGCTATCACAGGGAATCGATGGCTCCCTTTCAGAGTTCTCTGGCACTGTCTCAGATCCTCGAAACCCCACCGGGAGAGATGCCCGTGATCCTTGCCTATAAAATGAACGGCCAGTTTATTCCGGCTTCGCACGGTGGCCCTGTCCGAATGATTGTGCCGGGCTCCTATGGCAGCAAATCCATCAAGTGGCTGCAGCGCATCGTGCTTACCAACGACTTTAAGGCGAATGACTCGGATGCAGATCTGAATAACGATCCCGAAAACGCACTGAAGACCCGGGCAAGGTTCATCAACGAGCCCAAGGAAAGTCCCGCCGGAAAACCAACCCCCTTAACGGGAATGGCCCAGATCGGCATTTCCGGACTCCAAAAGGTTCAGTACTGCATTCATTCTCAGAAGGACGCATGGCCTGCCGACGATCCATATCGATCCGGGGCTGATTGGCGAGATGCCACCATCCTGCCGCCGCCGGCAGATTGGGGCGGAGGGTTGCCGGGTGGAAAACTGCCGGCGACAATCCAGAGTGATCCTGTTACGGGCAAACCTCTACACTGGCCCTTGCGCTACACGATCGTCCATTGGGCTGCGATGATTCCCGGTCTGCCTCCCGGAAGCTATGATCTGTGCTGTCGCACTATTGACGGCAACGGCATCTCTCAGCCCATGCCCCGCACACTTCCGAGGACCGGCTTCAACGCTCTCCATATCGTTACACTGAATGTCCGATGACTGCCGGACGGCCGGTTAGAGCAGATCACGCTTGCGGTGGAAAATGCCGGCACCCGTCGTCTATCCGGGGAAAAGCCCTAAATCGGCCGCGCGTCCGGCGTTCACGAAGAAGTCACAATCCTGATAATTCGCCAGAGACCGAACAGGAGGAAACAAACGACGACACAAAGCGGAAATGCCCAACGCAATTTCGTATTAGAAAACGCCTTTTCCAGATTCGGACAGTATTGTATCGTCAAAGGACGAAACAACAGGTAGATTGCCGCAACATAAACGAAATACCCGAATGGATTGAACGACCATGCGCGGGCGAAATCCAGATGGGATATGCAGCAGATCGATCTCGTGATGCCGCATCCCGCGCATGGCAACCCCGTCATCCGATGGAACCAGCAAAGGTCGAAACCCGGCAATGTCGCAGGAGTGAAGACAAGGCTGGCCACGAGCACCAGGAGCGCAACAATGGCGCCCAAGATTCTGTCGGACAACCACCGCGAATCCGTCATTCTTACGCCATCGGGATCTGATTCTTCAGTTCATGTATCTTGACGAGATAGATGATCAGCAATACCAGTGCCGCAAGAGATGCGAATGGGACGAAGAAGGCCGCATACAAAATCGAGTAGGTTACTGCCACGCTGTATTGGCAATCGCCGACATCCGTTCGGTTGATGGAATCGAAGTATGCTTTATAGGACTTTGAAAGGGGGAGATATACAAAAAAATTCCACACGATGGAGAAACACGGTATCAGCAACAGCCATACCATCGCCGGCTGCTGCTTTCTGAATTGAGGGGGAACCCGCCTGAAACACTCCTGAAGCAGAAAGCAAACGACAATATGGATGGCCAAAGTAACGAGTACAATAACCCCAATCAAAGCCAATATGCCCAAATGGAGAAAACCGGCACCAGGAATCATGAATAATCCCCCTTCATTTTATGCAAGATCCGGAAATTAGGTTCGAACCTTGTCCAGTTAACAGAATCGATTGCTTGAATGGGAACAGATTAGGGCAGATGGGCTGATGCGTCAATCATTATCCTGCCAAACGAACCGCCCTCGCAGGCATGCTCCGGTAAGACCGAAAAAGCTTCAGGGTTAGAGGGATTCGGAGATTGCCGCTGAAAATTATGGTAGTGTAAATCGTCGACCATGAAATTAAAAATTCGTGTTCCTGCCACAACGGCTAATCTCGGTCCCGGATTCGACTGCCTCGGGCTTGCGCTCGATTGGTGGAATGTTATTGAGATTGAGAGCATTGATCGCGGCCTGCAGGTTGAGGTGGATTGTCCGGAAGGAGTGGACATCCCACGCGATCGCCGGAACTTAGTTGTTTACGGAATGGATGCGGTATTTCGTCTCGCCAAACAGAAGCGCCCGCCATGCCGTATCCACATCACGACACGCATTCCGATTGCCCGCGGCCTGGGGTCAAGTTCGGCGGCAATCGTCGGCGGCCTGATTGCTGCGAACGCCATCCTCGGCAAT
Source organism: Acidobacteriota bacterium (assembly GCA_035506515.1). Classification (GTDB taxonomy): domain Bacteria; phylum Acidobacteriota; class UBA6911; order UBA6911; family UBA6911; genus UBA6911. The sequence goes on from DATJPG010000139.1 coordinate 17,082, forward strand.
ATGTATTCGCGCGACGAGCTGGTCACGATCGCCACGCGGATCGAGGGGCATCCCGACAACGTTGCTCCCGCGCTGCTGGGCGGCCTGATGGTGGCTGCGATGGAAGGCAGGCAGGTCACGGTCGCACGTTTCCCGGTGCCGCGGGAATTGCGCTGCGTCCTGTTTGTTCCGGATCGCGTTCTTTTGACGAAAAGAGCGCGCGGCATTCTGCCAAAGCGGATTCCGAGGACGGACGCCATTTATAATGCAAGCCGGGTTGCGCTATGGATCGCCGCCTTGCGCGAACGCCGTTGGGAATGGCTTGAGGCGGCGACGCAGGATCGTTTGCATCAGCCGTATCGCGCAAAATTGGTTCCCGGGATGTACACATTATTCGATGCAGCCATGAAGGCAGGCGCGCGGGGCGCAGCGCTCAGCGGCGCAGGGCCCAGTATTATCGCGTTTGTCGTTCATCAGGGCGAGCCGATTGCGCGCGCGATGGCACAGACGGCGCAGCGGATCGGATTAACCGGAAACACCCGCATCGTCAGCGTAAGCCCCCACGGCGCCCACGTCACCACACATTAATCCCCGATTCCGAAATAAACGCTTCATCCTACACGGAAATTGCTGGGTCTCCGAAGCATCGGCCGCTCTGCGGCCGACTTCGGAATCACGTTTTCTGAAGGATAGGAGATTCAAGCCGCCTTTTGATCCGGTAAGTGGATTTGATCCCTCGCAGGCATGCTCCGGTAAGACCGAAAAAGGCGGGAGGCAGATTTCGCCGGACGGCCTTGAAGATGCAAAAGGCCGTCCGGCGACGAGATGCGGTTCATACGGGATAGAGGCTCTCGTCCCTATGGAAAATCGATCATGAATATCCCGTCCGATTGCGTACCGACGAAAACTCGCGACGACAACTGCGGATCCTTCGCCAGGCAAAAGATGGGGGATTCAAACTGTGGGGCGTTAATCTTATCCCAGCTCTGTCCCCCGTCCCGGGAATACAAAATAGCGCTCGATAATTTGTCGGCAGCGAGAATTCTTTTGCCCAAATTATCGAGGAATAATACCGAAGTCACATGTCCGTCCAGCCCTTCGCTCGGAGCTTTTTCCCAGAGCACGCCGCCATCCTGCGACTCGAAAAGCCCGACAGAAGTGCCGGCAATTAAGTGCTCTCTATTGCTGGGGGAAATCGCGAGAGCCTCGATGGTCGAACCTAGGGGCAAGCCTTTGGAAGAAACCACGCTCCATGTAATTCCCTTGTCCGAGGATCGCAGCAAGCCCAGGCTGGTTCCCGCATACACAAATTCCGGACTATCCTTGGATGCAGCCAGACTCCAGACTTTCGAATTGAGATCCGCCCCGGTCGGAGCGCGAAATCCGAGATCTTTCAGGGATGCCCGATAAATACCTTTGTCCGTCCCTGCATAAACAAACGGCTGCGCAGGGTCCAGTTCCAGGCTGTAGATCGTGCGCTTGGCAATGGGACCTTCAAGTTTCTTCCAGTCATTTTCGCGTTCAGCCCGGAAATATAGTCCCTCCACAGTTCCTGCCAGTCTCCCGCGATCGCCGGGCAGAATCAGAAAGGACGACACTCGCGTTTGCGGCGCAACCTGAGACGGCTTCCACGTCTGACCCTGGCTGCTGAATTGATAGATGCCGCCCGAACCGGACTGCACGCCGGCAACAAATCCGCCGGCAGATTTGGAATCAGGCATAATCCAGGAAACCTGTTTGTGAATAAAACCCTGGTTTGACTCCTTCCAGCTTTGCCCGCCGTCTTCACTCAACATAGCTCCCTGGTACTCGGTGCCGATCAGAATCCTTTGATTGTTGCGCGGATCGACCTGAATCGTATTCACGGTAATGTCGGCAGGCGTGAGGCGCGTCCAGTTTTGTCCGCTGTTTTTGCTAACCCAAAGTCCGCCGACGGTTCCCGCATAAACGATTTTGGTGTCGACCGGATCAATGTACACGGCGTACGTTCGGATGGCAAAATGGTCGGAAAGCAGGCGCATTCTCGTAAATGTCTGCAAGCCGTTTGTCGAGCGATAAACGCCCGAACAGGCACTGGAGTAAATTTCATCGGGATTTTTGCTGTTGATCGAAAAGGACATGACATCCGAATCCAGGACCATGCCCCTATCGGCGAGACAAACCCAGGTTTTGCCGAAGTCGACAGATTTGTAGGCAAGGCGCCATGTTCCCACATATAGGATCTTGCTGTTATTCGGATCAATGGCTACGGAATGGGCTTTTTCCACATCGATCCCGCCAACCCTTTTCCAGGACTTTCCTCCGTCCGTGCTGACATAGGGTCCCGACAGCGTACCCACGATCATATGGGAAGGAAGGCTCTTGCAGAATGCCAGGCTTCTGACGGCAGTAACCGGCTGCGGCAGCATCACCCTGGCCCAGGTGAGCCCCGCGTCCATGGATTCAAAAAGCCCGCCGCCGTTCGAGTGCAGATCCCACGCCGCCGCATAGATGTGATTCAGTTCCGTCGGGTGCTGCACGAGCTTGTCAATGACGTAACGGAATGGTCCGATGCCCGGACTTAGCGATACCCAGGATCGGCCCGCGTCAGAAGACTTAAAGATCCGTCCGCTGCTCGTCCCGAGGTAAACGGTTTCAGGCTTTTGGGAATCTATCAGGAGGGATCGCACGTCTCCACCGAAAGGCCCAATGCGTTCAATGCGCAGGGGTATGGACGTACTATCTAGAGCGAGCGCTGGCAACACAAAAAACGAAGACAGAAGCAAGATAAAAGAAAGAGTCAAGAAAACATGAGTAGCTCTGTTTTTCATATACGATAAGCCTCGGAGAAAAATGGGGGACTGTCAGCTTTATCGCCCAACGGTTATTATAGCTTTAAAAAAAAATAACGCGCTATGATTCGGTATTTTTTTTCAGGTCGCGAACCCAGTATTTGGGGGATCGCCACCGCTGCGATATTAAGTGGCAACCTGTGCCGAAGATGGTGATTACCATCACAGCAGATCAAACCGCTTGTCTGATAAGATCACTGAAGCCAAATCAAGACAAGACCAGGGGGGCGTATGGGATCGAGCGCGGGGAAGATGCCGGGGGTATTTTTTCTGCGGGATCGCACATACGCTTACGCATCGGCCGTCAAGGCGATCGATTCGTCGGCGAAAACACTGGGTCCCGTGCTCTGAGGTTGGTGCGCTTAATTCTATTCGGCTGCCGACGGTTGCGGCTTCGGGACAGATTACACGGGTCACGGGAACCTCCCTTTGGTTGCATGGTATCTCCAACAGATGAAGGCGTACCAGACGCTGCATGGAACGCGCCTCCTCGATTACCTCGATCTTCACCATTATCCTCAGGCTGACGGGGTAGCGCTCGGTTCCGCGGCAAGCGCCGCGACACAAGCGCTAAGACCCAGATCCAAGCGTTCGCTCTGGGATCCCTCCTATATGGACGAGAGCTGGATATCCGACCTGCAGCCCGGCGGCGTGGCCGTGCAAATGATCCCCCGCATGAAAGCCTGGGTAAACGAGAACTACCCGGGAACCAAACTGGCTATCACCGAGTACAACTGGGGCGCTCTGGAGAATATCAACGGAGCTTTGGCACAGGCCGACGTGTTTGGAATTTTCGGGCGCGAGGGACTCGAATCTGGCCACTCGCTGGGGACCTCCCAGCAGTGCCCAGCCCGGGGCATTTGCCTTTCGCATATTTCGCAACTATGAGGGATCGGGCAAACGCTTTGGAGACGTCTCTGTTCAGGCGGCAAGCGCCGACCAGGGGATTCTTTCAGTGTAGGCAGCGGAGCGCACCGGTGATCATGCGCTGACCATCGTTGTGATCAACAAAACAGGACCGCCCTTACAAGTCCCCTGAATTTTACCGCCGCTGCACCATCGGCGACCGCGCAGGTATTCCGGTACAGCGCAGCGCATCCGGCCCTCATTGAGCATCTCGACGATCAGCCGATCGGTGCCGGCGGTTTTGCCGCAACCTATGCCGCCAATTCGATCACGCTATTCGTCGTTGGCGGAGCGAAAACTCCCATTGATTTTGAGAAGAGCGGCAAAAGCAATATCGCCGTTTTTCGGCCTGATTCCGGAGTCTGGTATTCGCTTTCGAACATCACTCCCGGCAGCTATACCAGTACTTCATGGGGATTGCCGACGGATAAACCCGTCCCCGCAGATTATGACGGAAACGGGAAAGCCGACATCGCCGTGTGGCGATCCGGCAGCGGCACCTGGTATATCCAGTCCAGCAAATCGCCTGGCACCGATAGGAGCGTCGGTTGGGGACAAGCCTCCGATATTCCGATGTCATCTCTTACGACAATTTTAAGCGACCTGCCCTAATGCAGTGCGTCTAGCCGATCCCTGCATTTCGCAGGTGCAGAATTGACACAAAACCGTAAAACAACGTCACAGATTCCACGGCGCGGCCAGGGCCACAACCAACATGTGAGGACGGGTTTCCAGAGCCGTTCGGCAGAATTGTTGCGCAATCCGGACGTCTCTGGAAAGCCGTCCCCACAAAATATTTCTTGCTCAAAAAACAAGAAACAGAACGATTGGCACACAGATTTTTGTTCGAATATTTTCATTAAAAATCTTGGCTCAAAGCAGGGGATGAACAGTTAGATGTCTGGAGACGGTTGAAATAGTCCGCGGCCGGAAAGCCGCAACCGCTTTCGAACCCAAACGTTCATCCTACGAGAGGCTGCTTATGAGCGATGTCCGATTGAATATCCTGGAAACCGAACGTACCATTCACGGCACGATTCACGGCACTGAAATTGATTATGTGGTAGCGGCTCTGTCTGCGTGCCCAACAACGATTGAAGAACTGCAGAACGCCATGGCCCGATTCTGCAAACCGCTCCTCGGGCCTAAACCATTCGCATTGTTCGAACCCGGCACCAACGAAGAGCCGCATGAAGCCGGGATCTCATTCGTCGATCTTGCCGCGCGCGTCGTAGCGACAGAAGCCGCATATTCCAACCCGCAAACCAAGGGATGCGTTTGTTACCATGACGGAACAAAACTGACCGACATCAAAGTCGCCTATTACGTACCCGACGATTGGCTCCTGTTGAATTCCGTTGCAGAATATCAATGCATCCGCGACCTCCGGCGGGCGCATTTTGCCGCATCTCCACCGCTCGATGTACGAACCGTCCTCTACAACGCCGTCACGGACTTTATCGTCTCAGAGTGTTTCGCGGCCCGCGATGCGAAAATGAAGGATCCTGTCGTGGACATTCATGCCCGATGGCTGATGACCCCTCGCGATGATCTACGGGGACAATCGCCCAGAATCGTGATGCTCCAGCAGCGGGAGTTTATTGAGGCCGACCTGCAATCCCGCGAGGATCAATGGGGCATCCTGGGCGAACCGGCTCCCTGCCTGGATGAGACATCGGTTGCGTACAGATTCGGCGGATTCGGCACCCACGAAATCATCGTGTATTACGACCTGGTGCGGTTTCTGATTTCCCGGTGCTGGAAACACATCAACAAGAAACGCTCCATTTCCGTCGCCCGTGAAGTTGCGCGACTGCGTCAACTGCAATCGGAATGGCTGGCGCGTCCCGAAGAGGATTTCGAAAACAAGAGCGCTGCGTATGTGATCGAATGCGAACGCAAACGCCTGCCCCTGGCCGGGACCCCTGAGGATGACTGGTTCGACGATAATTGCCCCCTCTGCAGGGCGATGGCAGAACACCCAAGACCCGGGTTCTGGCATTTCGACGGATCCAACATGGATGACGATTTTGCATTTTCGCTTTTTTCCACGCGCGAGGAATGGGAAGAATTGCAGTCTTTCCGCAATGAGATAGACAGGGATTTAGAGAGGGGAATGGCACAGCGCAAGAAGGAACTATTCGACGAAGCCGGTTTCTCAGCCGGCGATCACACAAGGATCCACTGACCTGCCGCGACCGCAATTTCGAGAAGGCGGGCAGGTGCGGAATGCCCTAGTGTTATGCGCCCAACAGATCTTTGCCTTTTAAACTGACCATAAAATGTTATGGTGTAACTCCGACGGCATGTGCCGGAAGTTTGAAATCAACCTATGGAGCGAGATCCATGAATGACGGCCGTTTGTCGCGCGCGACGCTGTTTGCTGCAATTTGGACGGTGTGTGTCCTTTGCTATGCTGGGGCCCCAGGAGTTTAGGGGGCTACCCTATATGAATCCCGCGCTCCCCGTGGACGTGCGCGTGGACGACCTGGTGGGACGCATGACGCTGGAGGAAAAAAACTCGCAGACGCAAAACAACGCGCCGCATCATCGAGCCGGGCGTTTTCGACCTTTCGGTGGGCGGCAAGCAGCCGGGATTCACCGGGACCGCGGACACAACGACAACAAAAGCCCTGACGGGTTATTTCACCGTCACCGGCAACCCTGTCGAACTCGAGCTTTGAGTGGATCCCCGGTCTCTGTTTCAAGTTTTATAAAAAGGGAAGGAAATAAGAAAGAGTGACCACCGCAAAAAAACTCAAGCGCTGTCCATGGCCCATCAATGATCCCTTAATGATTGAATACCACGATAAGGAGTGGGGCGTGCCTTTGCATGACGACCGGAAAATATTCGAATTCATTGTGCTCGAAGGCATGCAGGCAGGTTTGAGCTGGGCGACGGTTCTTCATAAGCGGGAAAATTTCCGCAAGGCGTTTAAAAACTTTGAGCCTCGTCTTGTAGCCAATTTCAAACGGAAGGATGTTGAACGCCTTCTCCATGATCCGGGTATTATTCGCAACCGGTTGAAAATCGAGGCGGCAGTGGCAAATGCAAAGGCCTTTCTTGCTGTGCAGGAGGAATTCGGGACTTTTGACAAATACATGTGGCAGTTTGTGGGCGGAAAGCCGATCCGGCATCGCCTCCGAACGCTTTCGCAAATGCCCGCAACGTCCCCGGAATCCGACCGGTTCAGCCAGGATCTGAAGCGGCGCGGCTTCAAGTTCGTAGGCTCGACGATCATTTACTCACACATGCAAGCCACCGGCATGATCAACGACCATCTGACCGGCTGCTTCTGCTGTTGAGACCATCCGTTTGGGGGCCATTCGACCGGGTCAGGTGAGATCCGCGAATTGCGCATTGGCCGCGTGGATCAGGTCGTCCGGGGCGACGATCACCTGCAGTCCGCGTGCACCGGCATTCACATAAATCCGCGGAAACAATGCGGCCGTTTCATCCAGCCACGTGGGATAGCTTTTTTTCATGCCGATCGGCGAGCAGCCGCCGCGGACATATCCGGTGAGAGGCAGCAGATCGCGGAGATTGACAAGCTCGATCTTCTTAGCGCCCACCACCCGCGCTGCCTTCTTCACATTCAGTTCCGCCGAACTCGGGATGACAAAAACCAAAGGCGCGTTGTGCTCATCGTGCGCCACGAGCGTCTTCCAGACCACTTCTGGATTCACACCCATTTCCTCCGCCGCGGTCACCGCATCCACATGGTCGTCATCGACGGCGTAGCTTGCCGTATCATAGCGGATCCCAAGTGAGTCGAGGATTCGCATCACATTCGTCTTTTGCGGCGGTCTCATGTTTTTATGGTAGCAAAGAGCCGCGATTCTGCCACACGCATATTTGCCGAAAGCGTTGTCCCGTCCAGATTTGTCTTGACGCGGGCCAAAACTCGCGGATTATCTTGCAATATAAAACTGGCACAGACAATTCGGGAGGACTTATGGTTCGGGCAATTGCCATGATTGCTCTACTCTGCAGTACATCGTCATTGTGGGCCGAAACCGTCTTGCGGACTCCGGGCAAAGCGGCGTGCACCCGCGCGGACTTGCAGGCGGCGGTCGATAAATACCTGGATGCTCTTGGCAAGGCGAATCCGTCCCTTATGCCTTTGGCCCCGGGCGCGAAGTACATCGAGAACAGGAAAGAGGTTCCGCTGGGACAGGGCCTCTGGCAAACAGCGTTGGATATCGATTTTCATCGCAGCCTGCTGGATGTCGAGACTTGTGAGACTTTCACGGAAATCATCCGAACGAACAGCAGCCACCCGTATGTGATCGGGACGCGAATGAAAATTGAGAATCGCAAAATTTTGGAGATCGAGGCGCTCGTCACCGACAAAAACGACTGGCTTTTCAACGCCGATCATTATCTGAAGTACTCTTCAAATGAAAAATGGGACATCCTGCCGCCCGCGCAGCGCAGTGATCGCCAGACGCTGATCAAGGCGGCGAATGCGTATTTCGATGTATTTTCAAATCCTTCCTCCTCTCCGAATGTGCCCTGGGGCATCCCATGTGCACGCCTCGAGGGCGGGGCTTACACGAATCCCAACAACGATCCCAAAGCTTCATGCACCGGCGGACCTCCGCTCGAAGGAAGTGTCAAGATTGTCAACCGGCGTTTCATCGTAGATCTCGACATGGGGACGGTCGTCGGCCTCGTGGATTTTGGCGCAGAAAACGGCTGGCCTGATTCGCACACTTTCCGGCTGGAAAACGGAAATATTCGGTACGTGCATACGCTGACTGTGTGCCCCTCTGGATGCGAAATTCCTTCTCCAAAGGCGAAAGCAAAGTAGATTTAGCTGTCGGCCGTCTGCCATCAGCTGTCAGCGAAAAAGCATTGCATCGGCGGCGTGAACTATTCGGGTGCGACGGCCATCCAATATAGAAAAGCATGTTTGCGCATTAATACATTTTCAGCGGGGATGGGTCCTAAATGAAAACTACAGGTCCTTATCGCACAGGTGGACGGCGAGCTGCGGTATGCCTTGGTTTGTTTTTTCTATGCGCCTTGATCATCGCGAATGGTCAGGAAACACAAACTTCACTCAAGTCCGAAACCGTGCAAAGCCGCAGCCCCGAGGGTTTCAAGATCCGGATTGGAGTCGAGGAGGTGCGGCTCGACGCCGTAGTCATGGATAAAAATGGCCATCAGGTCACGGACCTGACTGCGGATGATTTTGAAATCTATCAGGACCACTTCCGTGAGAAGCTGATCTCCTGCTTGTATGTCAATGACTATCGGCCCCGGTTACAGCAAACGGTCGTGCCCTCGAAAGGTCCTAGCGCTCCTTCCCCGATTCCAGCTCCCATGCCGACAAGGGAAAATGTCCGGCGAACCATTGTTTTTGTCGTCGACAATCTGGTAATGGACTTCACGCAAATAGATCGAGCGCGTATGGCCCTTCGCAAGTTCGTAGAGACGCAGATGCAGGATGGAGACCTGATCGCCGTCGTACCGACGGCGGGCGGGAACGCAACTTTTCAGACGTTCAGCTCTGACAAACGGCAATTGCTGTCCATCATCAACAACCTGCGCTGGTACATCGATATCCGTACAACTCAGATGACGTCCCAGATGATGGCGCTGGCCTATAGCATTCGAACCCTGCAGAATATGCCTGGACGAAAATCTATCGTCATGATTTCCCCATCGACGATGATTCCATCGCCCCTGATCACCCAAATCGGCAAATGGCTGGATAATGCCAAACGCGCCGTCGAATATGTAGACAACACATTCAATCCGCTTGCGGATGCGGCTTTGCGCGCGGGCGTGGTCATTCATACTCTGGATATCAGGGGATTATCGGGCCCTCCGGATATTGATGCAGCACAAGGCTTCGACTATAGCCTTCTTGTTCCTGGCACCATGGATTTGGACGTCGGGAAAGTTCAAGAAAAAGCAAACAAGGCTGTCGCCGTGAGAGATACTCAAGCAGAGATCCCGCTATCAAAGAAAACGGGTGGGCTGTTTATCAGAGACTCCAATTGGTTCGTAAATGGAATCGGTCCAGTACAGGAGGAGTTGAAGGGGTATTACATGCTGACGTATGCTCCGCCTCCGACCACATTCAGAATAGAGTCCAGTAGGCTATATCATCGAATTCAAATCAAAGTGAAACGGCCAGGATGCGAGGTTCATGCCCGCGATGGCTTCTTTGGGGTGCCTGAACCGGAGCAGACTCCGACCGGAATTTCCAACTCACTATACGCTGCGATCTTTTCACCCTTTCAATACAGCGACCTGAAGGTCAATCTGGCCGCCGGCTATATCCAGGATCCTCAGACCGGATACTTGCTTCAGTCATCCATGCATTTGAATGCACAGGACTTGACCATAACCGAAGGGAAAGAAGGCAATGGCTCTATTGTAGTTGAGGCAGCGAGCGTGACCGCGGACATCGGCAATATCGTTAAGGATTCCAGCGCACACAGATATGAATTTGCGGTCAAAAAAGAGGATGTCCCCTGGGTTCGAGAGCATGGAATCCGGTTTTCCCTCAAGCTTCCCGTAAAAAAGCCGGGCTCGTATTACGTTCGAACGGCAGTAAGGGATCCGGAATCGGGGAAAATGGGATCCGCCTACCAATATATAGAAATCCCGGATCTGAACAAATCGCATCTGGCACTCTCGAATATTTTCATTGTCAACCGAGGCGAAGATCTGCCCTGGGCGTCTTCTCAAGCGCCGCCGCAATACCGACAGATGCTTTACCCCGACGTGCGGCGGGACCCGCGCAAGAGTCCCGCTCTACGAAACTATTTGCCGGGAGAAAATGTCGAGTGCGCAGCCATGATCTACAATGCAAAATCCGGAAAGGGACAGAAACCAGACCTGGAATCTCAATTTATACTCTATGGCGATGGGAAGGAAGTCTTCAGGAGCGAACCTGAAACGGTGGATCTCGGCAGCGTGCGCGATTACACGAGAATTCCGATCAAAATAAATCTTCGCCTGAAAGACTCCATCCAGCCGGGCGACTATGTTTTGTTGATGCAGGTAAAGGACAGACTGGCAGATAAGAAGTATAATCTCGCCTCTCAGGCCCTGGATTTCAAAGCCGCGGCAAAATAGGCAGCTGTTTAAAAAAGCCGCAGCAAGCTGCAGCACTCCAAGGCGCCCTGCGGGCGCAAAAACCATGCAGGACTAACCAGAACACTTCATCTATAACAGCTTAAAATCGGCGCAAAAAGCACATTGTCGCTCACGGCGCTTTCTTGTCTTCCACTTTGGCGTCGATGGATATTTCCGGAATCGTCAATATGATCAGAAATGTCAATAACATCGCTATCGCGCCAATAATAAAGACCATTCGCAGGCTGGCTTCCAGAGAGAGTCGTATTGCCGAAACGGTCTGTTGCAGAACCGCGGGGCCGTTGGAGCTTATTTTGTTGATCGATTTCCGAAGGGTTTCCATCCCGGATTCGGACAGGAGGACTCTGGAATTGCCCAGGGATTTCATTGTAGCCTGATCCGCTAATTGGGTTACTTCAGCCGGAAGCGATTTTTGCAGGGTGCTGTTGTAGGTCATATTCATCGCGGAGCCGAGGATCGCGGGCGCGAGCGCCTGTCCTATCATGACGCTGAAATACAGAGTTCCCATCGCCACTCCCAACAGCCTTTTCGGAACCGCATATTGAGCCACCAGCGTGTTCAGTGTAGGAATAGACCCCATCCCCAGGCCGGCGAGTGTGAACGCCATGAAACCCCACGACACCGGAGTGGACGCGTTAAAAAATGTCAGGAAAATCATGATCGCCAGCGTCAGCGCATAACTTGAAATAAAGATCCATTTGTAACGCTTCGTGCGGGCCAGGATGAATCCCGTAGGAACGCCGAGAAAATTCATCAGGACATTTCCGGGCGTCATGATTTGTCCTGTCCCTGTCGTGGTAACCCCCTGAACGCCCTCCATCAGGAGCGGATAATAGTATGCCAGCCCAACCAGCCCAAAAGCCGAGAACAATCCCGCTGACGACAATGTAATAAACGCGCGGTTCTTAAGCACCTGGAGGTCCATAATCGGTTCTTCCGCGCCTTTTTCGGCCCTGATAAAAATCACCCACACGATAATGGACACACCCAGCAATCCAAGCACCTGTTTTGACATCCAGGGATACATACTCCCCGCCATGGAAAAAGCCAGAATCATGGTCGAGGATGCGATGGCCGCCAGCAAAGCGCCCGTGGAATCGATTCTGGGTTTAGTACGCTGAGATCGACTGGGCAGGCAGAACAGTACCATCAGAAGCGACAGAACCAGCAGTGGCGCCCCGCACCAGAAGATGTAACGCCAGCTGAGATGATCCGTAAACCATCCGCCCAGCGTCGGGCCAATCAGAGCAAAGCCCCCCGCAGGGATGTTGAGAAGTCCGATCCATCTGCTTCGTTCGCCCCCTTCGTACATATCCCCCAGTACTGAAAAACAAAGAGGCGCCAGCCCGCCCTGGCCTATCGAGAGAAAAGTGCGCGCGATAATGAGCATCACAAAATTCGAGGCGAAGGCGCACCAGAACGCACCCAGCAGGCAGACGGCCAGCAATCCGATGAGCACTGCACGCCGTCCGTAGAGATCGGATAGTTTGCCGGTAATCAGCATCGAAAAAGCCAGTCCCAGGCTGGGAATCGCGACGCCCCAGGAGTACAGGGACATCCCGTCCAAATCGGCGGCCATCTTCGGAAAGGCAGCCAGTAGAATTTGGAAAAAGTAGCTGTATACGAAGTAGGTAAGAAATACGGCGACCAAAGCCATCGTCGTCTTCTTCCCGGTCTCAGTCCCCTCAATGGTTTCCTGCTGCGCAGTTGTCATTCTTCAATTTCTCCCATGGCTCCATTCATTGATGCTCGGCCTCGATAATCCTGAATGCAGAACGTTACGAGGATCATCCATATCCGTCTATTCACAAAATTCTCCCGGGGAATTCACGGGCATCCTACAATATTGCAAAGCTCCGAGCAAGCACCGCAGATCATGTAACTCGGAGAAGCATAGACTGTCTCGAAATCTGTTCATAATGCCGGTCATGACCGTTCTTTTGTTGTGCAATCTCCATTCTGTAGTAGAATCGCAGCATATTTGCAGCGTTCTGTAAATTAAAGCCGCTTCGTCAAATGCGCATTGATCAGATGCTGATTGCTTGCCAGGCAATGGATGCTGTCGCTACGGAAACGATGGATTGTTGTGGTTCACTGGCAACAAACCACAAACAAATACATCTCCAAGGACACTTTAGGGGGAACACAATGCGTGACCGAATCAAGCCTCGTCTCATCCTGCTGTGCATACAAGTGTGCGTTTTATCCAGCCTGTCCGTCGCGCAAACATCAGGACGGTTGAGTGGCCGAGAGCTATATAACGCACTAAAAGCCTTTGAAATCAAGGGTGCAGCATCCGTCTCCAATCTGGTGCTCAAGCGGGATCGCGCGGAAATGACGTTTAACGGTTCATTCTATTTTGCTTCTTCCGTCAACGGCCACGTGACCGGCGCCGTTTTTGTCGGAGACGGATCGTTTAGTGCGGCAGCGCCGCAGCTCCCATTTGAAAAAGAAAACATGATCCGGCTGATCAACACGGACGTGGCGAAATCTGATTTTCATATCGCGGTCCTACGCTTCAGCGACGACACTTATGAGATTATAGGAAAAGCCTCGGATAGCACTACCCTTCCGACGGCGGAAGTGCAAAAGCTTGCCACCGATTTTGAACCTCGCCTGATGAAAGAGACGGGCACAAATATTTCAGCACGGCTGCTGGTTGCGCTTGCCAACAATGAGTCCCCAGGTATTTTTGTAGCCCAGTTTGACAAAGGAACTCGAAACCGGTTTACATACATGATCGATTACCAGGCGCGGATACCAGGATCCTCTTTCGGCATCAATGGAGGAGAAAAGGTTCTTCTATTCAGCTATGCACCCTACGCCTACGAAAACGATGTCTGGATCGCCACATATTCTGAGGAGGATTTCAAGAAGGGCCGGGCAAGCTATTCCGACGAATACGATCTCGTCAACCCTGTGAACTATGCCATGGAAGTGGATCTGCGGGATGCCCGACACCTGCTGAAGACGCGGATGCGCATCGACTTCGAATCCCTGGTCCCCAACCTGAATGTCCTGCCTATGATCGTCAACGACGGATTGACCGAGTATGACAACAGAAGGCTCAAACATTCTATGCACATCCAGACGGCCAAATCCGCGGGCCAGGATATTTCATTTGTGCAGGAGAATTGGGAGTCAGGCCTTACTCTTATTTTGCCCCGTGCGATGCAGAAAAATGAAAAATTCAGCGTTGAAATCACCATGGAGGGCGATTTCATCGACGAACAGAGAACCATCGAGAAGGGATATTACCCTCAGAGCAACACGAGCTGGTATCCCCGCCATGGATTCCTGAAACGCTCCACGTTCAACCTCCTGTTCAGGAGCCACAAAAATGACACCGTCTGCAGTGCCGGGAAACTAGTCCGTGAAGCGGTATGGCCCGATACGAAGGACGATCGCCTGACTGAATTCAGCATGGATAAGCCAGTCTCTTTTGTGACTTTTGCAGCCGGTTCCCTCGAGCGAAAAACAGAAAAGCGGAAATTTTCTTTCGGAGAGATGACCTTGGAGTTTTACTCTCTCCCATCCTCCGTGGGCCAGGTCAAGGAGAGCTTCATGCTTGGGGAAATGGGCAATGCACTGGATTACTTAAGTCACTATTTTGGGCCTTATCCGTATGGAGATTTTAAGGCAGCATTTCATCCCTTCAATTACGGACAGGGATTCCCCACAATGCTGATGCTGCCCAAGGCGGATTCATCAAATAGGGCCGTATACTCTTTTATCGCGCACGAGACATCCCATCAGTGGTGGGGAAATATCGTCGCATGGCGATCCTACCGCGATCAGTGGCTGAGCGAAGGGTTTGCAGAGTACTCAGGAATCCTGTACACCCAACTCCGCGCCGGAAAAAATTCCGCGAGAGATTTGATAAAAGAAATCCGTTATGCTCTTACGTTCCCTCCCAAACAAGACTCGGGCGTTGGCCAGGGCAAAGTTGGAGAGCTGGGTTCTTTGATCCTGGGGCTCCGTCTGCAATCCCGCAAATCGACGAATGCCTACGAAATCCTAACGTATGGCAAAGGGGCTATGGTTCTTCGCATGCTGCATTTCCTTTTTACGGATCCCTCTTCCGGGAAAGACCAGCCGTTTTTCGATATGATGGCGGATTTTGTGAAACGCTACGAAAACAAAGCGGCAACGACTGAAGAATTCATCGCCGTGGCAAGCGAGCATTTCGCGAGGACACCCGTCGCCCAGCATTTCAATTTAAAGGATCTGAATTGGTTCTTTACGCAATGGGTGTATGAAGCGAAGCTCCCCAGCTATCGATTGGAATACAAAATGGAATCCAACACCGTCACAGGCACATTGATCCAGGAGAATGCACCCAAAGACTGGTTCATGCCTCTTCCTGTGACACTCAAGTTCGACAACAACCAGGAAGCCCGGTCCCTGGTTTATGCCAATGGTCCCCAGACGCCATTCTCCTTCAGTCTGCCGATGAAATTGTCGTCCATCGAGCTGGATCCTGATCTCTGGGTCCTCTCAGAAAAAACGTCCACCAAAAAGCAATAGCTCTGCGATTTTCATCTTTTTCCAGGAACCTTCATTGCTGTATTCCGCTGTTGATTTCGTTGTAAGATGCCCCCGCACGGATAGCATGTGCGCTTGTAGTGCCATTTTGTCCTGCGACGGAGGTATCGGTGCGAATCGCAATTCTTGGAGCCGGGGCGATGGGATGCCTGTTCGGCGGTTATCTCTCGCGGCTTCACGACGTCTGGCTGATCGACACGGATCAAAGCAAGATTGATGCTATCCGGGAAAACGGAGTCACTATCCAGGAATCCGACGGCGACCGTGTGTTCCACCCGAAAGCCGTTTTCGACACATCCACTCTTGAGCCGATGGACCTGATCCTCGTGTTTGTCAAAGCAATGTTCTCCCGTGAGGCACTCGCAAATAACCGGCACCTGATTGGAAGCCGAACTTACCTGTTGAGCCTGCAAAACGGTGCCGGCCACGAGGAGGTGCTCGGGGAATTCGTCGGGCTAGAACGCGTAGTTCTGGGCACGACGCAGCATAACAGTTCCCTGAAAATGCCGGGCAAAATCCATCACGGTGGCGGCGGGACAACCTGCATCGGATCCTTGGTGACGGACGGCTCCGCCCTGGAACCGATCGCTGCCGCTTTTCGTGCATGCGGCATTGAGACGGCAGTTACGGCCGACATACAGAAACAAATCTGGGCCAAGCTTTTTCTGAATGCATCGGCCAGCGCACTGACGGCTGTATTGCAGGTCAGGCTCGGATATATTGCGGAAAATGCGCATGCCTGGCTGCTCGCGACCCGGCTGATCCGCGAAGCAGTCGCCGTCGCCAATGCCAATCGCCTGGATTTCGATCCGGCTCAAGTAACTGCGGATATCCGGAAAATTCTAATCAACGCCAGAGAAGGAATCACCTCCATATGCGCGGATATCCGCGACGGGCGTCGCACGGAAGTGGACACCATCAGCGGTTCAGTGGTCCGAAAAGCGAAGCAACTGGGCCTTCCGGTGCCGACTCACGAATTTGTTGTAGAGTGCATCCACGCACTGGAACAAAGAACGCACAACCTGTGATTTGCTCAGGGGAGAATCCGGAATGAGTGTTTTCACGATGGGAAACCTGAGGGTGATCGACCTGACCAAACCGCTCGATCCCGAAACGGAGACGCGGCGATGCAAGCTGTTCCGGTTCAACACCGGCGGCCCCATCCCGGATTTTCACACGCACATGGACCTCATGAGCCACCTCGGCACACACGTCGAATGTCCCTATCACCACCGAGAGGACTGGCCCGACGTGTCCTCACTGCCCCTGACGACATTCCTGGGGCGCGCTCTTTACGTTAACTTCAAAGATCTCGACCCAAACACCTATATCACGCCCCAGGCGCTCGAAAAAATGTGCGGCAATCGGTTGCGCGAGGGAGACATCGTCATTCTCGATTCGCCCTATCCCCTGACACCATTCACAAGCAAGACGAATACGGTCGAAGACAAGCGCCTCTTCGTAAATGGTGAGACGGCCACCTGGCTCCGGAACCGAAAAGTGAAATGCGTCGGCTTCGGCGATGGGGTATCGATCGAAAACCGCAATGAAGACGTGTGCCCGTTTCACGACGTCCTCCTCGCGGCAAACATCGTGTTCCTCGAGGTCCTGAAAAACCTCGAATCGCTCCGGAAGGATATTTTCTTTATGTCCTATACGCCACTGTATATCAAGGGCCTGGATTCCTGCCCGGTGCGCGTTTATGCAATCGAAGGACTCGAGGAATTTTCATGACCGGAAGGATCTTTAATCTGCGGTTTTGGGCATTAGGAAAGCTGAGCGCTGAAAGCCGACAGGTGAATGCGCTCGGCCATCATAGATTCGGACTATTCTGCGGCGGCTCTGCCGCTCTTGGAGATTTGGCATGACCAGCAAAATAACGTTGAGAGAATTGGTGGCAAAAGAACAGGTCTTCACCCCCTGCATCTGGGACTGCAGGACGGCGCGTGTTGCGGAAGTCGCCGGGTACAAAGCCGCACTGCTTTCGGGCGGGCAGCTCGCCGAAAGCGTGTGCGGGCTTCCGGACATCGGCCTTATGACGGCGGATGATCTCGTGCAATCGACCGAACGCATCTGCCACTATTCGCCGCTGCCCATCATCATCGATGCCGACGACGGGTACGGGGAAACGCCCTTGAACGCCTATCGCACAATCCAACGGATTGCCCGGGCGGGCGCAATGGCATTGACGCTGGACGATACGACCGGCTTCCGGGGCTATAACCGATGGGGAGCTCAATTCGCCCGCGGATGCAAGGATGGCGAGATCGACCACCCCGTCATGCCGATAAAGGATTGGCTGGCAAAGATCAAAGCATCGCTGGCCGCTTGCGAGGGAACCGACTGCATGGTCATCGCCCGAACGGAAAGTAAGTTGAAATATGGCCTCGACGAGGCGATCGAGCGCTGCGTGCGGGCACGCGAACTTGGCGCCGAAATGACCCTGGTCATCGGCCTCAAGACACTGGAAGAAGGCAGAAAAGTCGCATTGCACGATCCCGGCTGGAAGATGTGGCCGGACGTTTCGTCCCGGCATGGCGTTCCGGACGTTGAACTCGAAGACATCGAGCCGCTGGGATTCAATCTGGTGACGATGCATACGCTCGAAAAGGGTGCCATGTACGGGATGATGGACTTCAGCAGGCATGTAATCCGGGAACGCAACACGGTGTATGTGGACCGGCATGATATGGATATGACACCGGAAGAGCGCAGGGAATGCATGGATATGGCCGTGGATTGGTGGCTGGAGATGGAAAAGGGATTTAAAAAACTAAACTAGATGTTTAATTCCAGATTCCAGATTCCAGATTCCCGATTCCGGATTCCAGATCCTCGATTTTAAGTTGGAGATTTGGGCGAGATAGCAAATGCCGATGATGAACCGAAGGGATTTTCTGACGCTGGCGGGCGCTGGATACAGCGCAATGGCCTTGTCGTTGATGGCGCGGCCTGTGCTCGCCGACTGGAGCGAAGTCCCGGCGATCCTCGCGCGCATCCGGCCTCCCGTTTTCCCGGATCGAAATTTTGATATTTCAAAATACGGCGCCGTGGGCGACGGCGTCACCGACTGCGGCCAAGCACTACAGCAGGCGATTCTTGAATGCAGCCGGTCCGGCGGCGGGCGCGTGGTTATACCCTCCGGCAATTTTCTGACCGGGGCCGTTCACCTGCGCAGCAACGTGAATCTCCACCTCTCCGAAGGCGCAACTCTCCGGTTCAGCCAGGACCCGCATCAATACCTTCCGGCCGTCTATACGCGCTGGGAGGGGGTAGAGTGCATGAGCTACTCCCCTTTTATTTACGCATTCGAACAGCAAAATGTGGCGGTAACGGGAAGCGGAACACTGGACGGGCAGGCGGACAATCAGCATTGGTGGTGGTGGAATGGAAACCCGCTTTTCGGAGGCAGCCGCGAAAAATCCAGTCAGATGACGGCGCGAAGCAATCTTTTTAAAATGGCCGAAAATGATACGCCGGTCAGTGAACGCGTGTTCGGCGAAGGAAGCTTTCTGCGGCCGAATTTCCTGCAATTTTACCGCTGCAGGAATGTGCTCGTCGACGGAATCACCATCCGCAACTCGCCCATGTGGCAGATCCATCCCGTGCTGTGCACAAATGTTACGGTGCGCGGTGTGGCCGCGGTCAGTCATGGCCCGAACAACGACGGCTGCAATCCGGAATCGAGTCGGGATGTGCTGATTGAAGACTGTCTGTTCGACACCGGCGATGACTGCATCGCCATCAAATCCGGCCGGAATCGCGACGGCCGCCGTATCGGCGTGCCCTCGGAGAATATCGTCATCCGCGACTGCCGAATGAAGGACGGCCACGGGGGCGTGACCATAGGCAGCGAAGCCTCTGGAGGCGTTCGCAACGTCTATGCCGAACACTGCCGGATGGACAGTCCTAACCTTGAACGTGTCCTGCGATTGAAAACCAATTCATACCGCGGCGGGTATATCGAAAACATCTTTATGCGTGATGTGACGGTCGACCAGGTTACGGATGCGATCCTCAGCATAAACCTTTTCTATGAGGAAGGCGCTTCCGGTCTTTTCCCACCCACAGTGCGCAACATAGAAATGCGCAACGTGACGAGCCGGAAAAGCAGGTACGCTCTGTACCTTCGCGGCTACAAGGAATCTCCCATCCGCAACATACGGCTGGCTCAATGCTCGTTTGAAAATGTGGCTGAAGCAGACGTCGTCGAAAACGTAAAAGAACTCTCTCTCGATCAGGTCAAAGTGAATGGCCAGCTCCGCCAATCGCCCTAGTGTAGTGCGTCAAAGATCCCTTGCTATTTGGGTAGCCTAAAGGATAAAAAACACGCCACGGATTGCACGGACAAAATGATAGTCCGCTGCATTTATCAGTATAAATCCGGGTAACAATCGTCCTGTTTCTTGTTTTTTGAGCAAGTAATATTTTGTGAGGACGGCTCTCCAGAGGCTGTCTCAAAACCCGGCGCCATCTCAAAATCGGAATCATTGAGGCGCGAAGCGCCGGCAGAGAATAGGCCCGACCGTAAGGTCGGGATTAGGTTATCGCAAAGACGGAGCGCCGAGGGCGCGGCACTGTTAACGTTTTATATACAATCCTTCCGGTTTCTTATTCCTTAGCCTCGTGTCGCACCTTCGGCGCTTGGTCTCATGCTACTCGTCTACCCCGACCTTACGATCGGGCCTATTCTCTGCCGGTCCTTCGGACCTGCCCTGGCGCATAACACAGCAGGTCCTGAGTTTTGAGACAGTCTCTGGAGACCCGTCCTCACATGTTGGTTGCTGCAAGATGCCGCGCCGGGTAATCCGTGGCGTTTTTTGTCTTTGAGGGCCTTTGGGTGGATTCAGTTCACACCGATCAAATGTCAGGGCATCAATGACGCCTTACATTAGAAGTGCCATACCAGGGCGGCGCGGAACCGGTGGTCGGGCACGGACTGGAAGGAGGTGTTGTGCTGCATCACCGGAAAATCCGCCCCGAAGGATGCATTCAGGTTTCGCCGCCACGCGAAGGAAGCTTCGGGCCCCATGAAAACGCTGGTCATGCCGGTATCCTCGGCTTTTTCTCCCAGGAAGGTATCTTTGCCCTTCGCCTCGCCCGATACGGCCAGGCTCAAACTTGCCGATCGGACGTGGCTCTGAAGGAAATAGACGCCCGGTTTTGCGGACCAGAGGATATCGTTGGCGAATTTGTAGTCGATCCGGCCTTTGCTGCGAAGAGAGGATTGGACCGTTACTTCGCCAAAGATCCGGCCGCGGTTGGCATAGAATGTAGTACCGATCAGGCCGTCCCACGACCCCGAACCCAGGGTCAGGTCATGTCCGTGCACTCCGCTCGGCACCGGTCCCTCCGATTCGTGTAATTCCTCCAATATCCGGTCGCTATTACCAGTGGGCATCTTGAGCCCTCCCTGGATATTCCACATTATCGTGGAATCCTCGGTGACCCGGCCAATCATGCGATACCGGACAAGTAGTGATGAATCCCCAAGTCCCGAGACAGTTCCTGTTTCTATACCATCCCCCACCGGGCGCCGGTAGGAGCGGTTCACATACGGCAGGCTCAGTTGGACTGCCACCCGATCGCCGAACTGGTATCCCATCAGGAACTGGGTGATGGAGCTGTCCATGTACTGCCCGACCTCGTTGGGTACCTTACGGCCGTCTACCTGCAGCGTGCCAAACTGAGTGTATTGTTCATAGGCACCGAAAAAGAATCCCGCCTTGGGGAGCTGTTCGTCATGTACCATATAGCAACCGCACAGGTCGCAGGCGGTCAGCGGGGTTATCCACAATCCGAATATGCAGAGAAACAACTGGATCATCCGTCGCATGCGTCTTTCCCTTTCCCTTGGCTTTCTTAATGTATCTCCAATGATAGATCATTCGCTCCCGCGATTTAACGACGCCGCGGCTGTTTTTCCGGATGCCTTGAGCCGGATCTCCTCGTCAACAATCCTGGAGATTTCCGCCAGGGGGACGGCCCCGAAGATAAGACGTCCGTTTATAAAAAGTGCCGGCGTCGACTCGATCCCGAGAGCGAAAGCTTCGCGCTGGTCCTGTTTGATTTTTGAAGCGTATTTTCCCGAAGCCAGGCAGCTTTGGAAAACAGCCGGTTCCAGATTGAGTTTTGCCGCCTTTGCTTTCAAATCTTCTTCCGCCAGCTGATTCTGCGTTTCAAAAATCAGACGGTTCATCTGCCAGAAGCGATTCTGATCGGCCGCGCACAGAGAGGCTTCCCCGGCTTTTTCCGCGAAGGGATGAATATCGGAAAGCGGCAATTGGCGATACACCAGGCGAACGTCCGATCCGTATTTTGCCAAAACCTCTTCAAGCGTTTTATTGAGCTGGAGACAGTATGGGCACTGGAAATCCGAAAACTCCACCAGTGTAACCGCCGCTCCTTCCGGCCC
>DATJPG010000140.1:0-27160 GCA_035506515.1 Acidobacteriota bacterium
CACATGAATTACAATGCTAACCCAGGGTTCCGGCCGCTCCGCGTCCTCCACCCTGGGCTATACTGCATCGCGCTTTCAGCGCTGGTTGCCCTTGGCTTGACGCGCATGCTTTCGGGGGCTTAAACAAAAGGTCAGGCAGTATTTCGGAGTGATTGCTGTCACTCTTAACTAAGTGCCATTCGGGTCGGGATCGGAATCGAGGTCGCTATCGGGAATCGCTTTTTGGCGCAACAAGCGGAACACCCAAATCCGAATGCGATATCCGATCCCGATACCGACACGATTGCACTGTTCGGGCCGTTTTGAGCGGCTCAGGGGCTTTGCCGGAGGATACTTACTTGTGCTAACATGCTGAACTCATGATCATAGGGATAACTGGAAAAAACGGATCGGGAAAAACAGCAGTCTCTGAATATCTCAAAAGCAGAGGCTTTGAATATCACTCTCTCTCGGATGCAATTCGGGAAGAGATTCGCAAAAGAGAGCTGCAAATCACGCGGGAAGTTCTCATTGAGGTGGGAAACGAGCTGCGGGAGAAGTTCGGCCCGGGCGTACTGGCGGAAAGATTGCTGCCATGTCTCGAAAGGGATCAAAACTACGTGATCGACTCGATACGCAATCCCCAGGAAGTGGACGCGCTGAAAAAACGAAGCGACTTCACGTTGCTGGCACTGGAAGCGGAGCAGGCGACGCGTTTCGAACGCAGCCGGATACGGGGAAGGGAAAATGCAGCCCAGACCTTGAAACAGTTTGCCGAAGAAGAAGCGCGCGAACTCGATTCAAACAATCCAGCCAGCCAGCAGTTGAATGCAACGCGACAAAAGGCCGATCTCGTGATCACCAATGACGGGACTCTGGAGGAGTTGCATCGACGGCTGGACGCCGTGCTGCCGCCGCTGATGAGCCGGTTTTTGCGCCCGACCTGGGACGAGTACTTCATGAGCATCGCCAGAGTTGTGGCGATGCGCAGCAACTGCATGAAGCGAAAGGTCGCGGCCATCATCGTGAAAGACAAGCGTGTTGTGTCCACGGGGTACAACGGAACGCCCAGAGGGGCAAAGAACTGCAACGAGGGCGGGTGTCCGCGGTGCAATGGCATGGCTGCAAGCGGCACAGCGTTAGACGAGTGCCTGTGCTGCCATGGCGAGGAAAATGCCATCACTCAGGCGGCCTATCACGGTACCAGCCTGAAGGGTGCAACGCTGTACACCACCTATGCCCCCTGCCTGCTCTGCACCAAGATGATCATAAACAGCGGGATTGCCGAGGTTGTCTATAACCAGGACTATCCTCTGAACGAAACGGCGCTGTCGCTCCTAAGGGAATGCGGCATCGTTTTGCGCCGGCATAAAGTCTAAACTGCTTCGGGAATCTGGATTCGAAATTCGATATTGAGGAACTTGCAGGGGCACCGTTGAGCACAGAGACAGAAATCAAGGTCCAAATCGAGGATGTCGAAGCCTTTTGCCTTCGGCTGAACGGGTTGAATGCAGCAGCCCTTGCGGATAGGCATTTCGAAGACAACTATCTGCTGGATTTCCCCGACCGGAAGCTTCAAACAGGCCAATGCCTGCTCCGAATAAGGTTCGCAAAGGGAAATGGTATCCTCACGTTCAAGGGGGCGCCCCGGCCGGATGGTATCTTTAAAACTCGAGAAGAACTGGAGACCGGGCTGCAAGACGGGGCGACGATGCTGCAGGTGCTCGAGCGAATCGGGATGGCAGTCTGTTTCAGATATCAGAAATACCGCAGAGAATTTTTGCTGGACGAGGTTCATGTTGCCGTTGACGAGACTCCGGTAGGGAATTATGTGGAATTCGAGGGCACGGAAGCGAGGATCCGCGCGCTGGCAGCAAAGATGGGGATATTCGAGTCGCGATTTTTGCGCCTCAGCTATTATTCGCTATACCTGGAGCACTGCCGGAGAATCGGGGAAGCTCCCGGCTTCATGATATACCAGGATTCCCAATTCCCGATTCCAGATTACCGATCTGGAACCTGAGATCGATAATCTGGAATCGGGAATCTGGAATCAATGAGGGATTCATCATGCCAGTTGTTTATGTCGAGAATGTAGGCGCGCACGAGGGGTCCGAAATCACGTTGCGCGGGTGGGTCTATAACAAGCGGAGCAGCGGGAAACTCCAGTTTATCTTGCTCCGCGACGGAACGGGAGTCATTCAGTGCGTTGCGTTCAAGGGCAACTTCTCCCCGGAGCAGTTTGAAGCGCTCGACAAGCTCACGCAGGAATCCAGCATCGAGGTCACCGGAAAAGTCCGGAAAGACACGCGGAGTCCCGGAGGGTATGAAGTCGACGTGACGGAATTCAAGATCGTGCAACTGGCGGAGAACTACCCGATTACCCCCAAAGAACATGGAACGGCGTTCCTGATGGAGAACCGGCATCTCTGGCTCAGGAGCTCCCGGCAACACGCGATCATTAAGATCAGGCATGAAGTCATCAAGGCGTGCCGGGACTATTTCGATGACCTCGGTTTTACCCTCGTCGACACGCCAATATTTACTCCGAATGCCTGCGAAGGCACAACGACCCTGTTCGAAACGGAATATTTCGATCAAAAGGCGTATTTGACTCAGAGCGGTCAGCTGTATAACGAAGCTACGGCCGCCGCTTTCGGCAAAGTCTATTGTTTCGGCCCCACTTTTCGCGCTGAAAAATCCAAGACTCGCAGACATCTAATGGAATTCTGGATGGTGGAACCCGAGGTTGCCTTTGCCACCTTAGAGGACACGATGCAATTGGCCGAAGGGCTCGTCTGCTTTATTGTCGAGCGAGTCCTGACGCGCCGCAGGCAGCAGTTGGAGGTGCTGGAGCGCAACACCGCGATTCTGGAGAAAATTTCAAAACCTTTCCCCCGTTTGAGTTATGACGAGGCGGTGAAAAAGATGCAGGAAGCCGGTTCCGAGATCCAGTGGGGTGGGGATTTTGGCGGTGGGGACGAGACCGTTCTCTCGGAGCAGTACTCGTCGCCCGTCATGGTCCACCGGTATCCTTCGGAAGTGAAAGCATTCTACATGCAACCGGACCCGGAAAGGCCCGAGGTCGCCCTGTGCGTCGATGTCCTCGCTCCCGAAGGGTACGGAGAAATTATTGGCGGAGGCCAGCGCATTCACGACTGCGATTTGCTCATGCGCCGGCTCAAGGAGCACAGCCTCTCGATCGAGCCGTTTCAATGGTATTTGGACCTCCGGAAATACGGAACGGTGCCACACGCAGGATTCGGAATGGGAATCGAGCGAGTGGTTGCATGGCTGTGCAATCTGGGCCATCTGCGCGAAACGATTGCGTTCCCGCGTACGCTCTACAGGATTTATCCCTGATGCATTCGTTCAAAGCAATCAGACTTTCACAGAGCCGAGAGGTCTCACGGCTCATCTTTATCGCGGGCGTTCTCGCCGGCCTCGGCTATTTCATTTATTATTATGCGAACCATCTGACGATTGCGCATTATGATGCAAAAGCGCATTTGCTCGTTGCGCGCCGCATGGTCGATTCGCTCACGCCCGGCTACGCGCAATTGGGGGTGAATTGGCTTCCCCTGACTCATCTGGTGTACCTGCCTTTCGTGATCTTCGAGTCGCAGTACCGGTCGGGCTTTATTCCAAGTTTGCTCTCTGTTTTTTCGTTCGCATTGTCGGGATACTTGGTTTACAAGATCTCCTTCCGGATCACCGGGTCGATCACGGCGGGCGTTTTCGCAGCGCTTGTCCTGCTGGCGAATCCCAATCTTCAATACCTGCAGAGTTGTCCCCTGACCGAACCGTTGTATATGGCGTTTCTTCTCCTTGCGACACACAGCCTGATTTGCTGGCGTGAGGACGGGTATGCATCGTTGCCGTGGGGAGCGGCACTCTGGACAAGCCTGGGCGCAATGTGCCGCTATGAAGGGTGGTATTTTTTCGCCGGCGTGCTTCTGCTCCTGATCCTTGATTTCTGGATGCAGCGGGAATCAAGGCGCAAAATCCTGCAATCGGGGGGGCTTTTTCTGGCGATCGTGGGTCTGCCGGCCCTTGCCCACTTCGGCTATATTTACCTGCGCCTGGGGGATAATTTCTTTCATAAAGTCGTGCAGGGCCATCCCGCTCCTTATATGACGTACCGGCGCCCGCTCCTTTCCCTGGTATATCACCTGGGAGAGTTGTCGCAGGTAACGACAATTCTCCCCCTTGCCGTCGCCGCCGCCGGTCTGATTCTCTTTCTGGCACAACGACAGGAATGGAGCCGTCGCCTTCCGCTGCTCCTGCTGTGGCTTCCTTCTCTGATCAATATCTCGGCGCTTTACTGGGGGCTGATATATCGCGTTCGCTATTCGGTGCTTCTTCTTCCGGCGGTGGCGATTTTCGGCAGTCTGGTGACGACTTCGGAAACCGCGAAGAGGCGGTCTATCTTGCTGCTTTCTTCTATTGTCCTCGGGCTTCCATGGCTGACGTGGTTGATGGGTCACCTGCGTCCCGGGGACGCTCTCATGCCCGGTCCCGGCGCGCTTGTGCTGTCCGTTGTGGCATTGATAGTATTTTGTGTGTCCAGGATACGACAGTGGTATAGCATGCCGCTGATGCTCCTGTGCTTTCTGGGAATGCACGTTCCGCCTCTGGCTCGCGAGGTCCACCCCATGATGGCGGAAACGATGGAGCATGAATTCATCGAGCCGGAAAGAGAAAAGATCCTGCAGTATTTGAAACAGAATTATGACGGGAAGAAAATCCTGATCGACATGGGGACCGAAGCACCGCTTGTTTACGACTCGGGATTGAAGGTAAAGGAATTTATATATAATGAGGGAAGGGAAGTGCTCTGGCTTGAGGCGACGCAAAATCCGGAACGCGTCGTTGGTTGGATGTGCGCCCAGCGAGGGGATGCGGTCTGGCAACTCATGAAGAATGACACGCACTGGGCGAATCGATATGTCCCGGTGCTCAAAACGCAGAATTACTCGCTTTTGCGGCTGAAGAATTGAATTTGATTCGAGATTCGAAATTCGAGATTGCAGGCACGGTAAGAGGCGTTTTTGATCTCGAATTTCGAATTAGCTTAGAGGCATTTCTGTGAAGACCGAAAATCCTGCCGGGAATCCGCAAAAGAAATTCGATTTTTCGCCGGCGCATCAGCGGCCGTTTGTGGCAAACCTTCCCGCAACGATCGACATCTATGAAGAGGGGGTCGCGCGGTTTTTCCGATGGAGAACCGGTCTGGATTATTACCTTGCCGTGGATCAGGTCGTCGACTTTGCAGTGAGCATCGAGCGCGTAAAGGTGATCGACCTGCTGACCGATACGGCGACATTTGCGCTGAGACTGGCTGCCCGCAAAGCATTCGCCGGACGGATCTATTCCTTCGATACCAATCTAACGCTGACGGAGCGAGGCAAGCAGCGAGCCGCACATCTCAATCTGCATCCATTTGTCGAGTTCAAGCATCTGAGGGAATCCCAGTTTCCCGTTTCAGACGGCTTCGGCGAGCTTGCCGTTTCGTTCTTCGACCTGCACCGGCATCCCGCGGATCACTATCTTGCGGAAATTCTCCGCATCCTCGTCGCGGGCGGGCATCTGATCCTGGCCGAGTTGCTGGTGCCGAAATCCATTCAACGGTCCCTCCCCTGGTTTTTGAAGCGAATGCATCTTCGGTATATACAAAAGAACGCGGCGGAGGCGGGCGCGATATATTATGACCAGGAGGAAATTATTCAATTGTTATTCAAGGCGGGCTTTCGACAAGTGATCATCAAAGGCTTGAGTTCTCCGGAATCACGCTATGGGGGAGTGTTCAGCCTGATTGCCGCCACGAAATAGATAAGGAGCCGTCATGAGGAAATCGCAGGGCATGCTATGCGTCGTTATCTCCCTGCTCTGTATGCTGTCCGGATTCAGCAATCCGATCGAGGCCTTTCGAATACGAAAGGTTGGAACTTCCCCGAATTTCATCGCGCTGAGCCCGGATGGGACCAAGGTGTATGTCACGTCTTACGGGACCAATGAGCTGCTGGCTGTTAACCTGGCAAAAAAAATGGTAACGCAAAGTGTCTTCGTCGGGTCCTCTCCGCTGGGATTGGCCGTGGACGGTGAGGGGAAAACGGCCCTTGTAGCCTGTAAGGATTCCGGTACTGTCGCCGTCGTAGACCTGAACACATTCCACGTCGTCGCTGATGTGAAAGTTGGAGGACAACCCAACTTTGTGGCCATGAGTCATCGCGGATACCGAGCCTACGTATCCAATTACGG
Source organism: Acidobacteriota bacterium (assembly GCA_035506515.1). Taxonomy (GTDB): domain Bacteria; phylum Acidobacteriota; class UBA6911; order UBA6911; family UBA6911; genus UBA6911. Next base: position 6,241 of record DATJPG010000140.1, read on the forward strand.
GCGCAGCAGGGAAGGACTGCTGCATATCATTGACATTCGCGAACGCAGCGTCTTGGCGAGCATCAAAGTGGGAATTTCGCCTTTCTCCCTTGTCGTTTCTCCCAACAACGAACTGATCTATCTGGCAATGGGAGGAAACAACGAAGTCTGGGTCGTAGATCCCGAGCGACAGAAAGTAGTAAACAAAATTCCCGTTGGAGAAGCTCCGGACGGCATTGCCATCACGCCTGACGGGAAGCGAGTGTTCGTTACCAACAGCCGCAGCAACGACCTTTCGGTCATAGACACAGAGCTAATGAGGGTTCAGATCACCGTCCCGGTCGGGAAGATGCCATTCGGGGTGGCCGTCAGCCCCGATGGGAAGCGGATCTTTGTCGTCAACACAGGCTCGCGCAATGTGTCCATCCTGGCTTCGGATTTGCGCAACCTGGTTGCCGAAACCTTCGAGGTCGATCGCGGACCAACCGATATCAAAATCGCACCGGACAACCGCACCGTTTATGTAGTCAATGAATTGTCCAATTCGATGGTTGTTGCCGATATCCCATAAAAGCGGCCGACAGCGGGCAGACATCCTGCCTACTGCTGACTGTCTTTGAACCAGTCGGCGAATAGGCGTATTCCGTCTTGGATGGGTATCTTGGGATTGTATCCGAGCAGACGGCGCGCCCTGTTGATGTCTGCGTAGGTAGCTTCCATATCTCCCGGTTGATTCGGCATAAAGCGAAGCACCGCTTTCATCTCAAGCGCATTTTCCAGATGACGGACCAGTTCCAGCAAAGTCGTGGTTTGCGATTCGCCCAGGTTGATGATTTCAAATTGCGGATTTGCCTCGATGGCTCCGAGCACGCCTGAAACGATGTCTTCCACATAGGTGTAGTCCCGCCGGGAGTCCCCCTCACCGAAGATCGGAATCTCTTTTCCTTCGGCCATTAGCCGGGCGAATTTGTGAATCGCCATTTCGGGGCGTTGCCTTGGACCATAAACGGTGAAAAATCGCAGGCACGAAATGTGCATAGAGAAATTGTGTGCGTATGTATGGCACAACAGCTCCCCTGCCCGTTTGGTCGCCGCATAGGGCGACACGGGTCTGTCCACGGGATCGTCTTCCGAGAAAGGCACCTTGGTGTTGCCGCCATAAACCGATGACGAAGATCCAAAAACAAAACAGCGCGTGGAAAACTCTTTCGCCATCTCCAGAAGATTCACTGTCCCGGTCACGTTTACCGACGCATACAGATCCGGTTTTTCGAGAGATGGACGCACGCCAGCCCAGGCGGCGAGATGCACGACCGTTTCGGGCTGGACCTCCTCGAAAACTCTGCGAAGCTTTTCGCGATCGAGAATGTCCACGGTGTGCAACTGGACCCGGCCCTTGGCTTTCAGATCTTGCACATTCCGCCGTTTGATGTCCGGGTCATAGAAGTCATTGAAATTGTCCAGCAGGCTGACTTCAACGCGTTGGTTAATCAACGCGGCCGCAAGGTGAAATGCGATGAATCCGGCCCCGCCGGTTATCAGAACACGCATACATAGTCTCCTGGAAACCCCGCTGTCCGCCTGGAATGCTCCATTACCAGGGGGCGGGTGTTCGGTAGGCCCAAAGTATCCCAAGATGGCCGGGGAGTCAACGCCCTGCCTATGATATTATGGGCCCCTATGCTGCATGTCGGATTGACAGGAAATATCGCATCGGGCAAAAGCTCTGCGGCGCTGTTTTTTGCGGAGATGGGGGCGCACGTAATCGATGCGGATCAAATCGGCCATTCGTTGCTCAAATCGGGTACGAATGCGTTCGGCAGGATCGTGGACGCCTTTGGATCGCAGATCCTGAGTCCCGGAGGGGAAATCGACCGCAAAATACTGGGCCGGTTTGTGTTTTCCGATGCCAATCAAAGGGCGGTGCTTAATTCCATCCTGCATCCCGCGATAAAGGCGGAAATCCTGCGGCGGATTGAGATTCTCGAACAATCCTCACCGCGCGGGATAATCATCGTGGATGCAGCCCTGATGGTTGAGACCGGCGGCTACTCCATGTATGATTATCTGGTTGTAGTTGCCTGTACCCCTTCTCTTCAAGTCTCCCGTCTCATCAGCCGCGACGGATTAACTGAAGCGGAAGCTAGAGCTAGAATGGCTTCGCAAATGCCGATTGAGGAAAAACTAAAACTTGCGGATTACACAATCGACACATCGGGCACGATGGGCCAAACCCGGGCGCAGGTCGAAACAATTTATAAGGACTTGCTCAACAGGGAACGGCGAATCGCGGATTCAAAACAATGAAATTGACAATCGCGGAGCCGCTATGTTAGTAGTTCGCGTATATCCTTGTTCCCGTTGACCTTAGAAGGATAGCTCGAATTTGAATGTGAGTAATTGACGCCGAGCTTCAGGCATTGCCGGAACTCGCGAACCTGTGCCAAGTTAGAAATTATGCTGAACTACCTCTGGTTGATACCGACGTTGCCGCTAGCCGGGAGTGCGCTTGTTGGCCTGTCAGGCTTGACAACTCTGCGAAGCACCGGCAAAAAACTAAACAAAAAGCTGGTTTCCGCTATCGCGCTGGGATCGGTTGGACTGGCCTTTATTGTAAGCGTCCTATGCGTATATCAGCTTTTCGCCATCGAGCATAAAGAACTGTTTTCGCTCGACGTCTTCACCTGGCTCAGTGCAGGATCGCTTCCGCTTTCGGACGGAGGGCTGGCCCGATTTACGGTGCCTTGGGGCTATCAACTCGATCCGCTTTCGGCGGTGATGATCCTCGTTGTCACCGGAGTCGGTTTCCTGATCCATATTTATTCGACCGGCTACATGTGGGATGACAGCGGATATTACCGTTTCTTCTCCTACCTGAACCTTTTCATGTTCGCAATGCTGACGCTGGTCCTGGCCAACAACTATGTGATGATGTTCGTGGGTTGGGAAGGAGTGGGATTGTGCTCCTACCTGTTGATCGGGTTTTATTTCGACAAGAAGAGCGCGGGCGACGCCGGGAAGAAAGCGTTCGTCGTGAATCGAATCGGGGATGCGGGCTTTATCCTTGGAATGATGCTGGTTTTTGTGCATTTCGGTTCGCTGCGTTTCGAGGATGTATTCAATAAAGCGGCCGCGATGCCGGTGCACTCCGGCCACGACTTTCTCTTCTGGGCGACGCTCTGCTTCTTCATCGGCGCCTGCGGCAAGAGCGCCCAGATCCCTCTCTTTGTCTGGCTGCCGGATGCGATGGAAGGTCCCACGCCGGTATCTGCCCTGATCCATGCGGCCACGATGGTGACCGCCGGCGTATACATGGTCTGCAGAAGCAACGCGCTTTACAGTCGTGCGCCCGAGACTCTGCTGATTGTGGCCGTGGTCGGTTCCCTGACCGCAATTTTTGCGGCCACAATCGGTTTCGCTCAGACCGATATCAAGCGCGTCCTTGCCTATTCGACGGTAAGCCAGCTGGGGTATATGTTCGCGGCGCTCGGAGTTGGGGCTTTCGTCGGCGGAATCTTTCATCTGATGACGCATGCGTTTTTCAAAGCACTCCTCTTCCTCGGTTCCGGTTCCGTTATCATGGCCATGCACCATGAACAGGACATGCTGAAGATGGGAGGGCTAAAAAAATACCTGCCGTGGACCTATTGGACCATGTTTGTAGGCACCGTCGCGATTGCGGGAATTCCACCGTTCGCGGGGTTCTTCAGCAAGGATGAGATCCTGTGGCGCGCCTGGAGCAACGGCCATCCCATTATCTGGTTCCTGCTGTGGTGCGGCGCCGGTATGACTTCCTTTTATATGTTCCGGCTCTTGTTCCTGACATTTTGGGGAGAAGAGAGGATGGATGATCACACCAGGCATCACATCCGCGAATCGCCCAGGAACGTGGTGTACCCGCTGGCTGCGCTGGCGATCCTGTCGACAATCGGGGGATTTGTCGGCTTTCCGGGGTGGACTGGAATCATCAACCGGTTCGAGCGTTTTCTCGAGCCTGTCCTGCGGCTCCCCGAAAACCCGGAGCTCGTCGTGCATCATCCCGCCGGACAGGAGCAGTTGTTCACAGCTCTGTCTGTGGCGATCGCACTGGCCGGTATTTTCCTGGCGTACCGATTTTATGTGAAGCGTCCCGGTTTGGCGGATAGTTTTACGGCAAAGATCAAAGGGTTTTATGCGCTGGTGTACCGCAAATACTGCGTGGATGAACTGTACGACGCTCTCTTCGTCAACCGCACCAAGGACCTTGGAAGAGCGTGTTTCTTCGTCGATTCCAAGTTTGTCGATGGAGCCGTCAACTTGACTGCCGCATCCACGCGGGGAACGGCTACGGTATCCAGGCTGTTCGATACGTATATCGTGGACGGTCTTGTCAATTTCGTCGGCTGGATCAACATGAGATTGAACCGGATCGCCACGTCATTTCAAACCGGGCTGGTCCAGCGATACATGCTGGTGGCCGTGGTCGGAATCGTGGTGTTTATTCTGATCTATTACAACGGATTGCTTAACTTTTAATTCCAGATTTCAGATTTCCGATTCCAGACTGGAACTATATCTGGAATCGAAAATTTGGAATCGGGAATCTAGTGCAGGAGCAGATCGCAATGGACTTTTTCATGAATAATATCTTGAACATCGTCTGCTATCTCCCGCTCGTGGGAATGGTGCTGATTATGTTCATGAAGCGGGAGAATGAGCTTGCGATCAAGTGGATCGCCAATATCACCGCTTTTGTGGGATTCCTGATATCGATTCCGCTCCTGACGGCTTTCAACGATCCCCGGTTTATTCATCCGAACGGATTCCGGTTCGTATTCGAGCGCTCCTGGATCCCGCAGATCGGGGCTGCGTATAAGTTCGGGCTCGATGGAATCAGCATGCTGCTGGTTCTCCTCACCACCCTGCTGGGAACGATCGCGATCCTTTCCTCGTGGACGGCGATCAAGGAACGAGTCAAGGAATACTATGCGTTTATGCTCCTGCTGCAAACGGGCATGCTCGGTGTATTCATGTCGCTCGACTTTCTGGTTTTCTACGTATTCTGGGAAGTGATGCTGGTGCCGATGTATTTTTTGATCGGCGTTTGGGGCGGTCCCAGAAAACTGTATGCCGCGATCAAGTTTTTCCTATATACGCTGGCGGGTTCGGTGCTCATGCTGGTGGGTATCCTGGCAATCTATTTCTACCAGCACGACGTTTCGGGCATTTATTCATTCGATATCCTCACCTTTCAAAAATTGGGATTCCCGACCGATCTTCAGTTCTGGGTTTTCCTCGCTTTCTTTGTCGGCTTTGCCATCAAGGTCCCCATGTTCCCCTTCCATACGTGGCTGCCCGATGCGCACGTGGAAGCTCCAACGGCGGGATCCGTCATCCTGGCGGGTGTTCTGCTGAAAATGGGGACGTACGGTTTTGTCCGCTTCTCTCTACCGATGTTTCCCTGGGCAACGATGCATTTCTTGAAGCCTCTGCTGATTCTTTCGCTGATCGGAATCATTTATGGCGGACTCGTGGCGATGATGCAGAAGGACATGAAGTCGCTCGTGGCGTATTCCTCCGTCAGCCACCTGGGATTCGTGATGCTGGGGGTCTTCGCGGCTACACCCGTCTCACTGCAGGGCGGCATCCTGCAGATGATCAACCACGGCATTTCCACCGGCGCACTCTTCTTGATCGTCGGCATTATTTATGAGCGACGCCATACGCGACTGATTTCGGACTACGGCGGACTGAGCCACATCATGCCGGTCTATGCGACGGTGTTTTTAATCATGACTCTGAGCTCCATCGGAATGCCTGCATTGAACGGTTTCATCGGAGAATTCTATATTCTTCAGGGAACGTTTGCGGCTCCGGGGCTCTGGCCTTATGCGGCACTTGCCGTAATCGGCATCGTGCTCGGCGCAGCCTATATGCTGTGGCTGTATCAGCGCGTGATGTTCGGAAAACTCGAAAACCCGCTGAACAAATTATTGCCGGATTTAAATATGAGAGAACTGGCGACTTTTGTGCCTCTCATCATTTTGGCATTCTGGATTGGCATCTACCCGACCTTCTTCACCAAGTATCTTGACGAGCCCGTGAACGCCATCGTGGAGCGAGTACGCGTCGACTTTTTCAAAACGAACGTAGCAGGGCTTCCCTAGGAGCGCGGTCGCACACTGCCATATTTGGTTCGAGAGTGAACGGCAATCAAGACCTTCCCATCCAGGTTCATGACTTCGCCGAAGTCGTCGAGGGATTTTATCTCGAGACAACGGATGGACTGTTTTTCGCGGTCAAAGGAATGGAGCATCCTCCGGATCGGCGCATCGCGGTCCTTCGCTACGTGCCCGATCCTTCCGGCGGCAGCCGAAAAAAGGGAAATACCGCGTACCGGCGCATGTACCATTTTGACGAACAGGAGCGATTTATCAGGACGGCCTGCCCGCAATATCTGTCGTATGACCCGGTATTTCAAACGACATTGCAGGGCGTGCCGATCGGTCAGGTGCGGACGGTCTTCGATCCGCGCAAAAAGTTTCGCGAAATGGCTGAAGCCGGCGCTCGTGCAGAGATTGAAAACGATGCCTTTGCATTTCTGAGCCGGTTGCAGACTGAGGCCGGAGTTCCGCCGTCCGCACTGGGGATCACCGGATCATTGCTTATTGGACTCTATACGGAAACATCCGATCTGGACGCCGTCGTTTTCGGCACCGAGAACTGCTATCGGGTATATCGGGCGTTGCAAAGGATGCTCGATGCTGCGCAGGATGGGGAATTGCGCCGGCTGAATGCCGTCGAGATGAAAGAGCTTTTCACGCAGCGGGCAGCCGATACGCAAATGAATTACGACGATTTCCTGGCGCTGGAAAGCCGGAAAGTCAACCAGGGCGTCTTCCGGGAGCGAACCTATTTCGTCCGTTTCGTCAAAGAGGCGCAGGAGATTGAGGACGCCTATGGCCGTCTGCGCTATACTCCGCTAGGTAGGTCCGTCATTACCGCATCGATTGCCGATGATCGGGACAGAATCTTCACGCCCTGCAGATACGCGCTGTCTGACATTCGCATTCTGAAGGGACCGCAACTGACGGATTTGAATGAGATCGTTTCTTTTCGCGGCAGGTTTTGCGAACAGGCGCGAACGGGCGAAGCGGTGAGAGCCTCGGGTACTCTGGAACACATTCAAAACAGTAACGGCGGCACGCGGCACCGTTTGCTGCTGGGGAATTCACCGGAAGACCACATGACGGTCTCCGGAATCTGAAACGCTTCGAATGCGGCAGGCAAAGCATATCAAAACTATGGAAGAGAAACGGATTGCGTGGGCGATTACGGGGGCTGGACATGCGCTTGAAGAATGCATCGAGACGCTGCTGAAGCTTGAACGAGTGGATGTATTTCTTTCCCGCGCGGCCGAGGAAGTGCTCCAAATATACCGCCTCGACGGGCGGTTGGACGCATCGGGCGTGCGCACCTACCGGGAGACGAGTGCAAGTGCGCCTCTGGTCGGAAGGTTTTTTAGCGGCGTGTATGGCATGCTTGTCGTTGCGCCGGCCACATCCAACTCGGTGGCAAAGTTTGTCCATGGCATCTCCGACACGCTGGTGACGAATTTTTTCGCTCAGGCGGGCAAATGCCGGGTCCCGATCGTTGTGTATCCAACAGATCTTGCCGCGGAAATGAGATCGGTGGGACCTCGCGGCGAACCGGTCGAAGTGTATCCCCGGGTGATAGACTTGGAAAACACGGAAAAACTGAAAAGGTTTGCAGGAGTACGCGTAGTCCGCGACCTCAAAGAGCTGGCAAATATTAAGATGGGTTAAAGCTGCAGTAGTTCTCGCTTCCTGCTTGAAGCACTCGCTGCAAGGATAGGAATCATTGGTGCCGTGTTGGCTTCAAACCTCTTCATTGGACTTCGGACCTACCTCTCTCCGTGCCTTCACTCGACTGCTGATAAAAGGCAATCTGTCTACTTAAATGCCTTCGATTTGATTGCAGCGGTATTTTACGGTGAAATCCTGTCGCTGAGACTGGCTTTTAGTTCACGGTTACTTTATTGCAAATATTTGTTATTGGCTCGTTCGAGAGGGGACGAAAAATATTTCATTCGACAATTTTCGCGCTCGTTTTCCTGTCCCCGCCTTTCAACATAACCTGCTGCTAGAAAAGCGATTCAGGGTATAATGGCCACAACCGTGAAAAAGATAGGCAGATACGATGTGCTAAGGGAACTGGGGCGCGGCGCCATGGGTGTCGTTTACGCTGCCGAAGACCGCCTTATCGGCCGGGCAGTCGCGATAAAAACCATTCGGTTTGATACCCCGGAGGCGGGAGAGGATCGCGAACAACTGATCCAGCGGCTGCACCGCGAAGCCCAGGCTGCGGGTGTGCTGTCTCATCCAGGAATTGTCACGGTCTATGATGTAGGCGAGCAGGAAGACGAAGCTTATATCGTCATGGAATTCGTCGACGGCAAAAGTGCGGAGGACATCCTGGCCTCCGCGGAGCCGCTGCCGCCCGGAAAATTTCTATCCATTTTGAGAGGGACCGCTGCCGCGATCGACTATGCGCACGGCAAAGGCATCATTCACCGGGATATCAAGCCCTCGAACATCATGGTGTGTCGCGATGGCACGGTGAAGATAGCGGATTTCGGCATTGCCAAGCTCACGGCCTCGAATTCACTGACCCGTTCCGGGTTCGTCGTGGGGACTCCGAGTTATATGTCTCCGGAGCAGGCGCAGGGCCGCGCCGTGGATGGGCGCTCCGACCAGTTCTCCCTGGCCGTAGTGGCATTTCGCATGATCACCGGCAGGCTTCCCTTCGAAGGCGAGACCCTGACCGCGCTGCTGACAAAGATTTTGTGGGATGAGCCGGAATATGAAAGCACTGCAATGAATCCGATGATCCGGCCGGTGTTCAAGCGAGCCTTATCCAAGGATCCGCAACTGCGCTTCCCAACCTGCTGCGCCTTTGTGCGCGGGCTGGAGGAAGCGATCGCAGCAATCGATCCGTCACTGCCTGCCGCGATCGCCTCGATGACACCACTGGGTGCGGCATCCACAGGTTTTAATGCGGCGCTCGCGGGCTCTGATTCGGCTGCCGCATTGCCCCTCGACGCGTCAAGGTATAGACCGGGAACAATGCCTCAGCCGGCATCGTGGGCAACGCCATCGCGTGACATGCGGGGAAGTGCGAAAAGCAGTCAGGATGCCCGAGCTCCATTCGCTGCTTCAGAGAATGCCGCTCAGACACGGAAAAGGAAATGGCTATGGATTTCGCTGGCAGCCGGTCTGGGATGCATCGCGCTGGTGTTATTCGCCATGTCCGTATTCAAGCCGGGGAAAAAGGCTGCGATTGTCGCTCAAAACGAAAATATCGGTGCGGTTCATGGATCTAGTCAAAGCGCTTCGGATACTGCATCTCTATCTCAGCTTTCGGGTCAGGTCTCGAATCCGCAAGGAACTCAGGCGGCGCAGTCTTCGCCGCTAAAACCCGATTTGGACGTCAAGGCTATCCTTCCGGCGCCCGCGTCAGGAGCACCCGATCCGGCGGGCGAAGGCAGAAAAATTTCTGTCCCGGCCGTTTCCGAACAAAAACCCCTGAAAAAGGCCACAACGCGGCAGCCGGTCCCGGCTAAGACTGTATCGGAAGCGGCCCCGCCTGTGGAAACGGCATCTTCCGGTTCCCAAAAGGCGGAAGAACCCGCTGCTCCGCCGCAGTCAACTTCGGGCGTCCTCACATGGTCGGGGGAACTGGAGCGGAATTCCATCCTTGTCATTTTGGAACAAAGGTCGTCTGTTGGAAGTGTCGTGGGGCAATTCCCCGGCAAGCCGATCAAGGTCACGGTAGAACCCAAGGGCCTGGCCGTTCGTCAATTGCCCGGCGAGGCTAACCGCTGGAGTCAGATCATTCTTTACAGCGGAAACCAGAGATATTCCTCCATTTCGATCCATTGGAGTATTATTGAATAACAGGTTTTGATTAAAGCTTTTCCGATTTCTTAGTTTAAAGTTTGACGTTATTATAGGAAGAATCGGCCCGCGTCGCGGGACTTTCTAGAATTCCAAGAAAGATCAACTTAGCAGGAGGAGTTATCTCATGCCTCGAGCCCTGATCATGCTGGTCTTTATTCTCCTGGCCGCGGGCGAGCTTTTTGCCCAGAGCAACAAAGGCACAATCACCGGCACAATTACTGATTCTGCCGGTGCCCTGATGCCGGGCGTTAGAATTGAAGCCAGAAATACCGAGACGGATGCTCCATACCAGGTCGCAAGCAGTGCGACGGGAACGTATACAATCGCGCAACTACCGGCAGGTGCGTATCAGATATCGGTATCTCTCCCCGGATTCAAACAATACACTCGTACCGGAATAACTGTTATGGAAGCGCAGGTGATGCGCATCGACATCGTCATGGTGATGTTGGCGGCCGATGAAGTCCTGACCAACGATTCCATTATCCAACTTCTTAAAGTTGGGATTGACGAAGAACTGGTCATTTCCAAAATCCGGGACAGCCAGCGCAATTTTGATCTGTCTGTTCAAGGCATGGTTGACCTTAAGGCGGGTGGAGTCAGTGACCGATTGTTGCGGATAATGATGGATCCGTCAAAGGCGACACCGGAAGCAAAAACCGCGCCTGCGCCCAAGGTGTCGACCGCACCGGAGCGTCCGCCTACACCTTCAATCCCGTCGACTACTTCCAAGGAGCCGCCCAAGACAGCAGAGTCTCCTGCTGCAAAGACGGAATCGGATCTCCCGACCGAAATTGGTTTATTTGTCAAACACGGCAAGGGATGGGATCAAATCGAGCCAGAGGTTGTAGTTTGGCAGACTGGCGGCTTTTTAAAGCGCTTTGCGACAGCGGGGATTGTGCAAGGGGATGTTAACGGCCGGGTAAAGGGGACGCACAGCGAGAATGTGGTGAAAGTCCCAGGGGAAATCGTCGTCGTCTCGCCCGAAGGCGTGGATATCACCGAATATCAATTGCTCCATTTGCGTGAGTTGCACGACGCCCGTGAGTTCCGTACGGTTACAGGCGGCATCTTCAGCTCTTCCGGAGGAGCAACCAGGGATGCGGTCGAATTCGAGGGAACAAAAGTCGCGAACCGAACTTTCTCGATAAAGCTTTCGGAACTGGATCCCGGCGAATACGGATTTCTTCCCACCAGCGCCGCGGCGGCCGGGTCATCTGGAAACGTGGGGAAAATATACACATTCCAGGTGGTCAAAAAGGGGAGTCGGTAGAATATCGGAAGCTATTCGACGGTGAGTAGGGATAAAGAATCTATCAATCCATGGCTGGAACGTTGATGCTCACGCAGTGCAGGGCGCCCATTTTGGCGATGAGTGTTCTTGCATCGACGCCTACGATCTTCCAGTCCGGCAGAAGGCCGGCGTAAACCTCCAGAGCCGTCTTGTCCAGTTCCGGGCTGACGTCCGGGTACTGCGGCACCAGCAGAATGCCGTTGGCGAAGATCACATTGGTGTAAGATCGCCAGAGGCCGTCTCGGTGTGGCGGCATGGGGATGCGCACAACCTTCATTTCCCCGTGAGGAGACTTCTGCATGGCCAGAACGTGGGCGGCTTCGTCGAGGATCGCGCTATTTTCGGCATCTTCTTTAGGGTCATAGGAGCCGACGACCGCCGTGTCCGGCGCAGTGAAGGTAACGAACATGTCCACGTGGCCGGTGGGCTCCCCGTGGAGCATTGCCAGGTAGACCCAATTGGAGGTCTTAAAGGTATCCCCGAGCACCCCTGCGATGGCCTTGAGATCAAAATGACGCGGCTCATTCTGCGAAATCAGTGCGGTGGTGCTGACGATCAGGCCGCGACCGTTGCTCAGCAGATTTCCCCCTACCGCAGCGATGCCGGAACGGACCAAATCCAATTTGTAATACCCGGCAAGATAATTGGCTGCCCGGTTATCCTCCTTACGGTCAGGCTCGAGATAATCGTTGCGTACCGCCACCATCTTGCCGTTGCGCAGACGCACAAATATCGGACCGTAATCGCGGATCCACATGCCCACCGTGGGTTGAACAACGACATCCACCGAATCGGGGGGAATGCCCGCATCGACAAGGCATGTAATTACTTGATCGCGCCGAGCTTGCGTGTCCACCATGGCGACGACGCCCACGTGATCCCGCAAGAGGCTGATGATTTCCAACATCGTTCTGGGATGATATTGCACCATTTCATTGCACCCGAGCACAATAGCGTCACATGATTCAAATTCGCCGGGCATGCCGACCTGATCCACATCCAAATTGGAGTAGTGGATCTTTTGGGGGGTGGTGGGACTGAATTTTTTAAAAATACCGTGGCCGATAAGGATTGGAATTATCAGCAGAATTGCTGCGGTGACGACGATGGGAAGCATCCATGGACTGCGGAAAATCTTTGCGGCGGTCATAACATTACAACTCCAAGAATCCCTCGCCGCGTGATTCGATCGCGAGGGGAGGTCAGAACGGTCTAAAGGGTTTTGTGAATTGTCAGATGAGTGCAGACATTTCCAGTAGGAAAACATGCACGCCTTGAAACCCCATGCCATTTATTCCGTCATACACAAGCTGAAATTAAATGGATGCAGGAACGGTGTCGGAATTGCACCGGCCGTTCACCGAGTCCAGGATTGGGTTTGATTTTCGCCACACCTCCATGCGGAGTAAAAGGATCGCACGATCATTGATCCGATGCCGGATCTCTGGAGCGATCATCCATGTAACTTTACATAATAACCCAAGAGCGCCCCATAGAAAATAGCAAAATCCCTATTCGTGCGATATATCACAGATTCTGAACTGTAATCCTATAGAATTAGTTTGTTGTATCCCGATTCGTTCCATTGTGGTCAACAGAATAATGAAGAATTATCGATGGGCGGAGTGTTGGCTAAAGTCGGCCGGGAAATAATTTTAGCCTGAAATTCCTATCCTTCCGCGTCATTGAGGAGGGCCGGCATTCAGGAGACGAGGTCCGATTGAGATGCAGGAGCCAGATCGCCTCCTTCTGGTTTCCACCGGACGCCCGCGGTGTCACGGGTTTTCATCATTGTGCGGCCTCCGGCGCGCCGTGGGGCTCACCGTTGTTTGATCATGGCCAGAGCCTCCAGCGCCTGCTCCCTGGCCCGTGCATGCTCAACGATCGGCCGGGGATATTCCGGCGAATTCCGCCCGGGCACCCATCGGGCGATGTACTCTTCGGCAGAATCAAATTTCTTGGCCTGGATTGCAGGATTGAAAATACGGAAGAATGGTGCGGCATCGGCCCCACAGCCCGCAATCCATTGCCAGCCGAGTGTGTTGTTGGCGAGATCGGCATCTACCAGCGTATCCCAGAACCAGCGGGCGCCTTCCGTCCAATGCAGCAGCAGGTCTTTCACGAGGAACGACCCCGCAATCATACGCACGCGATTGTGCATCCATCCTGTAGCCCACAATTCACGCATGCCTGCATCCACAATCGGGTATCCGGTCCTGCCGGTTTGCCACGCCCGGAGTTTTTGCGGGTCATTCTTCCAGCGAAAACGCTCGAATTGAGTTCTTAAGGGCCTGTCGGTCGTGTGCGGGAAGTGGTGTAGCAGGTGGTGTGCAAATTCGCGCCAGCCGAGTTGTCGGAGAAATGCCTTGGACGCTGCGCCGCGGTGCTTGGCGCAAGCGGCCCAGACCTGGCGCGGCGATATCTCCCCGAAGTGCAGATATGGTGAAAGCATGGATGTCCCGATGCACGCCGGGTAATCGCGTTGCTCCGGATATTTTTGGAGGGCATGATCAAAAAATTTATGCAGCACCTTGTGCGCGCCTGCTTCGCCCGGCTTCCAGGCCGAATGCAATCCTTTGGCCCACTCCGCATCAGGCTCCAAAGCCAATGTGTCCAACGGCAATGACGGCAGCGACCATGTTGACTTTTGCAGAGAAGGTGCCGACAAAGGCACAAAATCCGGCGCGGCCGAAACGCAAGCCCTCCAGAACGGAGTGAACACTTGAAATGGATTGCCGGTGCTATTGCGGATTTCCTCGGGATCAAATAATAGGGACGAATTGAAAACTTCTGCCCGAACACTCTCCGAGGTCAGCGCCTGCCGAACGCGATCGTCGCGCGCAGCGAGGGCCGGTTCGTAGCGACGGTTCCAAAATACCTCGGATGCGCCGGTCTCCCGGATGACCGCACGCAGCGCGTCCAGAGAAGGGCCACGGCGATACAGCAGCCGGGTGCCGCGCCGCCGAAGATCGGCTTCAAGAGACTTCAGCGATTGGTGCAGCCACCATCGGCTGGCGGCTCCAGGCGGCCAGTCGCCCTCCTCCTCGGGTGACCAGATGAAGATCGGTATAACCTGCTTTTTGCGGGACGCCGCGGCGGACAGCGCAGGGTTATCGGCCAGGCGAAGGTCGAGGCGAAACCAGACCAGGACAGGCTTGTTCATGGATGAAAATGATACCATATCCTCGTTTCCCGGCATTTCCTCCAATTTTCAGAGGCCCTCAAAATCGCCTGCGTGACTGACGCGAAATACGAGGATGGGGCAGACGTCCGATATGCCGTATCGGTTCAGCGGGATCGCAATCTCACAGCGATCCGCGATCCCTGGAGGATATTCCACTTCGAGGGGAAGACCGCTTCTGCATATCCCCGTTCCGCTGCAGCGCCGGCAGTAAAAAGGCCCCACCTCTCCAAGCCCTTTGCAGGTGTCGCATGCATGCGGTATAGGCAGCTGAATCCGCAGTCTCCCTCCGCACCTCGCCTGATCCGGCGTTAGGCGGACTTCCATCGTCAATGTTCGGAATTTATCGAATTTTGTCTCCCGCGTCCGGTCGAAAGCACTCCAAAGACCATCGAGTATTTCGTCGAGAGCAGGCTGATAACTCCGAAACAAAGACGGGGAAGATATCGTTCCGAGATCGATGATCTCCCCCTGAGACTGAACCGGTTCTACCGGTGCTTTCCGCGGCCGTGTCGTTACAGGTTCCGAGCGACTGATGGGTATCGGACCTACGCTCGTATGTTCCAGACTGTGATCGTAGTAGCTGCGGTTCGCTGGATCACCCAGGACATCATAAGCTTCCTGGATCCGCAGGAAAGGCACCGTATCTTTGCCGAAGCGATCGGGATGATATTGTTTCACCCTGCTGCGATAGGCGGACTTTATCTCATCAAATGTCGCAGTCGGCAAAACGCCTAAAATGGAATAATAGTTTTTTGCCATGACTGCATCCCTAACAATGGTTGCTCGTGAATCCGGGCTCGTCAGGACGATCATCGGTTTCCGGTTTCAAGTTACAGGCTCCAGGTCTCATGTCAAAACCAACGAATTGGACCCTGCAACCTGAAACCGATCACACCATGGAGCATTTCCGCAGCCTGGCCACGGAATAATACCGTCGAGACAGAGCGCTAACTCATTTTAACTTTGATCTGCCGCGGTTTGGATTTCTCCGCTTTGGGCAGCGTAATTGTAAGCACACCATTTTTGCACTCCGCGGAGATCCTTTCCTGGTCCACTTCGTCGCTCAGCTTGAATTGACGGTAATAACCCTGGAGGCTGAACTCCTGGCGAAGCATCTCGGCTTGAGGGCGGTAATTCGCTCTGCCTTTGATGGTGAGAATGCCGTCTTCAACGCGGATATCGACCACATCCTTTTCGACTCCCGGCAGATCTGCCACCACCGTTAGGGCATCGTCCGTCTCAAAAATATCCACAGGCGGTGCGATGTATAACGTGTCATCTCTTGTGGCCAGAGTTTTTTCGCCCCCTGTGTCCAGGTCTCTCTTTTCAGTTGTAAGAGCAGCTGTTTTTTCGGTCATTTTTTATCCCTCCATGATCGATGGCGTTGCGCGATTCAGCCCAGCTTCACCGAAATTTGTTTGGGCTTTGCTTCTTCCATTTTGGGCAAGGTGATCTTCAGCACTCCGTTGGTGTAACTTGCCTGTACTTTGTTGCTCTGGACGCCAACGGAAAGTGACATGCTTCTTGCGAATTGCCCCGTGGAACGCTCACTGCGATGGATAAAGTCCGGTTTGACGTTTGGGGGCAGAGGCTTTTTCTCTCCCGAAATGACCAATTGGTCTCCGGAAACGGAAACATTCAACGCATCAGGGTCAAGGCCGGGAGCGAGAGCGTTGACATAGACATTATCCTTATCCTCGCTGATGTTAATCAGAGGGTAAGCGCGTGACGCTCTTCCCGGAAGGAAGGAAATTCTCGAGAATGGGAAAGCCCATGAGGAAAACCTGTCTTCAGCCAGGATCCGGTCGATTTCCTTTCGCATTCTCGCCATTTCCTCAAATAAGTCGAAAGACATAAGACTCATGGATTCACCTCCGTTTTGAAACCGTTTGAACATGCATCAATTTTTTCGTTTTTTTGATAAGTTCCATGATGGTATTTGTCAAATGGGCCCCCCAAAAAAAATTCAGCACTCGGGCTCGGACAGCCTCCCAGGAAAGGATTCTGCCCTTTTCAGGTGGAAATATGCAGAAGCTTTGTGCCATCCTCGAAGCAGTTTCAATCGTGTGTCGGCATGCTATGCAAGTACTAAAGGAGTCGGATCGATGCCCCGCTATTTGTTCGTGACAGGAAAACTGGCCGCGCGATCCCTCAGGGACACGTTGGAAAAACTATCCGTCGATTTCGAACATGAAATTGCCGTTCTTCCGATTTCCGTCGCGGCGTTAATGGACACGCGGTTTGTGGCAAAGCACCTGGCAAACAGCGGCCAGTGGGACTGCGTGATGATTCCGGGCTTGTGCAAGGGCGATCTGGCGCCAATTGCCGATATGCTGGGCTCAAAAGTGGTGCGTGGCCCCAAAAGCCTGAAGGAAATCCCCCAAACTTTCGGAAACACCGGAAGCATGGACGGCTACGGTGTCTATCGGGTGAAGATCATTGCCGAAATCGGCAATGCGTATGAGCTCGACCTGGAAGAAATTCTGGAAAGAGCCGCTTATTATCGCGCAAGCGGAGCAGACATCATCGACCTCGGTTGCCCGGCGCAGGGAAGTTTCCCCGGCATTGGCAGCGTCATCAAGTCACTCAAGACCCGCGGTTTCTCCGTCAGTGTGGATTCTTTCGACGCCAAGGATCTCCTGAACGCCGACAGAGCCGGAGTGGATTATGCGCTGAGCGTCAACTCGCAAAACATTGAGATCGCCCGTCGTCTCCGATGCAAGGTCGTCGTCATACCGGATTTTGAAAAGGGACTGCGATCTCTGGATCGCAATATTTCCAAACTGGAAACCTGGCGCATTCCATTTATCATCGATCCCGTATTACATCCGATCGGATTTGATTTCGCCGGATCTATAGAAAATTTCATCTCCATGCGTCGCAAATATCCCGGAGCTGAAATGCTGATGGGCTTGGGAAATCTCACGGAATTGACCGACGCGGACTCGACCGGCATCACGGCCGTGATGGCAGGCCTGGTCGAGGAACTTGGCATTAACTATGTTCTGACCACGGAAGCGATATCCTGGGCCCGCGGCGCAGTGCGCGAATTGGATATCGCGCGCCGCCTCATGCACTACGCCTGCTCGAAAAAAGTTCTGCCCAAGCATTTGAACGATGCACTGATCACAGTCAAGGATCCGCCATTCGAAACATTCAGCGAGGAAGAACTGCGCTCGATGAAAGCCCTGGTGCGCGATCGAAACTATCGCATTTTTGCGGACCGTGATTATATTTACGTGTTTAATAATGGGTGCTTTATCAAAGATAGGGACATCCAGCGGATCTTCAACCGATTGAAAGTGGAGGATGCTGCGCAAGCGTTTTATCTTGGAAAGGAGCTTCAGAAGGCAAGCCTGGCGATGCAGCTGGGGAAAAAATATGTGCAGGAGTCCGATCTCCGGTGGGGGTATCTGAGCTGATCGCGTTACCCGTTTAGATATCAGCGCGCCACGAAAACCTGCAACCTGAAATCGAAACTATGATCATCGAAACGATCTTTTCCACATTAGACGAGGCCGGCACCCCAAACTTTGCTCCAATGGGAATTGAATGGGGCGAGGAGTTTGTCGTGGTACGGCCTTTTCGTTCCAGCCAAACTTGCCGCAATTTGCTTGCCCGAGGCTGCGGTGTCGCGAATTTATCCGACAACGTCCTGGCGTTTGTGGAGAGCGCTTTGTATGACAAAACGTTGCCGAGTTTCCCCGCAAAAACCATCCCAGGAGCCGTGTATCGGGATACGTGCGGCTGGATCGAATTGAAGGTGGTTACCAACGGAGGATCTGAAGAGCGAGCAGAGCTAAAATGCCGCATTCTCCATCACGGCAGACAAAAGGATTTTCTTGGCTTCTGCAGGGCAGGAAATGCCGTCATAGAGGCCACGATTCTGGCGACGCGCCTGTCTTTTTATGGTAAAAATAAGGTTTTGGAATCCTTAAACCAATACATGAGAGTTGTCGAGAAAACGGGTTCTGAAATTGAAAAACAGGCATTTAAGATGCTATACGATTTTGTCAATAAACAGGGGGAATGATGATCGAGGTCCGGACCTGTGCACGCCTTCATCTGGGTTTGCTGGATCATAACGGGGAGCAGGGGCGGTTGTATGGAAGCATCGGGTTGGCGATCAATCGTCCGCACCTGCTCTTGAGGGCGAAACCGGCGGATGAACTGAAAGTTGATGGAGGAGAGATAAGCCGGATAACATCCTATGCACAACGCTTCATCGCCCGCTATAGGGTTCCGAAAGGAGCGCATTTGAACCTGGCTGCGTCGATTCCTGCGCACGTCGGGTTGGGATCGGGAACGCAGCTCGGATTAGCAGTTGGCACGGCCCTCGCCCGACTGGCCGGACTTCGTCTCAGCGTAGCAGAGATCGCCGTGGCAGTCGAAAGGGGGATGCACTCGGGCATCGGTATCGCGACTTTTCAGCACGGGGGGTTTGTACTGGATGGAGGACATCGCCTCCTTCCAGGCCAGCCCGCAATGCCTGGCGCGCAGGAAAAGGCAAGACAGGTGGAGAAAGGGGGAGTGCCACCGCTTTTGTTCCGGCATCCGATGCCACGAGACTGGTATTTTGTGGTAGTTATCCCGGATCTAGGACCCGGATTCAGCGGGGAAAAAGAACAGAGCGCTTTCCTGGAGCTGCCGGTGGCGCCTGCGAGTCTTGTGGAAAAGATCAGCTGGGTTTTGCTGATGAAAATGCTTCCCGCGCTCGTCGAAAAGGATGCCGTGAGATTTGGCCAGGCACTGACCGGCATCCAGTGCATGGTGGGAGATTGTTTTGCTTCTGTTCAGGGCGGCCGTTTTGCCACACCCGTCCTGGAAAAACTCGTTCAGTTCCTGCTGGAAAGTGGCGCTGCGGGCGCCGGGCAAAGCTCATGGGGGCCGACAATCTACGGCCTTGTCGTCGGCAAAGAACGCGCGCGACAGGTGGCACTGCAGGTGAAAGCCTGCCTGGATTCAATGGGCGGCGGGAGGGTGCTCTGCGTTCAACCGCAGAACCGCGGAGCGTATGTGCGGATATTGAAAGGATCGGATTATGAAGAAAATCCTCATTCAATTGGACACTGATTCTCTTGCCAGCACTTTTGACGTCGTCGTTGCCTACGACGCCGGTGCCGACGTCGTGCTCAGTTATGGTGGTGTCAAACCGCAGGATGTTCGGGGTCTCATACTGAGCGCCTTGTTCACTCGCGGCATCCCGGATCTCAGGAGCATCGCGGTTTGGATCGGCGGTTCCGACGTCGATGCGGGCGAAAGGCTGCTGGCAGAGGCGCGGAGCACGTTCTTCGGACCCTTCAAAATATCTCTCATGCTCGACTCCAACGGCTGCAACACCACCGCCTCCACAGCGATTGCCAAACTGGCAGCGAAAATGGATCTGCGCAGGAAATCGGCCTTGGTCGTTGGCCCGGGCCCAGTGGGATTGCGTGCGGCCATTCTGCTTGCGGGC
Organism: Acidobacteriota bacterium; assembly: GCA_035506515.1. GTDB lineage: Bacteria > Acidobacteriota > UBA6911 > UBA6911 > UBA6911 > UBA6911. Next base: position 26,112 of record DATJPG010000140.1, read on the forward strand.
GAGGGCTGCAATGTCAACCTTGCATCCATTCCTTCCCAATTGCTTGGGGAGCGGTTTGATCAAAATTTGGCGCAACGCACATTGGAAATCGGGCGCAAGGCCAGCGAAGCGTTCCTCAATAATCCGTCTGCCGCGCCGAGAGGAAGTTTTCGCGTGACAGATCTGTCTGCAGTGGATGCGGTGGAAGGGCTTTTGGATCGAACGGAAATCCTGATAGCGGCCGGCCCGGCCGGCCTGCGGGTGTTTCCAAAGGCTTCGTGGTCGGCAAGATCGAACTTAAAATGCCTGCTCGACTTCAATTTGACAGAGCCCCTGGGCATCGAGGGGATCAAACCCGGAGACGATTTCTCCGAGTATGACGGAAAACTTGCCCTTGGGGCCCTGTCAATCGGGAATCCGAAGATGAAGGTTCACAAGGCCTGTATCGAAAAGCTGTTCGAGAGAAACGACCTGATCCTGGACACGGAAGGAATTTACGGCATCGCTAAACAACTTGTCGGATAGCGCCCGCCGTGAACCAGATTCGGATCGTTTCCCAGTGATAGCTTGTGAATCAATCCTCCATCACAATCGGTAATATCAAAACAAAGCAAGGAATCAGGGCATTGAGCCGAGAATATCGGTGAGCGGCGAAATTGGTGTATCCGCGCTCAACCCCCATTGTGTAGCTGTGTAAGTTCCGGGAGATCCGCTTGGCAGAATAAACCAGAGGCCATTGCTGGGTCTCCAGACGGCAAAGTCCGCTTTGCCATCGCCATCATAGTCGCCGGGAACCGGAATATCCTGAAGTTGACCCCACTGCTGCCACAGATAAGTTCCGGGAGATCCGCTTGGCAGAATAAACCAGGCACCATTGCTGGGTCTCCAGATGGCAACGTCCGCTTTGCCATCGCCATCATAGTCGCCGAGAACCAGAATATCCGTGGGCTCTCCCCATTGTGCAGTAGTGTAAGTTCCGGGAGATCCGCTTGGCAGAATAAACCAGAGGCCATTGCTAGGTCTCCAGACGGCAACGTCTGCTTTGCCATCGCCGTCGACATCGCCGAAGG
>DATJPG010000141.1:0-3245 GCA_035506515.1 Acidobacteriota bacterium
AGACTCAACTCTTAAAACATAAAGAACGAGAAACAGCCTTCTGGGAAGTAATCATTTTGGACAGAGATCGCTGCGACAGCTTATCCGGTTGGCAGAGATCCCGCTGGCTAAACTGCCGAACGAAAAAGGTGGGCGATTACGAAGGATTCTGGTGGATAAAAGCGATTTGGACCGGCTGATTGAGCGAAGTAAGGAAACCACATAACGGTCATTTTCGAGGACGGCCTGAAGGGGTGCCTTGAGCTTTATACCATAAAGTGGTGGCAGTTCTGGTGGCAGAAAATCGAAAAAACGGGAATAACTCCGAATAACTCAGAAACAGTCGGGCGGCTGGAAACCCTTGCCAGTCGCCCATTTGAGTGATTTGCCGTGTTTGACCGTTATCGCTGCCAGCCTCTCTTAATCAGTAGGTTGAAGGTTCGATTCCTTCACGGCTCACCACTGAAAATAAAGCACTTACGGTTTTGGAAAGTTCCCCTAATGGAAGCTTTTGCCACCGCGCAAGTGGGCGGAGCTGGACAGCGGTGTCCCGCCTTCACGGATAAAAACATAGCCGTACGCACGCGAATGCTTAAGCGGCTCGGTGCGCTTCATGGCGTAACGGATTCCTCGACAGAGCCTGGCGCTGCTGCCTGAACGGCGTCTTGCCGATTAAGTTCAAGCACTTCGGCCGGCGTGACGCGCAAACTTGTAAGGAGAGTTTCTTTCGAATTTACTGCTTTGAAACTCGGGCATTTTGTGGCAAAAGGAGGAAATCTCAAGAGGTGGGAGGCTGAATGGGAAAGAGCTTGATTCGCCCCGGCATCGGGGTTTTGATCGCAGTTGCGTTGGCGGGCTGTCTTTGGGCGAACTGGCCGCAGTGGCGTGGGCCCGAATCGAACGGCTCAGCACCGGAGGCCCGAAATCTTCCCGTAACCTGGTCCGATTCGCAAAACATCCTTTGGCGCACGAAACTGCCGAGCTGGAGCGCGGCGACGCCTGCCATCTGGAAGGATTGGATCTTTGTGACCTCCGCAGAGGAAGGATCTCCGCGCCTGCGCAGCGCAACTCCCGGGGATGCGGCACGCGACAAGATTTTTCTGATCGCGATCGACCGGGAAGATGGCTCTTTCCGATGGCAGCGGCAGATCGACTCCGGCAACAGGCTTTTCCGGAAACAGAATTCCGCGTCCCCTTCTCCCATAACGGACGGCAGCCATGTCTGGATTATGACGGGCAACGGCAAGCTCCTCTGTTTCACGATGGAAGGGAAGGCGATCTGGCAGCGGGACATCCAGGCCGAGTATGGGAAATTCGGGCTGAACCATGGATATGCCTCAACCCCGCTGCTCCAAGGCGAGCGGCTCTACGTCCAGGTTTTGCACGGGATGCTGACGCACGACCCGTCGTATGTCTTTGCGTTAGACAAGAACACAGGCAAAACAATTTGGAAGGTGGACCGTCCCACCGACGCTAAAATGGAGTCCCCGGACAACTATGCAACGCCGCAGATGGCGAAGGTAGCGGGAAAACTGCAACTCGTGATCTCCGGAGCCGATTATGTAACCGGCCACGACCCCGATACCGGAAAAGAGCTGTGGCGGATCGGCGGCTTCAATCCAACGAACAATCCCGCCAATCGCACCATCGCGTCCTCTCTGGTGATTGGAGAGAACGTGTTTACGCCAAGCATGAGAGGCCGTCCGTTCATTGCCTTCCGCGCCGGAGGTTCAGGCGACATCACCGGGAAAAGCGAACTCTGGACCAACAACCTCGGGGCTGACGTGCCGACGCCGACGACGGACGGCAAATATATTTATGTCCTCGGGGACAACGGAATTATGAACTGCATCGAAGCCGCGACCGGCAGCGTCGCGTATCAAGGGAAGCGGATCGAAATCGGAACGTACAGTGCGTCTCCTCTCCTGGCGGATGGAAAGATCTACTGTGTCAGCGAAGATGGCACGACGACCGTCGTGAAGGCCGGACCTGTGTTTGAGATCCTGGGAGTAAACAAATTGGATAGCCTGACCCTGGCCAGTCCGGTGGCTGTGGATAATCAGATCTTCATTCGAACCGCCGACAATCTCTACTGTATTCAGCAAAAATAGCGTTTTAGGTTATATTCCCGTTTGTTGATCTGCTCGGGAATTTTTACTCCGGCAGATTGTCGACAAAACCACGGTTTGCTCCGGGCTGCAGGTGTCCGTAAGGCTCTGCTTATGGAATTGAATCCAGACTGCACACTTATATAGCTGCCCGGAACACCGCTGTTGAGAATGTACCAAACTCCCGTGCTGGGTCTCCAGACGGCAACATCGAGCCTGTTAGCTGATTTTTATCGAGGTAGAGACCCTGCAGGCTGCTCAGATTGCCGAGTTCGGGCGGCATTGAACCTGTCAGCTGATTGGAACTTAGATAAAGAGCCTCCAGGTTGGTCAGATATCCGAGTTCAGGCGGAATCGAGCCCGTCAGCTTATTGTTGGTGAAGTAGAGACCCCAGAGGTATGTCAGATTGCCGAGTTGCGCAGGGACCGATCCACTGAGATTGTTGTTTGATAAACTAATAGCGCTGATATTGGTGGCCCGGGTTTGCAGGTCTCCCGTGCATGTTATTCCATACCATGTGCATTCGGTACCCGATTCACCTCCCCATCCGCTGTTGTTAGTCCATGATGCGCCGTTGGTGCTGGAATATAATGCCAGCAGAGCTTCTCGCTCCGACTGTAGAACAGGATTGGCTGCTTCCACTGCGGATGCCCAACTCAGCATTATTACGGTCATGACAATCAAGCGCAAAACCGTTCCCCGGTTCATGTCCTGCATTCCCCGATAATTCCAGGCCATAGCAAAACCTCCGCCGAAACTCGTTCATTGCGCATCACAGCGAGAGCTTGCAAGCCTGTACACAAAATACTCGCGTGCAGTTTTATTTCTCCGCTCTCGCATTAGCCCCGCTGGAACTGAAAAGCACAGTCCTTTTGACGACTACACTAGATCGAATGGACTTTGTCTGCAATAAGATATTGCATAAGATATTGCAGAGATTGTGAAAGCAGATAACTTTTTCGCGCAAAAAACGGAACGCCCAAACCCGATTGCGATATTCGATACCGATAGCGATTCCGACCCGAATGGCACTTAGTTAAGGAGTCCGATGGGACCCTGAAAGGGTCCAGCAGGAGAGCCCAGGGTGGAAGAGCACGCGAAGCGCGCTCTGGAACCCTGGGTTATGAGTGTGAAAATAGATAGAGCTCTGAAGGAGC
>DATJPG010000142.1:0-5371 GCA_035506515.1 Acidobacteriota bacterium
TCCCTGCTTTACCCTGAGATTCACGTTATCCAAAGCTGTTGTCTCAACCTCTCCGGTCGTATACACCTTTTTCAAGTTCTTCGTTTCGATCACGGAATGACTCCCCGGTTTAGGCTGTTTAAAAAGCAAAACGCGTGCCAGGTTGCGATTCCAACGACGATGCGATGCAATATAAGGTGTTATGGCCGGTTTTGCAGCCGGCACCCTCGCGGCCGGCGATTGAAGTGTCCTCCTGCGGACGGAAGATGTCCGTAAATGAACGGCCCCATGGGTTGTCGGGAGCTGAAAAAGCGCTACAAATTCCGCTAATTTAAAGAGAATTCCCAGTACTGCGCCAAATATTGTTACTATTTTGGTATCACATTTTGGATGCAGCTCGTAACCAATTGATTCAATGAAGCTTGGCGTTCATTTTTCCTTGAACCCGTACTTGGCGGATGGTACCCACAAAGTTTGCTGATAGCTGATCGCTGTCGGCTGATAGCTCTAGAGTGGTCGGTCCTGAAATTGCATCTTTGAGTCTTTGTCACTTAGAGTTATAAAGGACGGGAATCGACACGACGACGCACAGCATTCGAGAGGGATCCTCCGTGACGGATAAGATCGGCAAAATCCTGATCATCGACGACGATGAAGACGTTTTGAAAGCAGCTCGGTTTTTCCTGAAAAAACACGTGGAATCCATCCATACCGAGAGAGATCCGGAAAGCATTCCCGGAATTCTGGATAATAATTCCTATGACGTAATTCTCCTGGACATGAATTTCACGCGGGACGTCACCAGCGGGCAGGAGGGGTTGCACTGGCTGTCGAGGATTATGGCCATCGACCCCGAAGCGGTCGTGGTCATGATCACCGCATTCGGCGACGTGAATCTGGCCGTGGCTGCGATCAAGCAGGGCGCTACGGATTTTGTGCTCAAACCGTGGCAGAACGAAAAACTGCTCGCAACTATTTTTGCCGCCGGCAGCCTGCACAAGGCCAGGCGGGAGGTTGCCAGCCTGCGGTCCAGGCAGGAACAGCTGAGCGCCGACATGAATCAGCCGTTCAGCGAATGCATCGGGGCTTCTCCTGCCATGCAGAAGGTATATGACACCATCCTGAAAGTTGCGGATACCGACGCGAATGTCCTGATCCTCGGCGAAAACGGAACCGGCAAAGAACTGGTCGCACGGTCGCTTCACCGCCATTCCGCACGGAGCAAGGAAGTTTTCATCAGTGTCGATATGGGCGCGATCAGCGAATCCCTTTTTGAGAGCGAACTCTTCGGCCACGTAAAAGGCGCATTCACGGACGCCGTGTCGGATCGGGCCGGCCGTTTCGAGGTCTCCGCCGGCGGAACGCTCTTCCTGGATGAGATCGCCAACCTGACACTGCAGCTGCAGTCCAAAATACTCCGAGCCATCGAAACGAAACAGGTTGCGCGGTTAGGATCCAGCAAGACCGTTCCGACGGATATCCGCCTGATCTGCGCCACGAACATGAACGTTTTCGAGATGGCGGGGAAAGGCGAGTTCCGGCGGGATCTCTTATACAGGATTAACACGGTTGAGATTCACCTGCCGCCGCTTCGGGAGCGGGGCGATGATCTGCGTTTGCTGGCGGAGCACTTCCTGCAGAATTACTGCAGGAAGTATCACAAACCGCCCAGGGGCATCAGTCCTGCAACGATGAACAAGCTCGCAAAGTACCACTGGCCCGGCAATGTCCGGGAATTGCAGCACTGCATGGAAAGGGCCGTTATTCTGAGCGAATCCCAGATGCTCCAGCCGGACGATTTCCTTTTTGCGGCTGCACTGGCGGAAGCGGATGGGATCGTTTTTGACAACTACAACCTCGAAATGGTTGAAAAAACCGTGATTCGCCGGGCGATCGACAAGCATAAGGGAAATATCAGCCACGCGGCGGACGAGCTGGGACTGACCCGGGCGTCGCTCTATCGCCGGCTGGAAAAATACGGGCTATAGATGAAAACCCTCAAATTCCGTCTCATAGTCCGGGTGATGCTGCTTGCCGCAACAGTAACGCTGCTGGCCTTCCTTATCGTTCATAGAGAATTCCTGTTTGTGACGATCGCCGTGGGCTTTCTGGTCGGGTATGAAGTTTATTCCCTGATTTATTTCACGGAAAAGACGAACAGAGATATCGGCAGGTTTCTTCTCTCCATCCGATACGACGATACTTCCCAGACATTCACCAGCGAGGGGCTTGGATCTTCTTTCAGGGAGCTGAACGACGCCTTCAGCCAGGTTGTTCGTAAGCTACAGGAGGCGCGGTCGGATACGGAAGTTCACTCCAGATATCTGAACACGATCATCCAACACCTGGGCATCGGTCTTCTTGTCTATAAGCCGGACGGAACGGTAATCCTGATCAACAGTGCAGCCAAGAAGCTTCTCAAGGTGGCAGGCCTCAGCGATGTTCACAATTTGAGCCCGGCATCTCCGGAGTTTGTGCGCACCCTGCTGAATTTGAAGCATGGCGATAAAAAGCTGGAAAAATTTCACAGCGAAGGCGAGACCGGCTACCTCTCGATTTTTGCCCGAACATTTTTGATGCGGGAAGAGAAATATATCCTCGTCTCCATTCAGAACATCCAGGCGGAACTCGAGGAAAAGGAGATGGAGGCATGGCAGAACCTGATCAAGGTCCTGACGCATGAGATTATGAACTCCATTACGCCCATATCCTCGATGACCGCGACATTGCTGGACATGCTGGGCAATGAAGAGAGGCGAAGCGACCCGTTAAGCTTGGATGAGATCGCGGAGATGTCTGAAGCTCTCACGACCATTCACCGGCGGAGCCAGGGTCTCATGAACTTCGTTAACAGCTATCGCAACATGACGCTCATCCCGAAGCCGAAATTCAGGCTGGTGTCGGTATCGGAATTTTTCAGGCGCGTGGAAAATCTCATGAGTCATAAGCTGCGGGCTCAGGACATTGCATTCCAGTGGTCCGTGGATCCGGAGACCCTCGAGCTGACGGCAGATCCGGACCTGATGGAACAGGTGATGATCAACCTCATTTTGAATGCCATTCGCGCTGTGGCCGGGCGGCGAAATCCCGGCATAAGGCTTTCGGCGGTATTGAGTCCGGAAGGCAAGGTGACTATTTCGGTCGAAGATAATGGAGTCGGGATCGTTGAAGAAGCGCTGGAGAAGATATTCATCCCGTTTTTCACCACGAACAAACAGGGATCCGGCATTGGCCTCAGCCTTTCGCGCCAGATTCTGCGCCTGCATAATGCCACAATCAGCGCGAAGTCGGTGCCCGATGCGGGGGCCACGTTCACGATCCGATTCAGCTGACAGGATAGTGGCAAAAAATAGTTCTCATTTGTGCAAACGCGGTTCATGAAAGGAATCTTTATGGATCATTCTCTGGTTACGAGCAACATACAACTCGATGGATACAGGGTCGTGAAGAACCTTGGCGTCGTCCGCGGAATTATCGTTCGATCGCGGTCCGTTTTGGGCAATATTGGTGCGGGGATTCAGATCTTTTTCGGTGGAAACATCAGCCTCTATTCCGAGCTGTGCGAGCGGACCCGCAGCGATGCCTACGAACTCATGATCCGGCACGCGGAAGAGCGGGGCGCGAACGCGGTCCTGGCGTTCCGGTACGACGCCACGGAAATCGCCTCCGGCGTCACGGAAGTCCTGGCGTACGGAACCGCTGCAATTGTAGAAAAAATTTAGAACGGGACAGAAATTTTCCGTCCTCGATCAGTTCTTTTTGCGGAACCGGACAGGCTTATTTGTTGCCCAGGTGGATAACGGCACCGAATGCCTGTATCGGCCATTCAGGCCTCCCATGAATCGGAATGCTCACCCAGGGTTTCGGCCGCTCCGCGTCCTCCACCCTGGGCTTTACTGCATCGCGCTTGCAGCGCTTCATGGCACAATCGTCGATATCTGTGCCATTTCTGCTTCGATTTACTTCCTCTCTTACATGTCCTCCCATTTCCGAGAAGAGCGCATTTTGAATCTGACGAGGCAGGTCACCCTTTCAACGCGGCGACGGCGTAATAGGCGGCCTTCCGTTGTTTCTGCCTGTCAAAGAGCAGGGGATAATTCGTCCGTCCGGGAATCGGGAAACTGTTCTTCCAGGACTCATCGTCGCTGGTTCCCCAGGTAGTGACACGATCGATTTTATCGCGGTGTTTCAAAAACAGGCGGAATAGCTCCTCGTAGCGTTTCGCAAGTTTCTTTTCCATCTCTTCCGGCAAACCCTTCGGCCAGGGATTCAGCGTATCGGCGTATTCGTAGCGGGTAGAAACCTCCGCGGTGCTGGTTTGTTCCTTGCGCGGCAGAATATCGACGTCGAGTTCAGTGATATGCACGCGGACTCCTGCCTTCGCAAACAGCAGGATGCTCGCCTCCAGTTCTTCTATTTTGCTGTAATCCATGCCTTCGTGGCATTGCATGCCCACACCGTGAATGGGCACACCGCGCTTTTTGAAGTCCCGCACGAATTCGGCGACAAATTCCGCCTTTTTGGGATTGTGCAGGTTGTAGTCGTTATAGAGCAATTGGGCTTTTCCGTCGACCTCATGCGCGAGGTGAAATGCCTTTTCCAGACATTCCGGTCCGATGATGTTGAACCACCCGCTCTTGCGCCAGCCCTTGTCCTCATCCACCGCTTCATTCACGACGTCCCATGCCGTGATTTTTCCTTTGAAGCGCCCGACCAGAGTGCGGATGTGATCTTCCAATCTCTTGAGCAGAATATCGCGCGATACCGCGCTGCCTGCCTCCATAAACAGATTTCTCGGAATCTGCGAATGCCAGACCAGCGTGTGACCGAGGATGAACATTTTATGATCCAGCCCGAACTGAACATACCGGTCGGGCAATTCCCACTGCCAGCGGTCCGTATCCGGATGAACCTCGCCCCATTTCAGGCAATTCTCCGGCGAGATTGCGCTGAACTCTTTGGCAATCAACGCGAGCATCGCCTCGTCTTTCTGTTGCAGAGTCCGGTTGCTGACGGCCGTGCCAATGAGAAAGTCATGCTTGTAAAGATCCTTTAGTCCGGTCTCCTGAAGGGCCTGCGCCATAGCCCGGGCCTTGAGCAGGGAAAGCAGGGGGACTGAAACCGCTGCACGCAGGCAAAAGTCTCGACGCGAAAGCGACATAGGACACACACCTTTCTGTTGTTTGTTAGATCTTAGAGCCAATAAATGGCGAAGGCGAGAATTATTCTCTCACGCGGACAGCTCAGAATGCGTCGAAGCTTTCCATCGAATCGGCTTGCAGGACGTTGCGCTGCGAAAAATTGACGATCCATGAGGCGATATTCGCCATGGTGAAGGGAAGCGGCAAACGGGAAACAATGGACCGATAACTGTAGAATCGCGCGTACAAAT
>DATJPG010000143.1:0-29825 GCA_035506515.1 Acidobacteriota bacterium
AGCAGTTGCGCTTCCTGGAAAACGGCGTCACCATCCATGTTGCGGAAACTCCGCACGACACGATAGGCGTAGACACCGCCGAGGATTTGGAGCGCGCTACCGTCTTTTTAAGAGAAGAAAAATAGCGGCGATGCTTCAGGAGAAGGATATAGGTCACAGGGGATGAGTTGCGGGCCTGTAGTATGGGATCTGGAACCTGGACGCATTGCGGCAGCAGCGACGGCGCGACAACGCGGATCATGCTTTGAGGTTTTAAATGTATTTTCTGTACAGTGGGCTTCTGGTCGTATGGGGAATCCTGTTGGTGCCGGCCTTTCTGTATAAGGCATGGCGCCGGGGAACCTGGTTGCCGGGTTTCTCCCAGCGCATGGGGCGCCTGCCGGAAAGCCTGCGATCTGATGGCCGCCCGACCATCTGGTTTCATTCCTGCTCTGTGGGCGAAACGCTCAGCCTGCAGCCCCTCGTCCATGATCTGCACGGGCGTTTTCCGGACGCACGCTTCGTCTTCTCGACGGTTACGCAAACCGGGCAGCAGATTGCCGCGCGAAGTTTCGTTGCGTTCGGTGAAGGCAACACATTCTATTTTCCTATTGACTTCGCGTCGGTCGTCAAACGCGTGCTGGACTGGATTCAGCCCGCAATGATCGTCATCATCGACACGGAGATCTGGCCAAATACCGTGCACCAGGCCAATCGCCGAGACATCCCGGTCATGCTCGTGAATGGCCGCATTTCCGCCAACTCCTTTCGGTACTACCGCCGTGCGCGTCCGTTGCTGCGCAAGGTGTTCGGCAATTACAGGGCGCTGCTGATGCAGTCCGACGAAGATGCCTCGCGCATCGCCCGGATGGGAGCTCCTTTCGACAAGATCTTCGTAACGGGAAACATCAAGATCGATCGCGGAATGCCGGACCCGAAATCCGAAGAGACCCTTCGGCGTAACCTCGAGGAATCTTTCGCTTTCAGCACACTCGACGCCCCGCTGATCGTCGCCGGCAGCACGCACCCGGGTGAAGAGCAGATCCTGCTCGATGCGCTGCGGCACATCCGCCAAAAGCCCTCCCTGGAAGAGACGAGGCTTCTCCTCGCGCCTCGCCATCCCGAGCGATTCGACGAAGTGACTCGCCTGGCGGAGCAGAATGGCTTCAAGGTCTGCCGACGGTCCGGAGGACCATGCACGCCTGCCGAAGCCGCAGTGCTCATCCTGAATTCGATCGGAGAACTGGCGGCCGCGTACCGCTTTGCCACAATCGCCTTTGTGGGAGGCACCCTGGTCCGGCATGGCGGTCACAGCATCCTGGAACCGGCCCTCCATTCGAAGGCGATTGTCGTCGGAACTTCGGTTGAAAATTTTCGCCAGATTGTGGAGGAGTTCCGCGCGCATGGCGGGGTGCGTCAGATCGGCGCAGGACCGGAAGCGCCCGAGCTTCAACTTCAACAATTATTGGATGTTTTTCTGCATCTACTGCAGAATGCAAAGGAACGCGAAGATCTGGGAAGGGCCGCATTCTCCATTCTTGAGCGGAATCGAGGTACGACGCAGCGCGCGGGCGAAAGAATCGCTGCTGTTTTTGAAAAAGTGAGCGGGAAATGAAGGACCGAATTCGTAATTGTCTGTCAAAACTTAACCCCAGGGTTCTGTCGGATGGATTTGCGCGGCAGGCAGCGGTGCTCATGCCCGTGTTCGAGCTGGAAAATGAATACTATTTCCTTCTCACCCGGCGCACACAGGAAGTGGAAACGCACAAAGGGCAGATCTCCTTCCCCGGCGGGATGCGCGAAGACAATGAGGATCTCGTCAAAACAGCGCTCCGCGAGACGTTTGAAGAGGTGGGTGTCGAGCAAAACAGGATCGAAATCCTGGGGCGCTTTCACGATTATCTGTCCATCACCAAATTCCGCGTCACTCCCTTTGCCGGATTTATCCACGGGCCTTTTACAACCGTGCGTCAGACACGGGAAGTGGCAGAAGTATTGCTGGTGCCTTTCCGGATATTTACGGATCCCAGCAAGCTGAGAATAGAAAAAAATATCTACACGAACCTGGAACGCGATGTGTATTTCTATACGTATGGGTCGCACCAGATTTGGGGTCTCACCGCACTCATCATCAAGGAATTCATCGAGGCGCTAAACCTGGACATCGGGTGATTGGGATTACCCAAGGAAAACAGCAACGCAATGGAGTATCGACCGATAGGAGTATTCGATTCGGGGTTTGGAGGGCTCACCGTCCTGAAGGAAATCGAGCAGGCGCTCCCCCGATACGACTACCTGTATTTTGGCGACAATGCGCGCGCTCCATATGGGAACCGCTCGTTCGAGACCGTGTATGCATACACGCTTGAAGCCGTGCAATGGCTGTTTAGCCGGGGATGCCCGCTGATCATTCTCGCCTGCAATACTGCATCCGCGAAAGCGCTGCGCACGATCCAGCAAAAGGATCTGCCCCGGATCGCCCCGGAGCGGCGTGTTCTGGGAGTTCTTCGGCCCGTGACCGAAATAGTTGGGAAAATCACCCGGTCCGGGCACATCGGCATCCTGGCTACGGCAGGAACCGTTGCGTCGCAATCTTATGCGATTGAAACCAGAAAATTTTTCCCGGATATTACAGTCGTGCAGGAAGCGTGTCCCATGTGGGTACCGCTCGTCGAGAACAATGAATACGACGGCGAAGGCGCCGACTTTTTCGTGCACCAGCATGTCGACCGTTTGCTCGCGGCGGACCGTCGCATCGACACGGTTGTGCTGGGATGCACGCACTACCCTCTACTGGAAAAGAAAATCAAGCGCCATCTCCCGGCGGGCGTTACGGTCGTCTCCCAGGGCGTCATCGTAGCAAAGAGTCTCACGGATTACCTGATCCGTCACCCGGAGATGGCAGAACGCTGCACGACCCAGGGGCGGCGCGATTTTTATTCATCGGAAACTGCGGATGTGTTTGAACGATCAGCCGCTTTGTTTTACGGTCGCCCCGTTCTCTGCCGCCAGAAAACCTGATTCCAAATTCCGGATATCAAATTCCAGATTCGTGAATGCCGATTTTCCGGATTTCGGAATCAGGAATCTGGAATCCATATAGTCGTGGTTTTAGCGATTGACCGCATGTATAAATATCGACAACGATGGGATGGAGAGGGTTTTGCTTGCGTAACGCGAGCACTTAGGTTAGAAACACTGTCGCAAATTTAGAGGTTTTTGATATGTATTCATTCGAACCGACAGATGAACAGAAGATCATAGTGGATGCGGCCAGGAAATTGGCCGTGAAGGAATTTCGCACGCGGATGAGCGATGCCGACGAAAAGAGCGAGCCCGCTTCCGAATGGATGCAGGCCGGATGGGAATTGGGATTGCTGCAGGCCAGCATTCCCGAGTCATACGGCGGCTATGGCGAGCACTCGGCACTCACCTCCGCCCTCGCGACAGAAGAGCTTGCGTGGGGCGATCTTTCCGCCACACTCGCGCTGACCGCTCCAAACCTCATCGCACTTCCCATCCTGCACTGCGGCACGGAGGAGCAGAAGAAGGAAATGCTGCCGCATTTTTGCGGGGATTCGTACGTCTATGGATCTGCGGCTCTCATGGAGCCTCGCCTTGATTTCGATCCCAACGCGCTTCAAACGACCGCGACAAAAAAGGACGGGAAATATATTTTGTCCGGCGCCAAATGCAATGTGCCCTTTGCCGCGGAATCCGAATGGATTCTGGCATACGCTTCCTGCGAAGGGAAATGCCAGGGATTTCTGCTGCCGAAAGGAATCCCCGGACTGATCGTCAAGGAGCGCGAGAAGAACATGGGAATGCGCGCCTTCCCGATGTACGCGGTGGAACTGCAGGAATGCATCGTGGATGCCCGGCAGCGCCTGGGCGGGGACGCCGGATGCGATTACCAGCTCCTTTTGAATTCTTCCCGTACGGCTCTGTCGGCCATGGCCGTGGGCGTCGCCCGCGCGGCCTATGAATTTGCTCTGGACTACGCGAAGAACCGGAAGGCCTTCGGCGAAATGATCGCGCAGAGGCAATCGATCGCCTTCATGCTCTCCGACATGATTACCGATATTGAAGCAGCACGCATGATGGTATGGGAAGCCGCCTGGCGGCTCGACGAGAAAAAGGATGCGACCCACGAGGCTTATCTGGCATTGAACTTTGCCGGCGATATGTCGGTCATGGCCGCGGATCGCGCCGTCCAGATTCTCGGCGGCTACGGGTATATCCGGGACTTTCCGGTGGAGCTCTACCTGCGCAACGCGCGGGGATTTGGAGTGATGGAAGGGATCGCCATTGCATAGCGTTTGGGAGATGTTCGAATGATCTGTTTTGAAAATTCCGATTGGATAAAGAAGCAGCAAGAGTATGCAGAATCGATCGCCCGCGAAATGATACGGCCGCAGGCGCGCTATTACGACGAATATGAGCACGAGATCCCCTGGGATTTTGCCAATTATATCTGGAAGACGGCGCGCCACAAGCTGGACAGCCTGCGACCCGATTCGGACATCCCGGGCGAACGCTTCATGCTGCAGGTCCACACCAACGAGATGATGGGATGGGGCGATCTCGGATTATATCTGTGCCTTCCCTGGCAGGCTTTGGGAGGAAATTTTATCCGCGTCATCGGTACGGAGGAGCAGAAGCAGCTCCTGATGAAGAAATTTCATAATGCAAAACCGACGTGGGTCTGTATGGCGCTGACAGAAGCGCATTGCGGCTCCGATTCGTCGGCCATCCGCATGCGAGCCGTTCAGGACGGGGACAGTTGGGTGCTCAACGGGGAGAAGCTGTTTGTGACAACCGCCCAAATGTCGCTGGTCGAGTCCGATGGACTCCTGGTTGTCTGGGCAACCACCGATCCTTCTGCGGGCATCAAGGGAATCAAAGCTTTTATCGTGGAAGCCAACACTCCGGGGGTTAAAATTACCAAGCTGGAAAAGAAGCTGGGACTCAGAGCCAGCGACACGGCCGTGGTGATTTTCGAGGATTGCCGCATCCCCCTCAAAAACCTGCTGGGTGGCCCGTCGAGCACAGGATTCAAAGGAGCCATGGCCACCTTCGATTCGGCGCGGCCTGCGGCCGCGGCCGCAGGAGTAGGGGTGGCCCGTGCGGTGATCGATTTCCTGAAAGAAGAACTCGCGCGTAACGGCACCAAAATCCGCTACGGTGTCCCTCGCCGTCTCCTCTCCGCCATGGAAAGAGACATCATCGATATGGAAGCTCAACTCCGGGCCACCTGGCTGCTCCTGTTGAAATCGGCGTGGCTGATCGACCAGGGCAAACCTAATACACTCGAATCCTCCATGTGCAAAGCGAAGGCCGGAGAGATCATCACCAGGATAGCCCAGAAGGGCATCGAGCTGATGGGATCCCTTGGGTATTCGCGCGAACTGCTGCTGGAAAAATGGATGCGCGACGGGAAAGTCATCGATCTGTTCGAAGGCACAGGCCAGATCAATCGCCTCGTCATCGCCCGCCGCATCCTTGGCTATTCCAGCAAAGAACTGAAATAGCCGGCTGGAGGTTGCAAGTTACAAGTTGCAGGTTGCAAGCTTTCAATCCTGCAACCTGTAACCTGTAACAGATCAAAGTGTTCCCTTGGGTTTAGATCGCCACCCTGCGTGGCATCGGAACAAAGGAGAGGCATTTGGACTCGCTCGTTGTGATTGGCCTGAATGCGGTCATCATGGCAGTCACCGAAGGCGCGCCTCGCATCCTCACGGTCCGGCGGGCCACACATTCCCTGGCAGAAAAGCTGCGGAGCCAAACGAATGCTTCCCGACCCGAAACTCCCGATGCCATTCCCTTCGGCCCCTTCGATCCGGCCAGCGACCGCACCATCGAATTAGGTTTGCGTCGCTGGGTGCGCGAGCAAACCGGCTTGGAATTAGGGTATGTCGAGCAGCTGTACACATTCGGGGACCGGAACCGGGACCCATCCGAGGTCGCCGGCGGTCCGCGCGTTATTTCGATAGCCTACCTGGCATTGGTGCGCGAAGGCAAACTGTCCGGCACCGCTGGCGCGGATTGGCGCGACTGGTATCTTTTCTTCCCATGGGAGGACTGGCGCTCCGGCAAACCGGCCTTGATCGAAAAACACATCGCGCCTGCGCTGGACCGGTGGACAAAGGCTGCACCGAGCGGGAGAACCCGTCAGGAAAGACGCGAGCGCAGCGACATCAACTTCGGATTAGGCGGTGCGCCCTGGGTCCCGGAACGAGTACTGGAACGTTATGAGCTGCTTTATGAAATCGAGCTTGCCGTCGAAGCGCTGAGGGACCAGAGCAAAGAATCTGTATCAGTGGTACCGGGCTCGCCTCTGTCGTCCTGGGCGCAGCAGATGGGGCACGCGATGACGCTGGACCATCGACGGATGCTAGCCACGGCGCTCGGGCGGCTGCGCGGCAAACTCAAATATCGACCCGTCGTGTTCGAGCTTCTCCCTCCCACATTCACGCTACTGCAACTGCAGCGCGTCGTTGAGGCGCTTGCCGGCATTCATCTGCACAAGCAGAATCTGCGGCGCCTTGTCGAAACCGGCGGCCTGGTCGAGGGCACCGGCCAGCTGGATCAACGCACGGGGGGCCGACCGGCCGAGCTGTTCCGTTTTCGCCGAAACGTATTGCGTGAACGCCCCGCCCCGGGAGTAGGAATCCCCGGCGTTCGGCATGCGGGGTAACCGCCGGACAGGACTCGAGGCTATCCTTGCGCCCAATGCTCCCGGAGTCTTCGTCCCGGTCCTGAACTGGATCCTAATTTAGCCGCAAATTTCCCTATAAGCCTTTATCAATTTTTCTATAACTTCGGCAGCGGGTAGGATCTCTCGAATCAATCCAACGGAGGAACCCGCGTAGGCATCGCCGGCCTCCAGGTCGCCTTCGAGCTGGGCTTTGCGCGCGCGTCCACGGCCGACGAACGCCTGAATGCTTTCGGCTGAAGCTCCCGATTTTTCGAGAACCTCGAGTTCCGCGGTAAAGCCGCGGCGAATGCTCCTTGTGGGGATGCTTGCGCGTCTGGTTACGACGGTATCCGATTCCTTCGCGTCGACGATGGCCTGTTTGTAGTTGGGATGTGCGATGCACTCTTCCGTCGCCGCAAAGCGCGTTCCCAGCTGCACTCCGTCCGCTCCGAGAGCGAATGCCGCCGCCAGTCCCCGGCCATCCACAATTCCCCCTGCTGCAATTACGGGAAGAGAAACGGCATCTGCGATCAGCGGGACCAGGGATATCAAGGATAGCGCGTTCGGCCCGATGCGCCCGCCTGCTTCCATCCCCTCGGCAATGACGGCGTCGACGCCGCAGGCTTCGGCGCGCCGGGCCTGTTTCACAGAACTGACGACGTGCGCCACGCGGATCCCCGCCGAGTGGAGAAGGTCCGTGTAGATCTTCGGATCGCCTGCGGCGGTGATCGCAATCCGGATCCGCTCTTGAAGCAAAATATCGACGAGAAGCCCACCCACGGGAAGATCGATCGGGATATTGACGCCGAAAGGCTTTGAAGTTCGATTATTGGTCCGGTGAATCTGGGAACGCAGGGTTTGGAGAGGATCCCCGTTACCATCCATCCCCGCGTAGGGACTGAGGACGCCAAGCGCGCCGGCATTTGAAACCGCCGAGGCGAGCTCCGCGGAGGCGAGCCACAGCATTCCTCCTTGCAGGATCGGATACTCAATTCCGAACAGATCGCAGACCCTGTTGCTCGCCACGGCGCTTTAATCCGAGGAAGGCAGCGGTTTCGGCTCCTGCAGTTTCATTTCTTTTTCGCAGCACTTGAATTTGCCTTCGCCCGCCTTGGTGCAAAGAGCTTCCGTGCCGCAATCTTCGCATTTGTATCTTTTCCCGAGCTGACTCATGGGATCTCCTTCCTTATTTTTTAATTTCCATCGGCTGGTCACAGCAGGTGACTGTCCCATTGCCGCCGCGGGTAATAATGACTTCCGCTCCGCATTTTACACATTTGTATCTCTTGCCAACCTGATTCGCCATATCGCATCCTTCTTTCTACAATTCAATTTCCTTCAGGTCCGGAGCGACCAGAAGTTTGGGTTCCGTGACAGATTGTATATCCTCCACCGTGAGGCCGGGAAAGATTTCCTTCAGCAACATCCCCTCGGGTGTAATTTGAATGACGGCCAGATCCGTAAAAATCATGTCGACCTTTTTCCTGGCTGTCGCGGGATAGGTCAGATTGCGCACTAATTTAGGCATGCCGTCGTTCGTCGTATGCTCCATCGCGACATAGAGCTTTCTGGCGCCCGTGGCAAGATCCATCGATCCGCCGATATTCCCGACTCCATCCAGTCCCCTGGATGGATTCAGCCACGAGGCGAAATCCCCGGATTCATTGACCTGAAAAGCTCCCATGACCGTCACATCCACATGCCCGCCGCGAATCATGGCAAACGATTCGCAGATGTCGAAATACACCGTTCCTTCAACCTCCGTGACAGGCTGGCAACTGGCGTTGATGAGGTCCTGGTCGACGTCGGCTCCCTCGGCCAGGCTTCCGGTTTTCAGCATGCCGATTTCCGACTGGAGGATGACATCCCTGCCCTCCAGCCAGTTGCTCACGAGCGTGGGGATGCCAATGCCGAGGTTTACATAGGAATTATCTTCAATTTCTTTGCTCACCCTCAGCGCGATTATCTCACGGGGGAGTCCTTCAAATTTTTTCAAAATCGCCTCCTGAATCCGGGAATTCCTATAGATTCGTAATATCGAATTTGATCCTGGGGACCTGCAATACCCTCTGAACATAGATGCCCGGCGTGTGGACCGAATCCGGATCCAGGCCTCCGGCAGGCACGAGATTTTCCACTTCCGCAATGGTGACCCCGGCGGCCATTGCCATCACATGGTTGAAGTTTCGAGCAGTCTTGCGATAGCGAAGGTTCCCTTCAGGATCGCCCGCGTGCGCATGCACAAGGGAAAAATCGGGTTTGAGCGCATATTCGAGGATACAGGTTTTACCGTCAATGACGCGTGTCTCCCTTTTCCTGCGATTCGCCTCCAAATTGGTGATTGCCGCATCTTCCACCAGTGATCCTGCGCCTACCGGGATGAAGAATGCGGGGATACCCGCCCCTGCCATTCTGTATTTTTCGCATAGGGTCCCCATAGGGAACACTTCCAGCTCGATCTCTCCGGAGCGAATCTTCTGCTCGAATGGGTGCTGGCCTCCCTTGCTGGCTGATCGGAACAGGCCGTAGGAATCGATCACCTTGCGGATCTGCCCGTTGGTCACCAGCCGGTTCAGTTCTTCCTTGGCACCCAGCATCGGGCCGGAACCGCAGGCAATCGTCAGATTTTTCACCCCTTTGGCAATCAGCGCCTGGAGCAAAATTCTTGGCACTCCCGCGGCAAAGAAACCTCCGATCGCGACACAGGCGCCGTCCTCGATTCCAGCAAGGGCCTCTTCAACACTCTTTACCGTTTTGTCCATAACCACCATTCCCTAAATAAGCAGCAGCGAAACAGATTGCTATAATTCAGACGTTTTTCGAATTTCCTTTGTTTCTATGGCAAGTCTCCATTCAAGATCCAGTCCCTGATCCAGCGTCATGTCCATGCCAAGGATCAAAGCCCGCTTCGCATTCCTTACAACGATCGGATCGCAGGACGCAATTTTCTGCGCCCATGCCTCGGCCGTCTGCAGGAGCTGTTCGCGCGGCACAATCCGATTCACCATGCCTCTGCCGAGAGCTTCCTGGGCGTTCAGGCGGCGCCCGGTCAGAAGCATGTCGAGTGCTCCCGACAAGCCCAGGATGCGCGGAAGGGTCTGTGTCCCTCCCGCCGCAGGAAGAATCCCCAGAGTCACTTCCGGAAAACCGAAGACGGCATCCGGCGTGGCGACGCGCAGGTCGCAGTACAGCGCAATCTCAATGCCCGAACCTAAGACATATCCGTGAAGGGCGGCGATCAGCGGCTGCGGCATGATCGTGAAAAGGCGCCACAGATCCCGCACCGATCGAATGTGCCGGGCTCCGACCGCGGACGGTGCCGTCAAGAATTCCTTCAAATCGGCCCCTGCGCAGAAGGCCTTTTCCCCGGCACCTTTGAATATAACGGCGCGCACTTCGTCATCCAATTTGATGGCGCTCAGAATTTCAAACAGCTCGTCGCGCATCTTCACGCTGAAAGCGTTGAGCGCTTCAGGTCTGTTCAGCGTCACGAAGGCGATGCTGCCGTTCTTTTCGTAGTTAACGGTCTCAAATCCGTTCATGCGCCCTCAAATTTCGGCTTTCGCTTTTCCTTGAATGCCGTAACCCCCTCTATGCGATCTGCCGTGGAGAACAGGAGAAGGTAGAGATCCAGTTCCATCTGTATCCCCTGGGCCAGCGTGAGATCCAGTCCCTTATGGAGCGCTTCCTTGCAGTAGCTGAGCGACAATGGGGATTTCTCCGCCATATCGCGTGCCATTTCCGTCGCGGCTTGCATCAGGCTTTCGGACTGCACAATCCTGTGGATCAAACCTATCTGGCAGGCTTCTTCCGCATCGATCGGCTCGCCCGTCAGAATCATCTGCATTGCTCTGCCTCGGCCGATCAAGCGCGGCAGCCGCTGGGTCCCCCCGTCTGCAGGCAGTCTTCCCTGCCGGATCTGCGGCAGACCGAACCGGGCATTCGGCGTCCCGATTCTGATATCACATGCAAGCGCGAGTTCAAGTCCGGATCCCACGGCATTTCCGCGGATCGCGGCGATGACCGGTTGCTTCAAACCCGCGACTGGACGCGCGAATGACAGCCGATCCCCGCCATCCGCGAGGCCGGGACTCGGCAGCGACACGTAGTCCAGTCCGCCGTCAAAGACAAGCACGACAACGCGCACCCGTTCGTCCCAGGCGATCCGGTCACACAGTTCGGCCAAGTCCGCCGCCGTTTGCATCGCTCCGGCACCGTCGGCGGGAACGGCAGTCACCTCGATGACCACATAATCCCCGAAGCTTTTGCAGGTCAACGCACCACGCACCGCGTCGTTCACGGGACCAGCCTCCTTTGACCGCCGCTATTATCTTCTTTCGCGCACATACTTACCATGATTGAAATCATGTAGACAAGAATTCAAAAAGCAGTGCTCAGGAGCCGGGATTCAGGAGTCCGAAAGTGCGGCGATTTCTGTATGCTTGCTTCTCGCAAAAACAAGTGTGAATATATTGGTTCCGCAATATGAACCCCCAGGATTCATGAGGGTTTGCCGACATGGAGGGGTAATCGTTGAGGAATACTCGGTCACGCGTTGTAGATCTCGAACCGGGTGCCAGATTTGAAGCGCTGCGGCAGTGCCGCATCCTCAAGGGCTTGAAACCGGAAGACGTCAAAGAACTGGTTCCTCTGGCAACGCCCGTCCAGTACGCAAAGGGCGCCCACATATTCCACGATGGCGATCCGGCAGAATATCTTTACTTCGCGTGCCAGGGCCTGATCAAACTGCATAAGGGAGCTCCTTCCGGGAAAAATGTCACATTCGTCATCGCAACGAGCGGAGACACGCTCAATGCCGCTGCTCTCTCCGTAAAGAAGCATTTTCTTTCGGCGCAGGCAATGACGGAAGCTACGGTGCTCAGGATCCCCCGCAGGGAATTCTGGGCGTTCGAGGCCAAACATCCTGTAATCGCTCTGAATATCATTGCCCTGGTTACGGAAGGGCTCGATATCGAATATAACCGGATCGTGGACATCATCGGTGAGGAAGTGGAGCTGCGGGTCGTGCATTCCCTTTTCACGTTGGCGAATAAGTTTGGCTCGAATCTGAAACTGAAGCGCGAAGAGTTGGCCAATTACGCCGGTACGACGACGGAAACCGCGATCCGAATCCTGAGCAAACTCAGGAAAAAGGGTATTATCAGCAGTGCAGCCGGCCGCGGTACGATCGTCATTTCCGATCTATCCAGACTCCAGAACTACAAACGATAAAACGAGCGAATCGGCACATCATCGGGACTCGTTCGAATTGAATAGGAATCCACGCCGTGACACCTACCCGCATCGGCGGTCGCGGTTGACAGAGGGTGTCGAGCGGACGATATAATTAAGATGATGAAGACAAAGTCCGATGATTTATTAGAATCTTTTCAGTGGTCCCCTCAACCTGAGGCTTTCAGTTTTGTTCGCAGTCTGGTCGCCGATTTTCTTTCCGAGTGCCCTGAGGCAGCGGCACTATCGGATCGGATGCGCAACGAAACCGGCACGCGTTTCATTGACTGGATCGACCACATTCGACTGAACCGGCGAGACCCGAGAGCCGCACGGCTCGAAAGAGCAGGATTCCATCGCGCAAGCGAACACCCCTCCTTCACCGTCTGCGTGAACGCCTCCGGCGTTTTTCCGGCCATATTGATATGGGATGGCATCACGGAAATCGGGATCAAAGTCGAATCGGTTGCGGATTTTCTCGCGACAAACCAGCTGCAGCGTGAGGTGATTGGCAACCCGCTCGCGACTCTTCGGACCTGCCATGTTTATACTGCAAAGAATTGCGCTTTGACTGTCGTTGAAAGGCACGGCACGCGAGATTTCGATTCGGGAGGCCCGGAGCATGAAAATGCAGTCCGGCGGCTTGTTCATTCGGAAAAATTCAGGACGCGTCCGCGCGACCTTCCCCACGACGAGGATGGATTTGCAGCGGCACACCACTTGATCGACGATGCAGTCCGGGACCTTGGGCGCGATTTGGCGTGCGATGTGTGGTTTGCCGCGGAACGCGAGTTCTGGATGCGCCGGAATCGCGCGGCGCAGGCACAGAAAGCGCGCCAGGACAGGCTTGGACTCGGATGGGCCAATCACGATCACCACACCTATCGCTCATCGCGAAGAAACTTCAAGAATCTTGTCGCAATCTGGGAGAAGCTCGGATTGCAATGCCGTGAGCGGTTTTACGCTGGTCGTGAGGCAGGATGGGGGGCACAGGTGATGGAGCAGCCTGTCGCGGGAATCATCACATTCAACGACGTCGACCTCACTGCAGATGAACTGATCGAAGACTTCAGTCACGATGGTCTCGAAGAACAGAACCGTCTCGGTACCGTAGGCCTCTGGTGCGGGTTGCACGGCGATTCCTTTTTGCAGTCAGGCATGCACCACCTCGAAGCCATGTTCGATTTCGATTCTCTCACCAAACAGCTGGCAGGAGAGGCGGGAGTGAAAACAATGAAGCCGTTTTCGGATTTCCCGTATCTGCGCCAGGCATTTACGGAAGGGGAACGGTGGCGGGTGGATCCGGAGCGAATCGACCGGCTGCTGAAGGCAGGTGCCATTACCGGGGAACAGGCCGAGCAGTTTCGCACCGGTGGCGCAATCGGCTCGCACTTGGAAAACCTCGAAAGGAACGACGGATTTAAAGGGTTTAATCAGGCCGGCGTCAACGAAATCATTCGGGCCACCGACCCCCGCCAAAACATCGGCGCTTGAAAAGCTCACTTGCGATAAGCTTTTGGCAGCGCCGCAACTTTAGGATAATGCCGCATATTTTTCCGCGCGAAGCTTGTGGAAATGCACAAGATTGCCTGTGCTTTCATGGATAATTTGTGAGGACGGCAAAGCTGCAGGGTTCTGGATTGATGGGTGAGCCCCGACCTATGGTTTGGGAAGGCAGTCGGAAAGGCAGTCGAGAGAAATTCCTACAAGTTCGGGATCGAAATGAGTCCCGGAAAGCTTCATGATCTCTTCGCGCACCGTTGAGAAATCGGCTCCGCGATGATAGGGACGGTCAAACATCAGCGCATCCACTGCATCCACCAGCGCAAATATACGCGCCGCCAGAGAAATTTCCTTTCCCCGCAGGCCGCGCGGATACCCCGTGCCGTCGTATTTTTCGTGATGCGAAAGAATGATGTCCGCCGCCTCCCTCAGGAACCCGATCTTCTGCACGAATTCGATCCCATATTCGGGATGTTTGCGCATGATTTCCCATTCTTCCGGCGTGAGCGCCGACGGCTTCCATAAAATACTGTCCGGAATCCGCAACTTGCCCAGATCATGCAGCAGCGCGCCGTGCTCAATCTGTGTCAATTCGCTGCCATGGATGCCCAACTCCCTGGCAACTCGAATCGTCATGTCCGCCACACGCCGCGAGTGGCCGCTCGTCCCCTGGTCACGGAGGTCGATTGCCGTTGCGAGCGTTTCCAAGGTCGCACTGTGAAGCTCGTTCAAGTTCCTGAGTGCATCCCTCAACGCCCCGGACCGCTCCTCGACGAGTTTTTCGAGGTTTGACTTGTATGCTGTGTTTTCCATAATCAGGCGGCGGTGCTCCAAAGCCCTCGCCACAGCGATGTCCACCTGCTCGGCATCCACAGGCTTCAGCAAATAGTCTGCAGCGCCCCGCTTCATGAGGTCGACGGCAAGAACCGTGTCATTCATTCCAGTCAGCAAAATCACTTCCGTGAAAGGATCGATTGCCTTGATCGAGTCCAGCAGATCGGGGCCCGAAAGAAAAGGCATTTCGGCATCCAAAATGCAGACTTCGGGCCGGAAAAATCTTATGAAGCCGGATACTTCGCGTGGATCCGTCAATCCCTGGGCATCGTAGCCGGATTTTCTCAGGATTTTCAGGGTCAGATTTAAAATTTGGAGATCGTCGTCAACCGCCAAGATTTTCGAGATCATGCTCACGTCTTGAACCCATTCGAACTGGAACTGGACTCTCCCGCAATTCACCCCTAATAAACAGATTCAGAGGTTAGGTATCGGCAGAAAATCCACACTTCGTTGCAGATAAATTGCCGCGAAAGACGAATCGTCTGTGGCATGATTGGGAAGGGCCGGAAAATTCCGGCAATGTTGGATTCGCCGCTGGAAAAAGACAGGTTTTCCTGTTAGTAACATTGGATTAATTTAAGCGGGCTAGAGGGCCATCTGGAAGGATAAAGGAGACTTGATATGGCGCAGGGCTTTGAGGGTAGAGTGGCGCTGGTTACGGGAGGAGCTTCAGGCATGGGACGGTCGGCAGCCAGGCTTTTTGCGCGGGACGGAGCCAAAGTGATTGTATCCACCGATGCGAATATTGAAGGCGGCGAGGAGACCGTCCGGCTGATCAAGAATGCCGGCGGCGAAGCGACTTTCGTCAAATGCGACGTTACGAAAGCTGCGGACGTGGAAGCCATGGTAGAAAAAGCCGTGCAGTTGTATGGAGGGCTGCATTACGCCTTCAACAATGCCGGCGTCGGACCTGACGGCGGCCGCATGCCCGTTGTTTTTGTGGCAGACTGCCCGCAAGAGATCTGGGATCGCACGATTGCGATCAACCTCACCGGGATATTTCTGTGCATGAAATATGAAATCCGGCAGATGCTCAAACAGAAATATGGCGCCATTGTCAACAATTCGTCGCTGGGTGCACTAAAGGCCGTTCCGGGCTTCGGCGCATACGACGCGAGCAAAACCGGCATGATCGGGCTCACAAAAGCCGCCGCTCTCGAGTACGCTACTTCCGGCATTCGCATCAACGTCCTTTGTCCGGGACCGACCGACGGGACGCGCTTGATGGAAAATCTGACACGCTATCACCCGGAAGAGAGAGAGCATATCAATAGCGGGATCCCGATGAAGCGCCTGGCAGCACCCGAAGAGATGGCCGAAACGGTTCTCTGGCTGTGTTCCGATGCCGCATCTTTCATCACGGGAACAACGATCTCCGTCGATGGCGGCATGAGCGCATCCTAAGCTACCGGCCCCGCGCCGCCTCGCATCTGCCTCTGCCAGACCAGGAACGCGGCCCCTTCTATCACTCGGACAGGCTCCTAGAGATGAATAACAAGGCGGAAGGATTGCTGGAAGGAATTCGCATACTGGACCTGGCGGATGGAGAGGCCGGTTTCTGCTCGAAGCTTCTTGCAGATCTCGGCGCCACGGTCGTTAAAATCGAACATCCTGGCCGCAATCCTTCCCGGGCTTCCCGATCGTTTTGCTACAACAATCTAAACAAGTTGGGCATCATCCTCAACCTTCAGGATCCGAAGGGGCAGCACAATTTTCGAGAACTGATCCGAAGCGCAGATGTCCTGGTAGAAAGCTCTGCGCCCGGGCGCATGGAAGCCTTGCATCTGGGAAAAAGACAATTGCGTCGCATCAATCCGCGGCTCATCCATCTTTCGATGACGGGCTTTGGCCGAACGGGACCGAGGCGAAAGCATAATTCCTGCGATTGCGTTCAAGCTGCCTTCGGCGGACAGATGCACGTGACGGGAGTCTCCTGTGGAAAGCCGCTGAAACTGGCAGGGGCACAATCCTACTACGCGGCATCGCTCTTCGGCGCCGATGCCATTCTCCTCCGGTTGAGGCAAAGAGCAATCACGGGGCGCGGCAGCTATATCGATCTTTCCATTCAGGAAGCAGTCGCTTCAACGTTGGATCATGTGATGATTGATTATTTCCAGCGAACGATAGTGCCGGATAGTCCGGCACACGACGCCCGAATCGAGTCATTTTTCACTCTTCCCTGCAAGAACGGGTATGTCGAAATCCCACTCCTGCGCAACTGGGAGACGATTCTCGAGCTCGTAAATTCCGAGGAAGTACCGGACAAACAGCTTGAGGCGCGATGGAAGGATGCGGATTACAGAAACAAGCACTCCCGGTTGCTTTGGGATGCAGTCGCGTCCTGGACCAGGCGTCACGCAAAAAAAGAGCTGTTTCGACTTGGCCAGGCTATGCGATTTCCCTGGGCGCCTGTGGAATCCACGGAAGAAGTGGTCAGAAGTAAGCAGCTGAAAGCCCGCACATTTTTCGTGAGCGCCAGACGCGAACGCTTGGCCATGTCCGCGCCTGGTCTGCCGTATAAATTCAGTGCATTTGTTCCTCCGCCCCCAAAACCGGCACCATTGCCGGGAGAGCACACCCGTCAAGTTCTTAAAGAATTCGCCGCCGCGGCAAAAAAACATTCCCGTCAAAGCGGCGATATGGCGCGCATATCTGCCAGCTCCTGCGGAGAGATTCTGAGGGGTATCCGTGTGCTTGATTTCACGCGGATGCTTTCCGGGCCTTACGCGACGAGGATACTGGGGGATTTCGGCGCGGAGGTCATCAAGGTTCAGTCGCGGCTAACCGCATCCGGAGCCGAGCGCAATGAAACGCCCTATTTCGGCGCATGGAATCGCAACAAGCGGAGCGTAAGCCTTAATTTGAATTATCCCGAGGCGCTACACATCCTGCTGAAATTGGTGACTGTCTGCGACATAGTCGTGGAAAATTATTCACCTCGGGTTCTCGCAAACTGGGGAGTCACATATCCCCGCCTGAAGGCCATCAAACCGGATCTGATCATGGCAAGTATTTCCGCCATGGGACACACGGGACCGTGGAAAGATTATGTCGGATTTGCGGATACCTTTCACGCGCTGTCGGGACTCATGAATGAAACATCTCGATCTCTCGATTCCCCGGTCGCCGTCGGCTTTGCCTACGGGGATGTCATCGCAGGACTTTACGCGGCGCTGGCAATTCTCGCTTCTCTCGAATACAGAAATCGAACCGGCAAAGGACAGCATATCGATTTGTCCGCGTATGAAGCTCTAAGCACGCTCCTCGGTCCGGAATATATGTCATTTTCCCCGTCCCGTAAAAGGCGCGGGACCGCATCTGAGGAGGCTGCCCCCTGGGGATGTTATCCCTGCGCAGGCATGGACCGGTGGTGCGTCATCGCCATCCGTGACGAAGAAGAATGGAAAAGATTCCGCGACCTTTCAGATCTACGGGCGTTGCATCGTGCGAAATTCGTCACATGGAACCGCGACGGAAAAGGGCGTGCAGAACTGGACAAAGAGATCGCGCAATGGACTGCAGGTCTTACGGCTGAAACCCTGGTGGACCACCTTCAAAGGAAGGGGATTGCCGCAGGACTAGTGCAAGACGATGAAGATCTGGCCAGGGATCCCCAGCTGACCGCACGCAGTTTCTTCACCCATCTCGACCATCCCAGGTTTGGGACACAATTCTCAGACCGCTCTGCCTTGTGGCCCTGCAATGAGAAAACCACCCACTGGAAAGCCGCGCCCGACCTGGGCGAGGCAAATCATTACGTTTTCGTTGACCTTCTCGGTTATTCGGAAAAGGAATTTCGAGCCATGGTCGACCAAGGCATTCTGGAAAACGCTTAGGAGCCTGTTCGAGTAGCTGCCGGACGCGTCGAGCCTCATCCGTCTAGTTCAGACCAGCAGGATCGCGCCAGACGATGCGGCCGCCGATCATCGTAAGAACTATGCGGATATCTTTGATGCGCCGCGGATCAACCGCGCGAGGATCTTCGTCTAGGAGGATCATGTCGGCGAGTTTTCCGGCGCTGATCGAGCCCTTGATTTTCTCTTCAAAGCCGGCCGCCGCCGCTTCATGCGTGTATGCCCGCAGTGCATCCGTGACGGAAATCCCTTCCCGCGGAAAAAATGAATTGTCGCCTTCGGTCATTCTGGTCACAGCTGCCTGAATGCCTGTCATCGGGTTTGCGTCGGATATAGGAAAATCCGAGCTGAAACCCACACGTAGTCCCTGCCCCATCATCGATCCAATTGCATAAAGATATGGGCGCTGATCCTCGGATACGGTCCTCAGATACCGGTCGCCGCTGAAGTAAATAAAAGACGGCTGCGTAACAACCGTGATTCCAAGATCCGCGATTCTTCGGACCAGGCGCGGGGGGCAGACGGAGCAGTGCTCGATGCGATGCCGATGATCCGGCCGGGGATGCCGGTTCAAGGCGTAGGCCACGGCATCGCAAGCGGCCTCGATCTCAGGCTCCTCAATCGCATGGATCACAGCCTGCAGTCCGGCTCTGTGAATGGCCAAAACTCTGTCGTTCAGATCTTTCTGCTGCGGATGCAGCGCGCCCGAAACCCTTCCGAGAATGATTTTCACACCCCCTGACCTTAGATCCAAACTCGGGATTTTGGATGATATCGCCTTAATTCTTCCAATATCCTTCGGCCCCAGCATCATGGTAAGCCGCGGATGAAATAATCCTCGCGTCTTCCAAGACTCGTAGCGGTCCCATTGACAAATGGAATTCGCCGGCGACGCATCCTGAACCGACGTGACGCCGCAGGCGAGCAGTGCAGAATTTGCCCGAACGAGTCCCCGCTCAATCTCCGCATCGTCAAGGACCGGTATTCTCCCGGCAAGAAAGTCTCCCATTCCGTAGAAAATTCCCGTGGGTTCTCCTGATCCAGCCTCGCGATCGATGACTCCTTCGGGAGGGTCGCCGGTTTCCGCCGTGATGCCGACCTGTTCGAGTGCACATGTGTTGAGGACATGCGCGTGCCCCGATCGATGCGTGAGTTTGACCGGATGCAGCGGCGCAGCGGCATCCAGATCGCGGCGGGTCGGGTGCCGTTCTTCGGCAAGATAAAACTCGTTGTAGCCTTTTCCCCGCACCCATGTCCCCGGGGGCCGGTTCGAACAAAAATCCCTGATCCGGTCCTGAATATCCGAAATGGAACGGATTCCCTCTCGGGGCGACAGGTTGAGCGATACCAGGCTTTCCGCATATGCGCGAAGATGGCAATGCGCATCGACGAAGCCCGGCAAAACCGTTTTGCCCGCACAGTCCAGGATCTGCGTTCCTGAATCCCGCAACGATTTCAGATTCCTCACCCCGGAGACAGCGGCGATCCGTCCGCCTTGGATCGCAACGAGGGAGGCTGCAGGTTGCGCCGGATCCATCGTGACTGCATTCGCGTTCGCAAGTATCAGATCGAACATGTATTAGACGCGCCTTACTCTCTACAACGCTGCGGTGAGGGCTGACCGCCGAAGGCCGTCGACCCCGAACAGAGTTGCCGTTCTATTTAGAGGGTCTGTCGTTAAAAAACTCGTACGTGCTGGAAACGGAAAATTTTTTATATTCTGAAAAAACGCTGATTGTTTCGACGCGCAACTGCCTCAGAACAAGCGCCCGGGCTGAGCCGACAAACTGGAACTCTGCGGGCAGCCAGATCTCATGGTTGACTTTCTGCCGTATAAACTTCAGTTGTGCCCCTTTATGCACACGCGCAAGCAGACCCAAGCCGATCGAGTAATCCTCGATCAGCTCGACATCCGCACGAATCACCTGGTAATCCGATTCGCTGATCAGCACCTGGCCACGCAGTTTTTTCAGTATCTCGCCGTCTTTCGTCTTCGGCTTATATTGTGGTTTGGGAGTGAATTCGATCCAGACGGCGGATTGGTCGCCGCTAATTTCACGGCGCAGAAGCTTGAATTCATAAAGATTGAACAGATCCTCAACCGTCTCCCGTTCTTTGCGGCTCTCCTCCGCTTCCTTCGCCAGCCGCTCCGCTTGCTCGCTCTTCCGTTCACCGGCGAGTTTGCGTGCCCTGGCATCCGCTTTCTTTTTGTATTTCTGATCCTGTTCTTCCAGCTTTGCCGAACTGACGGGCCGACCATCTTCAGAAATCAGCCGTTCATAATTCATATCCTCGTCGAGAGACGGGAAGACTTCATATTCACGGATTTCGGTCTTTTTGACGCGGCCATCTTTGTCCAGAAACCGCGTGGTTGATTTCATATTATAGGTGTATTGGCTCAGGAGCAGCCGGTCGCTCTTTAGATTGTCTTTAGTTCTCGAAAGGAAGGTGTTCAGTTCGGGAAGCGGCTGGCTTTCACCAGTTGCCTCCGTTTGAGCGACCACGCCGGCAGAAGCATGCGCAAAGCAGAGCAAAGACATGACAACGCTCAGACGAACGATGGACCTGCCCGGGTATGTCATGGTTAATACGGGTTGCTTCCCACCTCGCTATTTCGGTTCTGGCTCAGACACCATCTGCATGGCGGAAAGGATCAATCGCGCCGTTTTTTCATTCTCGTTCTTGGAATCGATCATAATGTCGTACAGATAGGGATTCATCCATTTTTCTTTGTAATGAACCCGGATGTATTCCACGCGCTGCGCATCCGTGGCGCGGATCAGGGCAGGGACATCCGTGCCGGCTTTGACCCCTTTCTGGATCTTGCGCACTCTATCTTCCAGTCGTGCGTAGACGAATGCATGAAACACATCGCGCTTATTTCGCAGAATACACTGGGACCCCCGGCCGACGATCACACAATTGCCCATGTTGTACGCTTCGATCACGATTCGTTTTGCCAGGCTTGCGGCTTTCTCGGCATCAAACATATCCACCGGCGCGACGACGGAAATTCCGTCCGCTCCCAGTCCCCACACCGTGCGTGTGATGCGATGGATCCACGGATCCACCTTTTCGTCAAACGCGGCTACTTCGCTTGGCGAAACCTTTTCCGTCTTGCTAATTTCGGCGATCAGATCCTTGTCGAGGAGTTTCCAACCCAGTTCCTTGGCAACCAGATCCGCGATCTCTCCACCTCCGCTGCCATATTCCCTCGATATCGTCAAAGCCCTGTATTTCATTTTCATCCTTCCTGACGTTTGACACATTTATAGCATCGCCGCAGATTCAGCGCCGCAAATACCGATCGTATGCATGCAGATTAGCTATATCACAAGCTCGCAGCCTTTTGAACCAGCTTTCTGAGAAGCATATTGGGAAGCAATCGATAGCAGGGCCGCGGGTGTTCTATGAGCATCTGGGACGGGACACTAGTGGAATATGCTGTTCAGCACGAAGGCGGTCCGGATGCCTGCCTTCGCCAATTGCGTTCTGATGACAGGCAACGCAAAGCGGTAATACTCATTGCCCAGGCGCGCCCCGGAGCGAATCCGTTTGTTCTCTCCCGGCAGTTGATACGCTTCTTTGGCGACCTGAAGACTTTCCGTAGCCCAATCTTCAGGCGTGCCCTTCGACCACTCCGCGGCTAATCTCGGATTGGCAACAAAATCGAAATCCCAAAGCCACACGTTTTCATTTTTGGTATGGCGATCGATCACCAGGGAGTCCCAAACGTGGTGCAGATTAGATCCCTCGCCGAAAAACCGCACCTGAAGCCGGTTCCCTCCCTGATCGTTATTATCTCCTACATGCAGCGGCTGGTGCAGGTCCGCGATCAAGTGGACGAGGAACCTGAGGGCCTGCTCCTTTTGCTGTCTTTCCGCCTTCGGATTCCGCAGGGCCCGCATGAATTCCTCGATTTTGCTCACGACACACCCTTTGGGCGAACAATAGCGCGGATCATAGCGTTCCGCGCTTATAGGTATATTCACGAAATGCCAGCGATAGCTTTCCTCCACCTCCCGCTGCTCGTCGGCCCACGTGGACGCATCCGCGAGGCTTATCCCCGGCCCGAGAATTGCGCGAACTGCCGCGCGCGCAACCGAAGTCAGCCGGGTTTCAGCCATTCTGGCCGCCACGCGATGCCCGATCCGACCCCAGGCAAAGGCAGGAGCGGGCCCCGCATATGCGATCAGCAACAATAACGCCGCAAGGGTATGCCCTTTATTTCCCTTAGCTTTATACAGCAATACGAGCTCCGTTCTACTGCCGGATTTCAGCCAAAATGCTCCGACCCGGATCCAGCAAAACCCTATCAGGGCGCATTGGGAGTTTCACGCTTGTCTTTTGGGGCTTTGTACCCGCCGCATTGATCGTTCCGAGGTATCGCATTTCACCCTGAACGGCGATATACACGGGCAGGCGCATTTGAAACGATTCCCCGACATTCGATTGCGTAATCGTCATGGTCAACTCGGTTTGCCCGCCGCCGGCATCCGCCACTGCATAACTGAAATCGTAGGTTGGAATTGCCGTCCCGTATACCCATTCATTGAAAAACCACTCCATGGGCTCCCCCATGTGCTTCTCCACGATCTTCCTGAAATCTTCCGTGGACGCATTTTGGCCGGCAGAGGATTTGACAAAATCCTGCATCATCGCGATGAAACGGCCGTCGGGATTTTTTATCCGCGGGTCGTACATGATCGCGCGCAGCATTTCCATAACATACGCGCCCTTGCTATAAAGCAAATCGCTGTTCCCGATTTGGGCGTTCAGCCAAATCGGCCCGGCGTCGACCGGGCGGTACCCATATTGATTTTTCGAAAGCAGGTAGGTCCGCTTCATACCCCAGAATCCGCTCAAATCTTTCGGTTGAAACTGGCGCACGTACATCGAAGAGGCGAATTCCGCGATCCCTTCGGAGAGCCACTGGTCGTGATATGTCTTCCACCCGACGAGATGCCCCCACCACTGGTGTGCCATCTCGTGCACGGCAACCAGGCTATAAAACGCCCGTTCTTCACCGCTATCCTGTAGGCCGAGACTGTTGCGCGTCGTTGCGTCCAGCAGCGAATCATAAGGCAGGAAAATGAGGTTCGGCCAGCTCTGACCGGATCGCATGACCGGCTGTTCCGTTATGGAAACGGTTTTAAAAGGCAATGGCCCGAACAAAAACTCAAAAAGCTTTAAGGCTTGGAAACTGATGCCCGCCGCATACTTTACATTTGCAGCGGTATTGAATCCGCCGGGCATAAGTCCCGACTGATTTACCTCATTTTCTCGACCTGCCAGAGCGAGCACAGACAGATCCGATTCGAGTTGCTTCATCTTGTCCGGCACTTCCTTTCCGGAATAAGCCGTAACGGTCAGAGTGGGAGATGGCTGGGATGCTTCGACAAAATCGCCGTAATTGAATCCGAATACGCTGAAAGGAATCTCCGATTTCCAGGTTGTAACAAGATCATCCTTCACCTTTTCCGATGAAACCAGCGCTCCGCTGGCGACAAATTTGTACTTCTTCGGCGAATGGGCGATCAGCTGGAACTGTGTCCGGTCATCGAAAGAGCCAAAACTGGGGAACCAGGATTCCCGCGCAGTGACATAAAAAAGACCTGCGCCGCGTTTGAAAACGACGCGGCTGTCCCCGGTGGAATCTTCCAAATACGTGATTTTGAGTTTGTTCTTCACTCCCGTTTTGGCGGGCTCGGGAAGGATGACCCATGGATCGCTGTCAAGCTTCCGGTCCTCCTGAATGAAGCCGAGTTTCTTGCCGGTACCATCTTCTATCGCGCTGATCCGGAGCACGCCTTCCAAGTTGAGCGGCAGGACGCGCGCGCCGTCTTCCGCCACCGTATAATCCATCTCCGCGACAGCAGCCAATGTATTGTCCTTGGTTATATGCAGATCGATCGCCATAGATGGACAGGTGGCGAGGAGATTGTGGTGATCCGGATGGGGTGACTTGGCATATTCCGAGGATAGGTGAAACCCCGAGATCCACACAATATCGTCAACTCCGGGGTTGACGTGAAGCAGCATGATTTCCTCGCTTTTGGCGAAATCGGGGAGAAGCAGAGGATCTCGATTCCAACTGACATGAAACAGCAAATCTCCTATTCCCTTCCCCTTGAAACTGGCCAGGAAAAATCCTTTACTGGAGCTGTCCGTCAGATCGGACAACATCCGCGCCTCCATGTTTCGCATGGCCGGGTTTCGTTTGCGTTGGTTTTCGATCCAGGCATTGTAATTTTCCGATAATTGCTTTTGAGAAGCGGTAAATGCAATCAAATCCTGGGCGTTGGTTTGACCTGACTGAATATTCAGTAGCTTGCTTAATTCGGTGTATGTGTCATCGGTGAAATAGAACACAGCTTCGTGAAAAGTTTCGGATAGCTTCGGGCCTTTCGCCCACCGCGAGATCTGGCGTTTGTCGATCGTTGCAGGTGGCTCAAGCTCAAAGACTCCTTCGCCCTGAAATTTTGCGGCGAGGACATGCCCGGCAACCGGCGCCGCGAAAAAGATGCGCCCGCTCGTAAAAGTAAACGTCGCAGCATCCCTCTTGAATACTACGTTCGCGGTCGCCGCTCCGCTGCCGCTACCCTGGAGCGATCGCAGCTGCTTATAAACGCCGAGCAGTTCCTGCGATGAAGCCGTAGACAGATCCGCGGCGAGAGTCGGCATCGCGAACAAAAGAATCCATATCGATAGTAGACAATCTCGATTCATAAAACCCCCATCGGAATTTTGCGTTCTTGAAAATACGCACACGCATCCGCACCGATTGATTGTTTATTTGCATTTTTTTGAAATGCTGCCAGAGCAAATTTATCGTATCACAAAACGCTCCGAATGGGCTCGCCAAAAGATAGGAATTTGGAATGAGCACAAAGACCGACTGCGGTCGCGAAAACAATAATGTTGGATTTTAGCGGCAAAATTCCGCATTTTCTGTGGTACAACAATCGAGTGCGTATTGACGACACGAACCCTTTTTTGATTTCACGAAAGAATCAGGGGCCCGGCAGGCAACGGCAAGCCCCCTGGCGGCCCAGGCATTGATCGGAATGGAGGATTCCTATGAGGTTGAAGGACAAAGTCGCCATCATTACCGGAGCAGCCCGCGGAATCGGCGCTGCTTTCGCGATAGGATTTGCGAAAGAAGGAGCAAAAGTCGTCATAGGAGACATCCGTGACGGTAGAAAGACGATAGATGCCATAGAAAAAGCGGGTGGGCAGGCTATCTACGTAACGATGGACGTCACCAAGCAGGATCAGTGCAACGCGCTCGCAAAAGCCGCCGCAGACCGGTTCGGCTCTATCGATATTCTGGTCAATAACGCCGGAACGCTGGTACAGATCAAGCCCTTCATGGAGGTGACGACGGAAGAGTGGATGGAAATCATGGCGACCAATACGCTGGGCCCCTTTCACTGCACCAAGGCCGTCTTTCCTTATATGAAGCAGAAGGGCGGCAAAATCATCAACATTTCTTCCGGGACCGTATTCGAGGGAGTCCCCGGACTGCCTCACTATCTCGCCTCGAAAGGAGCCATTCTGGCCTTCACCCGCGGCATGGCTCGCGAGCTGGGCGACTATAATATCAATGTAAACTCGATCGCGCCGGGCTTCACGCATTCCGAGGGAGGCGATGAATTCGACAGGGTCAAAAAGTTCCCGCCCGTTCCTCTCGACGAAGTTCAAATGCCCATGCGATGCATCAAACGGCCCACCTATCCGGAAGACCTTGTTGGCACCGCACTCTACCTGGCCAGTGACGACAGTAAGTTGATCACCGGCCAGCTGATCCTCCACGACGGAGGAGTGTCTCTTCACTGAACGACGCGTGCCTGCGTTACCGATGAGTCCAGGCTTCATATCGGACACATGAAATGGTAGGCTTGTACCAAAATGACGGAGGTTACGATGGGAATGGATCTGAAGTGTGTTCACGTCGGCAGACGCGACTTTATTAAAACAACCACTCTGGCAGGCATGGCTGCGACTCTTCCGGTGACGAGCCTTCTGGCGCAGGAACCGAGGGGGGCATTAAAACCAAGTCCTCAGGGAAAAAAACGGCGCCTGATTTTCCTGACCGACACACCGCCCGCTTATAACCAAATAACGGAATCCATCCGAGCGATCAAAGAGTATGAGTTTGAAATCACTCCGGTAGTGTTCAACCCTCAAAAGGTTCAGGAGGCCGGCAATTCCATCCGGGAGATCAAAGATGCAG
This sequence comes from Acidobacteriota bacterium, assembly GCA_035506515.1. Classification (GTDB taxonomy): domain Bacteria; phylum Acidobacteriota; class UBA6911; order UBA6911; family UBA6911; genus UBA6911. The sequence goes on from DATJPG010000143.1 coordinate 26,339, forward strand.
ATATCCTATTTATCATTTTGCCGCGCGTGACCACTTCGTCCGGAAATATTCCCGCAGCCCTGGGTGATCTGGACATTCCGATCGTGCTGCTCCCTGTGAATCTTGATTTGATCATGCTGGAATCGGATATGGCGGCGCACTTCCGAGCTCGCGGTGCGAATGCCATGCTGGCAAATTCTCAGGCACACGCGATCGAGCTGATCAAAATCGCGGCGGCACCTAGGATCCTCGAAGGCAAAAAGATCGTCATCTACGGCAGACCGTTCGACTCGAGCAGCATCCCCGCACGCAACCTCAGCGAAGAGTTTGTCTACAAACGCACCGGCGCCAGGATCCAATACAGGCCGGTGGATGAGTTGAAACCGCTTCTTGCAGGTGTCAGTGAGGAAAGCGCCCGCAAGGAGATGGAACGGTGGAAAAAGGAAGCCGTTCAGGTTACAGAAGCTTCGGATCAGGCGATCCTGGACGCGAGCCGATTGTATATTCTCCTGCGCTCGATTGTGGACAAGGAAGGATTGTCCGGCATCTCGATCGACTGCCTCGGATTCTCGTTCACCGCGAACCCGATTTTGCCTTATCCGTGTCTTTCGTTCACGCGATTGCGCGACGAAGGGATTACGGCCCCGTGTGAAGCGGATGTGTGTGCGGGATTGTCCTCGATGGTTCTGCAGGAAATCAGCCAGAAGCCTTCCTACTTCTGCAATGTGTCCGCTGTGGATGAGCAGAAATCCAGCGCCGTATTGCGCCATTGCGTCGCGCCGCTGAAATTGATGGGCCGTGAGGCGCCGCAACTGCCGTACAATCTGCGCGATTACCATGGAATGGGGAGAGGCGTTACGCCGGAAGTACAGTTCCCCGTTGGAGTCGAGGTAACGATGGGCGGATTCAACAAAGATTTCAGCAATTTCGTGTTGTGGCCCGGGAGAACGATCGCGAGGGTTAAAGACACCGACCGGCCCTCATTTGAAAACGCGCCTCCCGCGTATGCGAAGATGCGGCGCTACTGCTCAAATCACCTGGAAGTGACAATCAAAGACATGAATCAATTCCTGCAAGGCATTGCAGGATGCCATCATGCCATGGTGGCTGGAAGTTACACGAATGACATTCGGAATGCGATGATGCGAATGAATGTCCGCATTGTCGGACCATCCGACATGACCACGCCCAAAGCCTAGGAGCCTGTCCGCTTTACGCCGAACGCTGCATTCGGTTGCAGGTTGCAGGTTATAAGTTGATTCCCAATTCTCGATTTCAGATTGGGAATTGGAGCTTGTAACCTGAAGCCTGCAACTCGATGCCATCTGCTTTCAATTCCGAATTACATCGCTATTTCTTCCGGAGAGATAGCTGCATGGCGGTTTCTTCGTGCATCCACTTTCCTTCCAGCTGGTTGCCCTCCGGATTCAGGGCACCCTGGAAACTGGAGTGAGCGACCTTAATTCCGAATTCCACTTTCTGGCCGGTCTGTCTGATGTCATTCAGCGGAACGCTCCCTGGACCCGATTCGAGAACCTCCATGGTTGCCGCAACTGTTTTGTCCGGTTGATTCTTAAAGTGGATTGTCACCCGAAATGCTCGGCCAGGCGTCTGCAACGAGCCCTCCCAATCGCCTTCCAGTTCTTTGGAAACCGCGGGACTGGGTGCAATCAACTGCACCTTTGCATCACCCATGCGCTTGAACTCGATGGGCACCGGGCCCTGCGGGCTCGTGATGGTGCCCTTCATGCTCCCGTCCGGTGTCAGCATCAGGTTGACTTTGGCCATTTGCAGTTCCACTGCCACAAAATTCACAATATTGCCGTTCACACTTATTTCCGTGACGACCAGGCCCGTCATTTTCTCGGCAGGAACTCCCATGCTGCCAATCCATCCCGATGGATCGCTCTTCGCCAGATCGAGCGAAATGCCGATTTCTCGATTGTCCGCTTTCAGTGTCCCTTCCCAATGTCCTTCGGGGCTTCCCTCGGCCGAAATCACGGTTTCCCGGGCATTTGAGTTGCCAATCGGCCCAAGTGAAAAGGCTGCCCGGGTTCCCGCGAAACAAACGGCCATTGCCGCCAATATAAATGTGATTTTGGTTCTCATGCCATCCTCCAAGGTTTTGCGCTGTTGCGCCGTAGCATTCAATGCGGATTCTTGACCTCAAGTTTTCCACCCTTAATAGCGACGATTTCCGGAATAATGGCAGTAGAAATTATTCAGGAGCAGGTTACAGGTTATAAGTTGCAGGTTGAAAGCGTGCAACGTGTAACCTGCAACCTGCAACCGTCTAGCTAGCTGGTTGTTCTTTTTTGCGGAACACAAAGTACAAGGTGCCGACCAGCAGAAGCAAACCAAAAGCCACATAAAGGGCCGTTTTTGTCTTGAGCGTGGAAGCAGTCTCGCTCTTTTCCGCTGTCAAACGATCCTTGACCCAGGAAATGCTCAGCAGCGGCGATTCGCTCAGATTCGCTCCCGCGGCAATCTGCATCTGCAAAGGCCCCCTCTCGATAGGCTGGTTGATCGTCGGCGCTGTAATAATTTTGCCGTTGGCGACGATGGCCAATTGCCGGTGCAGATTTGCGCGGGTCAAGTCGGCAAATTTTTTAGCGGTCTCGTCCACCAGCGTCAGCTTAATCCACGGTTCACCATTGCCGCCGTTCACAGAACGGATTTCCGCAATATCGCGCGACGCCCATTCCATCGAGGGCTGTTTCTGCACCAGCAGGTCCTTGCCATCCACGGTCTTCATACTGATGCAGTCCGCGCTTGGTTCTCCGCACACAATATGCAATTGCACGGTTTGTTGAGCCCACAAACTGGGAGTGATCAGAAGCAACAAATATAACGGCAGAGCTCTCATTTGCTTTTCTCCTCTTCGTCCGGCACGTATTCGAGCAGGTCGCCGGGTTGACAATTCAAAGCTTTGCAAATCTCGTTCAAAGTGGAAAACCGCACCGCCTTGGCTTTGTCGGTTTTCAAGATGGATAGGTTGTTGAGCGCGATGCCCGTTTTTTCTTCCAGCTCGGTTAATCGCATGTTCCTTTCCGCCAATGCCACATTTAACTTCGCCCGGATCGTCATCACGCCACTTCCGATTCAAATTCCACCAGCCCTGCAAAATGGCGGTAGAGGTAATAAATGGAAACCGCATACAGGAAAGGCGTAAGCGAGCCTAACTTTGTCATGAATCCCGTGGCTGTCGCCCAGTACCAGTTCATTCCTCCCGCAAACTGCGTTCTGATCCAAAGGCATAGGAGGACAAACCCGATCGCGGCGCTGATCGTGTAAAGCGCGCAGCATGCCTGCATGATCCGCTCCGCTCGCTGCATCCGAACGGGCCGCTTATGCCGGATTATCAGAAACACGGCGCTCACCAGATAAAGAAAGAACCCGTCCGCAAGACTGGTAACAATCGTGCGGCATTCCGGCAACAGGTTGAACTGGTAGATATATCCATTCTGTCCGCCTAGTTGACCAAGATATCCGATGGTCCTGTTGACAA
>DATJPG010000144.1:0-9364 GCA_035506515.1 Acidobacteriota bacterium
CATCGACCCCGATTCCGACCCCGACCCCGAGAATCTCGGCGATTACAGATACACACCCCCTTATTTGTACACTCCGTATTCCTTCGTGAAATCGATCATCGTGCGGACGGTATCCTCCTTGGCATCGTCCAGCTGCGTGCCGGAACAGAGGATATAACCGCCGCCCTTGCCGACGTAATCGATCAGGTCTTTGCAGCAGGCTTTGATCTGGTCCGGCGTTCCGGTCGCGATCATCGTGATCGGCACATTCCCCATGATCGGACTGTGGCCGCCCAGGACATCCTTGGCCTTATGCATGTCCGTCCGGTCGAAGAACCATAACACGGACGCTTTCGGCATCTCGGTCAGGTGGTTGAGCCGCTGCGTGTACACGCCCTCCGCGAAAGGCGCCGGGATCAGGCCTTCGTCGATCATGTTCAGCATGATCTGCTTGAAGGTAGGCCAGTAAAATTTTTCGAACTGTTTCAGAGAGATGTGGCTGTCGTCCCCCTTGTGCAGCGGCATCATGATCAGGGGCGGCTCACCCATCGGGATATCCGGCACAGGCGACAGATCCAGAATCTTTTCGCAGGCCTTCAGGACTTTCTCCGGGCAGCGATACAGGTCCGTCAGCACGCCGCGCGTCCCGCGCAGCGTGTCTCCCAACACATCGAAAGGAGCGGCGCCGAATCCCATGAACAATCGCGGGAAGCCCATCCCCAGGAGTTTATTGCCCGTTTCCATCATTGCCTTCGCGGGAAGCATGGACAATTCGGCCGCTTTTTTCATGGTCGCGATGGCTTCCTGCACTTCCGGATTCATAAACGCCCCGATGACTCTCCCGCCGATCTGTATGCCGTCCGCTCCGAACCAGGGAAACTTCTCGAGGCCCTTCAGGCCGGTGTACATGCGCGGCAGAAAACAGCGGGTGACGTAGTCGGAAGGATCGCTCAGGAAATGGTCATACTCGGCGGCCTTCATGTATTCCTGTTCGACGTATTGATACTGCACGTCATCGGGAAGCCCGCAGCCCGCCCATTTCAGGTTGGTCTGGCCGAGCAGCTCCATGGATGCGCCCGACATCATGAACGTGGCAGTTGCGCTGTCGGGCTGAAAGTCCTTCTGGAATTTGATGACGGCCCTGCCTGCTTCTTCCCAGCGGTCGTACATCGTCGCTTTTTGCGGAATGCCCACGCGCCTGTATAGGAAGGCCCCGCCAAGTCCGGCAACCGGGACCCGGTCCGGGACTCCCAATTCGAGAGCAGTGCGGAACCGAGTAGCCCGTTCTTTATAATTCGCCTGGGCCTCGGCGCTGTCGAACTTGATCCCATCCCCGCGAACCCATGCATCCAGTCTCAATTTCCTCTTTTCTTCAGCTGTCAGCGATTTCCAATTCTCAGGTTTCCCTGCCATTTTTTAGTCCTCCATATACTGCGTTTTTAATGATTGCGATGCGATTATCAAGGCAGTCCCCTGCCAAAACAACATCAAAATTGAGAAGTAATGCCGATGTTGGTGCTGCTTGCGATTAAGACCTGAGATCGAGTTTGCGGAGGGCGAAAGCGCAGGCGCCGATGGCGACGGCTTGCGAGGTTCCCAGGCGCGAAATGCCAACGCCGATGCGCTGCAGCGGATCATAGGCAATCTTCTTGCGGCCTCCGGGGACGGGGATTTCGCGTATCTCTCCCGCAAGAAATGTCTTCGTCTGCTCGGAATCCTCGAGGTTGAACGCTACCGAAGCCAGCCGCCGAAACTTCTTCCCATCGGGACCGGAGTAGAATCCGTTTAATTCCTCGACGAGCGCCGGCAGGAAGAGGGGCCAGGCCGCGGATATGCCCCCGCCGATAACCGCGAGTCCATCGACGAGCGTCAATGCGTGGGCCATCGCGTCGCCCGCCACTTCTCCCAGTTGCCGGAACGTTTCGAGCGCGGCAGCCCGGTTGCCGGGACATTTCCCCAGTCCGATGTCGCAGATCGCTTTCGGCTCGGGCGTCTCCGCGAGAGGGATGCCTGCTTTTTCGGCGTACACGCGGCGGACTGCGCGAATGCTTGCGCCCTCTTCGGCGTTCATTTGGGGGGCAAGTTTGTTGCGCATCAACCACACTTCACCGGAGATGGAATTGTCGCCTGCCAGCAGCTGACCGTCCAGCACAATGCCGCCGCCGAAGCCTGTTCCCAGGGTCACTCCGAAAAGGTTTTTGTAACGCTTCGGGCTTCGGGCTTTTTCCAGCAAACCGTTGACGTATGGGAGGAAGCCGGAGATCGCTTCGCCATAGACGAAGAGATCGCCGTCGTTGTTGATGAAAGCAGGAATGCCGAAAAGATCCTCCAGCATCGGCCCGAGCGCGATGCCGCCGCGGAATCCCGGCAAGTTGCCGAGATCTCCGATGATGCCCTTCGGGTAGTCGGCCGGCCCCGGGAAAGCGAAACTGATGGCCGAGGGCAGCTCAGGACATAATTCCCGGACCTTCGTAAAACCCTCGACGATGTTTGTCAGGCATTGATCGAGGTTGTCGCCGTTGGAGGGCATGGATACGGTGTCTGTCACGGGCTCACCGGCGCGCATTGCCGAGAACCGGAAGTTCGTTCCGCCCGCATCGAGGGTCATGACAATTCGATGGTCGCTTTTCAGATTCATGCCGAATGTCCTTTTTTGACCACGAAATACACGAAATACGCGAATTTTATTATTTGTATATTTCGTGTGCTTCGTGGTCAAAGCTTTTTCTGTGTTTTTCGTTCACGCTTCAATGAGAGCAGCAGCAGGTATGCGAAGCACGCGAAGGGCACGACGAAGGCCGTCATCTTCCATTGAATCCGGATTGCAATCCTTCTGTTCACAATTCGACGCGTTTCAGTCTCGGCGCCAGAAGGTTGAACAGGATCCACGCCACCAGATAGGCCGAACCGCAGATGATGAATAGAATATAGTATCCGGTTTCAATCGACCCGAGAGCCTTGTAATGATCCAGCAACGTGCCCGCAGTCTTTGAGAGAAGAATTCCGCCCAGCCCCCCCGCCATTCCGCCGATGCCGGTAACCGAAGCCACGGCTTTCTTCGGGAACATGTCGGATGGTGTCGTGAAAACGTTGGCCGACCACGCCTGGTGCGCGGAAGCGGCAATGCCGATGATGGCAATGGCATACCAATAGCTGTACCGCCCGAGGGCTTGAGCCATAGCGACCGGAACCACACACAATGCAAATATCAGCATCGTAGTGCGACGCGCTTTATAAACTGCCCATCCCTTTCTGATGAGGCTGCCCGACAGCCATCCGCCGTAAATGCTGCCGACAGTCGTCATGGTATATACGACGGCGATCGGCAATGCATAATCGGTTTTCGACATCCCATATTGTTTGTTGAGAAATGACGGCAGCCAGAATAAATAGAACCACCATACCGGGTCGGTTAGAAATTTGGCGACAACAAAAGCCCAGGTCTGTCGATGGGTCAGCAGCTTCAGCCAGCTGACTTTTGCTTTCTGTTTTCCATCCCGTGCGGTTTCTTCCGCATCGCCGTGAATATAGTCATACTCTTCTTTCTTCAGCCGCGGATGTTTGGCGGGTACGTCGTACATCGCAAACCAGAAAATCAGCCACAGCAATCCCACGGCCCCCGTAAGAATAAAAGCCCACTTCCAGCCCCAGTAGAGGGCGATCAAAGGAACAGTCAGCGGTGCGAGGATCGCGCCGATATTTGCACCTGAATTAAATATCCCGGTCGCCAATGCTCTCTCTTTTTGCGGAAACCATTCGGCAACGGTCTTGATGGCTGCCGGGAAATTGCCCGATTCGCTGACGCCCAGTGTGCTGCGGGCAACCAGGAATCCGAGAGTGTTCCTCGCAAACGCATGTCCTATGGCCGCGAAGCTCCATATCAGAAGGGATACAGCGTACCCGAGCTTCGTCCCTACTTTGTCGATAATCCAGCCTGCGCACAGCATGCCGATCGCATAGCAAAGCTGGAATGCGGTTACGATATTTGCGTAATCGGATTCCTTCCACCCGAAGAGCGGTTCCAGGTAATCGTCCTTCAACAAACTGATGACCTGCCGATCGATGTAATTTACCGTTGTCGCAAAAAACACCAGCGCAAGGATGGTCCAGCGAAATCTACCGATCGTGTTCTTGATGTCATTCCCATTCGACATTGACAATATCCTATACATCCATAAAGTCGTGAAAATCGGGGACGTCCCGGATTTAAAGCCGGTATGCCTGCTTGGCCAGCCTGTACGCGAGATCGATGGCCACGTCCCGCGCCTCGTCTTCGTCCAGGCGATGTTCTGCCACCAGGCGTGCTAGGAACCCGCAGTCCACGCGCCGCGCGACATCGTGTCGCGCCGGGATCGACGGGAACGCCCGCGTGTCGTCGTTGAATCCGACCGTGTTATAGAATCCAGCGGTTTCCGTCACGCGCTCCCGGTAAAACCGCATTCCTTCGGGACTGTCGTAGAACCACCACGCGGGTCCCAGTTTCAGGGCCGGGTAATGGCCGGCCAGCGGAGCGAGCTCCCGCGAGTACGTCGATTCGTCCAGCGTGAAGACAATAATCGTCAGCCGTTTTTCGTTTCCGAAGCGGTCGAGCAGCGGCTTGAGATCGTGCACATAATCCGTGCGCGTCGGGATGTCGCATCCCTTGTCCAGGCCGAACGCCCCGTAGACGGAAGGATTATGGTTTCGGAATGCGCCCGGATGGATCTGCATAACCAACCCGTCTTCCAGGCTCATCCGGGCCATTTCGGTCAGCATCTGCCCGCGAAATTCCAGGGCTTCCGCCGCGGTGATTTCGGTCGAGAGAGCCTTGGCCAGCAAATCCTCGCAGCGCGAACGGGGCAGATCGCACGTCAGTGCCGAAGCGTGGCCGTGATCGGTCGCGGTTGCTCCCTGCGATGCGAAAAATCGCCGGCGATCGGCCAGCGCCCGCAGATATCCGGGCCACGTGGCGGTGTCCTCTCCCGTGATCTCGCCGAGCCGCCGGAGGTTGTTCGCGAATCCGGCGAATTCCGGGTCCACGACCGGATCCGGACGGTACGTAGGAACCACGCGCCCTTTCCATCCGGAAGCGCGCAGCTTCTGATGATGCACGAGCGGATCGAGCGGCGACTCGGTCGTCGAAAGAACTTCGATATTGAAGCGCTCGTACAGGGCGCGCGGCAGGAATTCCGGTCGCAAAAGGCAGCCGGCGATGCGGTCGTACAGATTGTCCGCGGAATCCGGAGTCAGAAGCTCCCGGATACCGAAAACCTCATGCAGCACGTGATGAAACCACATCCGGGTGGGGGTGCCTCGAAACAAAACCCAGTGCTGCGCAAACAATCGCCAGATCTTACGCGAATCTTTTTCCACCGGGCCGCCGTCTGTCCGCGGGACCCCGAGCGATTCGAGCGCAACGCCCTGACTGTACAGCATGCGATACACATAATGATCCGGAATCACCAGCAGCGTCGCCGGGTCGGGAAAGGGTTTGTTGTCGGCAAACCACTGCGGGTCTGTGTGTCCGTGCGGACTCACGATCGGCAACGCGCGCACCTCTTCGTACAGCCTCTTCGCGATGGCCCGTTGCGTCGCATCCGACGGAAACAGCCGATCTTCGTGCAAAGTGAATGTGTGGCCCATGACCTTACCCCACCAACCTTATCGATTGACGTTAAAACCCTCGATGACGATCCGCGGTTGCTCGCCGCGGGTGTCGGCATCTTCGACCTGCGTTTGAATCGTGCGCCGTTCGCCCGGCATCAGCGATACGTAATTATCGCTGTAAAGCGCCGGCAGAATGCGGTCGCCGCTTTTTTCGCGAACGGCCTTGAGATGCACCATGATCGCGGGTTGATTCGACGCATTGTTCAGCTCAGTCTTCAGTATCCAACGGTTTCCCCGGCGCTGCACGCCGGTTTTCCCCTCCACATTGACTTTGGGGAGAGTTCGCAGGGCGGTGAAGTTGCCTTCCTCGGTGCCGCGCCAGTAAAAGTTATCCGAAACAGTCGCGTCGCCTTGCGTCAGCTTCAAGCGGATGAAATGCACGGCGCTCAGGTCCGCAGGATATTCCATTGTGATAGGCGCTTCGACGCTGTCCTCCTTGCTGTTTACGGTCGCATCCTTTTCCCACTTCAGCGATCCGTCCATGTTCAGGATTTCGGCGTGTGCGTTCAACCCCGTGACGTCTCCTGCGCTGTAATTCACGATTTCGACCATATCCGTCGCGGAGTTCCACTGGATATGCAGCGGCTCGGATCCTTTCTTGCTGCCGAAATATCCGGCCGTCGGGTCGAAGTAATAATCGTAGGTCTGCCACACGAACGAGGGCCAGCAGGGGTGGCTCATCCAGAGGAGGATGCCCATCCGGTTCTTGCTCTGCGCTTCGAAAATGGCGCGATACCCGTCGTAGTTGATGAACTGGCCCAGAGTGAGCCAATCGGCGGCATTGTCGGCTCCGCCGAAGCTCTTGTCGATCGTCGCACGGAAGCCGGAGAGGCGTTGCGCGCTGTTGAGGTTGAAGTCATGCAGTCCCCAATCGAGACCCGGCGGCCAGAGCGACGATTCCGGCATCATCAGGCGGAGGCTGTCAACCGTGACGACATTCGGCATGCCCAGTTCGCTGTGCAGTTTGGGCGTCGCGCGATTTTTGAAATAATACTTGGGGGTCTGCGCCGCGTAGGGACCGCCGCCGCTGACCACGCCCCAGGCGGAGTTGGAGATGTAATGCAGGCCGGGATGGATCTCCGGCAACATTTTGCGGATCCCGTCGTCGATGGGCTTGGGCGGTTCGCCTTCATTGCGCCCGCAATACAAGCCGACCGAAGGGTGGTTGCGGATGCGCAAAACAAAATCCTTTGCGTTGCGCAGGAACAGATCGTTGTCGGAGGGCTCCGGGCCATCCACAGGGTTGGCCAGCCAGAAATCCTGCCAGATGACGATGCCGTACTTGTCGCAGGCTTCGTAAAATTCCTCGTCTCCGGTCTGGCCGACCCAGTTGCGGATCATCGTGAAGTTCATATCCCTGTGATAGCCGACGGCGATGTCGTATTCGCGCGCCCGGTAGCGCAGGTTCGTTTCGGGGAATCCCCAATTGCCGCCGCGCCCCACGAAGCGTCTCCCGTTGATCCAGATCCGCAGCGTTCCGCCATCTTCGCTATAAGTGAATTGCCGCACGCCCGTCTTGAACGTCTTCGTGTCGGACGATTTGCCGCTCACGTCGAATTTGAGCTCGACGTCATAGAGATTTTGATCGCCGTATCCGGCGGGCCACCACAACTTGGGATTCTTTAGATGCAGGGCGGGAATCAGCGCCGGGTCGAGCACGACGGTTTTTATGGAATCCCCGTCAAGCGAAACCGGCTGTTCGAAGGTGATTTCGCCGATGCGTCCCCGCAGGAGGCCACGGACCGGCTTCGATTCGTGATTGTTCAGCGAGACCTCGACGCGCAAGTCCGCCTTTGTCGTGTCCGGCAAAGGCAGTGTCGTTTTGACGAACGGATTTTCGATGGTCACGGGCCCGCTGGCCGTCAGGTAGACATCGTTCCAGATTCCGATGTTGCGGCCGCGCACCGTCGGTATCCAATCCCAGCCGATGGAAGCGTGATACGTCGGATTGTCCGCACCGGGCGCGCCACCGTTCAGTCCGGCGGTTTCGAGGGTTTTCTGCTTCGTGCTTCCCGGCATCGCGTTTTTTTCGATGCGGATTGCGAGGGCATTCGTGCCTTTCTGACGGAGCAGCCGGGTGATGTCGAAGCGGCCGCGCATGAAGCCGCCCTCGATGCGTCCGAGTTTATCGCCGTTGAGAAAAACCTCTGCCTTCCAGTTGATGCCGTCGAAGTTGAGATACACCTTGCGGCCGTTGAAAGAACTCGGCGCCATAAACTGGGTGCGATACCAGAAGTCGGCGTAGAAAAACGAATCGGAAATCATCAGCTGATTCGAGCCATAATTGGGGTCCTGCAGCGCCCCGGCATTCCAATAGCTCGACAGCACGGTCGCCGGCACGGTTGCCAGGACCCAGCCTGAATCGTCGAAGGCCGGCATTGAAAGCGCGGCCCCATCCAGCTGCACCAGCGAATCGCGCTGCAGGCGCCAGGAGCATCCGGCCAGGTCGACTCCGCCGTCGGTGCGCGCGATCGGCCCCGGCTTGCCGGCGGGCTGCGCCACAAGCCCTCCGCGGCCGTAAACCTCCAGCTCGCTCAGGATGAAGTCTTCCGGCTTCGACTCATCACTCATCACAACGCGCACGTATCTGCCCTGAGCCGGCTGTGGCAGCCTGGTATCTTCGGTCCTGGCTTCATAGCCGAGGCTGCCTTCGTGGATAGTGGCGCTGAGACCTCGCCAATTTATGGCATCGTCAGATACTTCAATTTCATGGGTCCGTGGCATCCGGATCCAGTAGAGAGCGATGCGGTCGAATGTGCAGGGTGCGCCCAGGTCGACGTATACCCACTCCTCGCCTTTGCCCTCGGACATCCATGCACTACTGAAGTGATAGGGCCCTCCGATTTCCACCGGATTGTTTTGGTTGAAAAATGCGACTTCGCTCACGGCCCATGCGCCCTGGGCGGCGGTCTTCAGGGAGACGCGATATATTCGATTGTGTGAAGGAGACCGCAAAGGAATGGAAGGTTCTACCGCCGACCCGCTCTGTCCGAAAAAACTGGGCGGCGGAGGCGGAGGAATGGCGCCCGCGGCACGCGCGAGTTCGTTCCACGTCTGGCCGTCGTCCGAGGCCGTCACGACGCAGTTCCAGTCGCCCGGGCCGGTTGCCTGTTGCGCAGGTCTGGACCCGGGATCGGCCGGCTCTCGCGTGGCGCGGGCGGCCCGGAAGCTGGCCTGAAGCGCGATGCGGTCTATTTCGTAAGGAGCGTTCCCTCCGGCCAGTTCGAACTGCACCCAGCCTTCCGGCCCACCGAGGTTTACGGTGCTGGTGACGTTGTGATCCACGAGGAGTTCCCGCTCATTCTTTTTTGCGACGCCGCTCGTGCTCAGAGTCGTGATCAGCCAGCGCGGGAGAATGGTTTCTTTGATGCCGTCGGTCACGAGCTGTGCCGTGAGGTTGTAGTCATAGCTGCTGGAATGATAGGCCGGCCGGTGCAGCGCGAGATTGCGATAGGTTGTCGTATCCGGCACCAGCATCGGGGCGAAGTCCTCGGCGGGATTCCCGGGATACACGCCCACGCCGCGCGTGTAGGTCTGTCCCGCAAACGCCATGATGGCAACCATGATCAAAAAACAAATCAACGCAGCAATCCGTTTCATTGCCATCGCTCCTTCGCCTTGACAGTTTCTTTCGGCGGCAGTTTGTTGCCGCTCTATGAGTTCAGAGTTCCCAGTTCAAAGTTTCCAGTTATTGAAAAACTGGGAACTGGGAACTCGAAACTGGGAACTTCAAAAGCGG
>DATJPG010000145.1:0-8633 GCA_035506515.1 Acidobacteriota bacterium
CCCGGGTTGGGAGAGTGCAACCAGGCAGAGCTCTGCAGGAGCGACACAGAATGTCTGCGTCGGCCATGCAGGCCTCGCATGAATCGCAATGCGAACCCAGGTTTCGGCCGCTTCGCGTCCTCCACCCTGGGCCGTACGGCATCGCGCCTTCAGTGCTGTGTGCCGCATATCCCGACCACGCTCGATTTCAAGTAACCAGGAACTTAGCCTTATGGATCTGGGGATGAACGGCTAGCCGACCTCATTTTTTATTGAAATATTTAGTATCGCAAAACCCAATGGAATCAACAAAGCCATAGCCGATTTCCGGTTAATTTGGACAGCAATGATTTTCTGCCGCTCCTTTCGGGGCTGGAATAGGTGTTTTGCCACAGAAACCCATCTATTGGCAGGTGCCGGAATAGCGGTGTGCCTCATTTGCCGGTCGGAATGCGGGATTTTGGTTTCACATCCGAAGAATACAAAGCCTGCAGCACCTCACACCTTTTGCAGATTTCCATCTTTTTGCGCCAGTTTTTCTGAGGGATGCCCTGACAGATCGTTCCGTTGATAAACCAGCAAAGATGCCCGGCTCCCAATTCCCATGCGGGGCAATTCTTCCGCGTCTCTGCGGGGCATTTCCTGACGACCCAACAGGGACGGTGATCCTTCGAGCGGGATTGCTTTAACGCAAGCAGAAGCAAGGCCTGGCGTTCCGTGTATGCGGGAACCTTTCTCATTCCCTGTTCGAAGCTTTGGATGGTCCTTATGGAAATCCCCAGTAGTTGGGACATTTGTTTTTGGGTTTTTCCGAGCAGGTGACGGATCTGCGCCAGTTCGCCTTTATTCATTTCAAAACCTCATCCAGTGCGCAGTAACTATATCATATGAGAGCCGTCGGCTCGTATCTCCCCTCTTTTATCCCTCAGCGCAAACGATTATCATACGGGCGGGAATGAAACAATGGACCGATCAAGACGTCCTTCATGGCTGAAAGTCAGGATTCCGAGCGGCGAGAATTATTTCAAACTCAAAAGCCTGATGCATGCGCAGAAGCTCAACACCGTGTGCGAGGGCGCGCGCTGCCCGAATATCGGGGAATGCTGGGGGGCCGGAACGGCGACTTTTCTGATTTTGGGTGACGTGTGTACGCGCGCGTGCAAATTCTGTGCGGTAAAAACGGGCCTGCCCCCGGAATATGACCTCGACGAGCCGGGAAGGATTGCGGAGGCCGTTCGGCAGATGGGGTTGCGATACGCGGTGATTACTTCCGTTGACCGGGACGATCTCGAGGACGGGGGCGCGTTCATATTTGCGGAAACGATCCGCCGGACGCAACAAGCCTGTGCGGGCATACGGATCGAGGTGCTGATCCCCGATTTCCAGGGAAATATCGCTGCCCTGCGGATGGTCGTCGAAGCCGGGCCGGCCGTTTTGGGCCACAACATCGAAACCGTGCCCAGACTGTACCCATCGGCGCGCCCGGGTTCGCGCTATCGCCGTTCGCTGGACCATCTGAAAAACGCCAAATCGTTCGGTTTGGCGATGACCACGAAGTCGGGACTCATGCTGGGGCTGGGGGAAACCAAAGAAGAAATCTTGCAGGTCCTGAGAGACTTGCGGGACGTCGATGTCGATATCGTGACGCTCGGACAGTATCTGCAACCCACCCGGGAGCACCTTCCGGTCGAGAGGTTTTATACGCCGCACGAATTCGAAGAATACCGCGATTATGCGCATTCCATCGGTTTCCGGCATGTAACGTCGGGGCCTCTCGTACGATCTTCCTATCACGCGGAACGGCAGGAAAGCATCGATCGCTGATTCCCACGATGCATGGCCCGCTATTCGTGTGCTATCATATGCATACAGGCGATCAGATATGTCCAGAATCCGGTGTCTTGCGATTACGGCTCTTATTTTATTTGCCGCCTTTCCGGCCAGGGGGCAGATTGCCCGCATCGATTTGAACGGCGATATCGATCCTGTGAGCGCGGGGTTTGTGGTCCGGAGTATCGATCGAGCCGAAAATGAGCACGCGCGGTTTCTTCTGATCCGGCTTCAGACGCCCGGCGGTTTCGGTTCGTCGATGGAACAAATCATCAGTAAAATGCTGAGCAGCAAAATCCCGGTCGTCGTCTACGTCGCGCCAAGCGGCGCGAAGGCCGCGTCCGCGGGCTTCTTCATTCTACTGGCATCCGATGTTGCGGTCATGGCTCCCGGAACCAACACCGGTGCTGCGCATCCGCTCATGGCCATTGGAGGATTCCCCGTCGATGGCGGGCAGGCCGGCAAGACGCTGACGGAGAAGATCACAAGCAACGCAACCGCTTTCCTGCGCAGCATCGCGAGCAAGCGCAACAGGAATGTTGCGGAAGCGGAAAAGGGCGTCGCGGAAAGCAAATCATTCACCGATGCGGAGGCTCTCAGCGCTCATCTGATCGACTTCGTAGCAAAAGACGATGCCGAGCTTCTGGCGAAGCTTCATGGTTACAGGACGCGCTCCTTTTCGGGCGAGGAGCGGGTGATCGAGACACAGGGGCAGGTCGTCGTTGATTACGAAATGAGTGCACGCGAAAAAATGCTGGCCGCGATTACGCAGCCGAACCTCGCGCTTTTTCTCGGCGTCGTCGGATTGATTCTGCTGTATTTCGAATTCACTCACCCGGGATTTATTGCGCCGGGGGTGGTCGGCGGAATCTGCCTGCTGCTTTCCGTACTCGGTTTTTCGTTCCTTCCAGTCAACTATGTTGGTGTTCTGCTGATTCTGCTCGCCATCGGACTCTTTGTCGCCGAGGTGAAGGTCGGAGGCTTCGGAGTCCTTGGAATTGGAGGATTGGTGGCCATGATATTCGGAATGCTGATCCTCGTCGATTCCCCGGATCCTGCGGTCCGGATCGGTTGGTTTACGGCGCTGTCGCTGGCCCTGCCGTTTGCCGCAATTTTTCTGGTGATCCTGGTCGCGCTGTTGCGATCCTATCGACAGAAAGTTACAACCGGCGATGAAGGCATGATCGGGCTTATCGGGGTGGCGGATACCGATATTTATGAAAGAGGCCGTGTCCGGATACGAGGCGAATACTGGGACGCCCGTGCTTCTTCCCCGGTGCCGGCGGGAAAATCGATCAAAGTACTGGCTGTCGAAAATCTGACGTTGATAGTCGAAGAAGTGTAGCAGTAGGATCCCATCTTTACAGGAGGCAGTTATGTCGCCACTTTTGCTCGGTCTTGTGATTGTGCTGCTCTATTTCTGGAGTACCATTAACATATTGAAAGAATATGAGCGAGGAGTGATCTTCCGGCTGGGCCGCCTGGTACCCAGCGCCGCGGGCCCGGGTTTGATATTCGTCTTCTGGCCCATTTATAAGATGGTGCGCGTGAGTCTCCGGACTGTGACCCTCGAGGTGCCGCCGCAGGATATCATCACGCGGGATAACGTTTCGGTGAAGGTCAACGCGATTGTCTACTTCCGCGTGATGAATGCACCCCGGGCGATCGTCGAGGTGGAAAACTTTCTCTATGCCACGTCGCAGCTGGCTCAGACGACGCTTCGTTCGGTGCTCGGCGAAGTCGATCTGGATGATCTCCTCAGCCACCGCGATACGCTGAACGTCAAGCTGCAGGAAATCCTGGATAAGCACACGGATATCTGGGGCATTAAGGTGAGCCTTGTGGAAGTCAAACAGGTGGACCTGCCCCAGGAGATGCAGCGGGCGATGGCGAAACAGGCCGAGGCCGAGCGAGAGAAGCGCGCCAAGATTATTCATGCCGAAGGGGAGTTCCAGGCTTCAGCCAAGCTGGCGGAGGCAGCCGGCGTCATCAACAAGGAACCCGTCGCGCTGCAGCTGAGATATTTGCAGACTCTGACGGAAATAGGAGTGGAGAAAAACACCACGGTGGTTTTCCCGGTTCCTATCGATATAATCAA
Organism: Acidobacteriota bacterium; assembly: GCA_035506515.1. Taxonomy (GTDB): domain Bacteria; phylum Acidobacteriota; class UBA6911; order UBA6911; family UBA6911; genus UBA6911. The sequence continues at coordinate 3,908 of DATJPG010000145.1, forward strand.
AAGCTGGATCGATTCCAGGAAATAGGTGCGGACAGATATGACAGACAATTCATCGGACTCCGGATATGAGCTGGTATTGGATAATCGCAGGCTCATCGTTTTCTTTGTTCTGCTCGTGCTGATTTGCTGCTGCTTTTTCGTGGTGGGATTTGTGGAGGGGAAGCGCCAGGGATTTCAGGCGGGTTCGCAGACAGCAGCCGAAACCGCGGCAAAGAGTGTCTCGGAGGCAAAGGAACCGGAGCATGCTTCGGCGGTTGCGGATTCGGAAAAGGCGCCGGTGAAGGAAGATGCCGAAAAGCAGCAGCTCAACTGGTACAAAAACGTCAGCGGACAGGAGCAGAAAAACACGATTGCTCATGTGCCGGCCGAACCGGCGTCCGCTCCTAAGGGCGCTCCCAAGAAAGAAAAGGAAACGGCAAAGCCGGTTGTGGTTCCCCTGCCGGCCGAACCGGCGCCCGCACCCAAGGCTTCTGCCAAGAAGGAAACGGTGAATCCGGCCGCGGTTTCCGCACCTGCCGCTTCGGTCAGCTACACCGTCCAGGTCGGTGCATTCCGTCAGCGGCAACAGGTCGAGGCTAAAGCGAAGGCATTGAAAGCCAAAGGATTTGATTGCCGGATCGAAGTCCCGCAATCGTCCGAGGATCTCTATCTTCTCAAAGTGGGCCGATTCAAGTCGAAGGCAGAGGCCGTCGAAATGGAGCTCCGCCTGAAAAAGAACGGGTTCAGTTCATTCATCAAGACCAATTAAAATTTCTTTCGAGTGCGGCAGCTTGCTGCTGCTTTCTGAGTTCCCGGTTTCCAGTTGCCCTGAAATGCGAACTGGAAACTGTGAACTCGAAACTCTGAACTCTAAGGCCGCAGCAAGCTGCTGCACTCCGAAGGATTTGATCCCCCTAGCATGCTATTCCTGCTGCCTGTGTTGACCGGATCCCTGTTGACGCTCTCTTTCCAGCGTATCGGTCTCGGCTTTGTTGCCTGGGTCGCGTATGTTCCGCTGATCGCATTTGTGTTTCGGTCGCGAACGAGCGCCCGGGCTTTCTTTGGTGGATTCATCGCGGGCGCGATTGCCCAATTTGCGTTGTTGGCCTGGATCCCCAGGGTGCTTATCCGATACGGCGGGCTGTCTGGTGCGCTGGCCTGGTTTGCCTTCGGACTCATGGTGACCGTGCTGGCATGCTTTCCCGCGATCGCTTGCGCCGTGACGAAGCATCTTGCCAGGCGCGGCGGCACGATCTGTTTCCTTTTGTTTCCCGCGGTGTGGGTTGTTTTTGAATACGCCCTGAGCCTGGTCCCGTTCGGGGGACTGCCGTGGATCCTGGCGGGATACTCGCAGTCGGACTACCTGAACATCGTTCAGATCGCGGACATCACAGGCGTCTTCGGCATCTCTTTCCTGATCCTCTGGACCGGGACCGCTTTGGTCTGGTTCGCGACATATCCGGGGAGCAGGATACGGGCGTGCGCTCCCCTGGTTGCCGCCGCTTTGTTGATCGGGGCTTGCCTCGTTTATGGCGAGGCTTCGCTGAGACGCTGGGGACGCGTCCCCCCCAATTTCCGTGTTGCCATGCTGCAGCAGAACATTTCGTTCGACGATTCGGAGCGTGTGCTGGCCGAAAAATTCCGGACAGGGTATGTGCGCATGGCCGACACGCTGAAGCCCGGCGATGCCGATCTCCTGATCCTGCCCGAATCGCCGTCTCCGGTATCGTTTCAGTATGATAATTCCTATCAGCGGACCCTCCAGGATCTGGCCCGGCGGTATTCGCTTGGACTGATTTTCAATAACATTCGCAGTTCGGAGACGGCGAGCGCTTCCGTTTATTTCAACAGCGCCTATTTCCTGGACAGGAATGGGGCGCTAACGGGGATCTACGACAAAATTCACCTCGTTCCGTTTGGCGAATATATCCCGCTCTCGAGACTCTTCACCTTTGCTGAGACGATCACCAAGGACGTCGCGAGTTTTTCTCCTGGAAAGGAGGTCCGTGTCCTGACGGTTGGCGATCGCCCGGCCAACGCCCTCATCTGCTTCGAGGCGGTTTTCCCGGATCTTGCGCGGCGCTTCGTCCGGAAGGGCAGTCAGCTGATGGTGAACCTGACCAACGACGCGTGGTATGGCGACAGCGCCGCTCCCTATCAACACCTGGCGATCGCGCGATGCCGGGCCGTGGAGAACCGGCGATACCTGCTGCGCGCCACGAATTCGGGAATATCCGCAATCGTCGAGCCGAGCGGCAAGATTCAGATGTCGACCGGGCTGTTTCAGGAAGCCGTCGGCAAGGGCCGGTTCGCGTTCATCGAGGGAATGACACCCTACACGCGCTATGGGGATGTTTTCGTTTTTCTGTGTGCTATTATTTCGTGTGCGTCGTGGATCTTTGCGGAACGGCATCGAGCTGTTTTACGCAATCGCAAAACTATGGAGGATTAGATGCTCGAAGAACTTCAGGAAAAGGTGAGTGCCGTCGAGGAAAAGATACAGCAGGTTCGAGGGTATCTTTGATGCGGAACACAAACGCACGCAGGTTCTCGAGCTAGAAAAAAAAGCCGCCCAACCGGAATTCTGGAACAATCAGGAAGAAGCGCAGGCCACCCTGCAGCAGAGAAGTCGCCTGGAAAGGGATATCCAGCTGGATGCAAAGCTGACGCGGGACGCCGAAGATCTGAAGGCACTTGCCGAGCTCGCCGCCGAAGGCGAAGACGTGATGGCCGAGCTCACGCGCGAGGTGGAGAAGCTGGAACAGGAAGCCCAGCACACGGAAATCCGCATGCTCCTCTCCGGCGAACATGACGCCTCCAACGCAATCGTGACGATTCATCCCGGGGCCGGCGGCATCGACTCCCAGGATTGGGCGGATATGCTGGTCCGGATGTACCTGCGGTGGAGTGAGCGTTCCGGCTACGTCACCAAGATGCTGGATTACCAGCCCGGCGAAGAAGCGGGCATCAAATCCGCGACGTTCATTGTGGAAGGCGACTACGCCTTCGGCTACGTTTCCTCCGAAAGCGGCATTCACCGCCTGGTGCGCATATCCCCGTTCGGCGCCATGGGCAAGAGGCAGACCAGTTTCGCCTCCGTATTTGTCTACCCGCAGCTGGACGACACGATCGAGATTCAGATCGACGAGAAGGATCTCCGCATCGACACCTACCGCTCGTCCGGCGCAGGAGGACAGCATGTCAACGTCACCGATTCCGCAGTCCGGATTACGCACATCCCGACGGGAATCGTGGTCTCTTGCCAGAACGAGCGCTCGCAAATCCGGAACAGGGAAATGGCCCGGACGGTTCTTCGCGCGCGTCTTTACGAGCTGGAACTCGAAAAGAAACGGCAGCGATTGCAGGCCGTAGAAGAGTCGAAGCTGGATATCGGATGGGGAAACCAGATACGATCCTATGTGCTTCATCCCTATCGAATGGTCAAAGATCATCGCACCAAGCATGAGACGTCCAACGCGGACCGTGTGCTCGACGGAGATATCGAGGATTTTATTTACGAATTCCTCGTGCACCGAGGCATGTCCAACCTAAGGAAATAAGGAGCGGGGACCGCGGGCGCGGCGAGCCGCCCAAAAGGCGGGGCGCAGGGGGGAAACGAAGTGAGTCCAGAATCGGGCAACAAAAAGCTTGAAGCAGGAACTCCGCACTTTTACGCAATCCGTCGTCGCGTCTACGGCGGCCTGTTGCTTTTTGTAATCGTGGCCGGCGTGCCGATGTTCAGCGTGCCGGCGTTCCGCAATCGCCTGTTCACGCGCGTGCATGCGCTGAAGGTTGCGTTCACGGGCGAAACGCAGCCTGTGATGGTTCAGACGAACGAGAATCCGGGGCCGTTTCCGGCGGAGTATGAAAGACCGGCACCCCCTCCGGTCGCGCAAGTATTCAAGCAGCCTCCAGTCACGATAGTGGCCGCCGCGCCGCAGAAAAAAGAAACGCCCGAGCGCGTTAGGCCGCGCCGCACCCTCAAGATACCGTCGGTCGACAGCGCAGTGCCTTCGACCGATGAAAACGCGGAACCCCGCCGGCCGTCCCCTGCGGCAGCCGAATCGGAGAATCAGCCAAAATACCAGCAGGGAACCATCGAGAAGGAAGTGTATGACCTGCTGCTCAGCTCCAATCCCGCCATCGCGGGGCTGGTGCAAGGGAGCAATCCGTCTCTGAAATTTCTTTCATGGGATGTGGCGGGCAGGGGGGAAGACATCTACTGGGTACGGCTGAAATTCCGGGCAGATGGCAAACCGGAAGTAGAATACATCTGGCAGGTGCAGCTGCAATCCAAAAAGACATCGCCTCTCAACTACAACGCGCGCACCCTCCAGCAATAGTCGGTATCGGGGTCCCGCAAGCCCTGTCCTCATTGGACCGCGTTTCATCCAAGTCAACATACATTTTGCGCGCCTTTTCACAAACAACCTGTGAGGACGGCTCTCCAGAGGCTGTCTCAAAACCCCGGACCTGCTGCGTTATGCGCCAGGGCAGCTCCGAAGGACCGGCAGAGAATAGGCCCGACCGTAAGGTCAGGATAGACGAGTAGCATGAGACCGAGCGCCGAAGGTGCGACACGAGGCTAAGGAATAAGAAACCGGACAGATTGTATATAAAACGTTAACAGTGCCGCGCCCTCGGCGCTCCGTCATTGCGATAACCTAATCCCGACCTTACGGTCGGGCCTATTCTCTGCCGGCGCTTCGCGCCTCAATGATTCCGATTTTGGGATGGCGCCGGGTTT
>DATJPG010000146.1:0-14714 GCA_035506515.1 Acidobacteriota bacterium
AAACTCTTCTTAATATCCGCTGCGTAATGCACGTTGTACATCCTGTCCATCAAATAGTTCTGCCACCAGTTGCGCATGTACTGAAATTCGCCGTGCAGGCCTGCGGACACGTGCAGGATGTCGACCTTGTGCTGAATCAGCCTGATGAACTCCAGCGTTTCATCAAAATGCATTCCGTCCGGATGGATTTCGTCAGCGGAAATGCGATACTCGATCACGAAATTTTCGCCGCACAGCTCGCGGACTCTATCCAGCACTTCTACCGCAAAGCGCGCCCTGTTTTCCAGCGTGCCGCCGTAGTCGTCCTTGCGCTTGTTGTACAGGCGGCTGGCAAATTGCGAGATCAGATTTCCGTGGCCGCCGTGAATCATGCACATCTTGAAACCGGCTCTCTTGCAGCGGTACGCCGCCATGGCATACTTCTCGACGGTTTCCTTTATTTTCGCGTGATCCATCTCGATGGTGGGAAGGGGTTCCCTGCCGTGCATCTGCGCGCGCCAGATCTCACTGGAAGCAATGAAGGAAGACGCACTGAAGGCGCGTTTCCCGGTCTTGTCGAAGTCGGAGTCCTTGCCGTTGTGGTTGATTTCGAGCGAAGCAAGCGCTCCATGCCCGTGGCACATCTCGACAAAACGCGTGAGCGGAAGGATGCAGGCATCGCTGCCGAGGTCCAGTTGACGCTCCTCGTCGCACGCCTCTTTGATGTCGACGACGGAATTACCCACGTGGATAATCGCCACTCCGCCTCTTGCGATCGGCCTGAAAAAGTCGACGAACTCCGGAGTCACTCTCCCTTCCCGGTCAGCGAGGTTGGGGGATGGCGGGGCCATTTCCAGGCGGTTTTTAAAATCGACTCCCCGGATCCTTATGGGGGAGAACACATGTTCATAAATTGATCCCATTTGATATTTCCTTTCGTTCTCCGGCCTGTGCGGCAGCGGACAATATAAAAGGATAGGGGAAAGCAGCCGCTTTTGGCATCAAGAAAATGAAGATAGCGAAGCTTTCGAAGTGCGGCACATACAGTATCGCACCTTCGGCGCTCATCGTCATATCGTCTGCCTCCCCCGGCCTTACGGCCGGGCCTATTCTCTGCCGGCGCTTCGCGCCTCTGAATTGTGAGGACGACTCTCCAGAGTCGTCCGATGTAGGATAATCAGCCGACGGACGGGCCTGGAGAGGCTGTCTCAAAACTCAGGCGCAACATCAGGTAGGTGCATTCGTATTTACTAGTGAATCCCAAACCATGCGCCGGAGTGAAGAATGAGCCACGAAATTCGAGCTGATTACAGTCAGATGTGGATGTTCCCACCGTCTCTGGAGGATCTGGTTGCACAGGATCATCCGGTACGTTTCATTCGGGAGTTTGTGGACGCCCTGGATCTTGAAGCACTGGGTTTCCGGATGCGTAAAGGCGAAGAGGGACGACCGAACTATGCTGCCGATCTGCTGCTGAAAGTGTGGCTGTATGGATATCTGGAGCGGATTCGCAGCAGTCGGGGATTAGAAAGAGCGTGCCGGCAGCATCTGGCATTGATTTGGCTGACAGGGCTGAACACACCGGATCATAACTCTCTCTGGCGTTTTTGGAAGGACAACCGGAAGGCGCTGAAGGAAGTTTTTCGACAGACAGTACGCGTAGGGATTGACGCAGGTCTTGTGGATATGGTGTTGCACGCGGTGGATGGAACCAAGATCACCTCGAGGGCATCGACGGACAAAGCCTGGATGCGGAAAAAGCTGGAGAAACAGCTTGAGAGGCTGGACAAATCTTTAGAGCATTCCATGGCGGAAGTAGAGAAGGCGGAGAACAATGAATCGGGAGAGTACCGGTTGCCCGAGGACTTGGCCGAACAAGGAAAGCTGCGGGAGACGATACGGGAGAAGCTGGCGAAACTAAATGCGGAAGGCCGCGATCACCTACATCCCGGGGAACCGGAAGCAGCGATGATGAAGAACCACGAAGGGACGCGGCTTGGGTATAACGCGCAGGCTGTCGTGGACAGCAAAGCGGGCATGATCGTGGCGGCTGAAGTGACGACGGACCAGAACGACAGCCAGCAACTCGTACCCATGCTCGAAACCGTGCACGAGGAATTAGGGCGGGTAGCGGAAGAAACGGTTGCAGACGGAGGATATTGTGCAGGAGAACAGCTCGACAGCGCCGAGCAGAGGGAGTTTCCGGTTCTGGTAAACCTGGGCCAATTGCGGAAGGCAGAACAAGAGGGCGGTCCCTATCACAGTTCCCAGTTCGAGTTCGACGAAGAAAATGACTGCTGCATATGCCCGATGGGACAGAAACTGGAGTTTGAAAGAACGCAAAAGCGTGCGGACAGGAGCTGGGAGACCCGAGTTTATCACTGTAAGCATGCTGACCAATGTCTGGTTCGAGGGGAATGTAGCAAGGACAAAAGGGGACGTTATCTAGAACGCAGCCCCTATGCCGGTGCCGTCCTGAGACAGAAACAAAAACAGAAAGACGCAAACAAATCAGCCTTGCTTCGAAAACGTATGGTCATTGTCGAACCGGTCTTCTCGAGGGTGAAGCATCTGCTGGAGTTCAGGCGTTGGACCATGGGAGGGTTGGACAAGGTAAAAACGCAGTGGAGGTTTGTCTGTGCGCTGCTGAATCTGATGAAGATCTATCCGCTCTGGAGCGAAGGAAAGCTTCAGTTCAGCTAAAAAGAGGGGGAGTAGCCTCAGGTAAAGAGCCCGAAAGCCGAAATTGAGGTGGATTCTCTGTCAGAATTCCACCTCAAACAAAATAACTGAGATTTGATGACCAAAGTCAGTGCTGTTGCGCCTGAGTTTTGAGACAGCCTCTCCAGAGCCGTCCGGATTGCGCAACCTATCTGCCGGACGGGCCTGGAGACCCGTCCTCACATGTTGGTTGCGGCCTTGGCCGAGCCGTGCCGGCCAGGGGCTTGTTCGAGTAATAGAAGGGGCCGCTCCTGTTACTCGGATTGGCTCCTGGTACTCTTCATCGTTTTCCGATGGCTGGGCCTTACTTCTTTTTTCTCGATCATCGCGCCGGCGTCCATTTTCCTGGCATCTCTCCAGAGCCGTTCCAGATCGTAAAACACGCGCGCATTCCTGGAGAAGATGTGGATGACCAGGTCCATGTAATCCAGCAGGATCCACTCCGAGTTCTGATACCCTTCCACGTGGGACGGCCGCACGCCGGTTACTTTCAGCCGTTTTTCAACTTCATCGGCGATGGCTTGCATCTGGCGCGAGGAATCGCCGGTACAAATTAAGAAATAATTTGCGAACGAGGCGATCTTGGAGATATCGAGTACAACCAGGTCGGACGCCTTTTTGTCATCCGCCGCATTCACGGCAATTTTCAGGGCTTCATTCATCTCTCACCATACAGATGATGTTTACGGATATATTCGCACACCGACTCCGGGACCAGCCGGCGAAATGATTTCCCCGCAGATGCCAGATTCCGTATGCGCGTCGCGGAAATGTCCGGAGCGTCGACATCCAAAATATAGATACGATGATCGCCGGATTTTTCTTCGGAAATTTTGCGCCGCATCCGGGCCGGTCCCATCCCGGTCAGATCCCGCACCCGGGCGACTGCCTTTGCCGGCAGGACATCATTGCAGCGCACGGGCCGGGTCCCGGAACGTTTCGCAAAAATGAAATTGTAGGAAGTCAGCAGCCTTTCGCTGTCCCGCCAGGTTCTCACTTCCGCAAGCGAATCTTCACCGGCGATGAAATACAGGGCGCTTTTTCCCCGCGCGAGAAGACGCTCGAACTTCTGCATCGTGTCGATAGAAAATGCGCTGGCTTTAGGCTCCAATTCGATCATCGATGGAATGAAGGAAGGGATGCCGGAAACCGCCAGGCTCACCATGGCGTATCGATGCACGAACGGAATCAAGTTTTCCCGGAGTTTGTGCGGGGGCACGGTGGCTACGACGAAGTACACCTTCGAAAGTGAAAAAACCCTCCGAACGCGGTCTGCGATATGCAGGTGGCCGAAATGAATCGGGTTGAAGGTTCCTCCAAGAACTCCGACTCTGTCGATATCCAACCGCCCCTACCTCCCGAATACCGATCTATTAAACGCCAGATGCCTCGGTTTGCGCAAGTGCGCATGTATCAGCGAAGCATCGAATCCAGCGTATGAATCAATTCCTTGATTCCCTGCCCCGTGACCGCCGAAACACATAGAAACGGCAGCTTTTTTCGTGTACACATGGCCTTTAGACGGGTCAAGCGGCGCCGATCGGCCAGGATATCCATCTTTGACGCCACAATCAGCTGCTTCCTATCCAGAAGCTCGGTGTTGAACAAAGCCAGTTCCTTGAGGATTGCCTTGTAATCCGCCAGCGGATCCCTGTCTTCGCCGGAGGCATCGATGATGTGGACCAGGACTTTCGTGCGCTCCACGTGCTTCAGGAATAGGTCTCCAAGGCCGCGCCCTTCATGTGCACCTTCGATGAGACCGGGGATATCGGCGACGACAAACGTGCGGAATTCATCCACCCGAACGACTCCAAGATGAGGCACGAGCGTCGTAAACGGATAATCGGCGATTTTGGGTTTCGCGGAGCTGATTCGGGAAATGAGCGTGGACTTTCCGACATTCGGGAATCCCACCAGGCCGACATCGGCAATCAGCTTGAGGCTTAACGACAGTTCCAGCTGTTCGCCCTCTTCCCCCGGTTCGGTGCGCCGTGGTGCCTGATTCACCGAGGTGGCAAACCGGGCGTTTCCCCGGCCTCCCCGGCCTCCTTTGGCAACAAGGACGCGTTCCCCTGGCCGCGCGAAATCATGCAGCAGCTCGGATTCCGGTTCCCGGTAGGCCTGAGTTCCTGGAGGGACCTCGATGATGATATCTTCGCCATCCTTGCCGTGCCGGTTGTCTCCTTCCCCGTGGCGCCCGCGCTGTGCTTTAAAGATGCGCTTATATTGAAAATGAAGGAGCGTGTTCACGCGGTCCGTGCATTCGATGTAAACATCCCCGCCTTTGCCGCCATCGCCTCCGCTCGGCCCACCCTTGGGAACAAACTTTTCCCTTCGAAAGGCAAGACAGCCGTTGCCTCCGTTTCCTGCGCTGACCTGTATTTTTGCGCGATCGATGAACAAGAGCGAAGCTCCGTCTGATAGATGCTGCGAGGGGTACGCCTTATGCCCGCGCACCAAAAAAAAAGGACCCCGAGACGGGGTCCTCCGCATCGAAACGCCTAAAACCTATATTCAGGCTTCTGTGCGAACGTGGACAAACTTGCCCAGCCGTCCTCGATCCTGAAATGTCACGATCCCCGTAATCTTGGCAAACAGCGTATCGTCACTGCCGATGCCTACATTCAGTCCCGGCTTGAACTTGGTCCCGCGCTGCCGGACGATAATCGTCCCGCCACTGACCATTTCCCCGGAAAAACGCTTTACACCAAGCCTCTTGGACTGGCTGTCTCTTCCGTTCCTGGAGCTTCCCACTCCCTTTTTGTGTGCCATAACAACCTCTTACCCTGCCACGTTGATTTTCTCGATTACTACTTCCGAATGCTGCTGCCGATGCCCGCGTGTGCGCCGATATTGTTTCTTCTTCTTATATTTAAAAACCAGGACTTTTTCGTCTTTTCCCTGAGATTTCAAAGTGCCCGATACCGAGGCCCCCTGCACCACAGGCTGACCGATATAGGTTTTGGCTTCTGTTTTCACAAGAAGCACTTCTTTGAATTCAACGGGAGCACCCTGCTCGGCGTCGAGCTTCTCAACGCGGACCACATCCCCTTCAGCAACGCGGTACTGCTTTCCGCCGGTCATTATCACTGCATACACGGTCACACCTCCTGGGGCGAAATAGAAGATTTAACCAAGAAGCGGGGAAAAAGGCAATACTAAATGCGCGGCAACCGCGCATTTCTACCGCCAGCGCTTGCGGAAGCGGAAATCCAGGCCGTATTTGCCGTCTTCATCCCGGGTTGCCAGGAGCGAGAGGTCTTTTGTGACGTCGTATTCGATAACGACGATCTGTTCCTGGTTCGTGGTCAGATTCCTCGAAAAGGTAACCACCAGGTCTTTGGAGATTCTCTCACTGACCGTAATGCGGGCCGTGGGATCGTTTTCGGCGCCCGCCAGAAATGGATCTACGCGGAAGCTCTCGAGGCCGAAGATCCGCTGCACCCGTTTTCCGATGACGCCGGTAAGGTTCTCCGAAAGGACACTAGCCGCGCTCACCCCCACAATTTCCGATTTTTGCTGGGTCGTCGCGGTATCCGAATCAACTTTCCCGGTTGTCAGCATCGACAGGATATCGACCGTGGACATCGGCGGATCCGAAGTAATATTGATGTTCAGGTGATCCAATTGGCCGATGGCATCCAGGATGAGCCTGTAGGTTTTCACATCCGCTTCCGCCCGGACTTCAAGCACCGGATTCATCCGGTTGCGGTCGACAAAATCCGCGGCAGCATGCGATATTTCGAAACGGTTGCCGCGGAAAAAGATGGTTCCTTCGCTCGCTTCCACGCGCCCGGTCACTGATGGATATGCGGGAGTGCCGCGCAGATTCAGCCTCATGCTTCCCCGCACTTTGGCCAGTTCGTTGTCTATCAGCAGCCCTTTGTCAGAACGGATTTCCACGTTCAGGTGCAAGTCTCGCAGGAATGGATCCGTTGTCAGTGGACCCGATTGAGCGGCGCCGCCTCCGGCGAGTTGTTCGAGGAGATTGAAACTGCGCACGTATTCCGCGCGGAGGACGGTCAAGTCTCCCGTAAGGACCTGAACGTCGCTCGTCCCGCTGAGATACAGATTTGCATTCACAACCGACCGAATATCTTTGGGATATGGCAGGCGGGCGTTCCAGGCGGAAATGTTCAGGTTCAACGACCGCAGCGCACCGTCTCGATGCTCCAGGATCCCTGACAATCGGAGTGTTCCGGCAGCGGCATTCCCGCGGATGTTCTCGAAACGCACAAGCTCCCGGGAAAAAACAATATCTCCCTGCAGAGCTGAAAATCGCGTCGGCAGCCCCTCATAATCCAGCTGGGCATCCTGCAGGGAGGCTCGTCCGATAATTTCAGGGGCCCGTATGGAACCGCTGGCGCGTATATTGAGAACGGCAACTCCTCCCGCACTCAGCTTCTTGTTGATGCCGTTCAGAATCCGGAGATTCACACCACCGTTCAGGTTCAGATCGAGTTTCGGTGCATCTTCAAGGGGGATACGCCCGCTCAGAACCAGGCTTGTCCCTTCTCCAACAAATTTCACGCTTTCAACCCTGAGGCTTCGGTTGACCAATGCGAATTGCAGGCGGCCGGCATTCCGAAGCTCATAGTCCTGGATCTTGAAAGAAGCCCCGTCGACTTCGCCGCGCATCTTCAAAGCGGAAAAATCGTTGAATTTTCCTTCGATTTCGAGTGTTCCCTTGAGCGCCGAGCTGACCTCTTTCAGATACGGCGGGATCTTGCCGGCGGCTATTTTCCGGACATCCAGGTTTTCGAATTCGAGGTGAACCGAGCCGGGATTTCCCTCTCCGAGGGACACTTGCCCCTGGGCGGCAAGGCTTCCATAGTCGGATCGAATCTTCAAATCGCCCTTCACGGTTCCCGACTCGAGTTCGATCTTGCCCTTTCCGCTTCCCAAGTTCCACGAATCGTATTGCAGCCCGTTTAATTCAACGGTTCCAGACAAAGCGGGATCGTCCATCGTTCCCGTGAGAACACCGGCGGCACTGATGCGGCCATGGGCAGGCAAACGCTTTTGCTGAACGGCCGGTATCTCTTCGAGAGGCAGATTGTTCAGGCGCAAAGTGACATGCATCCGCCGCGTTTCCAGGCCGACGTCCCCTTCGGCACTTGCCAAAGCGTTGCCCCGCCGCACTTCCGCACTGAGCAGATGCAGGTTCTTGTCCGCAAACTTCACTTTCGCGTGCAACTGATCGAAGGATTCTCCGCGATACGATCCCCGATCGATTGAAAAGTCTCCGTCCGCTTCCCAAGTTTCCAGCGAGTAGCGGACCAATCCGCTTCCGCTCAGATTTCCATCGACGGCCGACGTGTCGAGGCCGAAGTCTCTCAAGGAGGCAATCGAGATCTGCTTCATGTTGCCGCGAAATTCGAAATTTGAGACGTGCTCGCTGTCGGCGAGTTCCAGATCCACATCGCCCTGAACCATCTGCGACCCGCCGTGAATCGTCATGGAATTCAGATGCAATTTCGGAGGCATGAAATCGGCTTGTGTGTTCAGCGTATCGACTTTGAAGCTTCTCCAACTCCCGTTCCGGATCGAGATACCTCCGCGATACGACACATCCGTGTCCGACTTGATTCGAACATCGCCGGCAAACTGAAAATCTCCGGCCATTTGTGATACGTCGGGTTGCCTTGTCACAAATTCAGAAACAGCCGGAGAGAAGTTTGCAATCAGGAATAACGGTTCGGCAATGCGACTGGTGGACAACTGCGCGTGAAAAGCCCCATCCGGGCCCTTCTGTACCTGCAATGAGGAATTCCGCGATGCGAGATTGGCCGACGTCAGGAGTAGCTCGCCGGTGCCGAGATAGGTAAACTCAACGGTCCCACTCAGGGGAGTGCTGCTGCGGGACGGCCCTGTCGTGTTGGCAGGACTGTGTACGGTAGCGTTGCAGTTCACCCTCATATCCAGGTCGTTATGCCAGATGATGGTGGTCGATGCATCGGTAGGGTTTTCAAAAGTCAACAGCGGGAGGTCGAGCAGCCTGCCGGCTTCTCTGATAGGGACCGCATTGGTATCAATGGATACGCGGTGAGGCGCCTGGTTGGCTTCTCGCAGTTGAATCGATGCATCGATGCGAAAGCCTCCCTGGGCGATTCCGCCGGACACGTCATGCAGGAACAGCACATCGTGCTTCACTTCGAACAACCCGCGGACATCGTGGAACTTCATCTTGCGATACCCACCCGTCTTGCTCGAAAACTTGCCGGTTGCCGACACGCCCTCGCTGTCGTTGCGGATGTCCGCGAGAATATTGATCATGCCGTGTCCTTCACGAATGGAGGGATCCGCCAGGGTCATATCCCTGGCGTCATACAGGCCTGCGGCATGCAGGAGCAGGATGGGGTTTTTCCAATTTCTTATAGACCCGCTCCCGGTCAGAAGGCTGGAGTGGTAGCGGAATTTGAAAAACTCGATTTCGATCCCGCGAAGGGAGAGATCCAGGTTTGCGGCAAGGTCGTGAACGATTTCGCGCCCCTCCCAGAAAACTCTGCTGCGCTCGTAAGAAATGCGGATCTTGTAGCTGGGCGTTTCGTTCGAATAGCGAATTTCACAATCGAAATTTTGGAGTTCGAGGTTGAAGGGAGAGGTGCGATCGTTGACGCGGAGCAGCCCTTTCTGAATCCGGACTCTGGCGGCTTCGAGCCGCAAGGACATCTGAAGCGTTTTCAGCGCTTCTTCCGGATCCCACGCGGAATTGCCGCCTCCGGAAATCAGTTCCACCTGCGGCCGGACGACATCGAGGCTGGATAGCCGCATGCGGAAATGCCACAGGGAAGAAATGCTGATGGACGCGCGGATCTCCGGCACCTTGAGCATCACGAGCCCGGGGGCGGGCTTTTGCGGAGTGAGCGAGAGCCCGTCGATCTCGATTCTCCCGAGAAAGGCGTTCAATCGCATGCGTTCCGTCGTGCAGGTCAATCCGGTCGATTTCTCCACCCTGGCGATGAGAATGCGGCGCGCAAATTCCTGGAAATGATTTGTCTGCAGATACCACAAGGCGACCCCGACACAACCGAAGAGGAGCAACATGGGCGTGCTGAGGGTGATAATTTTCGTTCGTATCTTCACAATCCAGCCTTCACATTCGCAGATCCCTGCGTTTTCAGTTTACGGAGCCTCATTGAAATATTCTATGCGCGAGCTGGCCCGGACCTCCTGGATCCACTGATCCATCACCGCATTAATCTTCTCTTCCCTCAATATCACCTCGATCTTGGCCGAAATCTGATCGAGCGGCGGCACATCGATTTTGGATTCCCGGAGCTGAGGGACCAGGCGCTTGTCGTAATAGTTCCGGATCTCCTCGTCCGAAACGCTGACAAAAGGCCGGAAGCGGAAATCCACAAATTTTAATAGGGACAATTCAAGCCGGATATAGGATTTCAGTTCCGATTCCTGCAGACCGACCCGCTGTAAAAGAGCGGCGAGCCCTCCTTTTGCCGCAAACGCATCCCGCAACGATTGCAGGCGGGCTTCAATTTTGGCTTCCTCCACCTCGGTCACGCTGAAGTTGCTCAATTCCTGCCGCATGAGTTCCCGGTCGATCAATCGCTCTAATGCATCGCGGTGGGAGGTTCCGGCCACATTCCCGTCATATGACAGGATCTCGTTCAGGCTTCGCGCCAGGCTGAGGTCGCCTTCCGTGATGGCCACGCCATTCACGGCGGCAATCAAGCGGTCGATTTCAGCCGCGCAGGCGATCCCGGACGTTAAAACACAGAGCATCAGGCAAAATGCCGCTATCCGCGGCACGACCGGCATCCCGATGCGCCGTTGCATTGTTTCAGACATCTGTTTCCGCTTCGATCGAACCATATTTTAGAACGGCGGACCGACCGTAATGAAAAAGTGTCCGCGTTTCAGCCCCCGCTGGATTGAATCGGAGGGCAAGTTGAGGTTGTAGCCATAGTCGGCACGCAACGGCCCGAAGGGCGTTTTGATTCTAAGTCCTCCGCCGATGGTATGGCTAAAACCGCTGGCATTGATATCACTGATTGTCCGGAAAACGTTTCCTGTATCGTACAGTCCC
This sequence comes from Acidobacteriota bacterium, assembly GCA_035506515.1. Taxonomy (GTDB): domain Bacteria; phylum Acidobacteriota; class UBA6911; order UBA6911; family UBA6911; genus UBA6911. Next base: position 10,748 of record DATJPG010000146.1, read on the forward strand.
GCAAAGTGGATGAAGCTGAAAATCGGAACCCGGATTTCTACCGAGCCGACGATCAGCGCATTGCCGCCCAGAGGTTTGTTCGATTGCGGATCCAGGGGGCCCGCATAGTCGGTGTCAAACCCTCGAAGGCTGGAGCTGCCGCCGGCAAAAAATCTCTCGCTGATCGGGAGATCCGGCCCCGTCTCCAGGGAATACGCCGCTCCGAAACGCAAAGACGATGCGAGCAGCAGAGAGCCGGGAATACGCCGGTAGTAGCTGTTCTGAGTGAAAAATGAGAGGAAGCCCTGGCTGCTGATGAGCCGCGGGGTGACTCCAAAATTGGTCGAAGAGAAAAATCCTTTTGTCGGGTCCAGGTAGTTGTCTCGCGTGTCATTGATGAACGCCACAGAAAACGTCGAAAAATTGCAGGGGTTGTCTTCGCGCCCGAGTTCGGATTCCGATATCTGTGAATTCAGCACATGTACGTTCCTGAAATTATATCGGAGCATTCCCCACGTATGGTTCCCGAAAGGATGACTGAATTGATAGGACAGATTAAACTTTCTGCTGTCGTAGCCGACATTCTTCGCATATTGGTAGGAGAAGCTGAAGCTGGAGTCGACCGCTATCGGGCGGAACTGTGGCTTTTGCAGACTGAAAATCGCCTCTTGTTCAATGCTGCTGCCGCGAATCCGGAACTGGGCGCGCCGCGCCATGCCGAGAAAATTTTCGTGCATGAACTCGAGCGTACCCCGCAGCTTTTCTCTTTCCTGATAGCCAAGCCCATAGCGCATGGTAAAGCGTTTCGATTCTTCCATGCGGACAACGACATCCTGATAGGGTGCCTGGCTATCGGAATTTTGCGGTGCGACTCGGACCTGATCGAAAACACCCAGCCCATACAAACCCTGCTGGGTTTGCAGCATCTTGACGAGGCTGAGCGGCTCGTTTTCTTTTATTCGGATTTTCTTTTCTATGACGGAGTCGCGCGTTCTCTCGTTACCCAAAACCAGGATTCGCTCTACAAATGCACGGCTTCCTTCCCGGATCTGGAACTCAACCGGATAGGAATTTGCTTCATCTTGCGCTCCGGCCTTCACCGTTACTTGCGCCCGCAGGTATCCCAGATCGTTATAGGCAGTCAGCAGGGTCTGCCGGTCTCGCTCGGCGAGTGCCGGAGAGTATGGCTTCCCGGGGGCCAATTTCATCCTGTGCATCAATTCTTCTCTGGAAAACGCGATGTTTCCCTCAACGGTCAGGGATCGGGTTGTAGCCCGTGGTCCTTCTTCGCAGCGGAACGTGATGCCCAGTTTCCGGCCTTTGTCGACCATTTCAACCAGCGGGGTGATTTTGACGTCCAGATACCCGCTCAATTGATAGAGTGCTTTCAGGGTATCCACGTCACTGTCGAGGCGTGTTGGGGTATAGGCCGCACCCTTAAAAAACCCTTTGGGCTGGGTCTCGATCGACGACAGCATTTGCTCGGCCGTGAGCGCATGATTGCCTGTGAACCGGATATAGGACACTTCATATTTCTTGCCAGGATTCATTCTGTAGTGAATGGAGCGGAGCCCGGAATTATCGATCGTCTCGACGATCCGCACATCCGCCTCCGAATACCCTTTGTTTTCGAGATACGATTTGAGATTATCGCGGCCTTCCTCAAGGATCTCCCGGTCGGTACCCTCTCCGGCCAGAACGGGCAGGAGCCTCCGCAGCTGGTCCTTGTCGATCTTGAACCCATCGACGGCCACTTTCATCTTTCCGTAATTGGATATCGCAAGATTCAGCGCAATAGTGTGGGTCGGGGGGTCGAAAGATTCCGACAACTGAACAGTCGCGGCCAGAAATCCCTCTTTAAAAAGGCGATTCTTTATATTGTCCAGCCGGGGACTCAACCGGCTGCGGTCGTATTTCTTGCCCTTTTGAAAACCGAATATATGCCGCAATTTCTCGGCTTGCCGTGACGGGACGCCTGTCACCTCAATGGAGCGAATCGCCGCGAGAGCGCCCGGTTGCACGTCAAACACCACGTTCACCTGGCGGTTCTTTTCATCCCGCAATGTCCGCGCTTGTACCTGCGCACCGTAGAATCCACGTTCGGCCATGAATTTCAGCATCGCCTGCCGGGACTGCTCCAGCTTTTCTTCGGTGAAGCGTTGTCCGGTCGGCAGTTGCCCCCATTCCCACAAAGAGCGGCCCTTCAGATCGAGGTTTCCGGCGACTGAAAATTTGTTGAAGTAATAGTTATAGCGAAGACGGAACAGTAGTTGCACTCCATCCCCGACCGGAAGCGCCTCAACGCTGATGCCGGAAAAGCGGCCGCACTCGTACAGGAATTGAATTGCGTGCTTCACGCCCGTGCGCGTCAGCACGTCGCCCGGCTTGATCCCAAGGAAGGGATCGTAATGCGTGCGGTTCAGCGGCGCGTCCGCTGAAAATTCGATGCTCCGAATGGTCTTCCCAAACTGCAGCGTTTCGGGTTCTGCGGGATTCGAGGGCGCCGCAAAAAGCAGTGAGAGAAAAAGGGTGCAGAGGCCATGGAGCAGAAACGCATTCCTGCACCGGCGCGATCGGAAATATGGCGTCAGTGTTCGAAGATGCCTGCCGTGCGTAGCGACAGCATTCATACGCGCGCCTTCAGTTTACAGATTGAATCGGAAGAGAATAACATCACCCTCACGAACTCGGTATTCCTTGCCTTCAAGGCGCAGGACTCCTTTGCCTTTGGCCGCCTGAAAAGATCCGAGCGCGAGCATATCCTCAAAGGAAACGATCTCCGCCTTGATAAAACCCTTCTCGATATCCGTGTGGATCACGCCCGCTGCCTGCTGGGCGGTAGTATTGCGCGCGATGGTCCAGGCGCGCACTTCCGGTTCGCCAGCCGTGTAAAACGAGAAAACGCCCAGAAGATCATAGGATTTTTGAATGATGCGATCGAGCGCGTTGCCCGAAATGCCCAGGTCCTCCATAAACAGGCGCGCGTCCTCGGGAGGCAGAGCCGCTATTTCCGATTCGATCTTGCCGCATACAGCCGTAATCCCCACATTGCGCATGGCCGCCTGTTTCTGTAATCCGAATTCCGCGACGACGCCCGGTATTTTGGATGCGTCCTGGTCTCCCACGTTAAGGACCAGCACGATTGGCTTTGCCGAAAGGAATGTGAAACCGCGGACGCGCTTCTCCTCCTCCGGCGTCAGTTCGAGTTCGCGAAGAGGCTTCTCACTCTCCAGAGCTTCCTTGAAGCGCAGAAGAACGTCATTTTCCATTTCCAATTCCGCGGATTTCGTTTTCTTCAAATCCTTGGCGAGACGCTCCAGACGTTTTTCAACTACGCCGAGATCCGAAAAAATCATCTCAAGCTCGAAGAGACCGATGTCGCGCAGGGGATCGACGCATCCCTCAACGTGCGGCAGGCTGGCATCCTCAAACGCACGGACCACGTGCAGCAGGGCATCTACATTCTTGAGGCTGGTGAGATAGGTCGCCATCTCTTTGGCCTGACCTGCAGATGCCGCCTTGCCGTCGCCACGCGACAAACCCGGAAGATCCACGTACTCGATCGTGGCGTACGTCGTTTTATCGGGCTTGATGATTGCGGCAAGCCTGTCAACACGCGCGTCAGGGACATGTGCGATGCCGATGTGCGCTTCTCGCCCGCTTCCCCACGAGGAAGTGTCGACGCGCCCCTGGGTTAAAAGCCTGAATATCGTGGTTTTTCCGACTTGCGGCAATCCGACAATGCCAACCTTCATACGTCATCCTCGATACGAGGTCGTAATGTTACCACAGGTCAGCATTCGTTTGGCCCCCCCTCCACACACACTTCCTCTTTCCATTTTAGAAAAATCGTGGACACCCACTTTTTTGTGAATTTATTTTCGCTCAATTCGTGAGTCGGTCGTTAGGTATTCTGATAGGAGGTAATCCATGGGGCTTCCACGCAGTTCCTACGTCAAAGATGGCGAAATCGGTGTCTATCACTGCT
>DATJPG010000147.1:0-12359 GCA_035506515.1 Acidobacteriota bacterium
TCCTTCAGAGCTCTATCTATTTTCACACTCATAACCCAGGGTTCCAGAGCGCGCTTCGCGTGCTCTTCCACCCTGGGCTCTCCTGCTGGACCCTTTCAGGGTCCCATCGGACTCCTTAACTAAGTGCCATTCGATACCGACCCCGATCGATTTGATGATACAGGACTGGCTATTTGGGGTTCGAGACAAACCTGTCGGAAACCCGCCGCTAAGATCTCCTGGATCTATCAGACTTTTACTGCCTCCCAGGCAGAGCCGGGAGGTCTCCAACGGATTAGCCGAGACGGTTCTCAGATGGCTCCGCGCTGTGCATCCAGTGTGATCACTCCTCATTTAGCTCTCTTGCGGGCCTTCCTCAGGGCCTTGACGTCGCGGTCGTGCATGATCTTATGCGCGCCGCGTGAGTCATCGTGGCGAGAGGTCACGGCAGGCGGGAGTCCATTACCCTTTTGCCGCCCTCGCTGTCATCCACGTCTTTTTCCGGGCAATCAAACTCCACACGCCTCGTGTCGGTGAAGGTATGTCTCGGAGACTGCCCCTGATATCTATACTGGTACTCCAAACGCAGCGCCGTCTACAGCCCTTTAGGGAAGGGCTAGCGAACCCGCTGATCGTCAGTTTGATAAGACTGGGTCTGGGCCTGAGAGGGCGGCGAGAACAGTGCCACGAGCACGGCTAGACCCGCAACATGGAAACAGCGTGACAGCCCGTCAAACAAATTGGCCTGGCTGCCATCCATTCGCATTTAGTTCCTCACGGTGCAGAGAGAGGGCTGCGTCACACCATTTGGCAGACAATGTTTTTTAATCCGGCATGCGCTGCAGGCCGACGAGCTTCCACCCTTCCGCGACTTTCCTGAAATAGACTTGGATTGGGATTTTCCAGGTGCTGGTCGGAGGATTCACGGCAACCACTTCTATTTTGATAAATTCTCCATTGTCGATAGGCAGACCAGCCGGGGCCTGCATTTTCAGATCGGTGGAAACCGTAGCCGTGCCGATGGGAGTGGAGGCGCCGCTGCTGTTGTCAAAACGATACCAGCGCCCTTCGTACCCACCCTGTGGAGCCTTGGCGAATCCGGCCCTGACGGCTGCATTATCGAACGTCAAAACGCCTGGTGCGTCGAGCCGGAAATCCACGAGGGGATTCACCGCAGGCAGGTAGGCCTGGCCGATTTTGTCACGACGTTTGATCAGGACATTTGCGAGATGCTTTTCCGCGGCAGGGTCGCTGTATTGCCCTGCCTTGACGACTGCCCGGATCATTTCGTCCGTGAACGCCATTACGCGGAGCGCAGCCCAGAAGTTGTCGTCGGCGCGTGCATTGACCATGGCGGCGGTGGGGATGCGGGGCTTCCAGTTTTCCGGTTTGAAATAGTCTCCCTCGAACCTTCCTATGGATTTGTATTCCGTATAGGGGATTGTCTGCCACGGTTCGAGATCGAAACCCAGGGTGACGAGACGACTCAGAGTTTTGTCCTTTTCAATAATATACTCGTACCCTTCATCCCATTCGCGTGGCGCAAGGGCCCCGGTTCCGAATGTCGACCCCACGTCCTGGAGGTAGTGCCGGATGAACGTGCGCCCGTTTTCAGTGATCACCGTATCCAGCGTATTTCCCGCCTTCATGTCGACAAGGTTCGTCCAGGCTCCGAACACTTTGAGCGCTCGCAATTCACGCCGGTGTTCGTGAGGCACGATGTCATTCGGATCGTCTTTGCGCATGCCTGCATACTTGAATCCGCCGATGATACGGCCGGGAATGCCTCGGCTTGCGAGGATGCGATATGTGCCGTCCGGTCTCTTGTCTGCGCGGGCGAGGACTTTCTTGATGTCCCCCATCGTCATTGCCCGGACGTGTCCGGACGGGGTGTCGACCTTTGCCGAATCGCCAATTACCAGCAATTTCGGGTCGAGTACGGAAATGTGATTTTCAGTCTGGAAGTAGCCGAGAGCATAAAACAGTTTTGTGGCGACCACGGTGGCTCCGCTGGCAGCTTCCGATTGCCCGGGTGCGTCGAACTGAACAAACCACGTCTGCCCGGCGCTGTCTTTCATGGTAAATCCCGGAGTTACACCGGACTGTTTCGCATGCGTGATGGTCAGATTGCCGGGCGCCGGACCTTTTCCGGTATCCGGGCCCTTGATTACATCTTCAATACTCAACGGCTTAGCAAGAATGCGGTTGGTAAACCAATCGGAATCGGGGACTTCGTCAATGCTGTTTATGTTTTTTGCCCGGATCAGTTTCGGGTCGCGCGGCACGGCGAACAGGTTCTTGGCCAGATCGTACATGAGGTCGATGTCCCGCATCTGTGCTTTGGAAGCATCCGACTTTGCCGGCTCTCGCGAGATGGGATCATCGCTGTAAAATCTTTGCTGCGCACCAGCCGGGCTCACCAAAAAGGCAAGCAGGATCATCGCAATCGCTGATTTCCGCATCAGCTCTCTATATTCTATATGTTCGTTGTTTCTCATATCGTGGCTCCCGGTGGTATTAGAAAGGTGCAGACGTGGAGAAAACCAGATGAAATCCCTCGTCGCTGTGTGCAACGTCTATACGCAACGCCGTTACAGCCGGTCCGTGGAACCGCACACCGACACCGTAGTCATATTTCAGTTTTGTAAACTTGAGATCTGCGAAGCGAGGCGCAACCATTCCGGCGTCCGTAAACAATGCCATATCCATCGCAAAGCGGTTGGGGATCCATCGCCATTCTGCCGAGTACAGCATGGCGTGCCTGTCACGGAATCTGGCTGTGCCATAGCCGCGCAGAGTTGAGCTGTCGCCGAGCCAGGGGAGCAGATAATATGGAACCCCGGTATCGCTTCCGTGCACTCCTTCCAGACGGGCTCGAAGCGAGAGGACCCAGGTCTCCCGCAGGAACGGAATGTGCTCCACGAACTCGGCTCTCGACAGCTGAAAATTATCAAGATTGCCGGAAGTATTGTTGTAGAAATGATAGGTGTATCGGAGATCGCCGCCTCGTCGTGCGTATCCCTCGGCGGGAGCCCACACGAGGGCTGCTGCCGCTTCCGAGTGCACGTACGCCGGACTCACACCCAAGCCGGGAGCTGTTGTCGAATTGAACTTGTCTGATACTGTCGGCGTATCACCCGTGCCTTCCTCTTCCACGATGTTCTCGTATCCGCTGGCTGCCCGCACATGAAACCAGTGGATCGGCCTTACTGTGACGCCCCCCCTATAGTAAGCCTGCTGCAACTGGAAGTTGGTTTCGTTATCTCTGGTGGTTGTGGACCCCAATCCATAATACGGGATCTGGGTTGCATTCATCCAACCGGCTGTTGCATCGAAATCCAGTCGGCCGCCGGCATGATTCGGACTAACCACACGGAACTCGAAGCGCTTGTCGTTTGCAAAAGAGTATAATCCCCGCAATTCGGCGAAGGAATAATCCCCAAAAAATTTGCGGTAGCCCAAACCCAGCGCAAGACCGCCGCTCGGGTACACGCTTTCGATATACGGATACAGGCCGCGAGGTGTGGGGCTGAAAAACCAGCCGCCATTCACCATATTCTGGATGAACAGTTCGACGCGGTCCTGCACTTCCGGCTGAAGGTTTTTTGATTTTTGTTCCTGGGCGCTGGAGATCAAGGCTTCGCGACTATCCTGTGCCTGGCCGACAGGCATGCGCAAAAAAACCACGACTCCGACCAACACAAAGGCCGCCCACTTCCGTTGAAAGGGTTTCATCGTTTCGCTCCAAATCATCACGCTTCGTTCAAAGCCTCAATATTCAGAATCGTGCAGCTTTTTTAACACTGGGCCGCGGCGCCGTCTACAGCCCTTTAGGGAAGGGCTGGCGAAGTAGCGATGTATTCACTTGCTGAAATTGCCGAATTTAAAATACACAGGCCGCAGAGTGGCCTGGTTTGGATAAACGATGGGAAGATCCTCGTGTGAGCGACGCTTGATTTCAGCCGGCACTGCCGTGACGGATATCATTTTCCAGCCTATTCCCGGCCTCGAACGGCCAGGCCACCTTCAGCGGCCGCTCTGCGGCCGACTTCGGCATCCGGACCAAATTGAAGGCCGGGTTTGTCGTTATGAACCTATTGAGTTTTCGCCGCCGGTGCAGGCTGGGCCGCAGGAGCGGCAGCGGTTTCCTTCGGCTTCTTATACTTTAGCACGGCCACCACATCGCCGTTCGACAGCATGCTCGTGTAGTTTCGCGAGTTCCAGCAAAACATCACGCAAGCCATGCGTTTAGGCATCTCTTTCTTCACCATCGAGGTAACTTGTTTCGTGATAAGAGCGTCTTGCTTTAGCTTCGGGTCGAGTTCGGTAAGCTCACCGGCAATTGTCACCTGCGACTTGATGAACATATTAAGATCGAATTTCGTCACATAATCTAGTGCGATCAGGCCGGAAAGCAAATCCGAAAGGCCGTCGAAGGAACCGGTGCCGGGTTTGGGGTTGAGTATCTCGGCAATGAGAGCATCCACCTTCTTCCACTTGTCAGGGTTGTCTGGTATTCCGCCTTCAACCAGAGCCCCTACGTTTTTGTGCAGACGTTTTGCGTCCTTGAGCATGACTCCAAGGATCAGCTGCATCAGCGCCACCCGGTCCCCGCGTGGAAATGTGCCCATCAATCCCCAATCGATCAGCGCGATCTTGTACGGGTATGCGGGATCGCTGGTCAGGTGGAAGACATTACCCGGATGCGGATCGCCGTGAAAGATCGCCTCCGGCTTCTTAGAAAAAATAACGTCGCCGGTCATCACGTCACTCAGTTGCTGTGCCATAATCGACCGCTTGCCGGCGTCGCCCTCAAACGCGCTCGTGATCTTTTCACCTGTAATGAACTCCATTACGGTGACGTGACTGTTCGAGATGGGATAGATTTCGGGCACGACCACTTTCTTGCTTCCCTTGTAATACTCGCCTGCACGAATAAAGTTCTTTTGCTCGGCGACGATGTTGATCTCGTCCGTAAGCGCCTTGCGAATCTCCCTGAAGATTTCGACCAAAGGCATCGACCCGAACTTATAAAAATCGTGATAGGTCGTGAAATAGTCTGCCAGCCCGTCGAGAATGGCAAGGTCTTCCGGCATGTTGATCAGGACATAGGGCTTTACGACCTTGCAGACCATCTGGCGCCTTCCGGTCGTTCCGGGCGGAATGCCGCTCGCAAGCATAATCGCACCGACGCTGGCTTCCGCGAGCACCTTGTCGGAAAACTGCATTTGATACTGATCGATCTGCTGTTTGCCGATATCAGAAATTATGAACTCGGATAATTCCTTACCGCTCATGGTGTGAATGCCGTTCTCAAGGTCCTGCAAGGCATTCTGATATTCCGGTGTCAGATCGGAGTTGCGCGCAATAATCTGACCCATCTTTTGCAAACTTGGCACTTTTGAAACGAATTCTTTCAGGTAATCGCCCCGCGGCGTATCCGGCGGGAGCATCGCAATACTAACTATCTTGTCGAGAAGACGGTCGTCAGAAAGATGGTCGAGAAAAAAAATCATTGCATCGTGAATGATAGGGCCCCACATCGAGCCCCATTTTTCGGGGATCAAGTCCAACACGCCGGACTGGTGAACCATCAGTTCCATCAAGACGGGGCGATATTCGGTCCAACGGGTCTTTTTAATCGCCGCGACGGCCTGTTCTTTTGTGAACGGCAGTTTCTTCGGTATTCCGGCAGCCTCGGCCATGCTCTGAAGCTGCTTAAGATCGGCAGCGGCGACCTCCGATTTCGCATTCAAATCCTGCAAACCCGCAACCATTGCAAATCGAAGCAATATTTGTTGGGTCTCCGGCTCGAACTCCTTCAGCAGCCCGATCAACAACGGCAAGCCCGTGGTGCCCCGTTTGAAGGTGTCGTAATGGGTGAGAGGTGTCGGCAACGATGCATGCCTGCCATCGTGTTGTTCGGATTGCCGATTGAGATCCTGCGCGCCGGCATGAATTTGGATTGTGCCGATAAGGGTGATCGCCGCAATGGTCAACACCCAGTTCACGCGTCTAAGTTTGAAACGAATGCCCGAAAGCAGACTTGTAGATGTGGAATACATAGGTGTTGGACCTCCTGGCCCTTTAATGGATTCTTTTCGTTGTTTCAATCTGTACCCCAAATAATTCACCGCCATAATCCGTGGAGTGATCGAAATAGAAATGGAGCATACTATTTGCGATCAATGCTTACAGCTGTCAGGAATGACAGTACCAAAGCTTATGCGTCAACCCACCCAATGAAGAACATTGCGCATGATCGACCATTTCTTAACCGGAGGCCGGGCATCTTTTCCAAGTATCCAGTGATCGTAAAGGGTCGATATGGTCCCGTCCTTTTTCTTGAGATCTATCCAGAGACTCATAAATCTCGCGAACTCTATGTCGTTTTCTGCAACCGGATATACCAGCGGCAGCTTGATCACAACGGGTAGCGGTACCGCGACAGAAAATGAGGGGTATATCAACGTTCTGAAGGATCCGCGCTCCGCCGTAAATGCGAGAGCGTCAACCGGTTTGCCTCTTCCTTCGAAATAATCAACGATGCTTTCATAGTTAAATGGAATTTCGACAATGGTGATATCGGGAAACTCCCGATGGATAAGGCCGAAAAAATACGGCAGTGCCGGAACGGCCACGCGTAGTCCTTTCGTGCCGCGGATCCAGCCGGCATCTGAAAAATATGCCCGACGATGGTTCGGCACAACAAAGGCTAACGACTCATCCAGATACGGCTCCGAAAAAGCCATCTTCTCGTCACGTTTCGTCGTTAAAAGCACGCCTCCCACAACCAGGTCGCAGCGATCCGTTTCGAGACAATAAGAGATGTTTTCGCGTTTTAGAGGCATGAATTCCAGCGCGACGCCGAGCTCCTCGGCGAGGCGATAGGCCATCTCGATGTCGAATCCCACGAGCTCGCCTCTGTTATTCACGAAGCTATAGGGCATGGACTCTTCGATGTATCCAACGCGAAGCTTCCCCCGCTGCTGAATTGCAGCCAATGTTTTGATGCCCTCTTTTTTAGGATCGACCGGTGCATCCGCCGCTGCAGACAACACAGTGGCGGTTATGTTCGGCCTGGTTTGAAGCCGCATTCCCATCGCCACCTGGCCTTTGTCATAAGTTCCGTGCTCGGTCAAACGAATGAGAACGTTGACACCTGCGAGGGTCATCGCCGTTGCAATCACGGTGATCACGCAATATCGCAGAATGCGGGCCGGTGAAAATCGAAGGCTGCCGGTCATCGCATAGCTGCCGGCAAGCGCGAGCACCACCATGTTCATCGCGGCAGCCAGAGTTCCGAAACGCGAGTTAATGACGCCGGTCGCCAGGAACAATTGGAACGTAACGGCCGGCACCCTTGCCAGATCCAGAAGGTACGGGATCGCGGAATTCATACTGCCGAACAAAGTTGCGACTCCGGCAAGCGATAATTTGACGCTTTTCGAAAATGACATGACGGTGCTTGAATACCAGGCGGCGAACAGCACGAAGCTCAAGGAGAGGACTTTTGCAACGTGCGGAAAGTTGTAAAACGCCGGAATGATGATGTCCGCCGGGGCGCCTTCTTCGGGCTCTTCGTGGCCGTGTTCTTCCAACAGCGCCTTTGACCGGTCGACCAGGATTGCAAGCACGATAAATAATTCACCTGTGATAAATGCAGTCAGGAGTGCATCGCGCGTCGCAAGCAAAATGCGTTTCGCCGGTATCGGCGTAAGACAGGCGACCAGTCCGGGCAAGATCCATAAAGCAAGAAGCAGCGACATCGCACCGTAGGAGATCAGAAACACGCGAAGTCGCGCCATTTGCTCCGTGTCCATGGTGCCGACCGTGTGCGCCACGATCGCAAAAAGGCCGATCGGCGTTAGTTTTACGGCGAGTTTGTTTGCGCGGGTAAGCGCCTTTTCCATCACGGAAAGCAATGAAAGCAAAGGCTCCTTTTGCTTGAGCCCGATAATTGCGATGCCGAATATTGCGCTGAAAAACACAACGGCCGGAACGACATTGTTCGCAAGTGACTGAAATGCGTTCGTGGGAATGTAAAGAGAAATGAAGTCGAATTCCGGCACCGGCTCGACGAGGGCACTGCTAAAGAACGATGCATTTACTGCGTGCGGAAACGCTCGCGGCATCGCGAAAACAAGGCCGAGTGTGAGTGCCCACAATCCGAGCGTCAGCAATCCGACGCGAAGGAACAACTGTCGGGCTTTTGTGCCGTCAAGACCGCCGATTCCGCCAATCACCGAAACGATCAGGTACGGCATTACGGTCATCTGCAGCAACCGGACATACGCATCGGCAACCAATTTCAGAAATTCTGAGTATTCACCGAGAAAAAGCCCGGTCAAGACACCGAGAGCCAATCCAATAAGGATGTTTCGCGTCGAACGAGTCATGGTTTCAATATTTCCTGATACATCAGTTTGCGCCAGCGGCGGGCTGTCCTTCCGGCGCCGCCGTCAGTCGGAAATACTCGCGCAAAAGCAAGATTCCCACACCGATCACGATCAACACCAACGCGACGTTGATCTTCGCGAACCCTCCGGTTCCGAGGGTCAACAATGTCGTTCCCACGAATACAACACCGGCGGCGAGCATATCGCCCAAACGTACAAAGAACGTGTCGATCGCCTGTTTCGCTTTGTACTTTTCCGCACGCGAGGTTGGCAGCCAGAGCATTTGTTTCGCGGTGTTCATGGCCGAATAATCCGTGCTGTTTTCGGCGATCTTCATGTAGAGCAGCATCGATAAGCCTGCGCCGAACGAAGCGCCGCCGTAGACCAGCAATCCAACGATGGGTAAAGCCATCAAGGCGCCGCGCATCCCCCACTTCTTGACAAGCCTGGAAACGACAAAAGCCTGAAGCACAACCGCGGCGATATTTGTCCAGAAAAAGTAATTGCCGTAAAAACTGCCGATGAAAGCCTGCTTATCAAAGGTCGAATGGGACGCCATCAACGCATCGGCAGTGGACACAACCGACCTGCCAAGAATGTACTCACCGACCGTATTCACAATGTTGAGCAAAACCAGGAACAGGGCGATCAACCTCAAATAGGGGCTCTTAAACACAAGCGAGAACCCGTTCTCCGACTTGATTCGTTCCGGCTCGGCCTTTTTCGATCGCGCGGCGACGCGACGCCCGGAGACCCGATACAAACCAAGATGAAGCAACAAGATCCCGGAGGCGATCTCCATCAAAACGAACGGATTGATGTGAATCCCGAACAGCCATTCGGCCAGCGCCGCTCCTACCGGCGCGCCCGCAGCCGAGCCGACCGCGATAAGCGGAAAAAGCCGATCGCCTTGGGGCTTGTCACAGACATCGTTGGCGAACGACCAGAATTGAGCGATCGTTGTAAGGCTGAATATCCCGACCCAAACAAAAAAGATGAATCCGAGATAGGGAACCCCGAGCCAATGTCCAAGGAAGAACAACTGAATGCACACGATAAAGAAAAAGATCACCGCGGTCAGAAATTGCAGCCTCGGAAGCTTGGAGGCCACCCAGCCATACAACGGCACGTAAACGACCAGTGTAAGCGCCTGAGCCGCCGCCGCGTATGACTTTAGTTCCGCACCTCCGGCCATCAGGATCAGTGGCTCGCGAGCCGTCTTCAAAATGTAGTAACTGACGAGAAGCAGGAAGATGTTGAGGCAAAAAATAAATACGATGCCGCCTTCACCGGGCCGTACATCGCCGAAAATGCGAAGAAATCGATCCATTGCGCTAGCGGGTTGCGAGTTTGTTGAATTCATTTGTATGCTCCTCGACTAAATTCGTTTGGCGATCCCCCGGCTCTGCCTAGGCACTAAAAGTTTGACAGACCAAGGGGTGCATAGAATCGATCTCGAGCGTGTTTGGTCTATAGCCTCAAGTTCTTTCGGCCGTTCAAACACATCAACGGTCGGAATCGGTATCGCAATCGCCATCGTGCATCGGAAACCAAAGACCGATAGCGACTCCCGATTGCGATGCCGATTCCGATCCCGACAATGCATTTCCAGCCGCTTTGAGCGATTCACACGTTAAAGCCGCCGCCCTGAGTCTGATCGGCTGCTTCATGCGCTCGGCTGCGAAACTAGACCTTTTTCTGTGGCCATTGCCACTTAATGCCCATGTACAACTGAAAACTCGGCTGTCCGGCTCCTTTGTGGTAGACCGTGAATTGCGGTTCGATGAATGCGTTCACCAGGTGGTTGCCGGCCTTGAACGTCTTGCCGAACCCCGCCCCGAAGGGAATAAGATTCCGGCTGTTTTTGATGTCGAACACCATGACTCCACTCGACCTGACGTAGAAGCCGCTGCCGATGCTGTAAGTGGCAAAGGGCTGCAGGGTCGACACCTGGGTATTTGGATGGTCTGAGTCACCGGCGAATGAGTGCTGCCAGGTCGCGAGCACACCCATGATGGACCCCCCACCGAGCGGGAAGATCCCCACCGCGGCGACGCCTCCCTGCCATTTGTGTGAACCGAGCGCAGTGTTGGTGGCCGTCGGGGCCACGAGCAGGGGACCAACGGCATATTCATTCCTCGCCCCGTTCGGCGAAACCTGGATCGCGTCAAAGACCGCCACGTCACCCAGACCCGATTTGTATTGTTCCTGCCCTACGGGCGTGGTCTGAACGGGCACGGTCAACCGTATGATCTGCCGCCCGGCGATAAACACCCCACGCAGATCCAGGGTGTTCGCATTGACGTTCGGAACACCGTACAGAGTCGGATCGTAGTAGTTCTCGAAAGTCACAGCGGTCACTGGAGCCAGGGGATTGTTGGACTTGGCCACGTCCGCCGCTGATACGCCGCCCCCTCCTGGGGCCGGCGGGGCGGCGGGCGCCCCTGCCGCCGGCTTGGCGTCGGGCGCTTGTGCCACGGCGGATGCGGGTGCGAGCAGGAGCAGAAACGCCACAGCGCTCACCCACGCCAGATGAGCGAGTAATTCCACCTTTTTTTCAAATTTTGTATTCGCCGGCGTCTTTCCTTTGAATATGTCGTGTGTCCCATTCATATATTTAATGTCCTTTCTTTGTTTGTTTGTTTGCTCCGGGATATTGAATGCGTGTCATGGTTCCGTCTCCGGATCGGTGGGCTTTCCAGTCTTTTGATCGGAATCGGTATCTTGCAGGCCGATCACGCGGCGGATAGCCGCAAGGATGTCCGCACCGGAGCTCGTCTTGAGGAAAAAACCTTCGTGACCGGCCGCCTCCGCCAGCGCCCGCACCTTGAGATCGTCGTGCGCCGTGATGAAAACGACAGGAGTGGCATCCCTGACCGCGGAGAGTCTCTGTCTCAGATCCAGCCCCGACATGCCTTTGAGTTGGATGTCGAGCATCAGGCAACCAAATTTCGGACGGTTTGAATCCTCGAGGAAAGCCTCGGCGGAAGAATAAGTGACCGGCTGAAGACGAGCAGCCCGCAATAGCCGGCTCATCGAGCGGCAAAGGCTCTCGTCATCATCAATAACCGCTACATAAATGTTCTGCGAGCCGATCATGAAACACAGGGTGGCACTCCGCAGGCAGAGCTGTCTACAGCCCTTTAGGGAAGGTCGGGACTGTGGCGGCACTCAGATGGAAATTCTCAGCCATATATTGCGGCCCGGCGGCCTCCATCCACAATTTCGTAAGTTCGGCGGTCGAGCCCACACGAAGCTTGGTCGTGAAGGAGGTGCGGTGGAGTTTTACCGTGCGTTCATGGATGCCGAGGTCGAATGCGATCTGCTTGTTCAGCTGTCCTTGCACGACGTGCTGCAGCACTTCAAGTTCTCGCGCAGTAAGTGCCGCAAAGCGCGCACGCAACGATTCCAGATATGCGCGCCCGGCGCGCTCCCGCGCATTGCGGTCGAGAGCGCGTTTCACGGCATCGAGCAAGTTCTCCTTCGGCGCACGCTTCGTCAGGAAATCTTCCGCTCCGCGCCGCATCGCTTGAACAGTGGAAGGAATATCTCCGTGACCGGTGAGGAAGATGACCGGCAACCTGTGCCCGTCCTTCGCGAGTGCTTCCTGCAAGTCCAGCCCGTTTAAGCCCGGCATGTGCAAATCCACAAGAACGCACCCTGGGATATCAAGTTCCGGTTGAGCCAGAAACTCCGCAGCCGAGGCAAACGTCTTCACTGCGAAACCGGATGCGCGCAAAGTTCGTGCGATGGCCTTCAGAAAAGAGGCATCGTCGTCCACAATCCTTATAATGGGAGTGGGTTCATTCATTTTTTGTTACCTCCGTCGGCCGGCAGGGCGATGGTGAGCGTCGCGCCGCCGGCTTCATTGTTTTCCGCCCACAGCCGTCCACCGTGAGCCTCGATGATGTTGCGGGAGATCGCCAGCCCCATTCCCAGGCCGTCGGGCTTGGAACTGAAGAACGGCTCGAACACGCGTGA
>DATJPG010000148.1:0-6572 GCA_035506515.1 Acidobacteriota bacterium
CTTTATAGGTTAAATGTAATGGTTCGATCTTAGTCCCTTCTTAACTTTCCGTCAAGCTGAATGAAATTTCACCTTAGGAGTGAAGCAGCTTGCTGCCGCTATTAAGAACCTGTGAGGACAACTCTGCAGTGACTGTCTCAACGCGCGATGCCATCCCAAAACTTGAATCATTGAGGCGCGAAGCGCCAGCAGAGAATAGGCCCGACCGTAAGGTCGGGATTAGGTTATCGCAAAGACCGAGCGCCGAGGGCGCGGCACTGTCAACATTTTATATACAATCCTCCCGGTTTCTTTTTCCTTAGGCTTGTATCGCACCTTCGGCGCTCGGTCCCATATTTCTCGCATATCCCGACCTTCGGTCGGGCCTATTCTCTGCCGGTCCTTCGGACCTGCCCTGGCGCATAACACAAAAGGTCCGGGGTTTTGAGATAACCTCTGGAGAGCCGTCCTCACAAATTATCCGCGAAAAGCGCAAGCAAGCTTGCGCATTCCGAAAGCTTCGCCCGATCTCAGATGAGTCCCTGCCGCTTGACTTCCTCGGGATCGAGATAGCGGTGATGAAAAATGCGAATACGCTTGAACTTGCCCTTTGCATCCAGATCGTAGAGCACATTCTGGTTCATGATGATCGTGTCGCCCTTTTTCCATTGGGCGCCCGGAGCGCCTGCAGGGGGGGTTCGGAAAACGTGGAATTCTGTGATCAGCTCGACGCAGAACTGCCTGCCCCTGGAAAGGAAAGCACCAATATTCAGAACTTCCCGTATATTGGCGGTAATGGCTTCGTAGTTGGCTATGAATTCCTTCGGGCCGTGAAGCGTATTGCCGGTCCGGCCGGGGATCTGGGGTCCCATGAAGTTGTCGGGATATGCCAGGGTAACATCCGGGCAGAAATAGCTGGCGACTTTATCAAATCTTCGGTTGTTGAAATGGTCGACGTATTCCAGAAATTGCTTGCGGTTCATGGCAAATTACCTCCTTACCCAGGATCATAAGTCAAAACGGGAATCTTCTAAACTCTGTTTTGCAATTAGAAGCCAAATGCCGCACAATGTAGCTAAACTTATATTCAGTGTAGGAAATAGCAGAGAGCTTGTCTGACGGCAAAAGAGCGCATTCACGCGCAGAAGGAGACGGAGATGGCCACTAAACGGCTCATAGTTTTCTCGACATTCGTGTTCATGGCATTGGTCGCTTCCACGGCACTCGCCGCGGAAAAGGATTTGGTTCGCGCGCAGGATCGTGTGGAAATTGAGCAGTTGATGTGGCGCTATATACAGGCGCTCGACTCGGGCAATGCGGAAGCGTACGCGGCTCTGTTCGCGCCGGATGGACAGTTCGGCCGGGGAGCCACGGCTGTCAAAGGACGGGAGGCCTTGAAGAAAATGGTTGCCGATGCCAGGCAAAAACTGGATGCGGAAAAGAAGACCGACAAGAAACCGCCGCGCATGTTTCACGTTGTGACCAATCCCCACATCGAATTCATCGACAAAGACCATGCCCGCTACCACGCTTACTGGATGGGCGTCTTCGCGTCGGGAGGATCCATTACCTCTGCCGGCCGCGAAGTCAATGAGCTCGTACGTTTGAATGGTCAGTGGTTGATAAGCGTTCGGGACGTGGATCCCAAGGACTGACCGGGAATCGACTATTTTGTAATAGAACCGATGCAATTTACATAATTGTAGCAATCAGAGCATCTCAAAGACAAAAAGCAGCCACGGATTACACGGATTCAAAATGATGGTTGCATGGGCGGGCCTGCTGCCACGATTGATGATCCGCAGACTTCCGTTTACTTCCAGGACGGCGATGAACTGAATTCGACATATTTGTGGGCAAAAAATTCAACATATTACAATAATGTAATATTGCTTGAAAATCCAATACTCCGGCCGCTTCCTGCATTCTATTGATTCCGTAAGGTTTACATAAATCCCGCATCCTGCGGAATGATTTGGTTATCTTTTTGCTAATTAAATAGTTTCAAACGACAGATATTGGTGTATCTACTTTCAGAATAGTCAGGGATGCGGGGTACCGACCCGGGTAGCCGCAGGAGGATGTCGAATGACTGAACCGTTACAGAATATGCGCTATAGCGCAGACGCCCTTTTCTTGATGATTGGCGCCGTGATGATTTTTTCCATGCACGCCGGATTCGCATTTCTCGAAGCGGGATCCGTCAGAACAAAAAATCAGGTCAACGCGCTGGTTAAAATTTTCACCGACTGGTCGGTTTCGACTGTCACCTATTTTTTGATCGGTTTTCCGATTGCTTACGGCATTTCGTTCTGGATGGGCGCCGGGTCGCTCATGAATATGATGAACGGATCTGCTGCAGATGGAGCAAGAGGGTTTGACCTGCTTCATTGCTTCTTCCTGACGACTTTCGCCGCCTGCATTCCCGCCATCATTTCCGGCGGAATCGCGGAGAGAGCCCGCTTCTGGCCTCAAGTGGTCGCGGGGGGGGTGTTTACCGGATTCGCGTATCCGTTGTTCGAATCGATCGTCTGGGGAAGAGTCGGCTTTTTTCAAAACTGGATCAAAGGTTTTTCCGGCGTTCCCTTCCATGACTTTGCAGGATCCGTCGTCGTTCACTCGATGGGCGGCTGGCTTGCGTTGCCGGCGATTATTCTTCTCGGGCAGCGATTGGGACGGTGGGTGGGCGGCAAGAGCGTCGCAATCCCTGCTTCGAACATTCCGTACCTTTCGCTCGGAAGCTGGATTCTGGCAATCGGCTGGTTCGGCTTCAACGTCATGAGCGCGCAGCGTTTTGAGGGGATCAGCGGACTCGTCGCGGCCAATTCGCTTTTTGCCATGGTCGGCGGCGTTCTTTTCGCGATTCTGTTTTCCAGGAACGATCCCGGATTTGCGCACAATGGCGCCCTTGCCGGCCTGATCGCGATCTGCGCAGGTTCGGACATCGTTCACCCGTTCGGTGCGTTTTTTATCGGTGGGATAGGCTCTCTGATCTTTATTTACGGATATAAGTTTGAAACGGAGAAGCTGAAAATCGATGACGTACTCGGTGTATGGCCCCTGCACGGCGTCGCCGGATCCTGGGGCGGAATCGCGGCAGGCATATTCGGGGCTAAGACGTTGGGCGGAGTGGGCGGGGTCTCATTCCTGGCTCAACTGACGGGCACGCTGACTGCGATCGGGTATGCGTCCATGGTCGGAACCGTCGTGTACTTTGCCCTCAAACACACGATAGGGATTCGCCTGACCAAGGACGAGGAACTCAGAGGATCGGATATTTCCGTTCATCGCGTCAGCGCATATCCGGAGCTGGAATTGGGATCGAGCAGCCAGGTCATCCCCGAACGGGAGAGCGCCCTTCATCGCCACTCGCCAAGGCTCGGCGCAAACGAAACGGTTGCGGAGTAGACAACCGTCGCTTTCATCGTCGAAATCGGCGGAAGAAGATTACAGCGAATCCTCGCCTCGTTCCCCCGTGCGGATGCGCATTGCGTCGGCAAGCGGTAAGATGAATATTTTGCCGTCGCCGATCTCTCCGGTATACGCGCTCTTGCGAATTGCCTGCACGGCTTCCTCGCACTGGTCGTCGGTCGTCGCAACCTCGATCTTGCCCTTCGCAAGAAGGTCGACGTTGTATTCGGAACCGCGGTACCTTTCGACTTGGCCCTTTTGTTTTCCGGCGCCGCGCACGTCGGTTACAGTCAAACCGGCCACCCCGATTTTAGAGAGAGCTTCCTTGACTTCCTGAATTTTGTGCGGCCGTACGACTGCGATAATTAGTTTCATCCCGGTATCCTCGCATAAAGAAAGCTGTGATCCGTAAAAGCCTAATATACGGAAACAAAATCTCCCCCGCCATTTAAAAAAACCGTATCTGGTTATATTGTCCTTGTAGGCGAACCTTTCGGAGTGCGCAAGCAAGCTTGCGCTTTGAGATAAAGCCCGAAGCAAAGCGGCAGCAAGCTGCCGCTTATATACAAAGCGTCGCAAATAGATGCGCATTGTTGTTGAGGCCCGAAGGGTCGGCAGGAAATAGGCCCGGCCGTAAGGCAGGGAGAGGCAGAGGATACGACGATGAGCACCGAAGGTGCGGCACAGCGTCAAAGTTTCGCACCTTCGGTGCTCAATTATGTTCTATTCCCAACCCCGGCCTTACGGCCGGGGCTATTCTCTTGCGGCCCTTCGGGCCTGAACTCTGAGATCGCGCACATTTATTTATGACGCTATGTATAAGTACATCTGTGAGGACGACTCTCCAGAGTCGTCCGACTGCTGATTTTCTTGCATCGAACGGCTCTGGAGAGCCGTCCTCACTGATTAACTGCGAAAAGCGGCAGCAAGCCGCCGCACTTCGAAGGCATCAGGAACTCGAGGAAATGGCGCGCAGAGTATCGAGGTACGTTTCCGGCAGGCCAATATCAAAGCGCTGCCCGTCAAGGATCAGACCAAGGAATCCATCTTCTTTTCGCAGCCTGTCCAGCGCCGAAGTCAGCTGGAACTCACCTCGCTCGCGCACGTTATTATTAATGTGTTCTCCCAGATAATCGAAGAGCGCCGGCTTGATGACATATTGCCCGAATACAGTCAGATACTCCCCCTCCGGCAACCCAGGCACGCGCAGGTTATTGCGCGCATAATCCAGGGTCGGTTTTTCGGCAAATTCGCTGACGCTCAACAGCCGGTTGCTTTCCAACCAGATCCCGGTTGCGGTGCCGAAATTTGCCAACTGCGCTTCGGGGGTGCTGCGCAGTCCCAACGTGCTCACCCTATGTTGATCATAGGCGGCAACGAGCTGCTGCGCGCAAGACAATTCGGTATGGGAGCGGTAGAGGTGATCGCCAAGCATGAGCAGGAATGGCTCGTTGTTGACGGCCTGACGCGCACAATACACCGCGTGCCCGAAACCTTCCTGTGCCGTTTGCGTCACAAAAGAAACGTGGTGCCCGATTTCGAGGATCCGCCGCGCGTATTCCTGAAAGGGCCTGGATAGTTTATTGTAGTTTTCGATCGAAACCTGCTCCTGGAAAAACGCTCGAAAGTCATTCAGGTCATTTTCCTGAACGATGAGGATAACCTCTTCGATGCCCGCGCTCAACGCCTCCTCGACCAGAATCAGAATGGCCGGCTTGGCGATTCCATCGCGGTCCACGACAGGAAATAGCTCCTTCTTGGTCGCCTTGCTAGCCGGAAATAAGCGCGTTCCAAATCCCGCAGCCGGGATAACGGCCTTGCGCACTTTTTGCCCGGCCTCCAGCGTCAAAGGAAGGCACGACATTTTCAAATCCCGCTCGATGATTTCAATCATCGCTTTTTGATCTACCGCACTTCGGGCAATAAATTGCGCGGTGCCGTCACCCTGTGAACCGACGCCTTTGCCTCCCCAAATATGCGGTTTGATTGGTTCGTAGTTCAGAATGCGGTGCAGCAGAGGTGCGGTCAGTTCCTCGGGACAGGCTGGGGCTGCATACTGGTCAAACAGCGTCTGCGCTTCAACCATGAGTTCGCCAACGCGGCTCGCGTTGGCATCTTCCAGCGCGTTAACGGCCTCGTGCACAACGCGTTTATTGATCGGGCCGAACAATTGCTGAATGCCCTGTTCCATCTCGTTTTCGGCGAACGGATAGGCGCGATTGAGGCGGGCCAGGATCTCCAGGGTATCCTTCCGCCCACCAAGATCGACCAGTACGAGATAGATGTCCTCGCGCACGCGGAGTTCCTTCACTTCAAGGCGATCGCTGTCATACGTCATAAGAATCGGGCGGTTGCCGAAGGCACAACCCTGGTCCATGCGCCCGCAACGCGAGGGCGTGGTGATCTCTCCGCTGTATGCAAGTTCCATCTCTCCTCGCGTTGTCATCTTCAGGTCGTAGATCCGATTGAAAGCTCGTGCAGTCAGCACACAGATGGCAGCGCTCGACGAAAGACCTTTCTTCATTGGGAGGTCTGTTTTGAAGTTGTCGATGATCAGGCCCCGCACGTGATAGTGAGTTAACACTTGGTAGGCGACACCTGCGATGTAGCTCCAAAAGCCGCCCTTTTGCGCTTCTGCCAGTAACGCTCCCGGCTCCATAGGTATTTCGTAAGGGCCGCTGCGTTCTCCATCGGGCGTGGTGGAACTCAGGACCAGGGAGGTGGCGTGCGGTTCGACATTGGCATAAATCCCCTGGTTCGTGCCGGTCAGCAGCGTGTAGCCTTTCTCAATTTCAGAATTAATGCGCCGGTGGCCGCCGGCCCAATCGGAATGCTCACCAAATAAACAAACGCGTCCCGGAACAAAGATTTTCACAAATCCCTCCTCGCATGACAGGCAAGGGGAATTTACGCGATTTCTCAAAAAATCGCCACGAATATTACAGATGGGAGAAAGAGATCACACAATATGATCACAATGAAGTTTGGCGGGGCTTAAGCAGGAAATATTGCGAGGCGAGGACGCGACCAAATCTATCGGTGTCGGTATCGAATGGCACTTAGTTAAGGAGTCCGATGGGACCCTGAAAGGGTCCAGCAGGAGAGCCCAGGGTGGAAGAGCACGCGAAGCGCGCTCTGGAACCCTGGGTTATGAGTGTGAAAATAGATAGAGCTCTGAAGGA
>DATJPG010000149.1:0-6679 GCA_035506515.1 Acidobacteriota bacterium
CTTTCTGGAATGCTGCTTGCCTTGAATCGCGGAATCATTAAGATCCGCGTCATTGTACATTTATGGGCGGCACAAATTTACGTTGGCGCTTACTGCAATGCAGGAATACCAAGTCAAAGTTCCAATGCTATTCAGGTCCGAGGGACCGAGACAGAGCAGGCCCGACCGTAAGGTCGGGATAGGAAGTGTGATTCACGAGAGCGCCGAAGGTGCGGCACAAGATCCAATTTCGGAATCGGGGTTAGGACGAGAGCAGCGTGTCCCAGTCCAGTGTGGCGAAAGTCCGATGGAGGGGATGGTCGTCGTCCAGGGCGGTAAAGGTGTGATTGGCGAATGACCTCCGGGCGATCGTTTTCACGGCATCCAGGGGGACCACATCGTCCTGCAATCCGTGAAATATGACGATAGGAACTTGCAATATTGTGTCGAGATAAGGGTCGAACGGCTCCAGATGCAGGGCGGGCGCGAGCAGGATCAGCTTCCGGACGCGCGGTTCGTGCAGGCAGGCATACACCGCGGCCATGAGCCCCCCGTAACTGGATCCGACCAGAATCAGGTTGTTCTTCTCGGCGAGCAACCCTTCGAGTTTTTCCATTCTTTGCTCGAACGGTCCTTCAAAATCCTCGATGATCATGCCGGGATAGCGTTCCCGGAAAAATATCCCCTTGGTGCCCCAGCCTGAGCTTTCCAATCCGTGAATGAACACGAGTGTCGGTGCCACGTCTGCTCCCAATGCCGCTGTTTGCGGATGTTATTTCCCCTGGACGTCGAAGTCGATGGCCTGCGCCGCCATTCGCTGCTTCTCATTCGCCAGCGTGTCCGTGACTGCCACCTGGAGGACATAATATCCCGGCGGCAACTGGTTGAAATGCGCCTGGTCCGCTGCGATCATTCGTTTGGAACTCCCTTGTTCTTCCGCAGTCATGGGAGAAGGCTTCCCCGTAAAAAACTCCTGCCCATCCCGGAAGAACCGCACCTGCACCTGCAGTTGCGGCTTGTGGTCGCTCCCGACTTTTGCATTCAGAACCTGGTACGCCCACGCGATCGTTTCCCCGGGGTCGAAGATGCGAACGGCCGCGGTTTTTTTATGGTCCGTGCTTTCGATCATTCCTTCCGTCTGGTCGACCGCCGCCCTGGATTTTGATTTATCCGCTGCCAGCAGGATCCCCGAAAGCGTAAGCTTTCCGTCGCGGATGTTCGGGATTTCGACGAACTGCGTGGCACTTCCCATGTGTCCGTTCTTTGTATCCCTCACGACCAGCCGCATCTGGTAGGCTCCGGGATCCTTTGCCGGGACGTTGATCAAGAACGAAATGCCGCTCGTTTTCATTTTTTCGTAAGTCTGGCCCCTGGCCATCACGTTCCACGTCTTTTCCTGTAATTCGAGCAGCCGTCCGTCGGCGTTGTAGATGCTTGCGACCAGTTCGACGGATGCCTTGAGCCAGCCCTCCGGTTCCTCGGAGAAGATCAGCTGGTCCGTGTCGAAATGCACCAGCGCGTTGATGACCGATTTCCCCTCTTTGGTCTGCGAAAACAAAGGAGTCAGGCGCACACGGATATCCTCGCTCTTGAAGGGAGACAGCAGCGTTTTTTCCACCTGTTGCGGCCGCGTGTTGAGTTCGGGGGCCGCCTTGGAATCGGGAGAGCTGAAAAATTCGGAACGCGAGCGCACATGCAGGCCGGGCCGATTCACGCGGACCTGAATGCTGTGGAACTTCGGGTTCCCCTTTTTCATTTCGGATATCGTTTTTGAGTCGGGCTGATAGCCGAGGAGATAATACCCATCGCCGTCGTTTGCAGCCACTTCCAGCGCGCGGCCGATGTCGTTTCGGTTGTAAAGGAACAATCCTCCGGTCTGCCTGGCCAGGATCGCCATGCCGTCCCGCGAACTGTTCATCTGCCTGTCCCGCTGGTTAAAGACTTGAGTTATCTTGATCGGGTCGAGCTTATTAAGGCTGTCTTCGTCTCCCCATGGATTGTCTTCCGCCGTGAACCCGGTATACGCCACGCCTCGGGGGTCGATGGAATGGATCACGACACCCGCCCGGTTTGCCGCATCGATCAGGGTGCGCATCCGTTCGCGTACGGGCACTTCGCGCCCCTGGTTCTGCCCGCGATTGTCGTCGAACATCATTTCCAGGTGCTCGCTGAAAAGGATGACGCTCTTCCTTCCGGGCAGGTCTTTCAGTCCGTTCACGATGTATTGAATGGACGCGAGACTGAACTGAGTAAACTGCAGATTGCGTTCTTCTCCCGGCATCGGGAGCTCGAATCCATACGCGTCTTGTCTCTCCTTTTGCAGCCCTGTTAATCGGTCCTTCTGTTGCGGCCCCGAGATGGGATCAAAGCTCGAGACTCCGACGCGCGACGCGGCGTTATAGCTGAGCCGGTCGGCGGTGGCGTAGAGCATGCGCTTGTCGTTGCTGAATTGCTGCAGGGAGCCGACGGCTCCCCCCGTCCGCATGATGGCCACGAGGTCGTCCGGTTGCATGTCGTTGTCGAGCCATTTCCGGATCGATGCGCGCACGCGCACGGTGGTTTCCATCGACAGCCCGAGGTCATCCACCACAATCGCGATCGTTCTGCGAACCTTGTCCCGCTTGACGGGCACGGACGGCGGAGGCGCAACGAGCGTGACGATTTCCCTTGAATCCGGCGCTTTGCGCGCAGGCGGACGCGGAGCCGGATCCTTGGTCCGGATGAAACTAAAATGCGTGATCTCCTGCGGCTTGCCGTCCTGCAGCACGGTGAAGTCCTCAGCCTTGAGGTCGGTCACCGGTTCGTCTCTGGAATTGGTGACGACAGCATCCACCTGGACCAGATCCACGTCGATGTGGATTACGGTTCCCTGATCCGGGAGCTGCGCCTGGAAGGCGTAAACAGCCCCAGCCAGGGTCAGCGCGATCGAGAGCCATTGCGCAGTCCGTGTAAGTAGGGACAATCAAGCCTCCTCATGCTTTGCGAAGCCCCGCATCCAGGGGGAAAATTGCCGTGCATCCGGATTCTCACTGCGATGCAGGATGTAATAATACACAACGCTCCCGTTATCAAGATTGCGCATCTCTTAAACTAATTTCTACATTATTCGGGATGCAGGGAAAACGTGATATAAGCAATCCTGACACCGAGGTCATCCGATCCCGTTTTTCGAATGGGGGAAACGAAATACGGGAAACGCCATAAAGCGGCGGAAAGCCGCCTCCCTCCGAGAGGAAGTTATGGATAAGCCAGATCTGTTTGATCCGATGCAACTCAACACGCTGCGCTTGCCGAACCGGTTTGTCCGTTCCGCGACGTTCGACAATCTGGGCCGTGAGGGCATGGTCAGCGATGCGCAACTCAAGCTCTACGGGGCGCTGAGCACAGGCGAGATCGGGTTGATCATTTCCGGCGGCTTGTATCCCACACAGGACGGCAAGGGCGGGCACGGCCAGCTCAGCGCCGATAGCGACAAAGCAATCCCGTCGCTTAAAAAACTTGTCGATGTTGTGCACGCAAACGGCGCCAGGATTGCGGGACAAATTTTGCATTGCGGATTCAGATCAAAAGAAGAAGAAACCGGGTTACAGCCGGTGGGACCCTCCGCAATGGTCGATCCCGAAACCGGAAACCGGGTGAGGGGATTAAGCGAAGAGGAAATTATCTTGATGGCGGATGCTTATGTCCACGCAGCTCGGCGCATCCTGGAAGCGGGATTCGACGCGGTTCAGCTTCACGCGGCACACGGCTGGTTCCTCAGCGCCTTTCTGTCGCCGGTCACAAACCGCAGGGACGATGCGTGGGGCGGTTCGGCGGAAAGGCGCGTCCGCTTCCTGCGCCTGATTTGCCGGGGGATACGCAAAATGGCGGGGCCGGACTACCCGTTGCTGATTAAACTCGGTCTCAAGGACTATCATCCGCAAGGGAAATCTTTTGCGGAGGGAATTGCCGCAGCGCAGGCGCTGGAGAGCGACGGCGTGGACGCCATCGAAGTCAGCGAAGGCATCGAGGAGAAATGGGGGCACCACATTCGCCGGGACGCCGTGCACCCTTATTATCTCGAAGAATGCCGGGACGCACATGCCGTCCTGTCCAAACCCCTAATCCTCGTAGGCGGGATGCGGTCACTCCGCGACATGCAAGCCGTGCTGAGCGACGGTGTGGCCGACGCCGTTTCTTTCTGCCGGCCGTTCATCCGGGACCCTCACATCGTCGCGAAATTTCGGCGCGGCGAAACGGATGCTTCTCCCTGCATTTCGTGCAACGGATGCGGCGAGCGGATGATCGAGGGCCGCTTCGGCTGCGCCGCTGTTGCCTGATATAGCGAAGTCATGGAAACGCCAGCCACTGAGTCGGCTAATGCTCCATATAAAAAAATACAAGGCGTTCATTGATTGGAAAAGGAGAGAGCTTTCTCCTCTGGTTACGAGTTCAGGCCCTCAATAGAAGGAAGCTACACGGAATTCCCCAAAATAATCATTATGCGTTTTCGCAGCTCTTCTCGCACTTCCCTGAATGCTGCCAACCGCTCCTCTTCGGAGCCGACGGTCACAGCCGGGTCAGGCAATCCCCAGTGTAGTCGTCGAGCATTTCCCAGGAAAACCGGACATTCCTCTTCGCCACAGAGTGTGATTACGGTATCAACCTCTAGGCTTCCTTCATTCCATAGTATTTTCGCCCGAGCCAAAGCGACACATTCACCAGCCCGATCAGCGCCGGAACTTCCACAAGCGGCCCGATGACAGCCGCAAAGGCGCCGCCATGTTGAATTCCAAAAGTCGCAACAGCAACTGCGATGGCCAGCTCGAAATTATTGGAAGCTGCCGTAAACGACAACGTCGCCGACTGGCCGTAGGTCGCCCCGATCTTCTTGCTCATGAAGAAGGAGACAAAAAACATCACCACGAAATAGATGAGCAGAGGGATTGCGATGCGGATCACGTCAAACGGCAACTGCACGATCATCTCGCCCTTGAGAGAGAACATGACGATGATCGTGAACAGGAGCGCGATGAGCGTTATCGGGCTGATCTTCGGAATGAATTTTTCGTGATACCAGCGCTTGTCCTTTGCCGCGATCAAAGAGAAGCGTGTAATAACTCCAGCCAGAAACGGAATCCCCAGATAAATGAAAACGCTCTTGGCAATCGCGCCAATCGTAATATTGACGGCCACTCCTTTCAGTCCCAACCAGGTGGGCAGAATCGTGATGAAGACATACGCGTACACCGAATAGAGGAGTACCTGGAAAATCGAATTGAATGCCACGAGCCCGGCACAGTATTCGGCATCGCCTTTCGCCAGATCATTCCAGACGATGACCATTGCGATACATCGGGCCAGCCCGATCATGATCAGGCCCACCATGTACTCGGGCTTATCACGCAGGAATATCACGGCCAGAACAAACATCAGGATCGGGCCCACAACCCAGTTCTGTGCGAGGGACAGCCCCAGCACTTTGGTATTCCGAAATACCGGCCCCATTTCCTCATATCGCACCTTGGCCAATGGCGGATACATCATCAATATGAGCCCGACCGCAATAGGCACTGATGTTGTCCCCGCATTAAACCTGTTTAGAAATGGAACGATGCCGGGGAACAGATAGCCTGCGCCCACCCCGACAGCCATGGCCAGAAAAATCCAGAGCGTCAAATATCGATCGAGAAATGATAGCTTCCTGGCTACGCCTGTGTGTTTTGCCGCAGTGGGAACTGCGGAAGCGGATTCATTGCTCATGGCGTCTCCTCTGCAAAAGCGCGCTGATAGAGGTCCCGTTGGTTTTGGTCCTTGAGGGAGCGTTGTTGTTGAGGCAACTTGCGCCGCGGCTTTTCTCCTTGAGCCAGGCGTTCAGTTTGTCGAGGAGCGGTTGGGCATCGGGATTTTTTGCCAGAGTTGTACGGAGCAGTTTCAAGTGATTCTTCGCGAGTTCATCCTCCGGCTGGCGAAGCGAGTAGTAGGACCACAATCCTTCCCTCCGGTCCGTTGCAATCCCGATATGACGCAGGGCGGCGAGGTGCCTGGACGCTTTGGACTGGGTAATCTTCAGGACAGCCATTACATCGCAGACGCATAGTTCCCGGCGATTGAACAATAGCCAAAGCATCTTGAGCCGCGATTCGTCGGAAAGCGCCTTGAAAAACCGAGCTGCTTCCTTCATGGTTTTCTCCATTTCATTACATCTATATATCCGGTTTACCGAATGTAGTCAATCTGAGTATCGCCGTTCGCAAAACCTCCAAGTGGCTCAATTACAGCCATTTGCTAATCCGTTGGGAGATCCTCCGGCTCTGCCGGGGAGGCAGTAAAAGTTTGATAGACCCAGGAGATCTTAGCGGCGGATTTCCGACGGGTTTGTCTCGAACCCCCAATAGCCAGTCCTGTATCACCAAGTCGATCGGGGTCGGTATCGGGATCGGGGTCGGTATCGAATGGCACTTAGTTAAGAGTGACAGCAATCACTCCGAAATACTGCCTGACCTTTTGTTTAAGCCCCCGAAAGCATGCGCGTCAAGCCAAGGGCAACCAGCGCTGAAAGCGCGATGCAGTATAGCCTAGGGTGGAGGACGCGGAGCGGCCGGAACCCTGGGTTAGCATTGTAATTCATGTGAGGCCTGCATGGCCGATGCAGGTTTTCTGTGTCGCTCCTTCAGAGCTCTATCTATTTTCACACTCATAACCCAGGGTTCCAGAGCGC
>DATJPG010000150.1:0-25250 GCA_035506515.1 Acidobacteriota bacterium
AAAATCCGGAATAAATGCTTTTCATTCCGGCTGGAATAGACTATAAGCTAACCCTGTCCGCAGTAGCATTGCAGTAGAAATCCTTCGAGATTGGCGGTTCCGACGCGCATCGGGTCCCGGTGGCGATTGCGATGCTGATTCCGAAGATTGTTGTCTTTCGAATTTTGTTTAGGCACAGAGGAGAGGCAGGATGTCCCAAGACCAAGTGACGGCAGAAGAATATAGCTTTTCCGCAAAGCAGAAAGCATGGGCCATGGTGGCCATTTTTGCGGTCTACGGAACGCTGGGCTATTTCGTGCAAACGTTAACGATCGCAAGGCCCAAAATGGCTGCCGATCTGGACGGGATGGCGCTCTACTCGTGGGCAGTTTCCATCCCGGCCTTGATCAGCGCATTTGTGACGCTGATCTTCGGAAAACTCTCAGACATGTACGGGCGCAGAATCATGCTGATGATATCGCTGTCTTTCTGCGTGGTTGGGACGATCATGAGCGCGCTCAGCCCCACTTTTGTGTTCCTGATCGTTGCCAGTGTTGTCAGTGCTGTAGGCACGGGAGCAATGATGCCGCTTGTTTTCGCCGTGGTCGGCGATGTTTATCGGCCATCCGAGCGCAGCAAATGGATCGGACTGCTGAATGTGCCTATCGGGTTTTTCTCATTGATCGGGCCAACGGTGGGCGGTTTGGCTGTAGACAAGTTGAGTTGGCGTTACCTTTTCTGGTTCCCTTTGCCTCTACTGGTTGTTTGTCTTTTAACAGTGCCGATTGGCGTACCTTCCATAATTCAGAAGGGAGTCAGCAAGAAATTCGATTCCCTCGGATGCTTCCTGGTCGCGATTGCCTCCTCAACGATGATCTTGGGACTTTCATATGCCGGGACCTATCCCTGGGCATCGACCCGAGTGGCTGGGTTGGCTGGTGTTTCCCTTCTCTTCTGGATTTTGTTTTTTAAAATTGAGGGCAAGACCGACGGGGCAATAGTGGATCCTCTCGTGTTTCGCAATCGTTCCTTTCTGACCATTGTCATAGCCACGTTTCTATCCTTTTTCGGACAAATGGCAATGATGATGTACTTCCCGATGTTTTTGCAGGGAGTTCAAGGGATCAGCACTACGCGCAGCGGCATTATGTTTACGCCTTACAGTGTGCTCATGTCATTTTTCGGCGTGTTTATCGGATTCGTTCTTGCCAAATCCAAACGATACAAATGGATGTACATCCTGGGCCTCGCTGTCGCTACCGCGGACATGTTTGCAGTAATCCTCCTTAAGGCGGGAACCCCTGCCTTTTGGAGCGTGGCTGTATGCGTCGTTGCGGGTTTGGGATTAGGCGCTTTGCCGACTGTGAACACGACCGTTGTCCAGAATGTCTTGCCTAAACGAATGCTAGGTGTTGCGATGGGTGCCAGCTTTTTCTGTTTATCCATGAGTATCGCAATAGCGCCCCCCATTCTTGGCTCTGCAATGAATGTCGTCTACGAAAAATCGCTCACAGCCTCCCTGCCGGCTGAATTGCAGGAATTGGCCGATACGGGAACAATGGCGGCGGTCCATAATCAGCGAGTGCTGCTGTCCGACACTTCCATGAAGGATCTTAAGGATCACTTTGACAAAATGGGATCGCAGGGACCGGCATTGTTTGCCAAAACAGTCGATGCTATCCGCGATTCGCTGGAATCCGCATTGCGACGCGTCTTCTGGATCGGCGCCATCACAATGCTTCTGGCATTCCTGCTGATCTGCACAATCCCGGAAGTATCGCTGGATGATCAATCCTAGATAGAATCGCAATCGGTATCGCTATCGGAATCGGGATTCGCAATCGAAATTCGGCTTTTACTGGATTTCCGCGCTAGAAGCCGACCGCGAATCCCGATAGCGATACCGACCGCGCCAGTACTATTCGCAGAGAGGCTACGGCATGCTGGAAAATTCCAGTTCCTCCAGCGTTTCCCAGACACTCCGTTCGGCTTCGTAGGCGGCTTTTTCGACGCGGCTGTTGGTGTCGAAGACCATCGATGACCGGCCTTCGCAGTACTGCGGCCAATTGCCTAAACTCCGGCAACTGGGGTTCCCGGTGTGCGCGAAGCTCAACCAGGCATCCTGCATCTCGCCGGAGAGCTTATCCGCCGCAGGTCCGCTTCCGCCAAACGCAGCATCATAGTTTCCGAAGACAAAGCCGACTTCGAGAGCATGGCACGCGCCGAGGCGTCCGCCTGCCGCAGGCGATTTCCAGCAAAATAGGTAATTGTATCCGCCGGGAGCATGTTTGCATTGGGCCGTGGCTATCCGGATCGCCGTTTTGCGGAACATGACGTCGGTGCTGAGCGCTGAATATATTTCGAACGGTGTCACCGGTTCTCCGCGGAGCGCTTTCGCCCTTCGATATGTCTCGATCAACTTTTCGGCGTCTCGCTCAGCGACGAATTTCGATGCGGCTCTTCGCAAACCGTCTTCGTCGATGCCGTACACTCTAGGACTCATCATGGAAAAGAGTTTATCCTCTTCAAGGTTGGAACCGACGAGAGTCGGCACACGCGAACCGAGTCCGGCTTCCATCGAAGACAGCGGCATCCTGGGCATCACGACACCGTCCGCAACGGGAATCACCGGAGCGCCTCCCTGGCCCGTTTTTGCGGCAACGATCTGTTGCGCCCGGAGCATCTTTTCCAGGGAAAGGTTTTTCAGCGCCGCGATGTCATGGGCGCCTAAATCGAGGGCTCTTAAAAACTCCCCGGCGATCTCGACAGACATGTTCAGCGGCCGGGCCATTTCTCCCACAGCGCTTTCGAGAATGGCCTTGTGAAAAAGCCCGCGGGCCTCCGGGAGATTCAGCAGACACCCGATGCTCATCGCTCCGGCCGATTCGCCGAAAACGGTGACGTTATCCGGATCGCCGCCGAAAGCCGCGATGTTGTCCTTCACCCAGCGCAGCGCAGCCACCTGGTCCTGAAGCCCTTCATTGCCGGTAGACGGTATCTTCCCGTTGGTCAATTCTTTCAGATTCAAAAAGCCCAGAGCGCCCAGCCGGTAGTTGATCGTCACGAGCACGACATTGCCGTTTGCGGCCAAAGTGCCCGTGCTGTAGCTCGGCGCAGAACCGGACCCCATGCAGAACGCGCCACCGTGCATCCAGACCATCACGGGGCGGCGCGCGTCATCCAATCCGGGAGAAAAAATGTTCAGGAAGAGGCAATCCTCGCTTTGCGGTTCAGGCTTTTCCGACAGACCCGGCAGACTCATGGCGTTCTGCGGCGCGATTGATCCGTATTCCTTTGCAGGCCTTACGCCTTTCCACGGCTTGCAGGGTTGCGGAGGCAGCCATCTCAATCCTCCCACCGGAGGAGCCGCATAGGGCACGCCCTTAAATGTGCAGAGGTTTCTTTCAAAAACGCCTTCCAGTTCGCCGCTTTTCGTTTTAACCACCAGGCTTCTTTGTGTGTTCATCCGTCATTCCTCTGAAACCGCTGCCCACGACCGGCATCCTACTCAGGCAAGCCGAGGACGGACCTTTGTATCAACGTCTTCGCGATGTCAACTTTGTACTGGTTCATGGCAAGCGGCTGCACGGCCGCAAGTGCAGCTCGCGCGGCCGCTGCGGCATTTTCTTTGTTGAGGGACTTGCCCTTGATCGCCGCTTCTGCCGCTCTCGATCGCATGGGCGCCGGAGCGACTGCCCCGAGTGCGATGCGGGCATCCGCACAAACCCCATTCTTCTCCGCAATTATTGAGGCCACGCTGACAATCGCGAAATCGATCGGTCTCCTCAGGGCAAATTTCAGATACCGTTGACGCGATCCTCTCGGAGGCTTGGGAATCTGAACTTCCTTGATCAATTCATCCGCTTCGAGCACCGTGGAGCGCGAAGCCGTTGCAGCGAAAAACGCCTGTGCGGGGATGGTTCTCCTTGTGGTTACGATGCTTGCATCCAGAGCCACCAGCGCCACGGCAAGATCGGATGGACCGACGGCAAGACATCCGCAACTCACGCAGCGGGACGCCTCTCCGTGAAGCTCGCTCCAGGTGAGTCCGGCCGCATCCTCCACGAATATGCTTTGGAGGCGCTCGGCCGCCGGGATCTCCCGCGCCGTTGCCCGCGGAATTTCTTCAAAATGGGATTCCGGATATTCTGCCTGTACGACATCGTCGGCCGCCGGCGGCGCCGAACCCAAGAAAGTCTCGATTGCAACAACCGTTTTTCTGGCGGATGCCACAGCGTTGATGACGGTAGATGCTCCTTCCGCCATATCCCCGCCGATAAACACCTTGCTTCCTGAAGCAGGGAGCGAATCCTCGGCGACCTGCCCGATCGCAACGAGGATGCTGTCGCACTGCAACTCCGGCGCAGCCGCGGCATCATCGAATTGGGGGTTGAATCTTCCCTCTGTATCGCGAACAGAAACACATGTCCTGGTTCCTATGCCGGACACGGCGCCATTCGTTGTTTTGATTTCCCGAATGCCCATAGACGGATGAACGGCAATGCCCTCTTCCTCTGCCTCGAGAATTTCCTGATCGAGAGCCGGCATTCTGTCTTTCGACCCCAGGTCCCGAGTCTCGAGACAGAGGACAACAACGCTCTCCGCGCCCAGCCTTCTGGCCGTCCTGGCCGCATCGATCGCAACGCTCCCTCCGCCGATCACGACGACTCTTTTGCCGAGTGCTATCGTCTCTCCGGAATTCACTCTCTTAAGATAATCCAGCGCATAATGAACGCCCCGCGCGTCTTCTCCCGGAACGCCAAGGATCAAACTCCTCCACGTCCCGCCGGCGATGAAGACCGCATCTGAATCGGCAACGATCCGCTCGGCAAGGCTGACGTCAACAATCACCGAGGTTTTGAATTGAACGCCCATGTCCCTGAGAGCTTGAATCTGCCTGCCCACAATTTCCTTTGGGAGGCGATAGGGCGGAACGCTATAGCGCAGCATTCCGCCGGGTTCCGGCATCCTTTCATATACCGTTACCTGGTGACCGCCTGCTCTCAGATAGTATGCAGCGGCCAGCCCCGCGGGACCGGAGCCCACAATCGAAACCTTTTTGCCGGAATCGAATGCCGGCGACGCGAAGTAATCCGTCGAGTGGTCGAGGATGTAATCGCCGATGCCGCGCTCGATGCTGTGGATTGCGACCGGCTCGTCATACTCGCCGCGGTTGCAATGCGGCTCACAGAAGATGGGGCACACTCTCCCGGTGATGGCCGGGAGGGGATTTGTATGCAACAACGATCGCGCGGCTTCGGCGATGTTGTTGCCGCGGATCAGGCGGAGATATCCCGGGATATCGACATGCGCCGGACAGTGACTTGCGCAGCGCTTCTCGGACTCCGCGGCCGCGCCAAAGATAGAATGGTATCGATTATCGCCGACCAATGCGCTGCAGATCTTGCCTCCTTTGCGGAGACACGTGATCGGGCCGCCGATATGCTGCGGATAGCGGTAGTACCAGCAGCGCACGTCCTGGGCGAGATTTCCTCCGAGCGTAGCCATATTCCTGATATTCGGGCTGGCTATCGAACAAGCGGCGTCGGCAACAAGAGAGTAGTCCTTTTTTACCAGCGGGGATTTGACGACATCCGCCAGCCTGGTAAGGGCTCCGATCTTCAGGCCTTTCCGGTTCACCTTGATGTAGTCGAGGTTTGGAATCGTCTTGATATTGATCAGTGCATCCGGATAGTCCGCCACGCAATGATCTTTCAGATCGCCGAGGAGGTCGGTGCCGCCGGCATTGACCCTTGCTTTCCCTCGGTATTTTGTCAACAGGGATGTTGCTTGCCTGATCGATCGGGCATTGTAATGCTGGAAGGTTTTCATGACGCGACTCCTTTCGACAGAGCCTTGAGAATCCGATCAGGAGTCACAGGATATTGATATAACCACTTGCCGATAGCGTTGGACGCCGCCATGAGGAGTGCGGAGGGTCCCGGGGATGTCGCAATCTCGGCGATTCCCACCGCATGGAAGCGATGGCTGGGGAAAGGCGTTTCGAGAACCACATTTTGAACCGTCGGCAATTCGGCAAACGTTCGCCATTTATAATCTATCAGGTTGGCATTGACGATGTGGCCGGTCCGGCGGTCCAGGATGGTTTCTTCGGAAATAGCACTGTCAATGCCCGCAGAACCCCAGCAGGCATTGAGCTGGCCTTCGAGGCCCAGCGGATCAATGATTTGACCGATATCCGTGGCGTTGACGACCCGCAATAGTTTCAGCTTTCCAGTTTCGACATCCACCTCGATTTCAACGAATGACATCAGGCAGTTGCACATGGTGAAATCGGATTCAAATCGTCCATAGCCGAGCAGCGTCCGGTCGTTGCCCATGAATCGCCACTTAATCCCCTTATCCGACTTCCCTTTTACGAAGATAACTCCGTCCGCCGTATCGAGATCTTTGGGATCGGAGCCGAGTTTCGGTGCTGCCAATTCCAGCAATTTTCTTTTCGCATCTTCCGCCGCGTTGATCACGGCGCTTCCGATGGCGTACGTCCCTCTGGAACCGACGGGACCAAATTCGTAAGGAGTCACAAGCGTGTCCGCCGGAACCATTTCAATGCGCTCCGGCGGAATCTGCAGAACTTCTGCCGCCATTTTAATGTAATTGGATTTCTGGCCGGTTCCAAATTCCGCTACGCAAAGGAAAATAGTCGCAGTGCCGTTATAGCCAAGTTGCACGTAGGCTTCTGCGGTGTCTTCGCCGATATCCGCATTCCCGTGAACGGCGACTCCGACACCCCTTCGTTTGGGACCGTCGACCGCCGTGGGAGTGAGCCAGCCTTTCCATTTGTCCTTCCACCCGAAAAGCTGAGCGCCTTGATCCATGGCTTTCGTAAAATCAACCCCCCTGTTGTCATAAAACTCGCCGTCGCGCCAATAGTAGCCTCCGCCCGGCTTCACGAAATTCTTCTTGTACACCTCGAAAGGATCCAGGACGGCCTTTTCCATGGCCAGATTCAGTGTCGGGTTGAACGCGCACTCCAGTTCCTGGCCGCCGAAGCCTCGCGTAGAGCCCGATGCATTGCGATTGGTGGCGACAATCACATTCTTGAGATCCCAGTTGGGACACTGGACCATGATCATCAGTTCACCGGCACCGACTGCCACCTGGCATTGCGTGGTGGAAGAATAATAGCCGGTATCGACGTACCAGGTACCCTGGATGGCGGTGATCGTTCCATCCTTCTTCATCCCGACCTTCGCGTGGATGCGGGAACCGATCCGGAGCGTGAAGTTCGCCATATGCTCTTCTTTGGTAAACATGATCTTGACGGGACGCAGCGTAGTCCGCGCCAGGATGATGGCGTAGGCCTGAACTTGCCAGCACATGAACTTGGTTCCGAAGCTTCCGCCGACGTTATGGCCGATGCTGCGGACGTCCACCTGCCGGTTGAAGACGTGGAACAGCGTCACCTTGTCCATATAAGGCGCCTGGCTGGTGCCATAGATCGTGGCCTTGTTGGGCGGCTCCCAGAACGCGATCGCGCCCAGGGCTTCAGCCGGGAGAGCATTGGGGATGTTCTCGTATCCGAAAGTACCTTCCGTGATGAAGTCGGCCTCCGCGAATCCCTTGTCGACGTCGCCGCGCACAACGCCTTGCAGGCAATTAGGCCCGTAAATGGGTGTGCCTCCGGGGATGATATTGTTTTTGAGTTCTTCATAAAGCCGCGGAGCATCCGGCTTGAGTGCGGAATCGATGTCGAAGACGGCGGGCAGAACTTCGTATTCTACATCGATCAGGCTTAGTGCCTCTTCGGCGACCTGCTCCGAAGCTGCGGCTACTAGAGCGACGGCGTCCCCCACATACCTGACTTTTTTATCCAGGACGCGCACCATGCGGGGAGTGCCGCCTCTCCAGTCCGGGATGTCTTCCCACGTAACCACGGCCTTTACGCCTGGAAGCGCTTCTGCCTTCCTCTTGTCGATTTTCCTTATGTTGGCGTGCGCGTGAGGACTGCGCAACACCCTTCCATAGAGCAGGTTCGGAAACCTCAGATCGTCCATGAACGGGGTGGATCCCGTGACGATACCCGAGGCATCCCGTCGCGGCAGTTGTCGACTGACATATCTATAGTTGTCGTTCATCGGTCTGCCTCCCACTCTCTGCGACGGATAGCACAGCTCTCACCACGTGGTAGTGGCTGACACACCTGCAAAAATTTCCCGAAAGCGCCTCCTTGATCTCATCTTCCGTAGGATGAGGATTTTCATTGAGAAGAGCTTTGGATGTCATGATGATTCCGGGGGTGCAAAAACCGCATTGAAAGGCGGCGTGTTCAATGAAAGCCTGCTGGAGCGGATCCAGCGCCCCGGTTTTCGGGTCTCGCAAACCCTCGATGGTCGTGATGGATTTGCCTTCGCATTCGATGGTGAGAATTTTGCAGGAATTGACGGCCTTGCCGTCCATGATGACGGTACAAGCGCCGCAGGCACCCTGGCCACAGGCCGCTTTTGTGCCCGTCAAACCCAGCGTCTCCCGCAACGTGTAGACCAACGCATGCGATGGATCTATCTGCCCTGACTTGGCGCCCACGTCCAGATCGTATACCTGCCCATTGACTGTGAGCCGAACCGAATTTTCCGCAAAGACTTTTCTTTTTGCCATGGTATTCACTCTAAAACTCAAAGACTCGAGGTTTCGAAATTCCGCCTGTGGGATTTCGAGCACACTGCCATCAAATGAAGACGACAATATTATCCTGTTTCACCTGCCGCGGACAGCGGAAATACGCAAACAATACGAGCGGCAAATGCGGCGAATTCCAAATGGCGCCGGCCCGCGGAATGCGCTTTCTGCCGCGAGCCTATGTCGCCTATAATAGGCGGCTGATTCGTCAAGTTTCGCCAGGCAAATTGCAATTCTAGCCGAAAGAAAACTATGTTTGGAAATCGAGTGTTTTTCGGATGGTGGGTTTTATTCGGAATTTTTGCCAGCTACACCGCTTTATGCGGCATACAGATTTACACGCTGCCGCTGTTTTACCCTGAATTGATGAGGGAATTTGGCTGGTCCGCCGAGAAAGTAACGCGGGCGGCTACCGTTTTCTTCATCACCGGCGCCATTATTACGCCATTCGTCAGTTCGCTTTTCGACAAATTTTCCACGAGGATTTTCATGATTGCCGGCGCCCTGCTCACTATCGGAGGGCTTTTCAGCTACAGTCATCTGCACACTCTCATGCAGATGACGATCATTTATATGACATTTTCTTTATCACAGGTCTGCGCCGGGCAGGTACCGACCATGCTGACTGTAACACGCTGGTTCAATCGCTATCGGGGCATCGCCGTGGGTATTACGCTGATGGGACCGGATGTGGGAGGCGCCATTTTTCCACTGGTAGTAAAATATGTGCTGGCGAGAGGCAACTGGCGCGACGCACTGCATGTGCTTATGTTTATTGCCGGGGCAATGATGCTTCTTCCCCTGATATTTTTGATTCGAAGCCGGCCTGAAGATAAGGGACTGCTGCCCGACGGCGAGACTCTTAAAACAAAAACGGCCGAGCCCACCGCGCAGCAACCGGTCCATGCCGGGATTACCCTAAAAGAAGCGCTGCGGATGCCGGCATTGTATATCTTGGCTTTCGCCACCGGCTCCCTCTGGTACTGCATGAACGGGATCGTGCAACATCAGACGATTTTCATGAG
Source organism: Acidobacteriota bacterium (assembly GCA_035506515.1). Taxonomy (GTDB): domain Bacteria; phylum Acidobacteriota; class UBA6911; order UBA6911; family UBA6911; genus UBA6911. The sequence continues at coordinate 9,645 of DATJPG010000150.1, forward strand.
CTCAGAACTGCGCATTACCATGGATACTCTGCCCGTAATCGTCAGCGCCATCTTCTGGTTTGCGATTGTCGGCAAGCTCCTGATCGGATATTTAAGCGATCATTTTGACAAGATTGCGATCATGTTTATCGTGGTGATCATCCTGACTGCCGGATTAACAATCCTGAGGTTCTCCAGCGCGAATAATCTGTTTGGATTGTTTTGCTATGCTGCGGTATTCGGCATCGGCTACAGCGGCACGTTCACAATGATTCAGCTGGTTATTGCGGAGTTTTATTCCGGTCAATCCTATGGAAAGATCCTCGGCATATTGACGAGCGTGGATGTCGGGGCCGGCGGCATTGCCATCACGGCAATCGCTTTGATGCATGACGCCTTCAAAAGCTATTTGCCGGTATTTGAGATGCTGATAGGGCTTACATCTGTCGTGGCGATCCTGGTTTTATCTCTCTTTAAATTTCGCCGGAATATCCTGCACAGAGCCATGCCGCCGACATCCTGATCCTGTTCAGTAGGCGATTTTGTCGTAGTATTCCGCGACAACGGGGCCATCCAGATACGCGGATAAATCGATGCCGAGTTCTTTAAAATGCTGGCCGTGAGCCTGGATGGCGGCCTGATCCGCATACTCTTCAAAAAACATGAATACACGAGGGTTTTCCTTGGATCGGCACATCGTGTACGACCGATTCCCCGGCTCCTGTCTCACCTTGGGAACAATTCCCTTCATGAGCGTCTCGAACTCCTTCTCTTTTCCCGCTTTAATGGTCAGCTTGGCGGTCAGCGTGATGGAGTTGGTTTGTGCTTCAATGGGATTCATGAGATAAAGTCCGGTCAAGATTAAACAACATACGGCTGTGGATACGAGTATCCGTCGGGCGTTCATACTCAAACCTCCGATTGATTGACTTCGTGTGTTAGCGCCAGGATTAGGTTTCCCGTCGCCTGTTTCCGGTTTTTAGTTTAAGGGGGGAGTGCCGCCCGTAATATTAATGGATTGCCCCGTCAGGTATTTCGATTCATCGCTGACCAGGAAATAAATCAGGTCGGCAATATCCTCGACGGTTCCCATCCTTTTCAGCGGGACCATGTCGCTGAGCATTTTATATTCCTCTTTCCGGAATTCCTCTACCGTAATGCCTTTCTTCTTGCTGTGGAGAGTGGCGTCCTCATCGCGGAGATTTGTCGGGAAGAACCCCGGATTAATCGAGTTGACATTGATTTTGTATGGCGCCAATTCCATGGCCAGCGCCTGAGTAATCCCGATCACAGCCCATTTGGAAGCAGCATAGGCCGCGCTTCCGGGACAGGCCAATTTGCCGGCGGCAGAGGCAATATGCACGATTTTCCCGCCCCGATTTCTGCGAATCATTTCTTTGGCAACGTACTTTGAAACGATCATGGTTCCCAGCGAATTTACATCGAACAGCAGTTCCCAGTCCTTTTCATCGCCATCGGCAATAGGAACCCCCACCGGGCCGCGCGTTCCAGCGCAATTCACCAGAATGTCGATCTGGCCGAATTTGTCGATCGTCGCCTTGACCGCCACTTCGACTTCATTGGAATTCTCCACGCCTGCCACGGCGTAGATCGCTTTCCGGCCCAGCGCTTGAATTTCCTTAACGACATCTTCCAGACCTTTCCAGCCTTCGTCCCCAACCCATGCGCTTTTGGGAGCAGCGAATTTGTCGGTCACCATGACATCGGCGCCTTCTTGCGCCAATCGAAGCGCAACTGCGCGTCCCATGCCCCGCTTGGCTGCTGCCCCTGTGACAAAAGCTACTTTCCCGCTTAAAGCATTGCCCATATCACTGCCTCCTTGAGTTGTTGAATTTTGAGATACGGTGACAGATACCTTAATTCCAGAATTGTTGAGGTATATAGTTGCCTTACTTTAGGTCTGGAATTAAGGTATCTGTCACCGAATTTCTTGGATGATTTCCCGAACGTCGTCCAGCTGATCGAGTCCCCTCACCAGTTGCACTACCCTTTCGACGCATCCGGCGTCGAGGCTCTTGGCACAATCCCTGAACTTCCTCGCACAATCATCGAAGGACATCGGCCGTTCGAGACTGCCCAGAGGATTCTCAACGACCATGGCATGCGTTTTGCCGTCCATCATTTTGACCGTCACGCGCGTCGGCTCCGGGCCGGGTTTGTGCAAAGAGTTATCCACCTCCACTCGCATCTTTTGAGTAACTTCCAGCACTTTGGGATTCCGTACGGCGCTGTCTGTGAAATCACCCAAGCCCACGCTTCTCCCCACAATTGCCGAGGCCACTCCCCATGGAATGCTGAATTGAGCATCCACCGGACTTCTCGGCGAACGCTTCGCATCCAGCGGCTGGCAGAGAAGCGCAAGGTGAGCATCGGTAACCGAGAGAGTGATTTCCTTAATATCCTGGCTTCGAATGTTCTTATCCTCCGCTAAAGCCAAGGCAGCGTCGATGGCAGGGTGTATGCCTCGACAGCACGGATACGGCTTGATTGCGACGTTGACGCCTTCAAACCGCTCCCCAAGATCCGCTGTCAGAATTTCCCTGCTGTAATCACCATCCGCGTATTGCCGGTAGAAACCCCATTCCCCCTCGAGGGAGTTTTTCGCTCCCGTCACACCCGCTTTTGCCAGCAGTGCCGCCGTGATGCCGCCTTTGATGGCAAATCCCGGTCCGAGCCTCTTGGCTAATGCGCCGTCCTTCACGCACTGGCCATTGCCGCCGCTCTGGTGGTACCCGATCCCTATGGCATTGACGATCGTCTCCTCATTCAAACCCATGACGCGAGCCGCGGTTGCGGCCGCACCCATGAAGCCGAATACCGACGTAAGATGCCATCCCAGGTCGATCGGGCTCTTGCCCGGAGTGGTGGCCAGGGCCAGCCGGCACATCATGTCGACGCCCAGCGCGGTGCACGCAATCATCTCCTTGCCGCTGAGACGCCCTTGCGCTTCTCCCACGGCAAGGACAACGGGTATGGATGCAATCCCCGGATGCATCACGGCTGCTTCGTGGACATCGTCGAAATCCAGCGAGTGCGCCATGGTGGCGTTCGCCTGCGCCGCATTGGGCGCCGGAACCTTCAGTTTGCTGCCGATGATGCTGCTTTCTTCCTTGCCGCCCCACTCCTTCACGAGTGCGCAAACATGCGTCGCGCCAGGCTGATTGGCGCCCCCGAGGGCGACGCCCAGGAGATCCAGGATTTCTTTCTTCGTCGCATCCACGACCTCGGGCGGAAGGTCTTCATATCTTGTTTTCACGAAGTTTTTGGCAAACAGATAGGCTGCGTCCATACCCAATCTCCGATAATTTCAGATTCCAGACTCTCAATTCCAGATCCCCAAAAGTCCCGGATCTGGAATCGGGAATCTGCAATCTGGAATTGTTATTTGTCGAAGTCGTCCAGCGCCTTGAAAACGTCGTGTTTTTCGTGGGCGGCTTCTCTTACGCCTTTGTCTCTTCTCATTTTGAAGAAGTTGACTTCGCCTTCGTCAAGGACTCGGTTGGTCTGTACGGTGTGCATGATGTAGTGATCGACCAGTCCGCGATCGATACCCATGGTCGTGTAAATCATCTCCCGCATCGCCTTGCCGACCGCGATACCGTCCTTCGGATGCATGCACAGTCCGTGCGCCAGGTTCCGAACTTCCTCGTCGAGTTTGTCGGCCGGCACGGCTTTATTGATCAGATTGTATTGCGCAGCCTTGATGCCGTTAAATCGCCTGCCGGTAAGGCAGAGCTCCATCGCGCGTGTGAATCCGCAACGGAGGATCATGATGGGGGTGAGCGTCATCCCGCCCTGGCCGAGGCGCTCCTCGACGTGTCCCATCTCGCAGTCCTCGCTGGCGATGAGCATGTCGCAGTGCGACACGATATTGAATGCAATGCCGAGACAATAGGTGTGGAGCTGAGCGATCGTCAGTTTCTTGCAGTAGAGAATCCTTCTGTGGAAATCCAGAAAGACGCGCCGGTCAAATTCGAATTTGACTCTCAGGGGGATGCGCTGTTTCCCTTTCTCTCCGGGTTTCGGGTCTTTCATGCCGTAAACGTAACCCACTCCAGTCAGATCGGCGCCCGCGCTGAAAGCACGTCCTGCGCCTTTGAACACAATCACTTTCACATCATCATCCTGTTCCGCTTCGTCTAAAGCCGCAGTCCAGTCCCGGTAAATCTCAGGGCCGATCGCGTTGAGTCTGTCCGGGCGGTTCAAAGTAATGAAGGCAACCTGCTTATCCTTTTCGTATTTTATGAACTCTAATTCCATGATGAATCCTCCATGTCATTATTCAAGTGCGCCTGCGGCAAGAAGCTCGACAAATTCCTCATCCGTCTTGCCCAGGATTTTGGTTAAAACATATTCGTTGTGTTCTCCCATGCACGGGCTGGGAGCAGACGCCTGCGCCGGCGTCTCCGACAAAACCATGCTCGGTCCCAGGTGGTTGAACAGGCCGATCTCGCTGTGCTCCATCGGCCAGAACAGACCGCGTTCGCGCAACTGCGGATCCGCAAAAACATCCGCCGAATTGGCGACGATCCCCGCCGGGACGCCGGCGGCCTGCAAAGCGGCCATCACTTCATCCGGGGTGCGCTGTTTTGTCCATTCCTCGATCGCGGCATCCAATGCGCCTTCGTTTTTCTTGCGGCGATCGAGCGTATCGAACCGAGAATCGGCCGCGAGATCCTGCCGGCCCATGGCCCGGCAAAGCGCTGCCCATTGAGGTTCGCTGCTCACCGCGATCGTGCACCACCGCTCTACTCCTTTGCATGGATAGACATTATGCGGGGCAGCCCAGCTCACGACGTTGCCGTTGCGAACGGGCTCCCGGCCGTTGACCGCAGTGTCCAGCAGACCAGGCAGCAGGAAATACAGAGCCGTTTCGAATTGCGCCAGGTCGATGAGCTGGCCCTTCCCGGTTCTGTCGCGATACTCCAAAGCGGCGATGAGGGCCGCGGAAGCGAATCGGGGACTGATGCAGTCGGTATAGGCGCCTACGCCAACCGGGAGCGGCCCGCGGTCCGGCCATCCGATGTAATTTGGAATCCCGGCGATCGCGGCGAGGATCATTCCGAAGGCCGCCAGATTTTTATACGGCCCCTCGGTCCCGAAACCGTTCTGCCGCACCATGATGATATCCGGATTGATTTGCCTCAGTGCTTCATAGCCGAGTCCCCACTTGTCCATGACGCCAGGCGTAAAGTTTTCCATCACGACGTCGGCCCAGCCGACCAGCTCCTTGGCAACAGCCATTCCCATCGGGTGCATCATGTTCAGCGACAGACTCATCATGTTCGCGCTGAAGTGGTTGAAATATCCGCTCCTATTGATCCCGGCGATATTGTCTTTGAATGGCGCAGACGTCCGAGTGACGCAGGGGCGTGTGCCGGTTTCCACGCGGACTACGGTCGCCCCATAATCCGCGAAAAATTTGAGTGTCAGCGGACCGACCATCGCCCAGCTGAACGCCGCAATCTTCAAATCCGCAAAAACCTTCTTGCTCATCGAACTCCTCTAATTCCAGATTCCAGATTCTCGATTCCAGATCAGAGGATATCTGGAATCTGGAATCGACAATCAAACTTCGCGGGCGGTGCGCAGGCCGGTGCCGATGGCGTCGGCGATCAGCAGCGGTTCTTTGCAATCCCCGATCGCGTATACTTCGGGGACTTTCGCCTTTAAGTCGCTGAGCAGTTCATCGTTCGGCGTCAGCGGCAGAGCCGTAACGATACTGTCCGCCTCAATCGTCTGCTTTTTGCCATCCCCCGTGAGGATGGTCAGTCCTTTGTCGGTGATCTCCACGCATTCTTTGACACCGCTGATCAGGGTCACACCCACTTTCTTGAACCAGATCATCAGATTCGACAACAGCGCGTCAACCATGCCTTCGCCTATCATGGGGCCGGTTTCAACGATTGTAACCTTCCTGCCGCGTTTGGTGAGGAATTCGGCCAGCTCACATCCCTGAATCGCTCCACCGATGACGATGACGCTCTTCCCCATGGGCATGTACAGTTTGGTCAGCTTCCGAAGCATCTCCGGTTTGAAGAATTTGAGCGCGAATTTAAGCTGGCGGTGGAGGGCGGCGCCGCTGACCACTTTCGGCTTATCAATGCCGGGGATCTTCGGAACGGTCGAAGTACCTCCGGTAGCCAGGAAAACCACGTCTGGTTTGATCCTGTCCACTAAAGCCAGATCCGCTTCCTCTCCGAGTTCCACTTTGACGCCGAGTTTGGCAAGCTGCCGTGAGAAATAGTTGATGATCAGGGACAGATCTTCGGGACGGGATCCCTTCACGATCGACGCCAGCGGCATCAACCCTCCGAGCATCGACGACTTCTCATAGAGGGTCACCTCATGTCCGCGCATCGCGGAGACTCGTGCGGCCGACATTCCGCCCGGACCGCCCCCGATCACGAGGACCTTTTTCTTCTTGGGCGCTTTTTCGATGGTGTTGAACGGCGTACCCAGCAGGCCGTTGATCCGGCACCGGCGGCTTCCGAGGCAATTATCGCAGCCCGTGCACGGCTGGATGTCATCCACACGTCCTTCGGCGATTTTCCTCGGATAATCCGGGTCTGCCAGGAGGCGGCGGGTCATCGCGATGAAATCGACCTTGCCCTCGCGCAGGATCCGTTCCCCGAGGTCCGCGTCGAGTTTTCCCACGACGGTGACCGGGATCGTCACGACGCTCTTGATCCCTGCAGCCGCGGGGATATTGGCGCCCACGCCAAGATCGCTCGCATCGTATGCGCTCGGGAAATTCTCGATCGGTATCGGCGGCGCCGGGTAAAAAAGCGAATCGGGGAGGTAGGCGCCGACGTGGTACCCAAGAAAATGGCTCCGGACCTGAATAGCGTCGGCACCCGCTGTCTGCAGGCACTTGGCGATTCTCTTGGCATCCTCATGCGTCAGGCACTGGCTGTCCGGGACACCGATAGCCTGTCCCATTTCGACGCCGTTCAGGATCATCGAAACCGGAAAGTCATTTCCCGCGCGCTTTTTGATTTCTCGAATCACTTCCATGGCGAAACGGGCCCGGTTTTCAATGCTTCCGCCGTAAGCATCCGTTCGCTTATTCCAGAAGGGAGAAAAGAAATTGTGCAGCAGATGACTGCTGGCGGCATTGATATCCACGCCGTCGAATCCCGCTTTCTGCGCGCGCACGGCAGCGCTGGCGAATTTATCGACAATTTCCTGAATTTCCTCGACAGTCAGCGGGTGCGGTGTTTCCGCGTGGAAATCCCCTTCAAACTGGAAACTGACGGGGGAGGCGCCGATGGGTTCACCGTCGTACATCGGTTCCGGCTCAAAGGGAAGCTTCACCTGCCAGGGCCCATCATGATTCATCTGCATGAAGGTAGGGCAGCCGTGCTTGTGGATGATGGCCGTCAACTCGCTGAGGCCCTGGATATATTTGTCATCGTCGATGCGATACCGCATCTTCCATCGGACGCCGCGCGGGTAGTCAATCGTGGGCGATTCCACGATCAGCAAGCCGACGCCACCCCTGGCGATTCCTTCGTAGAAGGCCAGGACTTCCGGGCGCATGTGGATGTCATCCTGGTGCCACATCAGCATGCCGGCACCTGATTTGACGATTCGATTCCTGGTTTTTACCGACCCGATGCGACCGGGCTCGAGGATTTTTTCATATCTTGAATTCATGCTCATTCGCCTTTGACTGATTCGAGATTCGAAATTCGAGATTCCAGATTGAGAGCTCGATCCCGAATCATGGAATTCAAATAAACTGGAAGCTTCATATCACTCCATTCGTTTTCAGTGACTCAAGTCGCTGCGCCGACAGGCCCAGCTCGCCGTAAATCTCGGCGTTGTGCTCGCCGATGAGCGGCGCTCTGGAACGTGTTGCCATTTCATTTTCCGACGACCGTGCGAACTGCCTTGGATACGGGATCGCTGCCCGCAGTTCCGGGTGCTCGATGGGTGCCCAGAACCCTCGCACTGCCAGGTTCGGATCGTTGAGAAGATCCTGATTGCCCATCAGAGGGCAGATGGAGATGTTTCTCGACATCGCGGCTTCGAGTGCTTCCTTTTTGGTTCTCGTCTTGAAGAACTCGGCAATCGGCTGCGAAATCCGGTCGATCAACTCTTGGGTCGCGCTGGCCATATCAAACTTTTCCCACTCATAGGTCAAAAGGAATTCGTTGGCCAAGCCCAGTTCGTCCATCCATTTCACCAGCTGGCGGCAGGTTTTGGCACCCTGCTGTCCTCCGATCATGAAGAAAAACACGAAACCGTCCTTGCACGGCCACACCTGCCGCTGCAGAGTGCCGCGGCTGCTCGTTCGGAATGTGCCGACCCGGCCGAGAACCAGATTGTCGAGTTCCCAGTGAGGGATGGTTTGCGCCAGAAACCACGCGGCGCTTTGCTGCATGGATACATCCACGTGCTGCCCTTCTCCTGTCAATCTTCTGTGATGATGGGCGAGCATCGCCCCCACGGCAGCATCTGCGCCGGCGTGCAGGCATGCCTGCGGCACACTGACATTCACCGGCCGCCGATCCGAGTCGCCGGTCATGAATAGCTCGCCGGCCATTCCCATGATCACCAGGTCGGAGGCCAGAAATTGGCGGTATGGCCCTTTCTGACCATAAGGCGTGATTGAGGTCAGGATGATATCCGGTCTGATTTTGCGCAGTTCCGAAAAGCCCAACTCCAGTTTGTCCAGCTCGCCCGGTGCGAACGACTCGAGAACGAAATGGGCTGTTTTGACCAGGTCGCGGAACAAACGCTTCCCTTCTGCCGTTTCCAGGTTCAGGGTGATTCCCCGTTTGCTGCTGTTGTATGCAAACCAATATAGGCTCTTTTCCGGATTGGTCTGATCGTGCCAGAAAGGCCCGATGTTGCGGGCTGCGTCCCCTCCCGGTCTTTCTACCTTGATGACGTCCACTCCCAGCTCGGCCAGGATTTTGCCGCACAAAAATCCATTTTCGTCCGTCAGATCCAAGGCACGATATCCTTCCAGCATTCTTGGGCGCGTCATAGCGGCTAGGCTTTCCCTTTCGCCTTCAAATCGGCCCAAAGATCCGCGATTGCGGTCTTCACGTCGGACGCAGGCGGATACACGCGATCAAATCCCAGCTTCTTGAACCTTATTTCGTCGTCCTGGAAATCATGTTTCCCCACACCGAGATTTCCGCCGATGTACAAAAGCACATCATTCAATCCGGCCTTCACACATTTGTCTTTGAATCCCTGCACGTCGTTTTCGCCCATACCATAGAGCGAGCTCATGAGGATAGCGTCGGCCTTGTGATCGATCGCGGCTTTGATAAATTCTTCGGGAGGCGTCAGGATTCCCAGTTCCACGACGCTGAAACCTGCATCCCGCAAAGCCCGCGACAATATTTTGGTTCCGATCACATGAGCGTCCCTGCCCACCGTCCCTGTCACCACTATTGGATTCGCCATGATTGCATTGCTCCTTCGTCTGCGATTAAGATTTTGAAGGTTTCCGATTGTTCCCGCTAAAAACAGAACGGGAAACGACAAACCGGAAACGGGAAACGCTTTTACGGTTTCCCAATCAGTCGGCCTTTGCTGAACGCCCAGAAGTCCTGCACGACAGCTTCGTAATCCATTTTCCTGCCTTCCGTCTTTTCCCTCTCGGCCACCTTCTCCCGGTGAAATTTCTTGACCTCTTCGGGCAGCGGAAGATTGCCGAAATCGAGATACCGGATGGCGCCTCGGCAGTCCTTAATGCCCATCACCTTGTCACGGACCTGTTTGTTGGGGCTGAAAGAGGAATCCAGGAAGCCCTCTTCCACGCACTTGATGCAGCCGACGATGACATCGCCGTTTCCGACTTCGAGGATCTTGTTCATAAAGGCTCGAATTTCAAGCTCGGCGATTCGGGCTTCTTCATCAATCTCCTTCATCTCCAGATTGACTTTCTGGCCGCGGATCACATTAAGCAACCAGTTCGTGGATTCGTAGCTGAGCCCGTGCGATTCTTCCGTAGGAATGCCGAGGGCTTCATCGATCGTCCGAACGGAGACTGCCTCCGCATTCCCGAGCGCAGCCACGACTGCCGTGTAATTGGGGTAGGCAAAAGCCCCGCCCATTCCCTGGGGCATCGGGAAAAGAGGCGTATGCTGCGCAAAGACGCCGGCAATCATCACATCTTTGTATCCCAGTCTATCGAGATATTCGCGTATTAGTTTGGGGGTTATGCGGATCCAGGCCAGGTCCTGCGCCATGTTGCCCATCAGATGAACGACCGACGTGATGCTCTTGCCGCCCTGCTCGGCTACCATGAGCGCGTCCACAATCGTCGTCGCAAGATTCAACGTCATCGGCTGCAAGCCCGTGAGAATCCAGCCGTGATTGTCCGTCGAGATAATGACCCCGCGGTCGGCATAATAGCCGATCAGCCGGTGGACATACTGGCATGTTGCCATCGACTGTTCCAGGGTCGCATCCTTTTCATACGCCGCCCACGAGATGAAAGAAGAAGCCGCGATTCCGGTCATGCCGGCTGCAAAGGAAATTTCAGTCGCAAGCGGATAGGATTTCAGAGAAAGCCTTGGATTGAAGGCTCCTTCGTCCACACTCTCGATAATCTTCCGTGTCTGTTTTACCCCGTAATTGATGATGGGATATCCATTCAGCAAATTCCGTCCGGTCTTTCGCATCTCTTCCAGGATGCCTTCCACCTTCTCAAAATCGAGTTGACGCGTGTAGCTGTCGGTGGTCACCGGGATGAAAGGCACACCGGAGCTGACGAGCTTCCTGGAAAGACTGATCTGGTCTTCGAGTAATCCCGTACCCGCCCTCGGGAATATGGCCGTCCTTCCCTCCGCACTCAGTTTTCGGGCTACCTTGTGCCAGTTCTTGGAATCGGGCAGCTTCTTCTGGTATTCGACCGCCTCGTCCAGATCCACCTCGCGGCCTGTCCGCCATTGGGCGAGATAGGGCGCGCGCATTTTCAGAAATTCCTTCTCATCCAGCCGCTTGTTCCTCAACTTGGTTTCCATCAAGCCCCCCGTTCAGAGTTTCCAGTTTCCAGTTCCCAGTTGACAACCAAGTGCAGAACAATCGCGCTCTGATTTTTTGACTGTGAACTGGGAACTGGGAACTCTTATATGACTTCCTCATCTTTAAGTTGTTGTATCTTGTCCCAATCGTAGCCACACACTTCCATCAGGACTTCTTCCGTGTTCTGGCCGAAACAGGGCGCAAATCCATCTACAGTCACGGGCGTGCCGGTAAAACTCACAGGGTTGCCCACCATTTTAATTTTGCCGAGGGACGGATGCTCGATCTCAGCAACGTATCCGTTTTGCAGCGCCTGCGCGTCGTTCGCCAGGTCTGTTGGACGCAGAACAGGCGAATAGGCGATTCCTTCTCCTTTTTCATCCAGGATTCGCATCCAGTCGGCCCGAGTCTTCGTTTTGAAAACTCCTTCGATGATCGCCAGGAGTTCCCGGAAATTTTCGCGTCTCCTGGCGGCGTCGCAGTATTTTTCGTCCTTCTCCAGGTGCTGGATGCCCAGTGCGTTGCAGAATGCGGGCCAGAATCTATCGGCCTGTGGTTCTGAAAGGAGCAACCAATCGCCGTCGGCGCACTCGAAATGGTTCGCCATGGGATTCTTCAGCGATCGCCTCGATGGCCGCGGGATCTGACGTCCCCGGAGAAGCGCCGTGTTGAGATTGTATGCCTGCAGATGAATCCCCGATCCGAGGAGCGACACTTCAACCTGTTGCCCGATCCCCTTCTGATCGCGGGCGACCAGCGCCGCCAGGATTCCGTACACCAGCAGGGTGCCTGTCATCTGATCGAATACGGGACCGCCGATCTGCGCGGGCGGTGCATCCGGCTCTCCGCCCAGCGCGTACATGATTCCCGAACGCGCTTGCGCGACGCTGTCAAACGCCCGCCGGTCGCTCTCGGGCCCCTTGAGTCCATATCCGGTTGCCAGCCCATACACCAGTTTCGGGTTGTATTTCTGCAGCGTTTCGAAATCGATCTTGAGTTTGGCGATCGCCGACTGCGTGAAGTTAGTGCAGAAAATGTCCGCCTTGGAAACGAGTTCGTAGAGCAATTGCCGGCCCTTTTCTTTTTTGAGATCCAGCGTGATGCTTTTTTTATTCCGGTTTGCTGTCTCGAAGAGGATATTTTCCCCGTTGGCCAGCGTCATGGAGGAACCGAACACAGCGGACGTTCCCCTCGAAGGATCCCCCTTCTCCCTGTCTTCGATCTTGATGATTTCGGCGCCCAGATCTCCCAGCATGTAGCACGCCGTCGGTGCGCTCAGGTACCCGCCGCACTCCACGACCCGTATTCCTTGTAAAGGTCCACCACTCATAGACTCTCCTGATTCGAGATTCGAGATTCGAGATTAATTTCGAATCTCGAATCTCGAATTATGTTGTGAGCCACCGGAGCAACTGCAGTTCCTCCGGTTTCGGCTTCGGAATTTCTTCAACAATGGGCGCTGTCTTCAGGTTCCACCCGCAACAATTTCTGATTTCCTTGACCCTTTCATCCAGGCTGCGGTTGTGCGGATCGGGGAGGCATGCGACAAGATGCAGTTCGCCCTGCGGATTTTGTTTGCGGAAAATGCCCATGGTCGAAACAACCGTTGTCACGGCATTGCCGCGCCCCGTGACGTAAGCGAGCTTATCTACAAATCGATCCTTTGACTGGTCGAGGCAGATGATTGTCTCTCGAGCGTTGAGAGCATCGTTCGCACCGCCGGAGCCGACCAGGAACTTGCCTTTAGACGTCTTAGTGGAATTAATGTTCCCGTGTTTATCCATTTGGCCGGCGCCGAGGATGCTCAGACATTTGTTGTTTTCGCCGCCAACGAAAACACCCTGCATCATGATTGTGTCTGTCAGCAGTTTCGACCGCCGGACGCCGGCTTCGCTCGCAAGGATGGGCTCTCCGGGAACAGGGGCATATCCGACCTGTCCGTTTCCAGTCCCCAATTCAAAGCCGGAGGACTTCAGCTGGTAATAGGCGAGGAAAGCAGCGGTTGCAGCCACGCCCGCCCCGGCGAGCACCATCTTGTGTCCGTGCGCATCCACGCTGGTGAGAATCTCCCGGGCCAGCGCGATCAACATCATTTCTTTAGGCTCAAATGCCGCATCTTCAGCCTGGGGCGGAGGGGTCGATTCGACGATGACTCTTACGGCTCTTTTCTTGAGTTCGGCGATTCTGCCCACACCTAACTTGGCCAGGTACTGGCCATGATCTTCGCAATGAAGGATCCATTCCTTGATCCATTCATCCAGGGCGTGTTCGCTCGCAGAGGCTTCATACAGGATATCGAGGAAATCGACATCCTTTTCGTAGGGCTCTATGTCGTCAATGCCGGGATTGGCGAAAGAAAAGGGATGGAGGCCCATAGGAGCGAGCGCGACGGCATTGACAGCATAGGACGGGATCTTCACAAGGGCCGCGTATCTCTTGATGAAATCCGCGGGCACGATCTTTTCGACCGTCACGATCGCCCCGCCTCTGCTGGCCAATGCGCCCCACAGGTCCTCGCCGTACGGCGCGCACATAATCGTATTCCCTTCCACGTCCGCGACGCACCCGTGGATGATGGAGATGTCGGGAAATAGAGCGCTCGCGAGACCGACCTTTGTCCCCGATCCGAACGGGTCATCCATGGTCTTGAACGAGGCTTCGTTGTCCTCGGCGATACTCGTGCCGATGACAGAACGCGTGGGCATGAAGGGTACGCCGAGTGCACCGGCCATGAGCCTCTGCTGGAGCGAGTTCAGCGTCCAGTTTTCGAGCTCGATCTGTTTGCTCTCATAGGCAGACTGAATCATTTTGCTTGGGCGCCCGGACGCAGAGATGTTCGCGCAAACCGAGCAGATAAGTTTTTTGGCGATCCTGGCGTGAACGAGGTTGAGCGCATGCCCCGTTACCGTGCTCTGAATCAGGGTGAACTCCGGGTTCTTCCGCCAGAACTGGCGAATCATCTCGCAAATAGCGGCGCTCGGCCCGCCGATGCCCGCCGCCAGATGCACCTTCATCCCAGGCTTGACGTAGCGTTGCACCGCTTCGCCTAAACCCAGAACCTTTCCCTCTTCCCTGAGCGCACTCATGCCCGAACCTCAGTCTTGGTATAACCTAATTACTTTAGTCCCAGACATCAGAAAATAATATGATTTAAATCATAGGCGGGTAACAATTTACGATTGACGATTGACGATTGACGGATGTTTTCAATCGTTAATCGTCAATCGAAAATCGTAAATTTGTTTAGCCCAGGCGACCTTGCCACGGCGTAGCGGGGGTTCCGATGAGATCGATCCAGACGTTTTTCATCATGCTGTATTCGTCGAGGACCATGATCGAATTTTCTTTGCTGTGGCCTGATTCTTTGCAGCCGCCCCACGGGCATTCAAAAACGATCGACAGGTGCTGGTTCAGCCAAACAGTTCCGACTTTGAGCAGTTTGGTCATCACCAGGCCCTGGCGTATGTCCTTGGTCCAGATCGAGGCGCACAGGCCGAACCGCGAGTCGTTGGCGATGGCCACCGCTTCTTCGGGAGACTTGAATCGAGCCAGCGCGACAACCGGGCCGAAAACCTCTTCCTGCATGAGCTCCGATTTGGGATCGCAGTCGCCGAAAATCGTCGGAGCAACAAAGTAACCGTCCTTTGTTTCCGGCGTATTCGGGCGTTCGCCGCCGAGCAGCAGTTTTGCGCCGGATTTCTTGGCCCGTTCCACAAAGCGCTCGATGCTGTCCCGGTGTCCTTTGTACGCAACCGGGCCAATCATCGTTTCTGGATTCAGCGGGTCTCCGACGCGCAGGCGTTTTGCGGCGGCGACAAATTTGTCTGCGAATTCATCGTAGACGGTTTCATGAACAAGGTACCGGCTCGATGCACCGCAGTTTTGTCCGGAATTGAAGAAGCCGCCCCAGATGGCGCCTTCAACCGTGGCGCTCAGATCGGCATCGGGCATGACAATAAACGCGTTCTTGCCGCCCAATTCGCATGCGACCGGCTTCACGGCGGCGCTGGCCAGAGCCAGGATGCGTTTGCCGGTCTCCGAATCTCCTGTGAAATTGATCTTGGAGACCAACGGGTGCTTCACGAGAGCTTCGCCCACCGAGGATCCCGGACCGGTTATGATATTCAGCACGCCCGCCGGAAATCCGGCTTCGATCGCCAATTCGCCAAGCTTCAGGACGGTCAGCGGAGCGCAGGAGGGAGGTTTGACGACGGCCGTGTTTCCCATCATCAGAGCCGGGGTGATTTTTGAGATCGCCGTGACAAGTGGGAAGTTCCACGGCGTAATCAGCCCGACTACGCCCAGAGGCTGGCGGATCGTCATAGACATGGCCTGCGGACCCACAGGCAGGGTTCTGCCCGTCACGGCCCTCGCGACGCCGGCCATGAATTCGAAGTGCTGCGCGTCGAAGCTCATGTCGAAATTATAGGTTTTGAAGATAGGACCGCCGTACTGCATGGTTTCGAGTTTTGCCCATTCGTCGCGGCGGGCCCGGAGCAGCTCGGCCATCTTGAAAAAAATGGCCGCCTTATCGGTCGGAGATTTTTCCGCCCATGCAGGGAAAGCCTTCCATGCCGCTTCCACTGCTCTGTCGATCTCGACAGAGCTGCATTT
>DATJPG010000151.1:0-10013 GCA_035506515.1 Acidobacteriota bacterium
AAAAGCTGTGCAGCGTTAGGTGCGGTGCATACGACATGCTGTATGGGGAGGTGGTTTATACACAACTAATAGTTGTTTTTGTTTCGCTGCGTGATAAAATTACTTCAAACATTTAGCCACTTGGTGACTACAAACAACAGCCAGGAGGCCCCCCCGTGAGAACTATAGCCATAGCAAATCAGAAAGGTGGGTGCGGCAAGACGATCACTGCGATCAACCTTGCCGCGTTTTTGGCCAGGGCAGATCGGAAGGTCCTGGTCGTCGACATGGATCCGCAAGGTCATGCAACTCTGGGGTTGCAGACCACTCCCGCTTCGTCCGGCGGATCGATCACGGAAGTGCTGGTCTGGGAACTCGGCGGGCAACGATTGCGCCTGCCCGATATCACACGCAACGTTTCGCCAAACCTTGACCTGGCGCCATCCGACATTCTGTTGAGCGCGGCCTCGGAGAAACTGGCTGCCGTACCGGGCCGCGAGGAACGGCTGCGCGAAGCTCTCGATGAAGTGCGTCATCTGTATCACTACGCGGTCATTGACTGCCCTCCCAATATCGGCGTACTGACTTTTAATGCGTTGATGGCTTGTTCGGAAACCATCATTCCGCTGGATCCAAGCTTTTTCTCGCTTCACGGCATTGGGAAAATGCTGGAAACCCTCGATATCCTCGCACGCAAGAAGATGCACGAGATCCGGGCGCACGCACTGCTGACGCTCTACGCGGGCCGTTTCGAATTCGCGAAGGAAGTTGTTGCAGAAATCCGGGAGCACCTGGGAGACAAAGCCTTCAGCACGATCATCCGGTACAGCGTCAAGCTGGCCGAAGCCGCTAGCCACGGTGTCCCAATCTGCAGCTACTGCAAACGTTGCGCAGGTTTTGAAGATTATCAGAGCCTGAGCAGAGAGATTCTCCGGCAGGAATCCGAGCTGTCTCTCGTCGAAAGCATCGGCATGCGCGATCGACAAGACGACGCGCTCGAAGGTTTGCCGGACGGCGTCTCGCTGCCTTCCGCGCCGATTCCGACAAAAAATGGAGTCCTGTTTACACTCAATGCACCCGAAGCGAGCCACGTGCAGCTGGCGGGAGATTTTAACGCATGGATTCCCGACAGCAACGCGATGCAGTTCAGCAACGGCGTGTGGCAAACGATGCTCGCGCTGGCACCCGGACGATATCGCTATCGATACATCGTCGACGGGCGCTGGCAGAGCGATCCGCTCAATGCTTGTGCGGAGCCCAGTCCATTTGGCGACCAGGACTCCGTGATCGAATTCGGCGAAAGCCGACCCTGAAATTCCGGCCTTTACATCTTTGCACTCGGTACCAAAAGCTTGGACTTGCAAAAAAAGGAAACCGAAGGCCTCCAGACCGGGGATCGCCGCCGATCCGAACGGCGCCTGGCCAGAGGTTTGGAAGATGTATCGCACCTGTTTTTAACCCAGCCCTCCAACCGGCCGGCGGAAAAGGCGGAGGAGCAGAATGCTTTCGCCGGCCAGACGTCGCAGGGAGCAGTTCGGCCTGAAACGCCCATTCCGTTGCACTCTTCGCCGGCTGTAAATCGAGAGCTGCTGATATCGCTGCTGCACGACAAAACCGATGTGCTCGAAGAAGGCTTGAAAGCGATAGACACCAATGTTTCCTGCGCTCCCTTCGGGTCCATTGATTTGGTAGCTGTGGACAGCTGCAATCGGCTTTCGGTCATAGGCGTCGACACCCTGCAGAGCGATGTATCGCTTCTCCAGGGCATCGCCCATGTTGACTGGCTTGTCCGGAATATGCCGGTTGTGAGACGCATGTACAAGGAACATGCGATTGACTTTTCAAGTCCCCCGAGGCTCTTCCTTGTCGCTCCGCATTTTTCTCCGTTATTTCAGTGTGTTGCGCAGCGCCTCTTCAGTCCGCGGATCAGTTGCTTTGAGTATCGCACCGCGGCGATGCCGGCCGGTCTGGGAATCCTTTTCGAGCCTGCCTGATCGGGCGCCTTCGGCAGCTTGCTGCCCCTTTAAAAAACAGCCTGTGAGGACGTCTCTCCAGAGTCGCCCTCACAGATTATCTGCGAAAAGAGTGCCGCACCTTCGGCGCTCAGTGTCGCATCGTCGGCCTATCCCGACCTTACGATCGGGCCTACTCTCTGCCGCCTCTTCGAGGCTCTATGAAATGCTGCTTCCCTTGAATCGCGTAGGAATCAAGATCGGCGCGAATTCAATTTCGCGCTTGCAGCGATACAGGAACATCAAATCAAAGCTCCGACGCCGTTTAGGTCCGTAGGACCGACAGGGAATAGGCCCGGCCGTGAGGCCGGGATAGGAGGTGTGATACGACGATGAGCGCCGAAGGTGCGGCACAGGATCTAACTTCGGCGAAATATAATTTTTAAAAATCCATCGATTGAAAATAGAGAAAAGGACTTACTCCGGACCTATCCAATTTCGGAATCGAGGTTAAAACAATTTCCATCCTCCGTGGTTGAACCTATAATGGGTCGCAATAAATCTTCATTCGCGTATACGGAGGCAGCCATGAAGCGTTTGGGCGTGAGCGGTCGGACGAAGATGGTGTGTGCTGCGGTTCTGTGGGTGAGCGCTGCATTTTGGGGGTTTGGCCAAAGCAAGGGTCCCATTACGGCAAGCCAGCCCTCGAGGATGGTCAACACCACCAACGGGCCGGTGCGCGGCCGTGTCGAAAACGAATCGGTCGTCGTTTTTAGGGGGATCCGCTACGGTGCGCCGCCGGTCGGGGATCTGCGCTTCAAGCCGCCTCGCCGTCCCAAGCCCTGGACTGCGGTGGCCGACGCCTTCACATACGGCAACCGGGCGATGCAGGGCGAAGGGGGGCTTTTGTCCGCCGGCGCAGTTCCGAAGATGAGTGAAGACTGCCTGTTCCTGAACCTCTGGACTCCGGGGCTCGACAATAGAAAAAGGCCGGTGATGGTCTGGCTCCATGGAGGCGGATTTTCCTCCGGCTCCGGCGGCGAAACACTAAGCGAAGGGAGCAATCTCGTACGGAAAGGCGATGTCGTCGTGGTTTCGGTGAACCATCGGCTGAACGTTTTCGGTTTCCTTCAACTGGGAGAGGAATGGGGCCCCGGCTATGCTTCGTCGGGCCAGGCCGGGATGCTCGACATCGTCTTGAGTCTCGAATGGGTGCGCGACAACATCGTGCGCTTCGGCGGCGATCCGCAGAATGTGACGATATTTGGAGAAAGCGGCGGCGGGCGCAAAGTCGCCATGCTAATGGCCATGCCGTCCGCGAAAGGTCTTTTTCATAAGGCGATCATTCAAAGCGGCTCCGGCCTGGATGCCCCGTCCCGCGCCGAGGCGATCGGCCTGGGGCGCGAGTTGCTGAAGAGGCTGGGGATCGAAGCCGGCGATGTTCAGGCCCTGGCGCGAGCCGATGCGAAGGCAGTCTTCGCCGCACAACCGCCGCCATCGCTTATGGCTTCATCGCCCGCCGGGCAGCTCACGGTACCTACCGGCGGTTTTGTGCCTTGCGTGGACGGCACAGCCCTGCCGCGAAAACCCTTCATCCCGAATGCCCCGGCAATTTCCGCTCAAGTTCCTCTGCTCATCGGCTCCAATAAAGACGAGATGTCGGTCTTCAGGTTCCAGGATGCGAAGTTCGGCAGCCAGACGGACGAGGATTTTGCGGAATACGTTCGCAATCAGCTCCCGGATAAGGCGGATGCGCTGATCCCCGCATTGCGCCGCGCCTTTCCCGGCTATTCTCCCGCTCAGTTGATCGTTGCGGCCGAGACGATGAAAGGATATTGGATCGCCACCATATTCCAGGCCGAGCGAAAGGCCATGCAGGGTGCGGCGCCCGTGTTCGTCTATCAGCTCGCCTGGGAAACTCCCGCAAACGGAGGCAGGCTGCGTTCGCATCACGGACTTGACGTGCCTCTGGTGTTTAACAACGTGGAAAGCCAGCGCAGCATGGTTGGTCCGGGGCCGGAACCGCAGCGCGTCGCCGACGCCATGAGCGCCGCCTGGATCGCTTTCGCGCACAGCGGCAATCCCAACGCAGGCGAACTGCCGCATTGGCCGGCGTATGACCTCAAGCACCGCGCAACGATGGTGTTCAACGTGGAGAGTCAGGTGCAGAACGATCCGTACGCCGATATCCGCCGGATCCTGACGGAATAGTTCCACATGGAGAAAAGCAACGTGAAGTGCCCGACTTCAGTGCGATTCCTGGTCCTGCTTCTTTTTGTCCGGTTTGCCGATGTCGTGGTTTACGGGCAGCTCGTCGTGGGCGCTAAAGCCGGGATCATCCAATACGCGCAGGGGGATGTGTCTCTGGACGGCAATGCTGTAAAGCTTTCCAAAGGCGGCTTTCTTGAAGTTCACGCCGGCCAGGCATTCCAGACTCGGCTTGGATTTGTTGAGCTGGTTCTGGGTCCGGACGTGTATCTGAGGATGGGCATATTCGGGACCCTCCGGATCGACCAAAACAGGCTCGACGATACGCGTCTGACATTGGAGAAAGGCTCTGCGATCGTCGAAATCGTGCAGGAAGCCAAAGGGGTTCAGACCAGGCTCCGTCTGGCGAAAGGCGACGTGGAAATCAGAAAAAAGGGCCTCTATCGTTTCGATGCCGATTCCGGGGAGATCCGCATCTATGGCGGATCGGCTCAGGTTTCCAGTGCCCGCAGGAAAGCCACGGTCGGAAGCGGCAGAAAGGTTACTCTCGACGCGGATCTCGATGTGAGGAGATTCGACGCAAAAGAAGGGGATTCTTTACATCAGTGGGCGGCGCGAAGATCTTTTGAAATCTATCAGATCCTGTCGAGCCCTCGTGTTCAAAACAACTGGCAGCGTCTGTCTTTGGGTTGGGCGGTGAGCTCCAATTTCCGGATGCGGTTTTTTTCGGAAAGGCTCCTCCAGGAGTGGAAACAGAATCAGCATGTGTCGCTGGATGCGAAGATTGCCGCCGACCTGGAGCGAAAGAGAATGGAGGACGAGCGGGCCTATCTGGAGCTGCAGGCAGCCCGGGCCAGGCAGGAAATGGAAGCCGCCCGGAATTCGAGCGCGAGATAGGACTGTGGAAAATCAAAAAGAGATGATCCGCAGGCGCTTGAGTTCGAAGAAACACCGGGCGCAGGCCGCGACATCGGCCCCTGCGTCGTGAGCCTCCTCGTATCCGCGATTGAATAGCTGCTGATGCAGTTGCGACAGAGTGGGCCACTTATAGCCGTATGTTCCCGGGATTTTGCAGAAATCGGTGCTCTGCATCATGGTGCAGATGCGCCTTTTGCCCACAAAGGGCGGCTGAAGCCGCAGCCGGTGGTATTCCGCGGATAGAACGCTTTCGTCGAATCTCAGGTTGTGCGCGACGACGACCTGGGATCTGGCGATCGCCTTGCTGAATTCCTGAAGCACTTCCGATAGCTTCTTTCCCTCGGCCAGCGCGCGTTCTGTGCTGATGCCGTGAATGCGCTGCACGTCTTCGGGAATGACGAAGCCATCCGGTCGCACCAGGTATGCCGCCGACTCGAGGTGCGCGTCGGACGGATCGAAGAGAGACCATGCGATCTGAATGGCCCGCGGCCAATTGTCGAGGTCCGTTACGGGAGCCTTCCAGTTGCGCGGCAGCCCCGTCGTTTCGCAGTCCAGAACAAGATACATCGCATTCACCGCCTGTGATTGACTCCCGCAGGATACCGTGAGAAGAAAAACATCGCCACCAAATATTCACATGCCCGTCCATAGACTGTCTCAATACTCAAGTCTATGGACTCATTCCCGGCATCGCTGGGAGCGCCGGCGTCCTCGCCTAATGCCGCATATTTATTGCAGGGAAGGCAAAACCTGAATCGAAACGTTGGCCGCGGCAGCGGCCATGTGAATGTAGCCGGGCCTTTCAAGGCCCGGAACAGGGCGTTGCAAACAGAGTCCGTCGCGGTCAGCGACGGCTGAAATGAGCCTGTCTCTCCACTAAACATGGTTTAGTGGCCCAAGTCATCGCGGCGGCGCGGTGGGTGCTCAAAACTCAAGACTTATTTCCATCTGTTTTTTTCCAGGTCCGAAGGACCGTCAGAGAATAGCCCCGGGCGTGAGCCCGGGGTTGAGCGAAAACAAATGTTTAGCCCCGAAGGGGCGGCACAATTTATTCTGCGAATTGGCTTTAGTGTCGCCCCTTCAGGGCTTTCTAATTTCGTAATCCTTACCCCGGCCTCACGGCCGGGGCTATTACTCTGTCGGCGCTCCGCGCCTCAATCCTCGCAGGTCGGTCATCGCTGAGTTTTGAGCGTCCATCGCGTAACCGCGATAGCTTGGGTCACTAAACTATGTTTAGTGGAGAGACAGTCTCAAATCAAGCGTCGCTGACCGCGACGCATATCCACGGCCTTCCATATTCCCGGCCTTGAAAGGCCGGGCTACATTCACCTAGCCGCTGCCGCGGCCCTCAAATCGCCCAAAAGGCGCAAATGATATGCGGCATTAGGCGAGATGCCGGCGCTCCCGGGACTCAAAATTGCATGTCATTCCATGCAAAAAAATTGTGCGCAAAGTGTTACACGAATTGGTGCGAATGGACGATAACGTGAAAACTATGGCAACGGAAAATATACCGATTGAGCGGGAGGCTCGACCCAATGCCTTTGCGCGCTTTAATAATGTCTTAAGAACGATGCATGAGAGGGAAGGCAGCGACCTGCATATATCGGTCGGCAGCGGTTTCCGGATCCGCATCCTGGGGGAACTGGTACAGGCCCCGGACACGGCTCCCCTGAGTCCCGGCGAAATAGCCACGATTGCGGGCGGCATCCTGCTGGCGGGACGCAAATGCACCAAGGAAAACATGGTGCCCTTTGTGGAAGCGATCACGGATTATGATTGTTCGTATTCGATTCCGGGGCTGGGCCGCTACCGGGTCAACATCTGCAGCCAGCGGCGTTCATTGTCCATGGTCCTGCGGCACATTCCGTTCGCCCTGCCCACGATCGACGGGCTCTTCCTGCCCGCCGTGCTGAAGGAAATAGCAATGGCGGAGCGCGGACTGGTGCTCGTGACGGGCATTACGGGCAGCGGAAAGTCCACGACGCTCGCGGCCATGATCAACCTGATCAATCAGACCCGGCGCGGCAAGGTCGTCACCATCGAGGATCCGATCGAGTTCGTGTACCGCGACGACAAATGCACCATCATTCAGCGCGAATGCGGATCGGATACCGACAACTTCGCCAAGGCGCTGCGCGCGGCGCTGCGCCAGGATCCGGACATCATCCTGGTCGGGGAAATGCGCGACAGGGAAACGATCGACATCGCGATCAAGGCCGCCGAGACCGGGCATCTTGTTTTGTCCACGGTCCACACGACCGATGCGCCCAAAACAATTTCCCGCATCCTCAGCGTCTTCGATCCGACGGAGCAGGTTGCGATGCGCCAGCGATTGAGCGAAACGCTGCAGGCGATCGTGTCCCAGCGCCTGATTCAGCGGGCGGACGGCGACGGCCGTGTCGCTGCCTGCGAAATCATGCGCCAGACGCAGACGATCCAGGAATGCATCGCCGAGCCGTCAAAAACCTTCATGCTGAAGGAATATATCGAGAAAGGCCGCGAATTTTACCGGATGCAGACCTTCGACCAGCACCTGACCGACATGTATCACGCGGGGACCATTTCGCTGAGCGTGGCGAAGGCGGCCGCAACGTCCTCCGCGGACTTCGAGCGCAATCTCCAGTTTGAATAAGGAGATATCGGTAATCCGCGGTATCCCATTGCCGATATAGCAACTTAGTTTCTCGGACAGCGCCATGGCGATGAGGGTATGGAAGAAGAGATAGCCCATTCCTGGAAGACGTTTGTTGCCCGGCAACCCATTCTGGACAGCCATAAGCACATTTTTGCCTATGAACTCCTGTTCCGTTCCAGCCTGGAGAATTTTTTCCAGTCGGGCCTGCCGGATCATGCTTCCTCCAGCGTGCTTGTTTCCAGCCTCTTCCTCATCGGTCTCCAATCCATCACCGGCGGGCGCAAGGCATTCATCAATTTCACGCACAACCTGCTCGAACTGGAATATGCCACGTTCCTTCCTCCGGAACAGGCGGTCATAGAAATCCTCGAGAATGTGGAACCGGACTCAGTCGCCATCGAAGCCTGTAAATCGCTAAAACAAAAAGGCTACGTCCTGGCATTGGACGATTATCCTTCAGACGGGAGAATGGCGCCGCTGATCCCCTATGTGGATATTGTGAAGGTGGATTGGCTGAACACGCCGCTCGAAACCTGCCGGAGCCTGGCCGGTGAACTGATCCCCAAAGGGATCAAGCTTCTGGCAGAGAAAGTGGAAACACACGAACAGTACCGGCAGGCCCTGGAATTGGGATACAGCTATTTCCAGGGATTCTTTTTCTGCGAGCCGGAGGTCCTGACGGGGCGCGACATCCCCGCGCTCCAGACGAGCTGCATGATGCTCCTTCGGGAAGTGAACATGGAAGATCCCGACATGGCTGCAATCGAGCGGGTGCTGATGCGCGAACCGTCGCTCTGCTACAAGCTCTTGCGGTATCTGAATTCGGCCATGTTTTATTTCACCGGCGACATCATTTCGGTGCGCCACGCGCTGTCGCTTCTCGGAATGGATGCGGTGCGCAAATGGATTTCTCTGGTGACGCTTGCGGGCATGGGGGAGGACAAGCCCGAAGCGCTCGTGGTTACTTCTATTATCCGGGGAAGATTTTGCGAGTCCATCGGTCGTGCAAGCCACCTCGGCCAGTTCACGACGGAGCTTTTCCTGATGGGGATCTTTTCGCTGATCGACGCGATCCTGGACAAGCCGATGGAAAAACTCCTGTTCGCTTTGCCTATCTCGAACGAAATCCGGGATGCGCTTCTCGGGAAAGAAAGTCCTTACCTGCCTGTCTACAACCTGGTCTGCGCGTATGAACGAAGCCAGTGGGACCAGGTCACGGAGATTGCGGACCGGTTTCATCTCGATGAGGAAATCATCGCGGAATCCTACGTCCAGGCCGTTCAATGGGCGCAGGAACTCACACGCACCACCAAGAGCAATTCCGCGAACAATTAGGCATTCTGTAAATAACTAAAAACCATGAAACCGAAACTCACGGCGAGGGCGAGTCCGGCGATCCATCCCAGCACATCGGCGCGCTGGCGCTCGCTTCCACCCGCCGGCGGGCGATCGGCCATTACGCGTCCGAGCAAATATCCGGTGACGAATCCACCGGCGTGCGCGGCGTTGTCCGTGCCGCTAAACAAGAAGCCGAGCACCGCGATATAGACCAGCCACCGAATTAAGGCGCTGCGCAGGATCTGCGCCGAAAGGCTTTTCCTGCCCGTGGTTGCCGCCAGAAGCAGTCCGATCAGGCCAAGAAGAGAACCGGAAGCCCCAACACTCAAGTGCCCGAAAAATGAGCTCACCACGTAACCTGCCGCGCCGGTCACGACGAACAGCAAAAAGTATCGTGCCGAACCATACATCTCCTCGACCATGGGCCCAATATCCATCAGCACCCACATATTGAAACCGATATGCAGCAATCCACCGTGCAGGAAAATGGCCGTGATGAAGCGCCAGGGCTGCCGGATGTCATAGGTGAGCGGAAGAGAGGCGCCCAAGCGCAAGTTGATTCGGGTTGCGATCCCGCCGAGATTCATAATGCCGCTGCCCGCGCCTTCGCCTCCCGAGAATTTTAACGTAAGGATCAGGGACAGCACATACATGACGCAGCAGATCGTCATCATGGCGTAGGTGACCGGAGAAGTTTGCGGCATCCAGCGGCTGAGCGTGCGGCTTGCCGCCGAGAGGGAGTACGTTGTACTCGCGCCGCACTGGTAGCACTTGGTTGCCGTGGTGCCGACCAGCGCGCCACACGAGGGGCAGAGTCTCGGGCGTAATTGTTTCGGCTCCGAATGGAACATTTGAGCGAGCTGGCTGCGCCAGCGGTTGAGTTTATAGCGCCATCGGACTGGAAGTGGCACGTTGCCTCCTTGCCGCAAAATTGATGCATGCCTATAATAGCTGAAATCCCGCACGGACGCGAAATTCGT
>DATJPG010000152.1:0-10667 GCA_035506515.1 Acidobacteriota bacterium
CGGCCGAATATTCCTGAGGGCTGCCCTCGGGGATCAAGAACAGTTATATTCCGCGCGCTTGAGCTTGCCGAATCGACCGAGCGTTTACAGCCGACACATGAAGATGCAATGATCGCGCCGATGACAAACAAGCCCCAAAACCACCTGGCACTGACACGGGATGAGCTCATATTTTCCTCTAAATGTCGCTGACAAAATGAAACAAATGGGTGCCAAAATTTTGAGACACCCTGTGCTGTCGCTGAAGACGCGATTCTAGCACTATCCAGATTCTGCAACCAAAGAGATCGTTACGATGCGGGAGCCTGGCCGGGGATCTTAAACAACTCCTTTTTTCTAAGCCCAACGCCCTACTAATCCGTTGAAAGATCCCCCGGCTCTGGGGGCGGGCCGGCCGCCACAGTTTGACAAGTGCAGGAGCCATTCACGGTGGATTTCCGATATGTTGATCTCGAACCGTAAATAACCAGTCAGGCATCGCCAAGTCGATCGGGGTCGGTATCGGAATCGCGGTCGCAATCGGATTCGGTATCGCTTAGGCTTTTCGCCTCCCGATTTCGACTGCGACCGCGATTCCGATACCGACCCCGATAATACTGCTTAAACCGCTTTGAGCGGCTCACAGGATAAAGCCGCAGGTTTCGCGGGTGGATACTTACTGATAGATGTAGACGTTGTACGTCCGGGGATCGACCCCCACCGCACCTGGTTCCAGGGACTCAGCGTCGCACCGCCAGCCGGTCTCTCAGGATGCAGAGCCGGAGTTTCTGATCTTCCGAACTGCGTTTCTAATGGACTGGATATCGAGATTTTTGCGAATGGCAATTTGCTCAGCGGCCATGCTTGCCGCGGCTTCCCAGCATGCCGATGGTCCCGGCAGGAGACTGCCGTGCGAATCAAAAGCCGCCCGTCTCGGTTTTATCCAAGCGGCTGTACGCAAAGGTATCCAGGACTTTCCATGCGGCGGCGCCATTTTCCCGGACTTTCGCCTTCCATGAAATAGTGGCCCGAAGCCCCTCGACGGTAATCAGGAGATATCCGTGGTGCTCGGCATCATGGCGTTCCCCTTGCACTCTTTTATCTTTGTATGACCCGGACCAGCTCTTCAGACTTTTTGTTGACCATTTAAAATACCCGTCTGTCTTTGGCTTTCTGCGTTATTTTTCCCGGAATTATCACCGGCATTCTGTTGAACAGGATCGCGAAACACGAGATTGCCGACGAGCGGACTCCGTAAATCGTCAGAAGGTCGAAGGCTCGCCAGGCTCCTGATTTTCAAGTTTTCCGATCAATCCCTTCCCGTTGCGAGCGGAATGATTTGAATCTGACTGCGATCGGCATCCTCAAATCACCCCGAGTCGTTTCGTGCCCCATCGCGGGGTCGGAATATATTGTAATTCAAGCAGGCGTCCTGTATAAACAACATATGATAGGCAACAAGGACATACCGCATTATCGTTCATGATCGTGCGGATTGCGTTGCCGCATGGGTTGTTGTTTCAGGCAAGCGTTTCATCAACGGGACACGGGACGTTTCGTGTCCCGTTTTCGATTCCGTTGGGGTGAATCCATGAAGTGCTCCTACTGCGAATGGCGTTGTGAACTGCGGGAAGACTCCCTGGGTATCTGTCGCATGTATTCTCTGGATCATGGGAAGATACAGGAGCGCTTTCCCAACCGTTGGTCTTATTCGGTTTCGCGGGTCGAATCTCTCCCCTTTTATCATGCGCATCCGGGTAGCCGGTCTCTGACGATCGGCACAAGCGGCTGTAATTTCAGCTGCAGATATTGCTCCAATGCCCACATCGCCCTTCATGATCCCGACACCCTGTCGGAGCATACCTATACGATGACGCCCGAAGAACTGGTCGGCATGGGGCAGAAGCTGAATTGCCACAATATTGTTTTTAATGTGAATGAGCCGACGGTTTCATTGCCGGCGCTGGTGAAACTGAAGGAAGTTGCGGATAGAGCGGGATTGCCGATGGGGTGCCTTACCAACGCGTATGGCACCATGGAATCGACCGAACTGCTGGCTTCCATTTTTGACTTTATCAATATCGGGTTGAAGGGATTTACGTCCCGGTTTTACCGGGAATTTATCGGGGTAAAGAATATAGGTCCCATATTGCGGAACATCCGCAGGCTTGCGGTTCTTCGGCATGTGGAAGTTACAACGCCGGTCATTCAAAACGTGAACGACGGCCAGCTTGACGTTATCGCGGAATTTTTGGCGGATATCAATCCGGAAATCCCCTGGCACATTTTCCGATTGCTTCCTGAATATGAGATGAAGAGTGCCGAATATCCCAACATTGAGCGAATCGGCCATGCGCTTGAGTCAGCGCGAAAGAAACTAAGATATGTCTATTTCCATAATTTTGTCGGTTCTGAGTGGGTCAATACCGCCTGCCCGCAATGCGGAATGGAAGTGATAGAACGCTTGAGCCTCGGATGCGGCGGCGACAAATTGGATGATTTCCGTTGCCTTGGCAATCAGTGTCCCCGATGCGGATATGAGATAAAAATTCACGGCCAATATGTCCCACCGCTCAAAGAAAGAAGAGTGTCTGCATGAGCCTTGCAATTGTGGATGCGAGAGAGTGGCAAAACCTGCTGGACCTGCGCACGGGGAAAAAGGTCCAAGACGAAAATCCACGGACGTTGATGTTGCGGGACATCCTCAAGCGGCATCCCTATCCGGGGGATGTGGATATCCTGAGTAACCGCTGGGTGACCGATACTGCGCTGGACCTGATCGATGCGTACGAACCTGAATTTGCCTGCGTGTTTTATTCCCATCAATATTTTGCCGGCCGCTACACTCCAATGTCGGAGGAGCAGCGCAAAGCGATGATCGAGAACGTATTCGAGGAGGT
Organism: Acidobacteriota bacterium; assembly: GCA_035506515.1. GTDB lineage: Bacteria > Acidobacteriota > UBA6911 > UBA6911 > UBA6911 > UBA6911. Next base: position 2,880 of record DATJPG010000152.1, read on the forward strand.
GGAGCGCTTTACGGAAAAATCCAGGTTTGCGCCGGTCATTGTGGGCTCCGGGGATCTGGTGCCGCTGTCAGGCGAAATCGACCTGGGGAAGATGGACGGGATCGCGATTTCCAGCCACTGGTCTGCCCGCTATGTGGGTCTGCATGGGGCCAGTTCGCGCGACCTTGACCGCGTGGCGTCGCATCCTGCAATTGAAAAAATCGTCAGGCGGGAGGAATGGATCGACCTGTTTCCGGGGGCCTCCTATCAAGCAGATCGCATTCCGGAGTATCTCCTGGTAGCCCGTGCAGGATGGGGCTTTGTCACTACGGGGACCCCGATGCGCAAAGCCTTGCGCGTCCCCGGGGCGAACTTCGAGATTCCGCTTGCGACGTCATTGGGAAAAGCCGCGACGATTACCGGGATACGATCGTTGATCCATGCAAATCTCGGCCGCAAAAAGATTGCGCTAATCATCGTCGAAGGGGTGGGGATGCGGGATTTCCCGATGCCCCACACTCCTTGCGATAACAGCGTCGGATGGTATTACTATGAGCCGGCGGACGCTCAATACCTGACAATGTCGACCGGCACTCACCAGGTTTTTGCCTATCCGAGCGGATATCTGTATCAGGATGAACTGGATGCAAAGCGCGACTATCCGTTCTCCGGATATTTTCTGGATATTCCCCGGGATGCGCTGGTCAGTGAATTCCCGGGAAAGAGCATCGCGGTGGGAAATCACAGCATGTTTGTCCACGTGATTTTCGGAGCGGATATCTGCCTGGAGTGCTTTGCCCGCAATCTGTATAACCAGGGATGCCTGGGCGTAATCCATCGCTTCAAGTAAAGATGATGGAGCCTGGGATCAAAAACGGCAGATAAGATAGGCAATTTTAGCCTCCCCTTTGTTTCCGTGGATGTAAGCAGCATCTCAGGTATTCGGATCCCATTATTTTGGAAAACTTATGAACAGGAAAAAGCGGGCTGATGAGCCGGCAGACTATGCCGGGATCAAGGCCTTCAATGCGATGATTGAAGTTTTTCAGCTGTTACTGGAACAGAGGGCTCTCGACTGAAAACACCGAATCATAGGGCGTGATGCCGGCATCCCTTTCGGCCATTACGCAGATATCACGCCATCGCCGGGTCCTGGCTAGAGAGGACCTGAGTTTCGGATCTTTCGCAGCGCGTCTCTGATGGACTGGATATCCAGGTTTTTGCGAACGGCGATGAGTTCCGCGGCCATGCTTGCCGCAATTTCCTCGGCCGTTTCCGCCGCAATGTCAATTCCCACCGGCACACAGACGCGCTTGAATTGCGCCGGATCCACGCCTTCCTTTTCGAGCAGTTCGAAAAGAGACCGGTTTTTGCTCAAGCTTCCCAGCATGCCGATATAGCGGGCAGGAGACTGAAGCGCGAATCGCAGACACAACAGGTCCAATGAATGCCCGCGTGTGGCGATGAAGAGGTACGAAGAATCGTTGACCGGCAGTTTCTTTAACACCTCTTCCCAACGGTCGACATAAAAGCTGTCCGCCATCGGAAACTTATCGGCATTCGCAAAATCCATCCGGTCGTCGACGACGGCGATTTTAAATCCGACGGGCTTGACGGCTTCGGCGACGGCCCTGCTGACAAAACCGGCGCCCAATATGAAGAGTGTTGGATCCGGGATCACCGGTTCTACATAAACCTGCATGAAACCTCCGCAGACAAGCGCGCTTTCTTCGTGATCGACGCCGGTCAGGTCGAAGCTCAGCAGCTTCGGTCTCCCGGTTCTCAGGGCAACCAGGGCTTCGCGGCAAACCTCCGCTTCGGTGAAACCTCCGCCGATGGAGCCCGATTGACGGCCGTCGGCATAGACCAGCATTTTTGCCGAGTCCTTGCGTGGAGTAGCTCCCTTGCTGACGATGATTGTGGCCAGGGCGGCGCGAAGCCCCTTTGCGCGAAGCTCAACGATTTCCTCATACAGGTCTATTGCCATTGCAAAAAGGTATCACACATGCGATGCGCGGGAATACGAATAATGAATTGTTGAGTGCCATCATAAAAAGTGTTGCGAAAAGATAACAATGTCGTGTATATATAACGTTACTCAATGTCGTTTACGTGCAGGCGCCGGCCTCCAGGCGCACCGCCGGCAGGGCGGTCGCAAAGTGTCCATCAAAAAACCGGCGCCTGCATTTATATACGCGATAAGTTATGAAGGAGTGCGTTGCATGAAATATTTACGAATCCTGCGTTCTATGGCTGCGGTCATTATTGCGATCGGATTGATGGCCCTCGTCCCGATCCAATCTGCCTATTCCCAGGCGGCCAGAGGAAGCATCAGCGGAGAGGTGCATGACCCTTCAGGCTCGGTCATTCCAAATGTTCAGGTTAAGGTGGTTGAAAGCCGAACCAATCAGGAATCGTTGGGAACGACAGATAAAGAGGGGTTCTATACGATCCTGAATCTGTTGCCCGGTTCCTATAATTTGACTGTAGAGGTCAGTGGCTTCAAGCGATTTATTCAGGAAGGAATACAGCTGGCCACCGGGGAGAAACTCCGCGTTGACGCCGGCTTGACCGTCGGAAATATTAGCGAAAGCGTCACAGTAAATTCAGACGCGCCTCTGCTGAGAAGCGAATCCGGAAGCCTCGGCCAGGTTGTCAGCAACAGAGACATCATCGAACTGCCGCTCAACGGCAGAAATTTCTTGGGCCTGATGGGTTTGGCCGCCGGAGTTGCCAATCCGCCCGGTGGCACGACGCCGCGCATTAACGGAGGTCGTCCAAGAACCAACGAGTATTTATATGACGGAATTTCGGTCCTTCAGCCTGAACCCGGCCAGGTGGCTTTCTACCCAATCATTGATGCCATTCAGGAATTTAAGGTGGAAGTCAACAGTCCCCCGGCCGAGTTCGGACGATTCAATGGCGGCGTGATAAACCTGACCACAAAATCAGGGACAAACCAACTGCACGGTTCTTTATACGAGTTTCTCAGGAATGAAGCTCTGAATGCGCGAAACCTCTTTGCCCCGGCAACGCCAGATAACCCGAAAAAGCCCGAGTTTCGAAGGAATCAGTTTGGAGGTGTTCTGGGCGGTCCCATCTATAAGGACAAGACGTTCTTTTTTGTCGATTACCAGGGCACACGGCAGCTGATTAACCGCGTGCGAATTTCGACTGTGCCGACGCTGTTGCAACGCCAGGGCATTTTCACCGAGCCGATCAGCGGAGTTGTGCCAAAAATCTACGATCCCTCGACCACTACGCCAAAGCCGGGGGGCGGTTACACTCGTACCGCATTTGCCAACAATACGATACCGCTGACTTCCATGGATCCGGTGGCACTTGATTTGCTGAATCGCTTCCCTGAACCAACTCCGGGTTTGACGGGAACGGCAAACAACTACAGGAGAAGTGCCAATGAACCGGACAACCTGGATCAATTCGATGTTCGGGTCGACCAGCATTTCTCAACCAGGGATCATGTTTTCGGACGATACTCCTATGCGAGTGAACGGTCGAGCCCAGTGACGCCTCTTCCCGAAGGCAGCGGCAATCTCACATCTGGTTTTATCGGAGACAATAGCACGCTGGGGCAATCCGTTGCCACCGGCTACGTGCATTCTTTCAGCGACACGACCGCAAACGAACTCAGGGTGGGATATACAAGGCGTGCTGTCGGTCAAACGGGAACCATGCTTGACTCTCCGCCCTCCCAGGCTATTTCACTCCCGGGCATACCCAGCAACGCCGCATTCTCGAACATGCTGCCCACATTCACGATCAATGGGATTCAACAGTTGGGATCCCCTTCCAATGCTTCATTGACCTCCCGAACGGATGTGACCGAAATAGTGGATAGCGTTTCTTTTCTGCGCGGAAGACACACGATAAAGGCGGGACTGGACTATCGCTGGGAACGGCTGGACATTATCCAGCCGCCTCAGCCCACGGGAGTGTTCAATTTCAGCACTCTCTTTACCGACCTCCCCGGTACATCCGGCACCGGAAACGCGCTGGCCAGCTTTCTTCTTGGCCAGGTGAATACTTTCTCGATCGATCTGCAAAAAAAGGTCATCCGGCCCAGGGCCCAAATCCAGGAGTACTTTATTCAGGACGACTGGAAGGCTACCCGCAACCTTACGGTTAACGCCGGCTTGCGCTACACGCTGAATTTCCCCTCGACGGAAGTGAACAATCAGGGAGCCGTATTTAATCTGGCCACCCAGAAACTGGATTATCTCGGCTGGTATGGATTTCCCAGATCGGGTCGTGAGCTTCACAAAGGAGACTTTGGCCCGCGGCTGGGACTCGCCTATCGCGTTAATGATAAGACGGTTGTGAGGTCCGGGTACGCGCTGGTATGGATTGAAATGGCCGGCATCACCACCCCATTCATCAATCCGCAATTCCCATTTATCCAGACTGCGTCAAACCGGACATTGAACAGCATTACACCTGCTTTCGTGCTGTCTCATGGGCCCAGTGTTCCACCGCCCAATTTTACAGCCAATGCCGGTCTGGGACAGGGTGTGTTCACGGTTGACCGTCATTTGGGTTCGGGATACATGCAGCAGTGGAACCTGACGATTGAGCGTGAAATCACGAATAGCCTCGTTGTTGAAATATCCTATGCGGGGAACAAGATCACGCATCTTGGCATTCCGGACACCAATATCAATCAGCTCACTGTCGACCAACTGGCACAGGGAGCTCCGCTGCTGGTGAACGTGCCGAACCCGTATTTTGGAATTATCCCGAGACAATCGTCGCTGGGGAATCCGACTATTTCGACGGCACAGCTGCTGAAGCCGTATCCTGAGTTCACCACCGTTGCCTATTTCAGAAATAATGTGGGCAACTCCCATTACGACTCGATGCAAGCCAAAATCGAGCGGCGTGCATCCAAAGGAGTCGCGTTCCTGATCAGTTACACACGATCGAAACTGCTTGATGACGCTTCCTCCGTATTCAGCAATACAATTTACACCGGGCCGATTGCCAACTATCCAGTCGCGGACAGCTACAACCGGAAACTCGAGAGAGATGTTTCTTCAGGCGATATGCCGAATGTCTTCACGGGAAGCGTAACCTATGATCTGCCGTTTGGACCAGGGCACTCTCTCGGCACTGCAGGGCTGATCGGAAAACTAGTGGGTGGTTGGCAAGTCAATTCCATAGTCCAAATCCAGTCGGGATTGCCTCTGGCGGTAACCCAGGCGACCAACTATAACGCCTTTGCCGGATTCGGCATTCAGCGGCCGAATAGAGTGGCCGATCCGGTCCTAGCCCATCCCACAACCGCGATGTGGTTTAATACCGCCGCATTTCAGACTGCGCCGCAGTTTACCATAGGCAGCAGCTCAAGAAATCCCGTGCGCGGGCCCGGATATCGCGATATGGATCTGGCATTGATCAAAGATACGAGACTGCGGGAAAGTGTGAATATGCAGTTTCGCGCCGAGTTCTTCAATTTCACCAACACGCCGCCGTTGGGTGCTCCTGCCGTCGTGCTGGGCAATGCCGGATTCGGATCCATTAACTCGGCCGGCGACCCTCGAGTCGTCCAGTTTGCAATGAAAGTCTCATTTTGATCTGTCGGGTAATTCCACTCTTTGCCCGGCTCCTTGTAGCCATGTCATTGAATCCTAAGATTCAATGGCATGGCTGTTTGTATTTCTTTTTGAATCATAAAAGGAAAGGCTCATGGGATCACTGGATTTCAGCAATTATGAAATGCTGCTGGCGGAAGCAGGCAGGTATCACGGAGATGTCTGTGCAGGCATCCAGAGCGGCACTCGCATGACGATGTGCGGCTTGCGCAGGCTGGGCATCACGGATCCACTGGGCCCGGACAGGCATAAGCTAATGGTTTTCGTCGAGATCGATCGCTGCGCCACAGATGCCATCATGGCGTTGACCGGATGCCGTCCCGGCAAGCGCACGATGAAAATCCGCGATTACGGCAAAATGGCGGCTACCTTCATTCTTCTGGGGACCGGGAGAGCCGTGCGCGTGGCCAGAAAGGAGAGCAAGAACGCGTCCGGCGTCGATCCTCTGCCTGATTTCGCAACTGCGCCGGACGAAGATCTGTTTTCGATTACGGAAGTAGAGGTGCCGCTGCGACCGGAGGATATGCCCGGCAAACCCATTCGCTGGAGCCGGTGCGGGCACTGCGGGGAAACGGTTCTGGATGGCCGTGAAATCAAGGTTTCAGGACAGGCCTTCTGCAAGCCCTGCCATGAAAAGGCGAACTATTATCGGACCCGCTGAATCGCCGGCACGCCTTGCCGCAAAGCTTTCCCAACAACGCCGATTCAGGCGACAGAGAAAATTTGTATGGCTGTCAAATCGATCACCTATTTTTGCGCTTCGCCGGCCGGGATCGCCGGAGGTTTGTGGCAGGTCAGACAGCGGGTGGTTGCGGCAAAGGCCACAGGCATTTCGTCCATCCGTTTTTTCCCATTGTGACATTGCGCGCACCCGCCGCTTTCGTGCGGGACCTTCATTCCCACCGGCCCTTTCGATACCCGCTCGAACGGCGCCGGATGACAATCGCCGCAGGAGAATCCCGCGGGCTTCATTATCTTTTTGTCCGGATCCACCGCGAGGTGCCTAAGGTGGGAGAAGGAAACCGGATCCATTCGATTCAGTGTGAGGAGGATGTCGGCGGCCGGCATGTGGCATGAGGCGCAGTCCTGAACCGCTGCGGCGGCCCTCTGGCTTCGGGGTGCCATGGTTTTTCCGTCGTGACAGGACCCGCAAGCCCGTCCCTGACGGATCTCATCCATGGTGACTTTCAGCGCTTCGGCGGATGCGGACGTGTGGCACTTTTCACAGGCGTACCCGGCACCGCGCGAACCATGCGCCTTGTGACTGAAGAGAACCGGCCCGGACGTCCCCGAAACGCCGGGATAGGTTACGAATCCTCCATCCCTATCCGCAGCAAAATTGTCCCACTGCAGCAATGCTACGCAAAAAAGCATCGTCCCAATTGCAATGGCAGATGTTTTTTGGAGTTTCATATGTCGTTGTTGTCTTATTTGGCGGTCGGCGTCGCTCCGTGGACTCTTTCGATCTGCTTCTTGGCGCCCATTAGCGCATCGACGCGGGCCTGCCCGACCTCGAGGAATTTGCCTACCAGAACGGTGTGAGCGTCGGCGGGCAGCTTTTTGTAATCCACGTCTTTCAGAAAGCGCCCGACCGTACTGCGCACGATCTGTTGCTTGCCCCGTTCTCCCGCATACGACACTACCGCAACCGGGGTGTTTGCAGGATAGTGCCTGTTCAGCTGTTCGAAGAGGCGCGGATAGTTCATGCCCATCGTGTAAAAGATCATGCTCGTCTGCGTTTCCATCAGCTTTTCGTTGACGTCCTTGCGTCCCTGGAAATCGTCCATGGTGATAATGACCGAGTCGGTGTCATAGCCGAACACGGGGCTCATCTTCACGGCCGCGCTTACGGCATTAAAGGCGCCGACGCCGGGAACGATCTCTGAGGGGAAATCTTTCGGCAGCATCTCCAGGTAAAACGTCGTGCCGTAAATCATCGGATCGCCGCCTTCCAGGGCCGCCACGATTTTTCCTGCCTCGACTTCCTTTTTGATCCTGTCTACCGCGGTCTGCCGGTGTTTGGCATTCTGCTCCACGATCGCCCGGATGTCAGGATCCACGACCGTCTTGGGATCCAGGCCGAGGCCCACGCGTGCGCCGTGGGGGCAATAAAACACCTCTTTGCTGCCGATGAATGCCTTCCAGTATTCATATTCCGAAGGCTGCTCCAGCAGGATCAGATCGGCGGACTTGATGACTT
>DATJPG010000153.1:0-24048 GCA_035506515.1 Acidobacteriota bacterium
AAATTTTGTTCTTTGCGGTCTTCGCGGTCTTCGCGGTTCAAAATACAATAAACTAATCAACGCCATTTATTCATAGAACCTGATTTGACCGAATTAGTATCCACATTTTTCACCGGATACTCCGATCTGGCCCGGCATTTATCAGCATTTTGTGAATTGACACCGAGATTTTCCCCCAAAGCCGGTCAAGTCAGGCGAGGCTTTCAAAGCAGCTGGTAGTCGGTAATAGGCAGTCGAGCGCCGAAAGCGCGTTGCCGTATAGCCAATTCCACTATCCCTTCAACCGTTACTGGCTACTGGCTTGGTGCGGACGCGGATCGAGACGATCTTGAATCGCTCGATTTTTTCCATCGTGAATGTGAGGCTCTGATACTGAACGGTTTCCCCTTCCAGGAGCAGCCGGCCGGTCAAGGCCTCGATAAAGCCCGCGAGAGTGGTGTATTCCGGCGCTTCCGGGATTTTTTCATCGAAGAACCGGTTGAAATCCTTTACGGGCAGCTTCCCCGCAACGGCATACAGGCTCGGGCTTAGCTCGCGGATATCCTCGATTTCCGTGTCGTGCTCGTCGCGAATTTCTCCCACGATTTCCTCGATAAGATCTTCCAGGGTGACAATGCCCTCCACGCCGCCGAACTCATCCACGACGATGGCCATGTGCAAATGCATGGATTGCATCTGGCGCAGAACAAAATCGACGGGTGCGCTGTTCGGCACGAACTGGACAGGACGCAAGAGCGCCTGGAGATGGATGTCCCCGGTTTTCTGGACATACTGCAGGAGGTCTTTCACGTTGAGGATGCCAACGGGATTTTCGAAATTATCCCGGTAAACAGGAAAGCGGGAATAGTTTGTCTTCTTGACGAGGTCCAGGACACTCGGGATATCGTCGTTAATCTCGATGGCCGTCACTTCAACGCGCGGGATCATCACTTCGCGGACGTGGATTGCCCCGATTTCGAAGATATTGTGCAGCATCTCCTTTTTTTCGGATGGCACGCTCGCTTCGCTGGACCCGGCAATCATAGCCTTGATCTCGTCTTCACTCGGACCATGGGTGAACGGGCTGACGCGTGGATCCAATCCTAAAAGAGCGACGACGTGGTTTGCGATCCAGGATGCGGACCTGGCCAGCGGGAACAGGGTCCGGATTGTGATGCGGATTGGCTGCAGGAGCAGCCGGGACATCTGGTCGGGATAGGCCGCGGCGATGATTTTGGGCGTCAGTTCGCAAAAGATGAGGATGACGACAGAAAAAATGATGGAAGCGATGAGGCTGACGACTTGCGAATGATCCGACGTTGTTCGGGATGTGATCACGTAGGTAACGATGCCGGATGCGGCGATTTCCGCCACCGTGACCCCAAAGAGGATAACCCCGAGCAGACGGTCGGAATTCGAGAGAATCTCCTTGATGGCCGCCGCTTTTTTATCACCGGCTTCCGCCTGGTATTTGAGCCGCAGGCGGTTTACGGCCATGAATGCGGTTTCGGCGGCGGAAAAATACACCGCCAGCATCATGAAAAAGATGAGAAGAACGATATATAACAGGAACGGAGACAAGGCTACGCGGTTGTTTTCACCGAGCGTGAATAGGCCTCGGAGAGCAAACGGTCAATTTGATCTTCGACGGACTTCTCGTTCAATCCGCGGACGGTCGCCACTTCACTGATGATGAGCTGTTTGGCGCGATCCAGCATTCGTTTTTCGCGGAAAGAAAGGCTTTTCCTATAGCTGAGGTAAACGAGGTTCTTTAAAACTTCGGCCACCTGGAAGATAGAACCGGTGCGCATTTTTTCGGAGTGGTCTTTATAGCGGCCCTTCCAGTCCGCCTCCGGCTCGAAGAAATCCTCCTGGAGGAGCCTGAAGAGCCCGTCGACGTCGGCTTTTTTGATGATGCGCCGCAACCCGACGCTTTTGACGTTGGCGGTGGGGATCATGACGACGGATGAATTGGAGTGAATCCGGAGCATATAAAATTCTTCAGGAATACCATTGACGGAGCGGCTGCTAACCTCCTCAATGATGCCGACTCCATGATTGGGATAGACGACTTTTTCACCGATGCGGAAATCCATAAAGCCTCCGAGAATCTAACAGTATACCAGAAACGCGGCAGTTGCGCAAAAGAAGCCGGCGCGGTTGACTCGGAGGGAGCGGTTGGGCTACTATGTGCGACCGCATCATAGTGTGGCACTTCAAAAGGCCGAAGTGGCGGAATTGGCAGACGCACAGGACTCAAAATCCTGCGCCCCTTGCGGGCATGAGGGTTCGACCCCCTCCTTCGGCACCATCATAATAAAGGACTTATATCGAATACTGTCGGATTGATTGTCGCAAGGCCAAACCTGCCCCGAAAACGATGAATCACAGCCGTCAATTTTGGATCAAGCAACTGTTTCGCGTCTACGGCAATATCTTGCGGGATGTCCCCATAATAAGCTTCGGCAATCCCTCCTGCTATGCAGGCAAGAGTATCGGCATCTCCACCCAGAGAGATCGCATTTCGAATGGCGTCCTCATAGCTCGTTGACTCAAGAAACGCAATGATCGCCTGTGGCACTGTTCCCTGACAGGTTCCGTCAAAGCAATATGCGGGACGGATCTGGTCAAGCGATGTGCTGAGGTTATAGCCAAATTGTGATTCCAAAAGCTCTTTAATTTGATCTCTGTCTTTTATCCGACGTGCATAATAAATGGCTGCGCCGGCAGCCTGCGCCCCTCGAATGCCCTCCGGATGGTTGTGGGTAACCGCTGAACTCCGTTCTGCCCAGAGGAGTACGTCATCGATCGTTTCGAAAGCGAATCCAACGGGGCTGACACGCATCGCCGAGCCGTTGCCAAAGCTGTTGTACGGCGTCCGCCGCTTTCTCTCCGCCCATTCACGAAACATGCCGCCATAGCCGCGACCAGGGTATGCGCGATAATAATCATGAAGAAGGCCGCTCAAGTCCTGCCCGGTTAGAAGCCAATCGGCCACGGCAACAGTAAGGACCGAATCGTCGGTGAAATTTGATTGCGAGACAAATAGAGGAAAGTCCTTGGTTTTGGTTCCGATCCCTTCGTGGACCGAGCCTATGATATCTCCAATGATCGCACCAAGCACGGTATTACCTGCATTCATCCGGAAAAATGAACAAACGTATCTGGTTATACTGTCCCCAATCAGTGAAACAGTAAGGGGACAGTATAACCAGGTACCGATTCGCCGTTAGGAGAGTGGAGAACCGGCGTCCGGTTTCGGGAACACTTCGAACTCCGGGCCGAACTGCTCGAAGAACTCAACCGCAAATGCACGCATCGCATACGAAATCGGCAGCAGGATGACCGCATTGATATAAGGAATCGCCAGGATCAGAAATCCGATGCAACAGGTGCAGCATCCGCAAATGATGATTGCGATCACGATGAGCACCGACAACACAAAACGGAATATGGCATAGCCGACAAAGTGCAGGAATCGGGAAAAGAACAGCGGCAGGAATCTTTGGATCGCCTCCCATCCGTTGATGCGGTCCCGGTACATGATCTGAGCGACAAAATCACGGAACAGAACGAAAAGGAAAACGCTGACAATCGAAATCGCAACGAGCCCCAGGCCCGCCAGGATGGCCGGCAGGATCAACGCCTGGCTGTTTCCGGTGTTTTCGTATATGGCATGAAGATAGACAAAGCAGAATAGGACATAGCCCAAGGTAATCGCGGAAGTAATGAAAGCCCACAGCAGGTTCCACCAGAAAAAGGAATTCCCTTCCTTCCTGTACTCGTACCACGGCGCCACAATTCGCGCCTGGTCGTGAACTACATTGTCCAGGAATATGAACTTCCCCCGGGCACCCAGCCAGGTGAGGACGATCATGAGTACGAAGAAGAAAAACAGGGCGAAGAGGATCACCACGACCCACCCGGGATGATTTCCAAGCCATTCCCAGGCTCTCTGGGGGAAGGAGAATATCTCCTCCAGATCGATCTTTGATCTTTTCCCTATGTTCGTGTTTGGCACGCCGCCGGAGAGACCCACGTCGGCGAGTGAAGCAAGGAAGGCAGCAAACCCGACAACGAACCATTTCTTCACATCTATGGGTTTAAAAAGCGCCTGCTTGGTTCGCGAGATCCCTCGCGACAACGGTCCGAGATAGTGAATGCTCATAGTTCCGCCCCTTTGTGTTACGCCTTCTTGTTTGGTGTAATGCAGCGCCAGCCGATCCTGCGATCCTCATATCATAAGCCAAATGAAACAAATTCGTTCACAGAGAAATCAAACCCGGATACACATTTACTTATGACCTAGATACTCAAAACACCCACCGGAAGTTCCCTGAATGTATCCGTTGCCGCCATTTATTGCCCAATCGGTGATTTGTTTTGAAGATCTTTTGCGTCGGATGCAATAGAATGGCCGGGCATCTGTTGGAGCATGCAAGCGAGTGGATCAGGAGGGAATTATGCAGATCAAAGGGTCATACGATGTCGTGGTGGTTGGCGGCGGGACTTCCGGAGTCGCAGCGGCGATTGCCGCCGCACGGACAGGGGCGAACACTCTCCTCATAGAAAGAGTCGGCGCTCTGGGCGGTCAGATGAACGTGTCCGGCCCTCCGGGATTTGCCTACGCCAACCTCTACAACGAACGGCACGAACGCATTATCGGTGGAATTATTACCGAAACGCATGAACGCCTCCTTAAAGAAGGCCACGCGCTTCCTCACATGGAGCCGGACTTCCGCGGCTGGTATACCTTCGCCTACGTGGATCCGGACTGGTGGGGCCTCCTGATGTTCGAGATGATGCAGGAAAACAACGTGAACCTGCTCCTGCACTCTCTCGCCGTCGACGTGGTCAAGGAAGGCAACACGGTCAAAGGTGTCATCGTTGAAAATGTTTCCGGAAGACAGACGATCTTGGGCAAGGTGATCATCGATTGCACGGGCGAAGGCGAAGTCGCAGCGCGGGCCGGCGCGCCCTACGAAATCCTGCCCCGGGACAAAATGGAGCCTCACTCTCTCTCTTTCACGGCAGACGGCGTGGACTGGAAGCAGGTCCTCGATTACATCAAGGCCAATCCCCAGGAATTCGAGTTTGAACGCTTCCAGGAAAACACACAGCACAAGTGGACTTACGACCAGCTGGTCGCCCGCATCCGCAAGGTCGACTCCGTCGAGGAGTTCGGCGAGGTGATGGGATACCGGAGCCTGAAAATGAAAGGGCTCGAGACCGGCGAATGGCACGGGTACAGCGGCGTCGGGTTTTTCCTGATTCCGCGTGAAGGCGGCGTCATCCAGGCGCACTTCCAGCATTCCTCACAGGTAGGAAATTGCGATGCGACCGATGTCGACGATCTGACATTCGGCGAGATCGAGTGTCGACGTCAAATCGTGATCGCATGGAAATTCGTGAAGAAATACCTGCCGGGCTTTCAAAAGGCTTATATCACCCGCGTCTGCCCCGAAATGCGCATCCGTGAAGGCCGGCGCATCATGGGAGATTACGTTCTCACGGGCGAGGACGTCATCGAGGAACGGAAATTCCCTGACGTAATCGGCAAGAGCGCTTTCCCTGCCGGCGCCGTTCACGTGGTGGGTCCGGGCACGCTCGAAACGATGAAGCCTCCCGATGTCCCCAAGACCGGCGGATCGCACGACATCCCATACCGGTGCCTCGTTCCCAGGGACATCGAAAACTTTCTCGTGGCAGGCAAAGCCGTCTCCGCTTACCGCGAGGCATACCAGCGGTTCCTGATGCAAACGATGGTCACCGGGCAGGCGGCCGGAGTTGCGGCCGCTTTATGCGCGAAGCACGCGATTACGCCCAGGATGCTGGAATCCGACGTCAGCGAACTCCAGCGCATCCTGGTTGCACAGGGCGCCATCCTGACGGGCACGCATTAAGGGTTTTGGCTGGGAGCGCCATCGAAGTGCAGCAGCTTGCTGCCGCTTTCAGAGTTCCCGGTTCCCGGTTTCTCAATAACTGGGAACTTTGAACTGGAAACGCTAAACTCGCAAAGGGGCGGCACAATTTATTCTGCGAATTGGCTTTAGTGTCGCCCAGGGCTTTCTAATTTCGCAATCTTTACCCCGGGCTCACGCCCAGGGCTATTTTCTGCCGCCCCTTTCGGGGCTGGATTAGGTGTTTCGCGACAGAAACCAGGCGAGACGCTTCCAGGGAGTTGAGAGTCCAGGAGGGATTGATGAGCGAGAATAGCGCGGCCGGCAATACGCGATCCGTAATCGACGTCGGGCAGATGATTGACGACTCCAAACTGAACAGCGTTTCAATCGGCGTCATTCTCCTCTGTGGCCTGATCATGATCATGGACGGGTACGACTATACGATCATCAGTCAGGCCGCGCCCGTCATCATGAAGGAATGGAACATCGGCACCGATCGGTTTGGCTGGGTGTTCTCCTCGGCGTTTTTTGGATATTTGTTCGGCGCCATCGTTTTCGGTACGCTCTCGGACCGGATCGGAAGAAAAAAGACGCTCATCCTTGCTTCGTGCATTTTCAGCGTCGGCACGCTGCTGGCCTATTTTTCGCATTCCATCCAGAGCCTGATTCCCATCCGCATATTCACCGGCTTCGGCATCGGGGGCGCGGTTCCCTGCGCGATTACGCTGACGAGCGAATACTCTCCGTTGAAGGGGAGAGGAAAATTTGTGTCCATCATGTATTCGGGCTTTCTGATCGGCATCGTCTTCGGGGGATACGCTGCCGGTGCGATGCTGCAGTACCTTAACTGGCGATGGCTTTTTGTCCTGGGTTTCCTGGCTCCCGTGCTTGCGATTATTCTCGTTTCAATCAGGCTGCCGGAATCGGCCCGTTGGCTTTCGGCCCGCAGCAAAAACGAAAAACAGAAGGCGAGGCTCGTTCGAATCGTTCAGAGGATTCAGCCCGGAATCGCAATGGATGCGAATACTCAGTTTGTGTCGGCCGGTGAAAAAAGGGATCGACCGTCAATCAAAGAGCTTTTCGAGGGAAGGCTTGCGTGGGTAACGCCAACCGTCTGGGCCTATTATTTGATAAGTTCCATCGCCGTCTTTTTCATCGGGAGCTGGTCTCCGCAGCTGCTGGTCATCAAGGGATTTTCCGCATCCGCGGCAGGCTATATCAACGGCACCGGCAACATACTCATCGCAGCCGGCTGCCTGTTGAGCGGATTTTATTATGACAAGGTCGGCTTCCGTTGGGGATCGATCCTCCATGTCATCGCGGCCGTGTGCGTCTTTTTCGTGGGCGGATTGGCACCGGCGGCTTTTGTGGCACTTCTTTTCGCGAGCGGTTTCTTCATCAATTCGGCACACATGGACGTCACGATCCTTGCGCCGATCGTGTATCCGCCCCGCTGCAGAAATCGGGGCGCCGGCACGGCCATTGCCACGGCGAGAATCGGGGCGATAATTGGGCCGTGGATCGGCGGAAAACTTCTCGCCACAAAGCTGCCGATGGAGAAGCTACTGGCGTTTGTAGCCATCCCGTTGTTGATCGCCGCGGTCCTCTGCTATGTCGCCGGCCGGCAGTACGATTTCCACTTCCGCCCGTTGTATGCAGGAAGAATCTCTGAGGATAAGAAATAGCAAATACCGCAGAGTTTTCGTATGCAAATCTTTCCGAGTTCAGAGTTCCCGGTTTCCAGTTCCCAGTTATTGAGAAACTGAAAACCGGGAACTCTGAAAACTATGCGGGTATCTTTCAATACTCCCACGGCTTGAAGGGTCTTCCCAGGAGGCGTTCCGCCTTGCCGGAATCGAGGTGGACATTGCCGATTCTTGGGGGGCCATTCACGTCTTCCGATCGGGACCACTTTCTCAGGGCCTCCGGCCTATAGTTGCCGCGATTCAGGATCCGTTCCCCGATTTCGTACAGGCTCACGGCGTGGGGGCCGCCGATGTGGAACAGTCCTTCCACCTCCATTGCAAACAGCGATACAACGCCGTCGGCCAGGTCTTCACACCCGATACAACTCCGGTATTCGTCGTGAAACAGCGACATGGGAAGGCCACGCCGAAGCCGGCTTTCAATAAAATCGACGGCTCCCTTGGTGCCTTGAATGGAATCGCCCATGGGAAGCCCCAGGCGGACAATCGAATGCCGCGGCGCTTTTGTGATTTCATTTTCCGCGAGCAAAAACGTTTTTCCGACAATGCTGACCGGGTCCGGCCGGTCCGTTTCCGCATATCCCCGCGCAGATACTTTGTTGCCCGAAAACACCAGGTCGGCGCTCAGGTACATGATGTAACAGGAATCTGCAAAAACCGAAACGATGCCTCTCGCTCCGTTTACGTTGATATTGTGTGCATAACGCGGCCTGGCCTCGCAGACGTCCAGATCGCAAACGCCGGCTGCGTGCACTACGTGGGTCGGCCGGAACCCATCCCTGATTCGGGCAAGTTCCGATAGGTCGGTCATGCACACCGAAGCGACGTTTTCCCGATCCGGAATCTTCATGTTCGG
Source organism: Acidobacteriota bacterium (assembly GCA_035506515.1). Taxonomy (GTDB): domain Bacteria; phylum Acidobacteriota; class UBA6911; order UBA6911; family UBA6911; genus UBA6911. Next base: position 8,445 of record DATJPG010000153.1, read on the forward strand.
CGGGCGAATGCCAAAAAGGCGCTCGGGCGGATAGATCGACTGCAGTTTCCGATAAATCGGCCACCCGTGAATCGATGTAACACCAGTAATAAGCACTCGTTTCATAAACAATCGCGGGGCAGGTGTGGATCATTTAGTTATTGCAGCTGATTTAGACCCATAACTCCGGCAAAAACTAAATTTTCCAGACCTGACCCCGTTTGGGATTTAGCAGGTTGGGCGGTTTTTTGCCGGCGAGGCCGGCGATGAGGTTTTCCGCCGCCATGACCGACATCTTCGATCGGGACTCAACCGTGGCGCTGGCCGTGTGCGGCGTAAGCACGACGTTCTCCAGCTTCATCAACTCGGGCTGAACCTCAGGCTCCTGCTCAAAAACATCCAGCGCGGCGCCTGCGATCACGCCGTTCTTCAGTGCTTCGGCCAGCGCAGCCTCGTCAACGAGCGGGCCGCGTCCCGTGTTAATCAGATACGCCGTCGGCTTCATCATGCGCAGTGAGCCGGCATGAATCAGGTGGATAGTATCGGGCGACAGGGGCACGTGCAGCGATACGAAATCGGATTCCCGCAGCAGCTCTTCCAGCTCGACGCGGCGCGCTCCCGTTTCCGCCTCCAGTTGCGGTTTGGGAGATCTGGACGTATACAATACGCGCATGTTGAAACCGCGCGATTTCATTGCAACCGCCGAGCCGATGCGCCCCGCGCCGACGATGCCCAGCGTTCTCCCGGCGACCGCGCCGCCGAGAAATAGCAGCGGTCCCCAGCCTTTGAATTTTCCCGCGCGCAAATAGTTTTCCGATTCGGGCACGCGGCGTGCAATTGCGAACAGCAGTGCCCATGTGTGGTCCGAAGTCGCATCCGTCAGGACGCCTGGCGTGTTCGTGACCATGATGCCGCGTTCTGTTGCGGTCCCAACGTCGATGTTGTCATAGCCGACAGCCATGTTGGCCACAATTTTCAGCTGCGGCCCGGCGGCGTCGAGCACGGCCGCGTCGATTTTGTCGGTCAACAGCGACAGCAACGCATCCGCGCCCTGCACCTGTTCGAGCAGCTCTCTGCGCGACAGCACTCGCTGTTCGGCATTGATGCGGAAGTCCGGATAAACACGGCGCAGGATTTCCAGGCCGGTTTGCGGAATCATTTGCGTGACGAAGATGTTCAATGCTCAACTCCTGAGTGGTATTGCGGATGCGTCACGCTCTTATTGCATCGGGAGTTCTCCGGCCTTGCGCTGTACGAGCTCGTGGCATTCAAGCAGCTGAGCGGAAAATTTCGGAAGCTTATCCAAAATCTCCCTGTTGCCCAAATAGAGTTCATCGAGCAGCGCCAGGGCGCGCCCGTCTTCCGGGTGCAATTTTGTGGCGCGGATGAAGGATTTCGCCGCTTCGCCGATCCGGCCGAGTTTCTGCAGCACAATTCCCAGGTTCTTGTGCGCATTCTGACGCTTCGGTTCGATCCGGATCGCGGCCCGGCAGTACTGTTCCGCTTCCGCGCTGCGTCCCATCCGGATCAGGCAGTAGGCGCGGTTGTTATTGAGGAAATACCAAGTCGTGTTCTGCTCCCACGGCAAATCAAATGCCTGCGCATACGCTTTTGCTGCAGCACGATAGTTCTTTAATTGCTCCAGCGCCTGGCCCATCTTCAGAAGACACTCCGCTTTATCGCCGGGATCGTCCACCAGGGGCAGAATCTTTTCGATATACTTGCAGGCCGCGATGAAATAGCCGGCTTCAACGCAATCCATGGTCAGCTGCCAGAGGCTCTCAATGGCGCTATGCACATCGGCGGTTTTGAGAAAGATCGCGGACACTCTTTCCGTATCCTTGATGGAAATCATCTCTCCATCGCGCGTGATGAATCCGTTGAAATCCCTCGCCTCGTTACCGCTCATCCTTCTGCCTCCCGGTTCCGCGCTGCCATCATTAGCATGCCTGCCGGTCGCCGCGAAAACAATAATATATTTCCTGCAGAAATATTAGCCATTATTCAGACTCGATGGACATCCGGGGCCCCGCATGGGATCCAAGCGAAGGGATCGTGGAATCAGCGCTTCCAGGCATCTTCAGGATGGAGTATAAAGTACTCAGGAAGCGGTTCCGGGGAAAACCGTCGGATCCGGGTACTCCACCGCATTCGACGCATGGCCTCAATCCCGGGCGCCCGCGGAGAGGTTTATGTCCAAACTCGTCCTGGTGGCTGTCGGTGGGAATGCTCTGATCCGCGGAGGGCAGAAGGGCACAGCGCAGGAGCAGTTCGAAAATGCCGTCGAAACCGCAGCCGCCGTCGTCCGTCTCATCCGCGCGGGCCACCGGGTCGTCCTGACGCACGGCAACGGCCCGCAGGTCGGAGCGCAGCTCGTCCGCTCCGAATTGGCCGCGGCGCACGCCTACCGTCTGCCGTTGGATTGCTGCGTCGCATCGACGCAGGGCGAGGTGGGATATGTGCTGCAGTATGCCATGTGGCAGATGATGCAGGCCGAGGGGCTGAAAACTCCGGTCGTGACCCTGGTCACGCAGGTGCTGGTCGATCCGAGAGACCGCGCTTTTCGGAGCCCGACGAAACCCATCGGGCCCTCGTACAACAGGGAAGCAGCCGAGCGCTACAGCGACCTGCTCGACTGGGTAATTGTCGAAGATCCTGCGCACGGTTTCCGCAGGGTCGTCCCTTCCCCGGAACCGGTTGCCATCGTCGAACTGGACGCGATCAAAGCCTGCGTCGATCGCGGGCTGGTGGTCATCGCGGCCGGGGGCGGCGGCGTGCCCGTGTTCAACGATCATGACATCACCAAAGGCGTGGAAGCGGTCGTCGACAAGGACCATACCTCGGCGATCCTGGCGCGCCAGCTCGATGCCGACGTCTTCGCCATCGCGACGGATGTGGACCGCGTCTACCTGGATTTCGGAAAATCGACGCAGAGACCCCTGGATCATCTCACCGTCAGCCAGTGCCGGCAGTACCTGCAGGAAGGGCAATTCCCGCCGGGGAGCATGGGACCGAAGATCACCGCAGCCATCAAATATCTCGAACTGGGAGGAACCATGGTCGTGATCACGGACCACGACCATATCCTCGATGCGCTGGAAGGAAAAGCAGGCACACAAATTGTTCAGGACGAAGCGGGGGATCGTCCGTGACGAACACGGGCAGGCTCGCACAGGAGCACATTATGTCTCGCACACGCGTTGTGATCATGGGAGCAGCAGGCAGGGATTTTCACAACTTCAACACCGTCTACCGCCGCAGCAGACGGCATGAAGTCGTCGCGTTCACGGCGACCCAGATCCCCAACATCGACGGGCGAAAATATCCTGCGGCGCTCGCCGGCGCGCTGTACCCGAAAGGAATTCCGATTTACCCGGAGCACGAACTCCCGCGGCTGATCGCCAAGCATCAGGTGCAGGAAGTCGTGTTCTCTTATTCCGATGTTTCAAACCAGTATGTGATGGAGCGCGCCGCGCTGGTGAACGCCTGCGGCGCCCGATTCGTTCTGCTGGGAGCCGACGAAACGATGCTGGCCGCAAAAGTGCCGATTGTGGCCGTGGTGGCAATCAGGACCGGTTCCGGCAAGAGCCAGACGTCCCGGAAAGTCTGCTCGTATCTCCGGAGCCTGGGGCTGCGCGTTGTCGCGGTCCGGCATCCGATGCCATACGGGAACCTGACGGAGCAAATCGTCCAGCGGTACGCAACCCTGGATGATCTCCGGCGGTACCGCTGCACGGTGGAAGAAATGGAAGAGTACGAGCCGCACATCGTCCAGGGCGGAGTGATTTACGCCGGCGTGGATTATGCCGCCATCCTCCGCCGCGCGGAACGTGAGGCGGACGTCATCGTCTGGGACGGCGGCAATAACGATACTTCATTCTACCGGCCGGACCTCACGGTTACCGTCGTGGATCCTCTGCGTCCCGGACACGAGCGGACATACTATCCTGGCGCCACCAACGTTCGGCTCGCCGATGTCATCGTCATCAACAAGGTGGACAGTGCCCCGGACGAAAACATCAAAGCCGTTTACGAAGAGGTGGTGCGCGTCAACCCGAAGGCGCAAATCATTCGGGCCGCGTCCCCGATTACGGTCGACGATCCCGACGCCATCCAGGGCAAAAGTGTCCTGGTAGTCGAGGACGGCCCCACGCTCACGCACGGGGGAATGCAGTATGGCGCCGGAACCCTGGCGGCCAGAATCTTCGGCGCCAGAGACATCGTGGATCCGCGCCCGTACGCGGTGCGTTCCATCGCTGCAACGTTTGAAAAGTACCCCGAAACCGGCGCCCTGCTTCCTGCGATGGGATATGGCCCGGAGCAGATTCGTGACCTCGAAACCACCATCAACCGCGTTCCCTGCGACGCCGTGATTATCGGCACGCCGATTGACCTGCGCAGGATCCTGAAAATTCGACGACCCTCGACACGTGTCCAGTATTCCCTGGAGGAGCAGGGACTGCCGAACCTTCAGCAGATCCTCGACAAATTCGTCCGGGCGAAAAAAATCAGGAGCAAGGCATTGTAGGAGGCCGTCCAACGGTTAGCCACTGGAAGAGCCGCCGTCCTCGGCGGCGCACAGATCTTAACCGCAGGAGGTGAGGCACAAAGAGCTGATTTTGTTGAGAATTTTTTAAATTTTGGTAACAAGCCGGCGGGGACGCCGGCGCTCCCAGCGAGGGGTATCGGGGCATTCAGCCTCTTCAGCCAGTACCCATTTGAAACAAAGAAAATCTGCGAATAATAAAGCGGCAGCACGCTGCCGCACTCCGAAGGATGCAAATGCTGGATAGAATTTTGAAGCTGGAGTTACCGACGCCTTTTCCTGTAGGCAACATCAACACCTATTTCATCGACGGAACCGAACCTGTCCTGATCGATACCGGGCTCTACTATCCGGAATCGCTGGACGCATTGAAAAGCCAATTGCGGGAGCACGGCCGGGACTGGAAACGAATCCGGCGAATCCTGCTGACACACGATCACATGGACCATTCGGGCGCCGCACTTCACCTCTCGCAGGAAAACCATGCAACGATTTATGCGCACAAAAAAAGCACAATCCTGTCGCGGCACAGGCGGGAATCGTGGGACCATGTGTTTCAATTCCTCCGGCGCTGCGAGGTGCCGGAAGACCTCATGCAAAGGGCTTATGAGACCTTCCGGTCGTCCATGGTGCTGTCCAGCCGCGAATCGAGTCCCTATGCGATCGAATGGCTGAATGGCGGGGAGATCATTCAGGTCGACGGAGTTTCGCTCGAGACGATTGCCACGCCCGGCCATTGCCCCGACCACCTCTGTTTTTATGAGAAAGACTCCGGCATTCTCTTTTGCGGCGACACGCTGATCAAACACATCACGCCCAATCCAACGCTGTATCTCGACCCGGCCGCTCAATACCGGAGAGTGCCCAGCCTGATCAATTACATCGACTCGATCCGCAAGATAGGACAGCTGCGTGTTTCCACCGGATTTTCAGGCCACGGCCAGGACATCGCCGACGTGCCGGGCCTGATCGCATTCACCATGGAATTCATCCGGGATCGCGAAGGATTATTTCTGCGAGCGATCCGGAACGGGACCCAGGATCCCTATCCGCTGGCGCTTGCCATTTTCGGGAAACTGGATACGGGAAAATTCGGTGCCCTGGAGCAATTCCTTTCCGTCTCGGAGACGATCGCCTACCTCGACCTGCTCGAGCGCGACGGCTACATCGCCGTGGACTGGGACGCCGACAGAATAGGAATCAGCATCCGGAGCTGAAATGATTCGCCCGCTGCGCGACCGATTTCCGGATCCGGGTTTATTGCAATGAAATACGTTCAGCATCTGTAGTATCCTAGGGATATCGATATCGATCCAATGGACGGATAAATCCGATGCCGCGCAATGACCAGGTGACTCGTCAGTGGCTTCTGCTGAAAACTCTGGAAAAACCCGGCGGAGCAACCATCGAGGAGCTCACGCAATCTTTGCCGGAAGATTATGCCTGCTCGACGCGCACGATCCGTCGTGATCTTCAGGCCCTGGAAGTGTGTTTCCCGGTGTACACGGAACAGGTTGAGGGCCAGAGCCGCTGGAAACTCGTGGAAGGCTTCAACCGGGTCCCGGCGCTGCAGTTCTCGGCTACGGAACTGATGGCCCTGGTGTTCACGCGCGACCTGGCGAAACCCCTGGAGGGAACGCCGATCAAGGAGTCGCTCGACTCGGCGCTGGCGAAAGTGACCGCCGCGTTACCCGCGTCTGCCGGGGAGTATATTCAGAATCTGCAGGGATGGTTTTCCGCCGGGATCGGTCCGCACAAGAACTACATGGAGCATCGCGAGAAGATCGATCAGCTGGCGCGCGCCATCATGAAGAAGAGGACGGTGGAAATGCGCTATTACGCCGCGGCGCACGACAAAACATCGCGGCGCAAAGTGGATCCGTATCATTTATGGTATGCGGGCGGCGCGCTGTATTTGATCGGGTACTGCCATACGAGAAAAGATATCCGCATGTTTGCGATCGACCGGATTCTGTCCGTTACGGTGACGAGTTTTCCCTGCCAGATGCCGTTGGGATTCAATGTGGAAGAGTATGTCCAGAACGCTTTAACCGTGATGCGAGGCGGCACGCCGATCGATGTGGAACTGCAGTTTGACCGCGCAACCACGGCCTGGGCGAAGGATCGCATCTGGCATCCCAGCCAGAAGGCGACGATCGACAAGGAAGGCCGCCTGACGCTGACCCTGCAGGTCGCGGAAACGCCGGAGTTGGTTGGATGGATCCTGAGCTTCGGCTCCGGAGTCCAGGTGATCAAACCGGACTCTCTTCGCCAGCAGCTGAAATCCACCGCCACAAAAATCGCAGATCAGGAGTAGTTTTTCGCGGCGCGAATTACACTCCTGCGAGGAGGAGAAGCTCGGCAAGTTCGTAAGCGTCGACCGGCCAGAAGTCGATCGGACGCGGCCGCAGCGCCCCGGCCTCATGCATCGGGCGGCATGTGAGGATGCGCCGGCGCCAGCGCGCGGGGACGGAATCGCGGCCGTGAACGGCGCCAAGCAGCGCGCCGCAAATCGCGGCATTCGTGTCGGTGTCGCCGCCGCACGCGACCGTCTGTACCAATGCGTCCTCAAACGTTTCCGAATGCAGCAGCCGATAAAATGCATTCTGCAGCGCGAGCAGGGCCCAACCGGATTGATGCGCATCCATCTTCTGCGGAGGCCCGGCAGCGGCGGCTTCCAGCGCACGAGTGATCGCGGCCGTTCCGCCCCGGCGCGCTTCCTGCAGAGCCGCCCGATAGCATGCCTGTGCATCCGCCCCGGAAATGGCGGCGGCGATCGCCCGCACGAACGAGGCGCACGCTTCGCGGCAGACGCGGTTCGGATGCGTCAGGTCGCTGTCCTCGCACGCCCACGCGGCCGCGTCGTGCGGCCGCGCCCAGCCGAAGATTCCCAACGGGCTGACGCGCATCAGCGATCCATTGGCTTCACTGTCTTGATAGGCCGATTGAGCGGCGAGACGCAGACGCTCCTCACGGCTGTTCCCTCTCTGCGCGGCACCCAGCGCAGCGCCGGTTGTCACACCGAGGTCGAACGGGTCGCTGCTCTGCCAATACAGGTACGCATCCATGACCGCCCCGGCGTCGAATTCTCCCTCGCGCACCAGGCATCGTGCCAGCATTAAGGCCATCTCCGAGTCGTCCGTCGGCTGGCCGCCGATCGTGTCAAACATGCCTCCATCGTCGAGGTCGCGCAGACCGTCCGGGAACTGCGACCGGATGGACGCGCTTGTCTGGAATTCGACCTGGGAACCCAGTGCGTCTCCGGCGAACTGGCCGAGCAGACAGCCTTGAGCGCGCGCCAGCAACGGCACATCGCGAATCGCGCGGCCGGGCATCAGGTGGGAGAGACCAAACATCGAGTTGTCTTTCATAGAAGTGCGGCTGAGCACTTTACCCCAGGAGCGACCCGCCAACTCTCTTACCACGCCAGCGGCTCCGCCAAAACAGTTGCGCGTCTGGCTGCGCCCGTCGCGAGCGTAGGAAACCTCCACGCCGCTTTCGTCGACCACGGTGCCTCCGGCGCCCCGCATCAGGGCGTGTGCCGCGCCGAAGTCCCAGCTGCACGGCCCATTCAGCGAAACTGCGGCCACTCCTTCGCCGACGGCAACCAGCGCCATCCGATATGCAATGCTGGGAATCGATCTGAAGCGCGCCGGCGAGACGCAGCCGAGATTCGCCGCTGGATCTTTGTCGGCATCCTGCGATAGAAAGACGACTGCGTTTTTGTCCAGGCGTGCATTTTCGAGACTGAAATCGACCGGCTGCCCGTTGCGCGTCACCGGACCGCACCCTTCCGCCCAGGCGATCAGGTCGCCGTTGTCGTCGGGATAACTGTAGGCATAAACCACTCCCAGGACGGGGACCCCGCCGCGAAGGACGGCGATCGATACGGCGCTGCCGCGCATTCCCCTCATGTACGCAAACGTCCCGTCATTCGGATCCACCAGCCACAGGTGATCGGAATCCGCGGAATGCGCGCCCGTTTCTTCGCCGAGGTAATTCCAGGGCTCAATCGCCAGCAGCCGCCGGCGGATCAGGTCTTCGGCTGCATCGTCCGCCTCGGCGTGATGCGCGCTGCCGCGCGGACCTCCGGAACGGTGGAATTCTTCAAGCAGGATTTCGCCCGCTAAACGGGCCGTTTCAATGGCAGTATTCAGCGCCTTTCGATATCGCTCCATCCTATGCCTCAAATCAGTAATGCCCTTTTATATCACGAATCGCGACCGGTATCTTGGTCAGTCTCAAGTGCAAAAAGCAAGCCACGGATTTCCCAGCGCGGCCGGCGGCCGCAACCAAATAGATGCCAACTCATGAGCAGGTCGCGCTGGAGCTGACAGCTTTCAGCTATCAGCAAACCTCTGGGGCACCAGCAGCCAAGAACGGATCTATGACGTACTACACTGGGTTTTTTCTTCGCTGCCCGATGATCGCGATACCGATTTTTTTATTGCCACATCGCGGGCATCGTGACAGATAATGTTCTGTCGGCGAAGCAAACCCGGAGGAAAAAAATGACGGACGATTCGAAGATCATACGGTGGGGGGTAATTCTCGCAGCAGTAATCCTCGTTGTTCGCATTGTGCTGGAACAGGCAGGCGCACCCGAGAAAGTTTGCTTTTTCTTCGGCGTTGCATGGCTGTATTTTGTGTTTCCTGTTTTGTTTGCCCTGGCGATTCGCGCGCGCAACGCGGTCCATCCTTTTAAGAGCCTGCTGAAAGATCTCGTCTTATTTGCGCTCTACACGCGAGCGATGGTCATGGTCACCTACATGCTGGCGTACATTTTCCGCTGGAAGCCGCACAGGTTCGCATATCCCGGCGGCAACGTCGGGGAAAACGTGGGCGTTTGGACCGGCCTCCTTTTGATTCCCGTGCGCAATGTGTTCATCTGGGTCGTGATGGCGACCATCCTTGGGACGATCATCGGTTCGATCACGCTTCTGCTGAAGCGCAAAGGCTCCCCACCGGCCGCATGACCGTGATTGCCGGCTTCGCTGCGATTCTCACAACTGTCGCGTTCATCGGCGGCACTACGCCCAAATCCGGCGCGTCGACGGGCACGATCCCGCTCAAAGCGGCTTCAAAAGTGTTATCGGATAACCTGTGAGGACGGCTCTGGAGCAGCTGTCTCAAAACTCGGCGTCATCCCAAAACTGGAATCATTGAGGCGCGAAGCGCCGGCAGAGAATGCCGGGAAACGGCAATTTTGAAAAGCCTGTCAGAATTCACTTCTCTATTTTTTGCTTAACCGTTCTTGTATGTCCTGCTATTCTGGTTTCGGGCTGATTTCTCCTTCAACCATCATGCAGTGGGATGAGTCGATGACCGGAGGCTTCGCGCAGTCCGCAATCGATCCGCAGTCTCATCTCATCGCCCTGCGATGAGGAGAACACAAATGTCGAACGAATTTCTTACGCGCTGCGAATTCGACAGCAGCGAGCTTCTGGTTAAAGTGGACATGACGTTGCCTGGCGCACTCAATGCAATCGAGCCCGTCGTTGACAAGATCATGGCCGTGGTCAAAGACATGGGCTGCGCCGCCGGCCGCGAGTTCGAGATCGAGCTCGTCTTGAGCGAGGCTCTCTCCAACGCGATCAGGCACGGGAGCAGGCACGACCCATCGAAGAAAATCCAGTGCTGTGTCGCGTGCGACCACACGCGCGGCATGCTCATCGTCGTCCGCGACCAGGGACCGGGATTCGATCCGGCCGCCATCCCCAGTCCGGTTGTGGGCCGGAACATTTTCTCGACCGGCGGCCGGGGGATTTATCTCATCAACCAGCTGGCGGACGAGGTCCGTTTCGAGAAGGGCGGCACCGAGATTCATATGCGCATCAAGCCGCCCGCTACGCACTGAGCCGTCTTTCACAAATTGCAGCTTCGAAAAGAGGAGGGTGAATGCTCTACTGCGGCGACAAAGGGATTCATGTGGGAAGACGTGATTTCATCAAGACAACCACCATGGCGGGCATGGCCGCGACTCTCACGGGGAGTACCCTTCTCGGACAGGATCCCGGAGCATTGCGGAAATCCGGTCCGGGCGGAATGAAAAGAAAATTGCTTTTCCTGAGCGATTCCCCGGCTTCGTTCGAACCGTTCATGAATTCAATACGATCTGTCAAGGAAGTCGAGTTCCTTTTAAACCCGGTTACCGTCAATTATCAGAAACCGCAGGAAGTTCTCACGCCCATCAAGGAAAAAGAGGCGGACGTTGTCCTGATGTGTTTGCCGCGCTCCGCTTTCAGCTATGGAACAATTCCCGACACCATGGGCGATCCGGGCATCCCCGTGGTGCTTCTTGCCCAGAATCCCGATCTGATCCTGATTGACGCGAATTTTGCGGCTATGTTGCGGGCCAACGGCGCCAACGTCCTGTTCGCAACTTCACAGGAGCAGGCTCTGGACCTGTTGAAGGCTGCCGCGGCTCCCAGGCTCCTGGAGGGAAAGCGGGCGATCATTTTTGGCAGACCGTTCGATTCGACGAGTGTCCCCGCCCATAACCTCAATGAAGAACTCATCTACAAACGAACGGGCGTCAGGGTTCAGTACCGGTCGATGGAAGAGCTGAAGCAGCTTTTTGACCGCACGGACGAAGCGAGTGCCAGGAAGGAAGCGGAAAGGTGGAAAAAGGAAGCGGTTGCAGTCATGGAGCCTTCCGACAAAACGATCCTGGATGCCTGTAGGCTCTATGTCCTGTTGCACTCGGTCATTGAGACGGAAGGGCTGTCCGCAGTGTCGATCGATTGCTTGGGCCTGCTCTTCAATCGGAATATGGGGCTGCCGTATCCGTGCCTCTCGTTCTCGAGATTGCGCGACGAAGGATTCACGGCCGCGTGCGAAGCGGACGTGTGCGCGCTTCTTTCTTCGATGCTCATGCAGGAGATCAGCCGTCGGCCTTCATTCTTATCCAATGTATTGTCGGTGAGCCCGCAAGGGTCCAGCACGGTCCTGAGTCACTGTGTCGCACCGTTGAAGATGCTGGGACCCGGCGCCACACAGCTGCCCTACAAACTCCGGGACTACCACGGCATGGGACAAGGCGTTGTGCCGGAAGTCGTATTCCCCGTGGGGACAGAAGTGCTGACCGGTTCGTTTACCAAGGACCTGAAAAATTTCGTGCTGTGGTCGGGACGGATCCAGGTGGGATCGAAGGTTGACGAGCCGACGGACAAGCCATCCTCGCCGGCCGGTTTCCGGCGCATGACTTGTTCGAACTATATGGAACTGAAAATCAGGGACGTCGACCGTTTTCAACAAAACATTCCCGGCATCCATCAGATCGTGATCACAGGCAATCACTCGAAGGCAATCAAAGACGCGCTGCTTGCCATGAATGTTGGCGTCATCAGCCCTTCGGACTTATCGGCGCCCGATCTGAACCGGAAGCAAGGATAAGCGCCCCGCAAGCCTGCTTGCGCTTTCACAAATAGAGTTTCCAGTTCACAGTTCCCAGTTTTTGAGCTGATTTTAACCAGAACTGGAAACCGGAAACTCTGGAAAGCGGCAGCAAAAAATCACTGCTGTCAAATTAGCCGGAAATCGGCTACGGTTTTGTTGATTTCTTGATAGATTAAATACTCCAATAAAAAACGAGATTGGCTAGCCTTTCATCCCCACATCCATAAGCTGAGGCTCCTGGTTGCCTCAAATCGAGCGTGGTTGCGATATGCGGCACACAGCGCTGAAAGCGCGTTGCAGTACAGCCCCGGGTAGAGGACGCGGAGCGGCCGGAACCCTGGATTAGCATTACGATTCATGCGAGGCCTGCATGGCCGATGCAGACATTCTGTGCCGCTCCTGCAGAGCTCTGCCCGTTTGCACTCTCCCAACCCGGGGTTCCAGAGCCCGCTTCGCATGCTCTTCCACCCCGGGCTCTACTCCATCGGCCCTGCGGGCCTGGTCCGCATTGTGAGAATGGACAGATCAAAAAGCTAACGATGGCTGACAGGTGAAAGCTGCGCAGATTTTGGCAAATGGAAGGCCTTACATGATATCGGTACTGAACCCGGAAAATCCTAATTTGGACAGCAGTGATTCTCTGCCGGCGCTCCGCGCCTCAATTGCGAGTTTCGCGACAGAAGCGAATCACCTCTCGGGCCGCCGGGGAAGGCCTTGTATCAGTACTTTTTTAAAAATCCGGCGATGCTTTCTTTTTGCGCCGTGGTGATCGCGATGCACTGATCGATTCCCTCGATGACTTGTGCCAGCGTTCGCTGCCCCGCCGAATGGCCTTTCAGTCGAGGCTCAAAATAACTCTGCAGCTCGTCCCGGGATTTTGCGTCGCAGAATGAGTTGCCCAGGCCCGGCAATAAATCCAATAAATCCGTCCCGAATATGTTCGGATTTCCTTTCATGATTTCGTCGTAATGGGCCCTGAGAAATGCGAAGGGCAGCGCCTGCGTTTCCGGGTCGTCCTGTCCCAAACCAGATATCAGCGTGACTGCCTCCAGCAGACTGATCTCCTGCGATTGCATCGCACGCATGCTTGATTCCATAGCCGATTCGATGACCGCCTTGTCCCGAAAAAATGTCATCGCCTGCAAAAGACGTTCTTTATCCTGCCTGTCCTGTGTCTTTTTAAACTCCTCGAAGAATCGCTTGAAGAGAGCCTGGTCCCCAAAATATGCAGCCGTTGCGAGTACCGCGCCGAGCACCTCGGGATTTACAGCGGTGTGGTTCTGAAACCAGCGCTCCGTGAATTCTCGTGCCTGCGTTGCAAGTTCCTGATCATCGCCGAAGGTCGCAATGGTTCGCACAAGCCGCGGCCGGAGAAGGCGCACGTCTTCCGACTCGCCCTGCCGGGGCACCCATCCCAGTTCGCGTGCGCGCGACTGAAAGTTCTTCAGCAGGAACCGGCGATAATTGGAGGCCAGGTCCGGAGGCACCGCCGAGTGCGCGCGCGGAGACAGGGCCACATCCAGCGCCCGATCCACCACACGCGGTTCCGGATCATCTTGGAATTTCTCAACTAAGGCCAGGGACTGGGCTGCAGACAGCCTCCCTGCCTTTGCCATCGCGTGCGCATTGCCGATAAAATCTACCCTCTCCGAGTCCTCAAGACGGCCGCTCACATCCCCGGCAGTCAGCGCACCGTACAGATCACCGCGATAGTCTACGCGATAGTACCCCTTCGCCTGGTCGTTGGCTTCCACCCACGCCGGACATTCCTGGCCGGCCTTCAACGGCCAATCCGTTGCCGGTTTCGTCATGAGAATGCATTCCCTGCCGCTGCGCGTCCCGACGCCATAACGAACGCAAACGGGAATGCTCCAAATTCCGGACGCTGCCTTCTTCGACCCGATTGGCAAGAATCGCTCCTGCTCCAGGTGCAGCGCGGGTTCTTTACGACTGCAATCGAGCAAGATGGATACGACCGGAACGCCCGCCTGATTCAGAAATGCGGAAAACGGGCCCTTGACGTCGCCCTTGACGACGGCTCCGAGAGCGTCGAGAAAATCCGCTGCGGCTGCATTCTTGTATGCATAATGGCCGAGATATCGATGCACTCCTTCGCGAAACAATTCCGGTCCCATCCAGCTCTCAAACATGCCGATGACGGCGGCGCCTTTCTGATAGGTGATTGTGTCGAAGGCGCTGCCGATATCGCCTTTTGACTCGATCGGCTGGCGGATCATTCGTGCGGTGGCCAGGCTATCCGATTCCTCTGCCTCGAGTTTGGAGCCCACGTCATCGATGCGCGATTTCCACTCGGGTTTCCACCCGGCGATCAATTTCTGCTCCATCCATGTGGCAAACGCTTCATTCAACCAGGTGTCGTTCCACCACTGCATGGTCACGAGATCCCCGAACCACTGGTGGGACAGTTCGTGCGCGCTGACACTGGCATAGTCGCGCTGCCTGCCGATGGTGTCGGAGTCGGGCTCCGCCAGGATCATGGTTTGACTGTATGTCACCATCCCGGCGTTTTCCATGGCACCGAAACCCGCAGTAGGCACCGAGACCTGGTCGGATTTGTCATACGGATACGGTATTCCGAAATAATCCTCCAGCCGGGTCAGAATGGTGGCGGTCACCTCCGCTGCATACTTGGCTTCGCCCGACCTGCCCTTCGGGGTCACGATCCGAACGGGAATCCGATTTTGTCCGGCGACTCCGGCATCCACAAATTCGAATGGCCCGACCGCGAATGCAATCAGATAGCTTGGCAGCGGTTTCGTTTCCTTAAAGACATATTTCCTCACGCCGCCCGCCGCAGTTTCAGAAACGGCCGGCGAATTGCTGACCGCGGAATCTTGCATAGGAACATGCAAAGTCAGTTGCCACGGCGTCTTGAAGGACGGCTCGTCAAAACACGGGAACGCGTCCCTGGCATCTGTGGATTCAAATTGAGTATAAATGTAGTGGTTGCCCTTGTCCTCCAGATGGAAAATGCCCGAGGTATCCGCCTGACGAACAAGACCCGTATATTTAATGTGAATCTCGGCCGGTCCCGGCGCAATAGCAGATTTGAACTCGAGTCCGAGGAAATCATCGCCGCCGGGAATGGGCTTTGCCGTCACGCTGGCTCTTCCCGCGGTTGCCGATGCATCGAGAACATTGATTTTGTTCGCATTGAGCCAGAGCGTCTGAACCGGCTTTACCACGAGGATTTTGATATCGATCAACCCTGTGAAGGTCTCCTTGGAAGGATCGAGAGTCAGGTCCACGCGATAGGAGACCGGCGCAGCATCCTGCACTTCGGAAAGACGAAGCTTCGGCGGCTGCCCGCTTGCGCAACCGGGAATTGCCAGGAACAATAAGCAGCTCAAAGCGGATACACTCAATAGTATCGTTGCGGTCAGAAAGCCGGCTCGTTGTCGCATGCTTTGTCCTCCTGAATGTAATGTCCCATCTCCTGACTTAGCACCGGTGCCCTCGGGCGCCGGCGGGGCTTTCGGAGCATGCAAGAAAATCAGCTGCCGGACGACTCCGGAGAGCCTGTCTCAAAACCCGGCGCCATCCCAAAATCGGAATCATTGAGGCGCGAAGCGCCGGCAGAGAATAGGCCCGACCGTAAGGTCGGGATTAGGTTATCGCAATGACGGAGCGCCGAGGGCGCGGCACTGTTAACGTTTTATA
>DATJPG010000154.1:0-37215 GCA_035506515.1 Acidobacteriota bacterium
TCAAGCAGGTGGCGGGAAAGTACGGTGTCGACCTCAACGTATGGGTGCTTGCGATACCTGAAGAAGCCCAGAAAGCTCCCTCGGGTTTTGGTGTGTATAGCCTGATACGCGATGGACGATTGCTGGAGGACCATTATCTAAGCGCGACGAGGTTTGAGAGCATTCTAAAGAAGGAGTTGAAAGACTCGGTTTAATCTTGCCCTCCGCTGAAACAGCATCTCCTAGAAGTCAAACCCGCAACGCTTTCCCGAAGTCGCCATGTGGGAAATTGCGCCACAATGCAAATTCCGCCTGCCGACCATTTTTCATAGGGCAATTCAGTTTCCGGTTTCGCGACTTATCAAGCAGGTGCTGACGATAACGTCTGCAGAACCTGGAATGGTAAATTGCATAGAGGCGCGCTTGCTTGTGGGAATCCTATTTTCCGTAATCGTCAGGTTTCCTCTTGTACATCCGATAAAACGCTTTCTTACGACAGACGAAGCGAATTGATTAGTGCGGACAATGACGCAGGTTGATTGCGACGGCTTGGGTAATACAAGAAGAAGCCGGGAAACGTCGGACACCAATCATCGAGTACTCGAATCAAGCGACGCGTTGCAATATGTTCGGTGACTTGACCCTCAAACGCCAGCCCGAGGCCGACGCCGCTGAGCGCTGCTTGAATCACCAAATTTGTATCATCAAACACGGCTGGCCCCTGAACATTGACCGTCTGAAGTTTACGTCCTTTCCCGAATTCCCACCGGTATGCACCGCCCATAAGGCGGATACCAATGCACGGATGATCATTCAGATCCCGCGGCGTTTGAGGAATCTCGTGCGACTTGAAATATGCCGGCGATCCTATAATCGCAAAACGAACGTCCTCACTGACCCGAACGGCGATCATATCACGCTGTATGAACTCTCCGATTTGAATGCCTGCATCGAATTCCTCGGCGACCACATCGATGGGATCATTCGTCGTAATGACGTCTAGAATGACGTCAGGATATGCCTTCGCAAAGCTTGGCAATTTGGGAAGCAGCACCATATAAGCCGCGGGCCGTGATACTCCAAGTCGGATGCGGCCTCCAGGACGATCGCGAAGTTTCCGGGCCGCTGCAACCGATCTTTCGATCTGTTCGAGTGCTGGACCCAAATCTTTCAGCAGGGCGTTGCCCGTCGCGGTCGGAGCAACGCTGCGAGTTGTGCGCGCCAGTAGTTGCAATCCGAGCCTTCTTTCCAATCCGCGAATTGTGTGGCTTAGGGCTGATTGAGACACTCCAAGCCGAGCTGCAGCTCGGGTAAAGCTCCGCTCTTCGGCTACGGCAGCAAACACGACAAGATCGCTCAATTCGTCTCTCATTATTCATGAATATAGCTCATGACTGTATTAAACAAAAGCGATCTAATTTCATAGACGTTTTGAGCATAACCTGAAATGGAATATGAAGGAGGGCAAATGCAGAAACGTAAACTTGGAACTTTGGAAGTCTCCGCGATTGGCCTCGGCTGCATGGGCATGAGTGCCAATTATGGCCCACCCCCAGATAGGCAAGAAATGATAACCCTGATCCGTTCAGCCGTGGACCGTGGTGTCACATTTTTCGATACGGCCGAATCCTATGGCCCGTTCACTAATGAAGTGCTTGTCGGAGAAGCCCTGGCACGTGTTCGTGACCAGGTTGTCATCGCGACCAAGTTCGGCCACGATCTAGATCCTGAAACGGGAAAGCGGAGAGGCCGGAACAGCCGCCCCGAACACATCAAACAGGTTGCCGAAGCCGCACTCAAGCGCATGAAGACCGATGTGATCGATCTTTTCTATCAGCACCGCGGAGATCCAAACGTGCCGATCGAGGATGTTGCCGGTGCGGTAAAGGAACTCATCGTAGCAGGAAAAGTCAAGCACTTCGGTTTGTCCGAGGCGAGTGCGCAAACTATCCGCCGGGCCCACAAAATACAGCCGGTCACTGCCATCCAGAGTGAATATTCCCTATGGGCTCGAGATCCAGAGGCGGAAGTGCTGCCAACATGTGAGGGACTCGGGATTGGCTTCGTTCCCTGGAGCCCTCTTGGTCAGGGCTTCCTTACCGGAACGGTTGATGCCAAGAGGGTGTTTGATAGCCGGGATATTCGGTCTGTTTTTCCACGTTTCACTACGGAAAATCGCAGGGCAAACCAGCCAATTGTTGATGTTGTGCGGGAGATGGCGATGCAAAATAAGGCGGCACCGGCTCAGATCGCGCTCGCCTGGCTGCTGGCGCAAAAACCGTGGGTCGTCCCAATTCCAGGTACGAGAAAGCTGGAGCGATTGGAGGAAAACCTCGGAGCCGTAACAGTCAATCTCACTCCCGATGATTTGAATAAGATCGACACTGCGGCCGCAAATATAGTTGTGCAGGGCGCTAGGGGTGATGGCCAAGAGCGATATCTCTAGAAATTGCTTATTAGCAAGTGCGAGCTGATGTGAAGGCGCTAGGAGAACAAATATGCGAGGAGCCGTTCTATATGGGCCGCGTGACATTCGCCTCGAAGAACGCGGCGAGCCAAAGATCGCACTTCCGACCGATGCCATTATCAGGATCTCGGCAACTTGCGTTTGCGGGTCGGACTTGTGGCCGTACCGCGACACACCTCCGTTAACGCAACCGAGGCCAATGGGACATGAGTACTGCGGCATCGTCGAAGAGGTCGGTAGCGCGGTCAGGTCGGCAAAGCGCGGCCAATTTGTCGTGGGTTCGTTCTTTGCCTCAGATAATACTTGTCCCAACTGCACATACGGATACCAGTCGTCGTGCCAGCACAAAGAGTTCGTCGGGGATGCCCAGGCTCCATGGCTGCGCGTTCCGCTTGCCGACGGGACTCTCGTCACCACCTCGGAGGTGCCTTCGGCGGAGCTTGTTCCGAGTCTGCTAACGACCTCTGATGTTTTCGGTACCGGATGGTTTGCTGCCGACGCGGCAAATGTAAAGCCAGGCGCCACAGTCGTCGTAGTCGGCGATGGCGCGGTCGGCCTACTTGCCGTGCTCTCAGCCAGACAAATGAGCGCCGCGCGCATTTTCGCTATGAGCCGGCACGAGGCGCGGCAAAAGCTCGCCCGTGAGTTCGGAGCGACTGATATCGTTAGCGAACGGGGGGACGAAGGGGTGGCCCGCATCATGGATCTAACCAGTGGAATCGGTGCTGATTCGGTACTGGAGTGCGTCGGCACACCTCAATCGATGAGGCAGGCGATCAGTTCCACGCGCAAGGGTGGATACGCAAGCTATGTCGGTATGCCGCACGGCATTGAATTGAAAGGTGAGGAACTATTCTACACGCACGTGCATCTGCATGGCGGCCCGGCACCGGTTCGGCGCTACCTGCCCAATCTGATCAAACTGGTATTAAGCGGGAAGGTCAATCCGGGCAGGGTGTTCGATTTGACTCTGCCTCTGGATCAGGTGGCAGAGGGCTACCGCGCGATGGACGAGCGCCGCGCGATAAAGACATTGCTGCTTCCTTAAAACAAGAACCGGTGTCTGATAAATAGAATGGAGAAAGGCCATGCCAAATGGCCGTATGACGGGCTATCCGGAAAGGTTAATTTTGGCCTGACTCCCACGAAGTCGGCTTCGAGGAAATTATCCTTCGGCGCTAGATTTTCTAAAGCGATTTCTCTTCGGTATTTTTGCGAATATTCCTCCAATAACCGTCCCGATGAGAGCCCATTGGATGAAGCATGTAAGAACAATCAAAACATCCGATACAATAATCTCTGCTTGCGTGGGCGCGATAGCTTCGCTGCCCAACAAGCGATCGGCCAACCAGACAGATATTTCGATTGGATACTTAGCGAAACACACCAAAAGATGCATAGCGGATCTGTTTCCAAACCAAAGCAGCATAAGCAAAACTATCGCAGTAATCCCACCCGCCGTGCCGCTTCCAAACATCCAATGATATAATCTCTTATTCAATGGCTTATTCTTCCGCAATTCCCTCTGCGCATTATAAAACAGAATGAAACGGCTGATGCCTGGTAAAGAATTACTACTAACGCGCCATAAGTCCGCTTCGAGGCAGTTATCCTGCGAATGACAAATCGCCGGCAGGGTTACGTCATTGAGCGGGAGTTTGACGAAGACACTCAAGGGGCAGAGGCCAGGGTGACTTTTTTATGACGCAAACATAGCCACCAGATCGTAACACCCCAGATCAGGCTGTTCAGTAAGATCGGTATGTATCCAAGGAGCCCATCGAAAAACCATATGAGTGGCCGCGGACCCCACTCAACCAAGGGGTAGTAGATAGGCCAAAAAAGCAGGCGAGAAAGTAAACTGATAGCCCTCTCTCCAATTCCCGCTGCTGCGCCGGTATCGAAGCGGCTCATTCCAGCGGCGAAGGAAAAGAGGAACATACCCCAGCTAATAGCTGCATGGAGGAGTGTGAGCCCGGCTATTTGCCAGTATTTCTTATGCACGCCTTTGCCCTCGTCATAAAATGTTTCGTGAACATCCGCCATGACGGATAACAATAAGCATAATAACCTGGGCAGGTGATCTTAAATTCTAGGAGAATCAGCCAGGATTTTGTTAATAACTCCCACGAAGTCCGCTTTTGGGATATCTGCCGTGTGCATCAGATCTCCTCGAACGCCGTTTATCGTGCGAGTGATCAAGTAACAGAATCAAGCAAATCCAGAGGATTGTTTTCCATTCATTTACCTTCCGGTTTTCTTTGTGGGTTCAATGCTTTTGCTTAGAAGACCATGATTGCCGTATGGCCAGTCTCCAAGAAACTCCATATCGTCTATAACAAACCGCCCATCTTCCTTTATAGCGATAACGGCATCGGTCCAGGCGAACGGCTTGTTGGGGCTCATTTTGTCGATATAGACGAGGTTCAGGTCGATTCGAAATCTGCCATTGCTTTCCTGTGACTTTCCTATTGTAAACCTTGTTACTCCCTCCACGTTGCTGGAGAAACAATCTCCGTCGATAAACGGCGGCTTATCATGGATGAGATATCCTTCCTCGGTGCGCCTCGGAGGATGATCCTTTATAAACTGTTCTCTGTATGTCAATGCATCCCGAAGGAGAGCGGTCAGCCGCCTGCTCATGAAGGGAGCGAGTCGGCGCAGTTCATTTTCATTCGGCAAACAGCCCTTCTCGTTAATTGCCAGAACACTCGAATAGAACTGATTGGCAGCATCTTCGGGGGTATCGCTCGATGGCGATCCTTGCAGAAACGGAACTAAGAAAAACAAGAGGATGGTTTTTTTCATTTACGGTCCTCAAGAACACAACAGAATAAAAATGCTGTCAATAGGATCAACGACATCGCACGTTTGTTTGAGCCTATTTTCCTCTCACTCTCGTTGCTATTGCTTTGTCTTTGATAAGCGTGGAATTGAAAAATTATATCACCAAATTCGGGGTAATTCCCCGGTTATGTCCGGTTCAAGGAGAAAACGCCATAATGTAAAGCCTGCCCCGCTCATTTTGCACCGATTCACGCTTCTTCCATGGCAGTATCTCGTTCCTTGCGATAGGACAGTGCTTGAATTCCCGGACTAAAGCCCTCCCAATGCAGCACTTTGCCGTTGTCCTAATCTCCGTTTGCCCTGATTTTTCTATTCCGTTAGAATAGTAGTAATTTTCAAACGCTTTCATTGTATTGTATGGCTGACCGACGGGAGGATTCCTCATAATCGGCAAGACGCTTTCCCACTACGAAATTAAATCCTAGTTGGGCGAGGGCGGAATGGGTGAGGTTTATAAAGCTATAGACCAGGAACTCCGTCGCGAAGTGGCTATCAAAGTTCTGCCGGAGGAGTTCCACGGGCGGGAACTCTTCTATCACAACGGCGATGCCGTGATGGCGGTGACGGTGGAAACAGATCCGGTTTTCAAACTAAGAAAACCTGAAGTCCTCTTCCAGGGGAAATATGTTACTGAAATAAGAGGCTCAATGGCGTGGGCCATTGGCCGGGACGGCAGGTTCCTGATGATGAAAGCGGTGGAAAATATGGGAAAGATGCCCGCCGCCGAATCTCCGCGCAAAATCAACGCTGTCCTCAACTGGCTCGAAGAGCTGAAGCAAAAGGCGCCGGCAGATTGATAAAAGGAGCCATAGCGATGTTTTGAGAAGCAACGGTTTCTAACTCCCGGTTCCTAACCTACTATAAGGAGAATCGAAAATGATGAGAAACAATCTTAACCGCTACACCATAAAATTACAATTCGGCCTACCTGCTATTATAGCCACCCTTGGGCTTTTGGCGGCCTGTTCCAGGGTGCCGACAACAACACCGCCTGAACTAACGAAGTTGGTGGAGCGCGCCGCTATTGAGGAATTTTTCTATGATTACTATGCTCAGTTCAGGCCGGACAGCAAGCATGATTTTGTGTCCTTTTTCGCTAATGACGGCAGACTCGAGGTCAACGGAATGGCTGCTAACGGCATAGAGGAGATCAAGGCAATGTATGGCAGGGTCGTTGGCAGCGGAGCGGGAAATGAGCCGAAAGCTAAAGACGCTGTGCCAAAGGGTGTATCCGAGATGATGTTAACAAACATGAAGATTGATTTACAGGGTGACAAAGCTGTTGCAACATTTCTCTGGCACAGCATCAAATCGGACCTGTTGACGACAGAGGGTAAAATTACAGAGTACGGGCGTGAACGAACGGAACTGGTCAAGCAGAACGGGCACTGGCTTATAAAAAACCGAGTTGTACTCACTGAGGGCGGCATGCCCGAGTCACTGCTGAAATACTATCCGAAACAATAAACGTGTCAAACTGAGTTTTTGACTCTGTTCCTGGTTTGATTTTTGTGTTCTCTAAAAGAGACGCATAACGGGAGCAACCATTATGATTATGTTCAATGTCAAGCGCCGATCTCGATGCGTTACATTTGCCGATAGGATTCGAAATCGGTTATTGAATAGCTTTCCCTGTTCTTAATTCATATTTGCGTTTGTAGATTCTATTCCCTTTGAATCCGGATTCAGTTGAGGCGTGTTATTTGTTCCGGTGCGACGGTAAGAGCCAGAATACCCCTTGAAGCGGAAGTAACGTACAAAATTGAGTTTGCTTAAGCTTGAAGGTCGGCGCGCTTCCGGCGTACAAGGAGGACGTTACCGGAAGCGGGATGAATCCGCTCTTCGCCCACTTGCAGCCGGACATTATGGCTGGCGTAGCAATGGAGCCGGGTCGGTCGGGCCCCGACCAATCTACCGACTTCTTGTAACGAATGTATGCGCTTTCAAGAAATTGACATCCAGCTATCCATATGTTACACGGGACAGATGTTTGCGACTCGGCCCGGGAGGTGAGTGTGTGCGCCTCCTGTGGGCGTTGCGCGCTCTTCAAAAAAAGGAGAACTCATGAAATCGACGCTGATTTTTTTAATGTTGGTCTTGATGCTGGGCGCCGGGCTGTGCTGGGCGCAGGCTCCGGCCAACTGCACGCCCAATCCGCTGAATATTCCCGAGGCGAAGTACCCCTGCATTTTTCCCGATAACCGAGTGATGTACCGCGTGATCGCGCCGAACGCGCAGTCGGTACGCGTCGGAAGTCTGGCTCTGACGAAGGGACCGGACGACATTTGGAGCGGCACCACCCCGCAGCCGGCTGTGGAGGGTTTCCACTACTACGGCATCAACATTGACGGCGCCACGGTTGCGGATCCGGCCACCCGCACCTACTTCGGCTCCGGCTGGTGGAACAGCGGAATCGAAATTCCTGCGCCGGACCAGGAGTTCTACCAACCAAGAAATGGCATCCCGCACGGCCGCGTCAGTGAGCAGTGGTATTTCTCGACGGTCACCGACAAGTGGCGTCGCTGCTTCGTGTACACGCCGCCGGATTACGACGGAAAGTCAACCAAGTATCCGGTGTTCTACCTGCAGCACGGCTGGGGAGAGGACGAGACCGCCTGGTTCACGCAGGGCCGCGTTCCCTACATCATGGATGCGATGATCGCGGACAAGAAAGTCAAGCCGATGATTATCGTGATGGATAATCTGAACGCAGTTAAGCCCGGCGTCGGCGCGAGGATGTTCGCCGCCCGTGGCCTGGTGCCGGATCCCAGCGATAGCCCTGCTCAGGCCGGGCCGGGATTGGGCGTTTTGAGCACCATGGGTGAGGGACGCGGACCTGGAACTCCTGGCGCGGGTCGCGGAGCCGGGGCTCCCGGCGCTGGAGCCCCCGGACGCGGAGCCGGCGGCGGAATGCTGAGCGGTTCGGCGTTCACCGATATGATGCTCACCGATCTGATCCCCATGATCGAGAAGACCTACCGCGTGCTCCCCGGTTCGGCGAACCGCGCGATGGCTGGACTCTCCATGGGCGGCATGCAGACCAAGAGCACCACGATGGCCAACCTGGACAAGTTCTCCTACATAGGCTTGTTCAGCGGCGGCAACATCACGCTCGCCGAAGTGAAGGACACGACCGCTTTCAAGAAACAGGTGAAGGCCGTGTTCTTCGGCAGCGGAGAGCTAGAAAGGCCAGAGGCGAACATTGCCGCGGCGGATGAACTGAAGAAGAACGGCATCAACGCTGTCGCCTATGTATCCCCGAGAACCGCTCACGAGTTCTTGACTTGGCGGCGTTGCCTGCGCGAATTCGCGCCGCTGCTGTTCAAGTAAAACTCAGTGGGGCAGATCTGTTGCCTCGGTCTGCCCCGCATTCTCCCTCCGTTCGCACGTGCAGGTTAAGTTTGCCCGCCGCAGGCTTGATTGCCTCTCGTTAGCGATGGCTGTCCTGAAGTCCGGTTCGCGGAAACGATCCTAACCTAATCTCAGTTTACTACAAGGCCGTTCCGGGTGAATTACCTCATTAAAAGTAATGTTTCAGGAGCAGTGACGCTCAAAGTCCTTTGGACGTATGATCCTCGGTGTTCATTCAGGGTACTCGCGTATCGACTGCGTATTTTTCTTCGGAGCTCTTGCGACTCTGAAACGCCCGAGCCCATAGCCGGAAAGGAACGCATAGGTCTGTACTGCAGGTCCAACGGAGTAAGCATCGCATGTCCTCAACGCATCAAGTTCCGATTTAAAGATAATCAAGTACTCTCATCCGCTGTAATCCGAAAAGGATTTGTAGTGCCGATCCGTGCCCGATCAGAACCAGCAGCCCTTGAATTCGAGATCGATGGCAGTATTTCATCGTTTGAAGGGTTTGACTTTGGAACCTATGAGGGCGCTCTGCTAATTGAACGAAATACTTCCTTCGTGAAAAGTGATGATACTCGAATTGATTCCATCAGCAAGAAGTGCATTCGAAAAGGCGGAGAGGTTTGGATGTTGAGCACTGAACCTGCCGAGGGAGATGGGGTAGTGTGCACCAAATGGTCATATTAAGGTTTTACGGATCTGTTGCCTGTTTTAGAGCCTGGGAGCGGGCTTGGGCCCTGGCGGGTTTTTCAATTGCCCGCCTCAGCCTGCATTCTTAAGGCGCAACCTGTCCAATTTGTTTAATTCTTCAAACGAAGACCTATGGACGCGGGGCTTGCCTGATCCTTTCCGTTAGAACCCGTCGCTTGCCGCGTCCAGTCGAGCGATCTCTTCCGCGTTCAGTTCCAACCGGGCCGCTTCCACAAGGTCGGCCAGTTGCTCTGCGTTGGTTGCGCTTGCAATCGGGGCCGTAATACTCTTCCGCGCCGCTAACCACGCAATTGCCACAGTGCCGAGCTTCGACTGCCGCTCCTTCGCAATCTCCTCCAGCCTCGCAAGCACACCTAACCCCTGAGGCGTCAGATACTGCTTCACTCCGCCGCCCCGCGGACTCTTCCCAAGATCCGCCTCCGAGCGATATTTGCCGGTTAAAAAGCCCATCGCCAAAGAGAAATACGGGGTCACGGCCAGCCCTTCCGCAAGCGCAACCGGTTCGAGATCGTTCTCGTAGTCTTTCCGTTTCACGAGGTTGTAATGTGGCTGCAGCCCGTCGTATCGAGCCAGACGCAGTTTTGAGCTCACGCTCAGCGCCTCGCGCAGCCGTGCTCCTGAATAGTTTGAGGCACCAATGGCTCGCACCTTACCCGCGGCAATCAGGTCGCTGAATGCACTCAGAGACTCTTCAAGTGGTGTCTCCGGATCATCTTTATGTGCCCAATACACATCGATTACATCCGTCTGAAGGCGCTTCAGTGACTTATCTACTGAGTGGAGGATGTGCTGTTTTTTCAGCGATACGGCACCTTTCTCGACCATGCCTACCTTCGTCGCCAGCACTACCTTGTCCCGCTTCCCCGATTTTTTCAGCCAGTTACCGATCACTGTCTCTGACTCGCCGCCCACGTGACCCGGCACCCAGGCCGAATACACATCCGCCGTGTCAATGAACTCCAGTCCGGCATCTACAAACCCATCAAGCAGACGAAAGGATGTCGCTTCATCCGCTGTCCAGCCAAAAACGTTTCCACCCAGGCAAAGCGGCGATACCGCCAGCCCCGACCTTCCAAAAGCACGCTTCTTCAATGCCATCTGTCTCTCCTCGTAGCAAAACCCCCGGCAATCAGGTTGTTGAGGCCAGTCTTTTGCCCATCTCAAAGGCGCGCCTACAATCGTCCGGGAAAACCTCCGCTCTCCGTTTTGCCTTTTTTTCGGGATCCCAACGTGGGGCAAAGACCTTGCTGTAGTCATCGAATTGATAGGTATCGAAGCTGCAGAGCGACTCCGATTTCCCAAAAATCATTTTCAGGATAAACTCATGGGCGGCGATGCGAGCATGAAAGCCGCGCTCCTTAGCCATGTACTCATCGGCCCCCAAAGTAAATATGAATCCCGTACTGAGTTTTCCGGGAAAGATGGATGCCGGAGGATCTGTGTAAGTCAGGAACGGGAACTGCAACCGTTCCAGGAAAGACTGCATTTCCCCCGTAACCGTCCCGAAATAAATGGGTGAGCCCAAAATGAGAATGTCGGCTTCCATGGCCCTTTCCAATACCGGTGCCAGGTCGTCCTTGAGAGCACACCGGCCATAGCTTGCGCCTCCAATGGTCTTGCAAGCAAAGCAGCTTACGCAGCCTTTGAAATCGAGGTCATAAAGGTGAATTAATTCTGCTGCGGCACCCTGGGATGCGGCGCCTTCCAGAGATTTTTGGAGTAGCATCGCGGTGTTCCACGTCTTCCTCGGACTGCCATTTATTGCAAGTAATTTCAAAGTTCTTTCCCCTTATGTTTGTTCGTAGGATGATTCTCTCGCCATATTCCTATCTGATTGGCTTTCTTTTTTCAACAAGCTTGAAAGCGTGCCGCCTCGTAAATGCCGGCGCCGGGACAAGCAGCGCGAATCGACCAACGCAGCAGCCTGCTCTGCCGCATCCCGAGCATTTAGCCATGTGAAATCAGGGACGCCCCACCCGAATCCCTTATAGGAAACTGCGAAGCAGTCTGCGCGGATTTATGATCAGGAGTGCGCACAAATATCCGCAAAATTATCGGATCTTGTGCTTACTCCACGCATCGAATCTAGAGGACAATCATAGGCTACCGTGGCGGATGCTATCACTACCGGGTTTCTATAACAAGCGTTTGAAAAACTGGATCAGGACGAATTATATCAGTTCGGATCTTGAAACCATGTCGTACATTCCATCCAGGCAGGAATCGGCGGGAGGTGATCCGTGTCGAAGCAAAAAGAAGCAGGCCACGAATTAACAGGAATTCCACAAATAATTTTGAAGCACGTATGGGCGGCTCTCCTGCCCATATTTAGTTATTCGTGGAATTTGTGACTTGCTTTTGTCTTTGATAGGCAAAGGTCTGTTAGACACACTACGCTAGGAATATCGAGCTGGGGGCCTCCTGCCTGGGGAGGACGCGCGCAAGGAAATCGACGTAGCCGGAAGCAGGATTCCGTCCCGATTCGTAGGCCGTAACCATAGAACGGATGCACTCCAGGCAATCGATCGCCACGCCGAGCTGGAGCCGCGTGTTTTTGGGGTCGACGATGCCTTTGGCTTCTCCCTCCGGATTTCTCAAAGCTTCTATGACCGTCTTCAACTCGCGTCGCAGCGGCTCTACGCGGAGATCTTCGGATACTTTTTCGTAAAGCACTCCATTTTCCTCGGTCCTGTATGTGTCCAGCAGGATCGTGACTGCCTGCGCGACATCCCGGTCTCGAAGATCGCGGGACGAAAGGCGTTCACGGGCAATTGCATATTCGAGACGCGCGATGACATCCTGGTGATCATGGAAGACGCGGCTGTTTCGGTCGTGATCCGCGGGATTCAGGGTACCGATGCGCCTGGTGTAGTCCTCGACTTCCCTTTCGCGCCCGGCAATCAAATAAGCGCAAGTCTCGGGACAATCGATTTCAAGCACGCGCTTCTCTCCGCAACACTGGGGACAGATCAGGGCATTTTTCGCCGGACATTGTCGTTTTGCTTTTCTGAGATCACACAAGCCGCATTTCATATATCTCCAGCCTTTTCAAAAATTTTATATAAAACCACCGACGCCGGATCCCTTGCGTCTCGGTCTCCCGAAGGGATCAGCGAAGCTTGCTGCAATACTCCCCGAGAAATTTCCTGGCTCGCTCAAAGTCGGGATAAGCCTGCTCGGCCCGCCGGTATTCTCCGGAATGATGCCGTTTGCGGACGCCCCTGGAAGATCTCTCAAAAAGCGCGTGGAGCATTTCATGGTACACAATATACCGCACGACGAACTCCGGGACTCCGGGGGCATCCAGCACGGGACTCAACGTGATGGTGTGATGCGCCGGATCGTAATGCCCCATGCGGCTCCTGCTCCTGCGATATCCCCAGCCGATCCTGGCGATGTCGATCTGGTCATTGAAATAGGCACTGTTGAGTTCCCTGTAAATCTCCCCTAGAGAGTAGTGGCGACCGGCTTCGCCCGCGATTTGCTTCCGGCCTTTTCGCGTGCGCCGTTCGCGCACGGCCTCTTCCACCCAGGAAGCTTTGCGGAAATTTTCGTATGTCTGCAGGTGCTCCTGCCGCGGCCGCCGGCGCATGACTTTGCATCCCAGGATCATGATGATCGCCTCGAGGACCGGCCTTGGAGCGAAGCGACAGTGATCGCTGATACGCACAACCCAGCCGGAACCCTTGCGCCGGATCGTGTGCGTTAAGCCGATGTAAGGATAAAAAGATGCCTCGATATCCGTATTGCGAAACAGCGGGAAGGCATCGCGCAGCAACGAACGGCAGAGCCACTCGAGCTCCAAAAGCTGATCCTTCTTCTGCCCGCCTGCGGCGGATTGAACACTATGTACAGACATGAACTCCATTCGAACCACAAC
This sequence comes from Acidobacteriota bacterium, assembly GCA_035506515.1. Lineage (GTDB taxonomy): Bacteria > Acidobacteriota > UBA6911 > UBA6911 > UBA6911 > UBA6911. The sequence continues at coordinate 13,242 of DATJPG010000154.1, forward strand.
CTGGATTGGATGATTTCCGGAAATTCCGGATCACTTTTTCTGAAGCGCTTGCTGCAGCTGTGCCATTTCCTTTTTCAGCGTATCGATATCAGCCTTCATCTCCGGGAGGCGGCCAAATAGCGCATTGAGCCGTTTGTATTCCCGGAGTGGGCGCACGGGGACGCCCCAGTATACATCGCCGCCACGCACTATTTTGCCCGGCAGGACCCCCGCCTTGGAACCGATGACCGCCCCGGACTGCACGCGCGCATGATCCCCGAAACCCACCTGTCCGCCAATGACGGCATAGTCCTCGATCACCGTGCTTCCGGAGATGCCCGTCTGCGACGCAATCACCACATGCCTGCCTATGTCGACGTTGTGAGCGACCTGGACAAGGTTATCCAGCTTCGTCCCGGTTCCGATCCGGGTAACACCCAGCGATCCCCGGTCAATGGCGCTGTTGGCGCCGATCTCCACATCGTCCTCGATAATCACCTCACCCACCTGCGGGAATTTCCACTGCCTCTGTCCGTCAGAAACATACCCGAAGCCGTCACTCCCAATGACGACACCTGCATGAAGCACGACTCGATTGCCGATTTTGGACCCCGGATAGACAATCACCCCGGGAAACAAGATGCATTTCTCTCCAAGACTGCACCCCTCGCCAAGAACCGCCCCTGCATGCAGGATGCAGCCTTTGCCTATCCGAGCGCCGGATTCTACGACGACGAATGGGCCCAGCTCCGCGGTCGCATCGACACTTGCATTCGGAGAAATTGCGGCCGTGGCATGCCTTGTGCCGCGACTGTCCGGCCATGGGTGAAGGTACGAGGCTGCTCTGGCGAAATCGAGTTTGGGCTGTGCGGAAAAAATCGCGTTCATCCCGTCCGGCACGCACTCTCTGGGGGCAAGGACGCAGGCGGCACGCAGTTCTCCGGGCTTCAGGATTCCGTTTTCCGCGCTCTGCACAAAGATCAGGGACAGCTCGTCGGCCGCTTCCGCCTTCGCGACCTTCTGCAGCAGCCGGGTGGCGTCCCCCTGGCTCTCGAGGCCCAGCAGCGCCGCTATTTGCCCGATTGTGTAATTCATATGAGGAATCGCTGAAAATTGTGGACTATCGCCGATGGTTCGCCGGCAAGCATCGGACCGCTACTTTTTTTCAACCGCCGGACCGGCAACCGCTTTTTCGTAATTGTTCAGCACGGGAAGGACGAGATCGTGCGCCGTGGAACTCAGCTCCACAGCCTTCCCCTTGGCGTATATTTCGTGTCTTCCCCTGGTCTTGTACCAGTCCACCAGGCTGGCAGACTGGTGACTGCTTTCGACGATCTGGCGCCATCCGATACCGGTGTTATATGCGCAGAATGAGATCTCCCCTTCCTCGGTCCCATACGGAATCACACACATCTCCGTGCGGCGGAAATCGTACGTCCACAGATCCTGAAACCACATCCCTTCCACGCACAGCACGCGCCATTCATCGTTTTGCGACCGCGTCCTCATGCGATCGTTCCTGTCGCTGTCGGCTTTTTCCGACGTCGGCCTGAAGAGATTGACAATCTGGGAAACGGGAAATCCTTTCGGGGCTTTATCCGCGCGAAAATTGCGCAGGATCGCCAGTGCAAGCTGTCCTTCCGTGAGACGTTTCCCACGGGCAGTGTCCGTGATGGACGTGACGTCGCGCATGAACCGCTCGTAATCGAAAAACCTGAACAACGGGACCCACTCCTGGGTGCGGCGGTTTGTTACGAGCAGGGTGAAGACGCCGCAATTCGGATGGCAGTTGCAGGAACTCCACCCCCAGGACGCATCGGGTCCCTGGAGGATATCCATGACGGTCGTGAACGCGCTGTATGTGGAGAGCGGGAACCAGTCGCGCATCGGCTCCAGATTGCCTCTCAACTGCTGTTTCAATTCTTCCACCAGCTGGGACAGCGTGTAGCGCCGCGCACTCCTGGATGCGTCGTCGATGCTTTCATCCCGGCCCGTGAAGGATACGGGCTGGAACACGACCGTTTGAACTTTGTCTACGTTGTGAATGGCAAAATCCACGATCGGGCCGAGCGTGTCGTTGTTCACCGTGTTGATGACGGTAGTGACCAGCGTCGTTTTCATGCCGACCCTGGCCATATTCTCGATGGCCTGCACCTTAACATCGAACAGGTTCGGCACGCCTCGATGCTGGTTCTTCTCATTGCTTGTGCCGTCGAACTGCAGGTAGGTGCCGTGGAGGCCGGCTTCGCGAGCCTGGCGGGTAAATTCCTCGCTTTGCGCGAAGCGGATGCCGTTGGTTGCGGCCAGGATTCTATAGAAACCGATCTTCTTGGCGTGCGCGACAGCTTCAAGAAAGTGAGGAGAGAGCGTCGGCTCTCCGCCGGAAAACAGAATGATGATTTGCCTGCGAGGCTTGAAGGAAACGGCACGATCAAGAATCGCCTTGATTTCCTCCAGATCGGGTTCGTGAACGTACCCGACCTGGTTGGCGTCGGTAAAGCACGGAGTGCACATCATGTTGCACCGGTTGGTCAGATCAACAGTCAGTACTGTTCCCCGCCCGAACTTGATGTCCGAAGCACCGTGACGGTGAATGGTCTCATCCTGCACGGATTGAAAGTCGCGGCCAAAGAACAGGCTCTCGATGCGTTTCGTAAAGGCGGGATACGTGGAAAGCACATCCTCAAAACTGCCGTGCTTTTCGCATGTTTTGCGGATCAGAATCCGGCCGTTCTCTTCCACGAGCTGGGCCTTGAGCTGGCCGGGATTCTCTGTCACTAATTTTGCAAGATCTACGTGCCCTTCCAGAATTTCGCGCCGCAGTTCAGGAACACATTGCGGGCAGAGAGAATCCGTCACCCTTGGAAAGCCTAGAGGCGGGGCGGACCGTTCGCGGCTCTTGGCAATTCTGCCAGGAGCCCAGCTAGGCCAGGGGAGTTCACCCTCGGGCAGCCTGGTATTGACCGCCTGAACCACACGCCATGCCAGATCTGCGGCTCGTGTCAGAAAACCGGCTTTCACGCGATTCAGGAGAGACCCTCGTGCGCCATTCCCGTCCGATATCGTTTCACCGTACATGCTTTGACCTTGCTTTTTGGCGCTTCTCTGCAGGCGTGCACATAAACCCATACAACATAAATATATACAGCGATAAACCTATCAACTTTTTCCGCTGGCGTCCATGCAATTCTGGAAAGTATCGAGGAGCACAGCCGTAAACAGAAGAGTCAGTATCCTCCGGCAGAGCCGGCGGCTTTAAACTATGAGCCGCTCAAAGCGGCTTAAACAGTATTGCTCGGGGTCGGTATCGGAATCGGAGATTATTGAATCACGATGGGCACGCGCTCGAACAGATTGGTGTCGGCAATTGCGTCTCGCACGTGCACCTGAAGCATATAGGTTCCTTGTTTGAGGTTTTTCAGGGGCATCGATATTGCGACGGTGGATTCGCCTTTTCTATCGCCGAAGCCTTGCATTCCCGGAAACCCGCCCATTGGTCCCGTGCCGCCTCGGCCGGGGAAATCCATGCCCCCGCGTCCTCCCATGCCGCCGGCAGGCAGATCGCCGCGTCCTCGGCCCATCATTCCCGCAAAAGCGCCTCTCTCGTTGGTCCAGGACTGAACGTACTGCGGCTTGGTTTCCAGGATCTTGGTGTTATCCCTCAGCAGGATCAGATCGGTTTCAATACAGGGTTTCTGCGTCTCCTTGTCTTCCGCGGCTCCATACACTTGGAAGTAGACATACACGGTCTGGCGCGCAAGGAAGACGTAGCCGATGCTCGGAACGACTTTCTTGTTACCCGTCACCAAAGGATCATAGGTTGGAATGATTTGCTGAAATCTCCGCGTAGCTCCCTGGTGCGTTACAGAACCCGTGTCTCCCCGTGCATTGGCCAGCTGATTTCCCAACACGATGGAACTGAGCGACAGTTTTTTGAGATCGAAGGCCGGTACGTTGATCGGCTGCTCGAAACTGCCCAATTTCCCCGTAACATTGTCGCGAACGAGGAACCTCAGCTTGTATGCGCCGGAACGGAGCTGAAAGCCGGTGGAATAAAAAATGCCGCCGGCTTTAAGCTTTTCCGCTTTCTCCACGGGCAGCTTCAGCGAAACGGCATCCCGGGCTATGCCGGTGACTCTTCCCTTGGGATCGATTGCCTGGGCGACAAATTCGAACTTGCCTTCGCGGTTGGCGCCTTTCTCCTCAAATTTCAAACCATCCCCGAGTATTTCGATCGAGATCGGAACATAATTCGTCGTGTTGTCTTTTCTGAAATAGTCGGCCTCGAGTATGAGCGGAACGTCAACAAAAGGACGCTCCACATTCATCGCCTGCGACAGCTGAAGGTCCTTCTCCTGCTGCGTCAATTGACCGAATGCCTTGGAGGCAAAATACCCCGGTCGGTGAGCAATCTTCAGACCGGGCCGGTTCAATTCGACGCGGATCCTGCGGTACTTGCCGTCCTCTTTGGAATTCGAACTGAGATATCCCAGGACATAATAAACGTTCGTGTCCACCTGTGCCTGCTTCATCGCAAGACTCAGATCATTCGAATCCGTAAAGGATTTGCCGCCGGTGTCGTGAGAGAGCGTGATCAGTGTTTCCTGGGAGCTCGACAGACTGGTTCTCTGCTGCATCATGCCGGAACCGTTAAATGCGCTGCTACCCGTGCTTCTGTGCGAGGCGTCGCCGCCCGGCGGAAGGGCCACAAGCCCCTGACTGTCCACGGTGTAGATCGACATATTCGATCTGTTGGCATTGTCCACCGTGGATCGTATCTGCGCGTTATTTTCAACACCCGTGGTCGTCACGCCGCTGGAGAAGTAAATCAGCGACTTGCGCTCGGGAAACTCCCGGTACATTTTTGCCAGGGTTTCCAATGCCGACAAGCGGCGGTCCGTATTGAAAACATTGAACTGGACACTGTCTGGGACATAAACGTCGTCCGAGGAAGTATCGCTGGTGGTGTCGACTTGCGCGGCGCTCTCCTCCGATTCCTCGGAAGAAATATCCTTTAAGGTTTTGAGCAGAAGCTCCCGGTCGTTCGTAAAATCCTGAACGAGGCTCAGCGTACTGCTGTAGGTGGCAACGGCCATGAGGTCCTGAGGGCCGGTCTGTTTGGCGAGAAAATCACGGGCTGCATCGACCGAGCGAACCAGATTCTCCGTTTGCAGGGAACTCAGATCAAAAAACAGGATGATGAGCCTCTTCCCCGCGAGATCTTCTTTCTTGACGGGCGCAGTGGGATTGAGCGCGAGATTCACGATCGCCTGCGGCTGCGCCTGGATTGTCTCGGGCTTTCCGGCACTCTGATCCGCAACGGCTGCGGGTCCAATCGCCACGCTCTCCGCGGAAAACGTGACGATGCTCTGCGGAACATTGTCTTCATAGACCTTGAAGTCTTCGCGTTTCAAGCCGTCGACCAGCTTGCCTTTCGCATCGCGCACGGTTACGTCCACGACCACCATGGAAGTTTGGACTGTAAAAACCGGCACCTTTTGCTGAGCATTCGTCTGTTGATTCGTCGCCTCCTGCTGCGGACCGGAAAAAACGAAAGGCGTCAGGCCGCACAGAAGACACACGAACCATTGAGACAGAGCCACCACCGACTTTTTGGCTGATCGTCTTCGCCAATCAAACATGAGTTGCGCCTCGCGAGAAAGCTGAGAGATACCGCTTAAAATCTGACCCGAACATTGAACGTCATCGAGCGCATCGCGCGCACGCTGGTTACCTGCCCGTAGTTGAGCGCGTTCACAGTTGTGCTCACGCTTCCCCAGTTGGGATGGTTCAAAAGGTTTTGGACCTGGCAGCTGAGATCCAGCCTTCGGCTGTTTTCGTCAAGGCGGAAGCTTTTGCGGACCGACAGGTTTACCACGCTGCTCCCAGGCCCGGGAATGATGTTGCGCCCTGCATCCCCGAACTCGCCGGCCGGGATCGTAAAGGCTGCCGTGTTAAAAAACCGCTGCGCCGTGCGTTCATCCCGCGGAAGGGAGATGGCGAGCCCGGTGCCATCCGGCCGAAGCGAATTGTACAGAGCACCGCTCGATGTGCTGCCGCTGCTGCTCGCGTACCTCGGAGTGAGCGGGTTCCCGCTCGCAATTGTCAGATTGCCGTTGAAAGTCCAGCCGGAGATGATATTAAGCAATTTGGGGGATGCGGCTGCGAAAAACATGCGGTTTTGCCCGATGGGCAGTTCATAGGCAATATTCGACTGGAAGTTATGGCGCTGATCCTGACTGCTGAGTGAGCGCTCGGCAGTCAGATCCAGATCGTTCTGCGCCACCATCGATCCGCCGGTCCCCGAAGAGTCGTCGATGCTTTTTGAAAACGTATAGGAATTCGTCATGTTGAAGCCGTGCGAAAACCGCCGCAAAAGCTGCACGTTGAGACCGTGATAGATCGAGCTGGCCCCATTCGTCTGATAGGTAAAATAGCTGGCGTTACTGGTGCGATTGGGAGCGCGGACAATATCCAACCCTGTGCCCTTCGATCCGGTGTATGCCACGGTCAGGACATAGAGCCGCGAAAGCTGCGTCTGGATGTCCAGGTTCCACTGCTGGGCATACGAGGGTTTGTATCCGGGGTCCACGCCGAATGTATTCAGGACCGTAAGAGCGGGATTGCTCGGAAAGCCATTCTGGAGAGTCAGCGGATTAGCGCGATCGGAAGCCAGATCCTGGGTGATCGCAAACGGCGGCTGATTGATCAATTGTCCTACGATCGAGGAATACCCGCTCGCGTTATAGCTGATCCCATATCCCGCCCGAAACACGAAGGGGGATCCGTTCTTCGGCCTCCAGGCAATGCCGACGCGGGGCGCGAAATTGTTCCTGTCAGGGTTGACGAGAGACCTTGGATAGTATCGATTGCTCAGTGGTCCCCTTTCATCCGGGAACACCTGTGCTATTTCCGTGAAATTGGAATCTGCCTCCAGGCTGACCAGACGGTTGTATTTTTCAAACGATGGACCTGTGTATTCATAGCGAAGACCGTAGTTGAGCGTCAGGTTGGAGCGAACCCTCCAGTTGTCCATCGCGTACAGGCTCCAGTTGCGGTTCCTGAGATAGAGACTGTTTCCCTGCGGATTTACGCTCGGATCTACGAAACGGCGGGAGGTCGCGTAGGGCAATCCCAGCAGAAAGTCGGCAAAGTCGTTGCCGGTTCCTGAAACCTGGCTCCCGTTTTCCTCCAGGATCGTGGCGTAGCCGGTAAAGGTGAAAGTTCCGCGCGCGTTTGGGTCGGTTCTTGAATTTCGCTGAGCCCAACTGGCGTCAACTCCCGCCCGGTAGGAATGCTTGCCGGCCATTTTGGTGATCGCGCCGGATACCGAAAGAGTCTGGTTCCGGGTAAGGGACGGATTAGCCAGAGAAATATTTCCATAGTTGGAAAAACTGGTGGTCGGCGGGCCCCAGTTGATCGGATCTGTTGATACACCCGTGATCCCGAGATCGCCCTCGACGTTCTGCGTATTTGAAAACCCGTTTGTCGTTTCGATTCGCGTGCGATTCAGCGAAATCCGCCAATTGGCAAAAAAACGGGATTTGAACGTATGGTTGCCGGAAATCCCAAAATTCTGGCCGAAATTGGTCCGATTGCTGTCAAGGCCGGGGAACGTGGCGGCGGAAAGTGAACTGCCCCAACGCTCGCTGAAACTGATTCCGAAGGAATCCTTCGACGTGAGCCGCAGGCCACTGACGCTGGCCTGCACTTCATTAGATGTCGTAGGGAGGCTGCGCTGCATGGAATAGTTGTTCACACACGGGGCGTTTGCAGCGCATGGCAGGTTTGCCTTCGGAATAAATTCGAGCAATCCGGCCGCGATCGGGTCGATGGAACCGATGTTCGTGAATCGTGACGCCGGATCATTTGGATTGGTGTAAAGCCGAACCAGTTGATTGCCGACCGTTTTCTGGCCCGTCACCGGATCGATGGAAAACATCTGCACGTAAGTTTGCGAAAAATCCCCGGTACGCTCCAAATCCGTCGGCACGGTAGTGAGGACGTCCAGGGCGCTTCGATTGCGACTTCCGCTGTAAGTGAAACTCCAGCCGGGCGTGCTCACCGCTCCTCTTCCGAATCCGCGCTGATTGTTCGTTTGAGTTTTTGGTTTAAGAAAAGGAATGCTTCCGCCGACCGTCACGCTGAAGTTATTTCCAATCGTGACCGGTTTATCCAGGTCCTGGCCAGAAAGCGAGTAGTTGCGGGCATTGAGAGCGGAGTTGCTGTAGACCTCTGTGAGGCTTCCTTCTATGATCGGTTGCTTGAAACTGGCGCCACGGCCGCCCCTGCCCATCATGCCGCCGAATCCCATGCCTCCGCCCGGACCGCCTCCTCCGGGCCCACCCCCGCCGGGACCGCCTCCGAAGCCGCCACTCAACGCGCCTCCGCCGCCGGGACCGCCTCCTCCGGGATTAAAATCCTGAATCTGGTAGCCCATTTGCCGCGCAATATCCATGATTTGTCCGCGAAATGCGGAATCACCCAGGTTGCCCGCGTCCAGATTCGCCGAATTACCGCTGATGAACAAATAACTGTCCACGCGGTTGGCTGCCGTATCTGTTGTCCCTTGGCTTTGGGAAAGATCTTGTTGGAACTGATTCAAACCGGGGAGGTCGGTAACGGCTGCTGATTGAAACGAAGACACATTGTCTGTCTGAGTTGTCTCCTGTTTGGCAGCTTTGGCTACAACCTTGGGGGCGGGAGGACGGGGAATCGGCTCCAGGTGAATAGTGAGCCTCGGGCTCGATTCCGCAGTGATCTCAATCGATTCCTTCGTATACTTCAAAAAACCGACAATTTCAGTCGTGAGCTGATAGGCGCCCGGTTGAATGTCGTCGAAACTGAAGGTCCCATCCAAATCCGTCAACTGCTCCGCCAGCTTGCTTGCGCCCGCAAGGATGCAGACGCTGGCTCCGGGAATGGGGATTCCCTTGGAATCGGTAACGGTTCCCGCGATCTGGGAACGCTCCTGACCTGAAACCAAGGCACTACCCGGGAAGAGGATAACGAACAGAAACCAAAGCACTTTTAGTCGTGTGAGTATTCGCATTTGCATGAATATACGTACTTGACAAAAAATCCGTTACGACAACGACTGTAAAATTTGTATTAACTGCATTTCTGCTGGAGGATGAATTTGAGGACAAGAATGGCTTCGGCGACGAATAGCCCCACAATATTGCGGTGCTCGCGGTTCCGGAGAACCCTGGACCAATGGAAAGCGGAAGCGCCGGCGCCGGCTTTTTGAATAAATGGGATAAACGCGGGGACCCTTTTGGAGTATTCCACAAATTCCTGCCCATAAATGCCTAGCAGGTATTCCGCCTCGGCTTTCATGACCGGGATATAAAACGCTGCGAAAAATATGCCAAAAAGCGGCAACAGCCAGTATCCCTGGCCGCCCAAGATGATTCCCAGCGCCATAAGAAACGAACCCAGGTAAAGCGGATTTCGGGTCATGGCATAGGGCCCTCCCTGCGTGAGAACTCTGCCTTTGTCAATATGTCCGGCTGCCCAAAGACGCAACAGGCAACCCGGGAGAGTAATCGCCGCGCCGATCCACAACGATCGGGCAGAGGGATGCATCAACAGAAGAAAAAGGATGCCTAACGCGGTACCTACGGGCACGCGGGATTTTTGCGCAAATTGTTTCCAGGAGGCCATAAATTCAGTTTACTAAGATAAGAGCCGCTATTCAGATCTTCCCGCCACCGGCGTCGCGAGCTAATTCCACCTACTTTGTTTCCGTTTCCAGCGTTGTGCGTTCCTTCGTAAATGGTGCCGCGAGCCATTTTTGGGCCTCAGCCTGGGCGCCGTTCGAATCATCTTTAGTATTGAGGGCTTTTGTATACTCGGCCATGGCGCGCTGCCGTTGACCCAAAATATCATAAATTTTTCCGAGATAAATATAGCACCACACCTCGATCCATTTAGGATCTCGATCTCCGTTGAGTGCATCCCGGAACGAATTGGCAGCCGACTGAAGATTGAACTGTTCGAAAAATGTCTCAGCCAGGCGGAAATGGGCAATCGAGCGATTAGGACTCAGCTTCAAAGCAGCTTCATATGCTCGAACCGCTTCGACAAAGTCCCCTTTTTGCCTCAGGTCGTTGCCCAGAGAGAGTTGCACCGAAGTCTGCAGCTCTTTCGAGTCCCTTAGCAGCTTGTTGCCCGGGTCGATAACGACTTTATCGGGCAAGGCAAAAGTCGTTACATCGAATGCCGTGGTTTTGCCGACTACTTCGACGGTCGTGTTCGTCTCGTCGTGTCCGCTGAACACTCCAACCTCGACAGGCATACGGAATAAGTCGCGGTCCTGCTTGATCGAGCCCGAGATTCGGAAACCGTTGATCGTCTTTGAGACAACGTAATCGGACTTAAGCTCCGGGACGCCGATCGTATCGATCCATTCGGAAAAGAACCATCCAAGCTCTTTGCCGCTAATCTTTTCGGCGAGTTTCTGAAACTGAGCGGCGCTGCCGCCGACGCCGGAGTACTCGCGGATGTACTCTTGTATCAATTGATCGTATCCCTGCTCACCGAGAATCCCGCGCAGCATGATCAGGATCCAGGCACCCTTCCCGGCTACGACGGACTCGTACTTGTCACTGCGGTATCCCAGGCCCGGTCCATCGCGCACGGCACTCTTGTTCTCGAATTTCAGCGCCAGAACAGCCAGGTTGTCGATTTCGTCTTTGTAGGCCGCGGTTCCCTGCTCCTTGCCGACGTATTGTGCGGCTGAGAGATAGGCGGACCCCTCCTCCAACCACAGGTCTTCGGCTTTTTGAACTCCAATCGTTTCCTGCCACCACTGAAAGGCGATTCGTCGCGCGAGTTCCCGAATCGGGGGCATTGGCTGGGCAAGTTCGCGGTGCGTTACAAATATTGTGCCGAGCATTCCGTGCTGCTTAGCCAGCTGATCATCCACTTCCACAATACGGAAATCGCTGCCCGCTGCGGATGGGCCGTAGAGCTGACCGAAATACTCCAAAATTTTCGCGGCGGTTTGCGCGGTCTTTTGAATGGAATCCAGCTGGTTTTCCCTGGCGAAACATTCGAAGGTAAAACTTCCGGCCTGCACCTTTCTTTGAAAGTATTGACCGGCCACGAAAGTGCCAGGGAGAACCGGTGTCGTAACTTGCCAACCGAAAACTTCATTGATCCCTTTGGTGACTACCGGCAACTGCCTCCCTGGTCCGATCACAGTCATGCCTAAAGGGACCGTCACTTCAAGCGTTCCTGTGGCTCGATCCGACAAAAACCGGTTGATCGGAAACCATCTTGCGGAATACATGAGATAGGTGCCTTCCATCCCGATGTAGGCGCTGCCTTCGTCCTTGGTATATAGCCTGCTGAAGCGATCCCGATCGTATCCGCCCTGGTATTCGACACGGATTGTCACTTCCGCACCCGCATCAAGTTGTCGGGGAAAACGCACCGACAGGTACCCCGGACCAATCTCGTCTTGCCCGAACTCCAGCTCTACGTTTTGCGAATTGAGGATCTTTTGAACAGAGAGGTTCTCGCTAAGCTCAAAAACCACGTGATCCGTCGGCTCGATGACCTTAAAGTCGATGGTCGCCGCCGCCTTGATCTCATGGGCATCGGGTGCGAGGTTCGCGTCTATCTTGTAGTTGATGACGTCGATGCGCGGGGGCGCCGAGGATTGTTTCCTCGATTGCGGCAAAGCCGCAGGAACCATGACGGCAAGCGCCAGACAAAGTACAAATCGATGGGTCATGGCAGTTTTTGTGTTCATGTTCGATCCTTATAAATAGCCGGTTACCCTCGCCGCGGCCGTTTCCGACGCGCAGCGAATGCTGAGACGGTCCCGAATGCCCGCCAGCCGTTCTCTCATATCACGACTTCTCTCAGGGCTTCCGAGGTACTCCTGCGCCGTCTGCGCCAGCGCCTCGGGCGTTGCTTCATCCTGATACAATTCCGGCACGATTTTTTCTTCTGCAATCAGATTGACCAATCCCTTCATCGGCGTCCGTATCAGCATAGACCCGATCCACCAGCTCATCGGAGAAATTTTATACGTGATCAGGAAAGGAGTGCCAACGAGCGCGGCTTCGAGAGAACTCGTTCCGCTTTTCACGAAGGCGAAATCCGAATTCGCCAGAATATCTCTGGAAGGTTGAGGCAGAAGCCGGAAATACTTGCTTTTCAATTCCGCCGGCAGAATTTCGGCCGCTATCCCTTCGATATGGCTTTGCTCTACGGTCGGGGCAGCGGAAATGAGAAATTGGGCAGGCATTTCTTTGAGAAGCTGCCGCGATGCGCGCAGCAACGTCGGCAGAATATAGTCAATTTCCTTTCGACGGCTTCCCGGAAGAATCGCCACCGTCTTGCGCAATGGATCCAAGCCTAATGTGCTCAGAAAGGCCTCACGATCACGATTCGCCCTGAAATCCTCCAAAAGCGGATGGCCCACAAATTCTGCATCCACTCCTCGGCTGCGGTAATAGCTTTCTTCGAAGGGCAGAATCACCAGCATCTTGTCCACATATTCCTTTATAAGGCGTATGCGTCCGCTACGCCACGCCCACACCTGCGGGCTGATGTAATAGACAACTTTGATGCCCAGGCGTTTCATTCTTTTTGCCAGCCTCAAATTGAAATCCGGGAAATCCAGCAGCACGGCCAGGTCGGGACGGCGCCGGGCGGATTCTTTTATGAGGTTCCGGTAGGTTTTGTAATAGGTGCGCAGGCCCGAAATAGCTTCCCTTACGCCGATGTGGGCGAGATCCCGGATGTGACATTGAAGGTGGACGCCCGCTTTTTGCATCTCGTCGCCGCCCGTTCCATAAAAATAGAGGGCGTCGGCCCCATGCAAAGCGTTCAGCCTTTGGACCAGGCGAGCGCCGTACCTGTCGGCCGAGGCCTCGCCTGCGACGATCAGGATCTGCTTCTTCGACATGACGGTCACCGACTCCGGAACCTGTTTTTGGGCAGAAACCGGGGAAATCGAGAGTTGTCTAATCCTCGCTAAAAAAGCTCTATGCGCGAGTAAAACGATCGATCCAGCCTCCGCCCACCACAATTTCATCTTGATAAAAAACGCACGCCTGGCCGGGACTGATCGCCGCCTGCGGCGAATCGAAATCGACCTCTACGCTACCATCCTCCGCTGGAGTGATCGTTGCGTTTGCAGCCGCATGGCGGGATCGGATCTTGGCCGAGACACGCATGGAATGCGCAAGCGCAGGGATGGAAATCCAGTTCGGCCGGATTACACGGCACCGTTTTTTCCCCAGCAGAGCCCTTTCTCCAACGACGACAGTATTGTTTTCGGGACGAATCTCCAAAACATATAGCGGCGAAGTATGCGCAATGCCGAGGCCTCGACGCTGGCCGATCGTGTAGTGATGTATTCCCGAGTGCTCTCCAAGGATTCGTCCCTTGCCGTCGATGATCCGGCCTTTGGAAAAAGGCTGCATCCCTTCGCACCTGCCTGTCTCGCCGCAGTAGCGCTCGATGAAAGCGGCATAGTCTCCATCGGGGATGAAACAAATCTCCTGGCTGTCGGGCTTGTTTGCAACCGGCAGCTTGTACCTGTGCGCAATCTGGCGCACTTTCGTTTTGCTGAGATTCCCCAGCGGAAAAATGGCTTTGGCGAGCTGCTCCTGGCTTAGCTCAAACAAGAAGTAGGATTGGTCCTTTTCCTTATCACGGGCTTGCATCAGCAGAAACCGCCCGTTCGTGTCGTCATGGGAAATGCGGGCGTAGTGCCCGGTCGCCATCTGAGTCGCTCCGGCCTCTTTCGCCATGTGAGCCAGGCATTTGAATTTCAATACCGAATTGCACAGCACGCACGGAGAGGGTGTAAGACCGTTTCGGTAGTTCTCGACAAAACTCCTCACGACGGTGCACTCGAATTCGCTCTGTAAATCGACGACATAAAACGGGATACCGAGCCGCGCGGCGACTTCACGCGCATCATACAGATCATCGATAGAACAGCATCGGCCGGATTTAGCCTCGTCTCCCAGGACAACACTTCGCCGCTGGTCCCATAGCTGCATGGAAAAGCCGACAAGGTCCTGCCCTTCCTCTTTCAAAATGGCAGCCGCTGTAGAACTATCGACGCCACCGCTCATCGCGACGGCGATTCTCTTCCGTTCCATTTAGCCCACCCTGGCGGGAATCCAAAGAATGCACGTTCTGACGATGTGGACGTCTTTCAGATTCGGATGGAGGATATACTCGTCCACTGATTTTGCTTTTTCCCCGTAGGAATCCCAAAGCGCCGCGATGGCCTGTTGTGCTTCCGTCTCCAGGGACTGCAACCGTTCCTCCATTTCAAGACCGCTACGTGGACTTCGAAAGCCATCCGATTCCGGTACCGGTTTCGGCTGCAAAAACAAATGCGCGATCCTCTCCAGATAATCCGAGAAGATATCCCTTCCCTGAGAGGCCGTTTTGGCAAGTTCGAAGTTCTCTGGAACAGTGTCCGTTAAATACTTTTGCTCTATTTGCCCGAGCTTCCTGTTGAAGACGTCATGCAGGGCATCCAAATCCTCCCGCCTCGCTCCGCCCAACAAATCCATGCAGCGGGCGGTGAAATCGGGAAGCGATTCCCCCGCGTCTGAATAGGCGTCCAGCACGGAGTTGCGGTACACCTTTGCTTTGAAGGAATTTAACAGATACCGGATGAACTGCGTTTCCATTTGCGACATGAAGCCAGGGTCCACAAATTCTGGCAGCCTTGCGTACCGCGCGGCAGGCGGCGGCGAAGACTTTACGCGCTGCGGATCGATCTCGTAAACCATGTCCGCCACAAGGGACAGGTCCAGGCCAATAGGGTGAAACTCGAGCGCCTTGTTCAAACTAACCATGGATCTGAATCCCGTGCGGATGTCGTTAAAATCCACCCTGGCTTCCACATAAAAGAACGGAACATAATCGGCTACGACGCCTGGCGCATCGCCGGATTGATAGAACAGGTATTTGACGTTGGTCGAAGCAGGTGCTGGGCTCAGTGGCGGATTTTGTCGCATCAAGGAATAAGTCCTTTCTAAGGTTCATTTTGATCTTATCACGCGGACAAAATCATTCACAATTGCGGATCGAGGGAAGATGGGAAACCGCGCAATCGCGGGAAGGCTGGATTGAGTTGCAGGTTGCCGGTTATGCGCCGGGATTTTTCCGGAAATGCGTGAAGGGGGGAATTGGTATAATTTGTAACTCTGCTCGTTCCGGCAGGGGATCAATGAGATATGCGGTCAGTTCATTTCAGCAGGAGAGGGCTTGAGGCCTCCAGTCGAAAGAGCATTGAAAATCGCCTTGAATTCCTGCCTCCCATAAAACAGGCGGGACTTCACAGTTCCGGATGGGCAGTGGATGATTTTGGCAATCTCCTGGATCGTGTACCCTTCCATATCGTGGAGGCGGACCACGAGTCCCTGCTTCTCAGACATGCGGCGAAAAGCATCTCGGACGAGGGATCGCTGTTCTTCCAGCGCGGCATAAGCCAGGGGATCGGTATAGGGAGTGGATTCGGCCGGCAGATCCCGGGCGAACTCGTCGTCGAGCTCGACGCTGGGCTTGGCCTTCCCTTTCCGCAGTATGCCCAGGCACACATTGATGGTGATCCGGCTGATCCAGGTGGAGACCTTGGAATCACCCCGGAAGCTGGAGATCCCGCGATAAACATTGAGCAGCGTTTCCTGAAGAGCGTCCTCCGCCGAAGATTCCTCTCCCAATATGCGGTAAGCGGTATTGAAGATCTTGCGGTTGTACTGGGCAAAGAGCTCATTACAGGCATCCGGATCGTTGGTTTGGCATCGGCTTAACAGCGCTGCGTTGACATCTTCCATTGTTTGCGACTCGCTTGCTAACATCGGAACCTCCCATTGTTCCAAGGTATCCATAAATCAGAATCGCTTTCGCTTGGAACCGCTATTTATGTAGCAATTCGAGTGCCAATTATTCATACACAAATAAGTTCATTGTTTTCAGTCTTTACGTCAATCACACCTCCGGTCAACCCTCCAGCTAAATGACAAGATCCCATACATCAAAAGCCCAATAATTACTTAAGATGTTTTATTTCAATAATTTAATACTGCCTATTATTTTTACACCTGAAATGTAAAACTAGCCAGCAAGCTTGAGATAATTGAGAGTAAATAACGCAACCGAAGGGAAAGGAATTGGAAAACAAAATTGGACACCCATTTGTCTATGGTCCGAACTCCGTCCAAAGTGGGTGTCCAGGCTTTTTATCCAGGCTTTCCAGGCTTGGTCCATTCATCCTGGGAAAGTGGGTGTCCAGGTTTTCCAGGTTTTCGGGAAAGTGGGTGTCCAGGTTTTGTGAAGCTGGGTGTCCAGGCTTTTTGCGGCTTTGGAGCTCTGCATCTCGACTGTCTCCCGCGTTCTCGGGAGCAGACCGGGATCACGCCTGCATTCTCCGCAGTTTTTCCAGGAGTGACTGCCGGCTGATTCCCAGGGCGCGGGCGGTGCGGGATTTGTTCTGATCTAAACGTGCCAGGGTGTTTTTGATCATCGCATCTTCCAGTTCCCGGACGGCGGATTTCAGATTCCCGTCTGACGGAAGCCCATGCCGGTGGCGTTGTTTGATGTGGTCGGAGAGCAATTCCGGTCCGATGCTTTTTTCGGCCTCGGAGAGAAGGACCAGGCGCTCAATTTCATTCTGCAGTTCTCTGACATTGCCGGGCCAGGAATAGCCGAGGAGCAGATCCCGCGTTTCTTCGTTGAAGCTACCGGCTTTCCTGTTCAGCTTTTTCGAGAACTGCTGCAGGAAATATTCCGCCAGCGGCAGGACGTCTTTCTTGCGCTCTCTCAGCGGCGGGATGGTGATCGAAAAAACATTTATTCTGAAAAAGAGGTCCTGGCGGAAATGGCCGGCTGCGACTTCAGCCTTCAGATCCCTGTTCGTAGATGCGATGATGCGCACATCCACTTTTTTCGGCTGATGATATCCGACGGGCATTATTTCGCTTTCCTGGATCACGCGCAGGAGCTTAATCTGCAGCTCGGGCGGCGCTTCTCCGATTTCATCGAGAAAGATCGTGCCGCCGCTCGCCATTTCAAAGTAACCCTTTTTTTCCTGCGTAGCGCCGGTAAACGCCCCGCGCGAATGCCCGAAGAATTCGCTCTCCACCAGGTCTTTCGGAATTGCGCCACAATTGACCGGGATAAAAATCTGCTCGCTCCTGTTGCTTTCCTTGTGAATGAAGCGCGCCACGAGTTCCTTCCCTGTTCCCGTCTCCCCCTGGATCAAAACCGTGGTTTCAGTTCCCGTCACTCTTCGCAGGAGCCGAAGGATGTTTTCCATCTCCTGGCTTCCATACACGATGCTCTGCGGAAAGACTTGTTTTTCCACTTCCCGGCGAAGGATGATATTTTCCGTCTGCAGCTTTTCGTTGGCCGATTTGAGCTCGACTGCCAGCCGTTCATTTTCCTTCATCAGCTCCATTTTTTCGAGCGAGTCCTGGACCGCCAGCCGCACTTCGTCCGGCTCCCATGGCTTGGTGATATACCGGTGAACTTTGCCTGCGTTGATGGCGGCGATAAGGTCATCCACTTCCGCAAATCCCGTCAGCACGATCCGGACGAGGTTCGGATAGGTCTTTTGGGACAGCTCCAGGAACTCGATTCCGGTCATGCCGGGCATCTTCTGATCCGTGATGATCGCGTCGATCGGGGCTTTCTGGAGAATCTGCAAAGCTTCTTCTCCGGATTGCGCCAGATGCACCTTGTACTGATCCATGAAGGTCCGCTGCAGCTTCTGCAGATTCGCCAGCTCATCGTCGACGAGCAGAAGCTCGTATTTTTTCTTTGTCACTCGGCTTTCTCCTGAGAAATCGGCAGGCGAACAACAAACGAAGTTCCTTTTAGCGGCACACTGGTTACATCGATCCGGCCGCGGTGTTGCTCAATGATGCCGTAGCTGATGCTCAAGCCCAGTCCGGTTCCCTGTCCTACGGGTTTCGTGGTGAAAAACGGCTCGAAAATTCTTCTGAAATTCTCCCTGGGAATCCCCACGCCGTTGTCCTCGACCTCCACTTCCACATAGCTGTCTTTGGTCCGAGTCCGGATCCACACATCGCCGTTTCCCGGAATCGCCTGGAATGCATTCGACAGCAGATTTAAGAATACCTGGTTGAGCTTTCCTGCAAATCCTTGAATTTTGGGGATATCCCCGTATTCCTTGTGTATTTCGATACGCTTCTTGTACTGGTTGCGCATGAGGCTGAGCGACAACTCGAGAGATGCGTGGATATCGACATCGGATATTTTATCCGCGTCCATTCTCGAAAAGGTTCTCAGGTCGGAGACGATCGTGTTAATTCTGCGGGCGCCCTCGCTGAAATTGTCGATCAGGATTTTCAGGTCGTCCTTGACGAACGAATAGTGCATCCCTTCCTTGAGTCGAGCGATCTCATCCCGGTCCTCCCGGGAAATGCTCTGGAGCGCGTCGAAGGATTCGACCAGCAGCTGTAGTTTCTGCGTGTAATCGGCCAGGAACCCGGTATTGCCGTAAATGAAATTGAGCGGATTTTTGATCTCGTGCGCAATCCCCGCAACCAACTGTCCCAGGGAAGCCATCTTTTCGGTCTGAACCAGCTGCTCTTGCGCACTCTGAAGATCGAGATACGCCCTCTTGAGCGCTTCGTGCGAATTTTCAAGCTCCAGGGTCCGGTCGTGCACCATGTTTTCGAGGTTTCTGTTTAATTCCTGAAGCTGCGTCTCGCGCAGCGAAAGCGCTCCAGCCATTTCATTAAAGGTGGATGCCAGAATTCCCAATTCGTCCGAGGATCGGATGGGCACGCGTTCTTTGAAATTGCCCTGGGCGATGGTCGACGCCGACCGGATCAGGGTTTTGAGCGGCACCGTTATACCCTTTGCAATAAGGTATGTGAATCCGACGACCAGTGCCGCGAGCAGAATGGCGACTCCGAACAGCCAGTAGCTCAACTTTTTCATCGGCCGGTAGATATCCGACTCGTCGATTTCGACGCCCACGGTCCACCCGAATGAAAGATCGTCGATCTGTGCAAGACCGCATATCTTGCGGCCGCCGCCGGGAAACGTATAACTGTAATCACGCATCCCCTGCACAACGGCGTTGCTCAGATTGCTTAATCCGTAGTCTTCTTCCAACCTCGTGCCGTAAAATTTTCTGGTCTCGACCGGTCCACGATCCCCTTCGACGGTCCTATTGACCCTGTACTTGTGCGCGATGAACGTATCCGCATCCTTATCAAACATGAACGCATACCCGGTCCTGAGATCCAGATTGGCCAAGTCCATTTCGACGCTGTCGAGAATGTCTTGAAAATGGGACCAGTTCAGGATGTTGATCCAGACTCCGACAATATTGTGATTGACCGGATCGCGAATGGGTTCCGAGAGCGCGATGTTGTACCTGTGGCTTTCATCCTGCATCTCGTAGTTGTACAGCTGCTGCACAATTGGCGACTGATACCAGTCGTGGTGAAAGCTATGACCGGCAATCGACGAGACAAACAGCTTTTGCTCTTCCGGAAACATCGATATGTTCTTGCCGAGCAGGCCGGAAAGCTTCTGGGCTGGAAGCGGATTTTCATCGCGGTCCACCGTGTTGATCGCCGCCAGATTGCCCGAACCGTCCAGAATCATCAACAGATCGTACGCGTCGTGGTTGAGGCAATAATTGTTCAGGAGCGGAACGGGATTCGGGCGGCTTTGGTTCTTCGCTCCGGAATAATAAATTGGATAGGTCGTCGCCATGGAACGGATCTCTTCCTTCTTTCCCCGCAGCATCAGGTCGACTTTGTCCGCCGTGTCCTGTGCCATTTTCCCGAGAGAAAGCCGGATTCGCTCCTGGATCTGGTTTTTCCCCATCCAATAAGAGAAGATGGACATCCCCATCAACGGCAGAAGAGACAGCGCAATCATCAGGACGAGGAGTTTGTTCCTGACGCTGCCGAAAAGAGCATAGGGGGATTTCCCGGAGAGGCGCTTCCGTTTTTCCATCACTTTCCTGTACATCCCGTTAACAGCTGACGCACATTGCTTGAGTCCCAACCTAAAACACCAAAAGTCCTTCTAAAATGGACACATAAAAGTCATAAAGGGTTCATTCCTCCAACGCAGGAAGCATGGGTTGTCAGCAAGTCGCACAAGCCATATTGTCAATTTTATGTACACTATTGTCAACTACCTGCCGCTAATCCGGCCGTTAATCAACATTATTTACTGGAGGCACCACCGTCTCATCGGTAGCCGGCATTTCATCTTCGTGCCGGCATTTGAACCCGCATTATTCATGAAGCTTCTACTCCGGCGGCGGATCCGGGCCTGCCTGCGGAGTAAGCATCCTTCGGCAGAGCCGAGGCTTTAGTACATGAGTCGCTCAAAGCGGCTGGAAAATGTTTTCGGGATCGCAATCGCTATCGGACATCGGAAGTAAAAGGCCGACAGCGACTCCCGATTGCGATATCGATCCCGATTCCGATGCCGATTCCCAACGTGAATGCTTTTTGAATGGTATTCAGAATTTGAGGCTTAAGGCCAAACATATTCGGGATCGATCCTATGAACTCCCAGATCTGTTAAACTATTACTACCTCCCATGCACAGCCGGGAGATCTCTCAGCGGATTAGTGAATTTTCCATCCGTTTTCGCTATGCACACTCATGTGCGTGTGTGCTATTTTTATTTTGCCGCAGGAGGACATGCATGAGTATAACGGTTCGGATTCCCTCTCCGCTTCGGCAGTATACGGAAATGAAGTCGGAGATCGTCCTGGAAGGGACCAGTATTCGGGAAGTTATAGAGAGCTTCAAAGCCAGGTTCCCGGATGCAGGCGAGCGTTTTTTTGCCGCAAGAACGTCTCGTTACATGAACCTGTACCTGAATGACCAGGATATCCGATCGCTGAGCAATCTGGACACGCCGGTCAAGGGAGGCGACGTCCTCTCCATCGTTTTTGCGATAGCGGGAGGCTAGGAGCCTTTCCCCAGAGCCCAATTCACCGCGATCTCGGCGAGAATTCTCGTCGGATTCAACGTCGGATAGGTCACCTCGTCCGGACTAAAAGCCAGCGGAATCTCGGTGCAACCCAGGATGACCGACTCGGCGCCGGCCTCCACCATGCGTAAGCCAATAGACTGGAAGGTTTCTTGTGTGGCCCGGTCATGGGTCCCTGCCTTCACTTCGTCGATCGCAATTTGAATCTTTTGCTGATCTTCTCCTTTGGGCAGCAGGGTAGAAATTCCCTGTTTTCTCAGCGAATTTGTGTACACGCCGCTCGATACAGTCCCATTTGAAGCGAGAAGCCCGATGGTCTTCGGGATCGGGGACTCACGGCGAAGCCGCCGGGATGTTTCCTCGATCATGTCAAGGATCGGGATGTTGATTTCTCGCTGAATTTCGGCGAGGAAGTAGTGCGCGGCGTTGCAGGGCATGGCGATGATGCCCGCCCCCGCCCTCTCGAGGAGCTTCGCGGATTCAATCAGACTGGGAACCGCGCTGTCGCCCGTCTGCTCAATCGCCATCGTCCTGTCCGGAATTTTAGGGTTGGAGTAGATCAATACGCGCACATGGTCCTGATCTCTTCCGGCAGGTGTCAGACGAATAATGTTCAGATACAGGTCCATCGTCGCTTCCGGGCCCATTCCTCCCAGGATTCCGATCATGCGGTCAGGAATGTCCGATTTTATTTCTATCTCCATCATCGCTTGATTATAGAACCGCCTGCAGGCGGTTGCCAAACGGTGATTTGGAATCCGTCCCACAGGGCAACCCTCCGGCAATTCCGGGCACTGAAAAACATTTGAAAATCTTTGCTCACTTTTCCCATCAGCCGGTTATATATAGGGGCCTTGCTCATCGGTTTCGGGTTTTGTTACGCTTCTGCCCTGTTTTGACTAAACTCGATCCGTACCACAGACTCACAAAAAGTGCTTCTGTGTCGATAACTACCTGCGATAGGCGGCTTCATTCCGCTTGTTGCGCGCCGGGTTCGCGGAGAGAAGATGCCTCGCTGCCGTTTTTGCGTGTAACAGAAGGAATGCCGAAGGGTGCCGGATGCTAAAGAGACTGAAGATCGTTTTGGAAATGGTGAAGATTGAGCATACGCTCTTTGCTCTTCCATTCGCCTTTATGGGCGCCTTTTTCGCGGGCCGGGGCCTGCCGCGCCTTCCCCAGATTGCATGGATCCTGCTGGCAATGGTTGGAGCGCGCAGCGCCGCCATGGCATTCAACCGGCTGGTCGATCTTCCATTCGACTCGAGGAATCCCCGCACGATCAACCGGGCCCTGCCTAAAAAACTGGTCGGTCGTGGCTTTGTGGTTGTATTCATCATGGTAAGCTCTGCCGTTCTGATTTTCGCGGCGTCCCGGTTGAATCGTCTTTCCTTAATATTGAGTCCATTGGCCCTGGTCATTGTCTTCCTCTATTCCTATACAAAAAGGTTCACCTGGCTGACGCACTTCTTCCTGGGCATTTCCCTTGCCTGCGCTCCTATCGGCGCGTGGATTGCGATCAAGGGCTCCATTGCGTGGGAACCCCTGATCCTGGGAGCAGCCGTCGTTCTCTGGGTTGCAGGCTTCGACGTGATCTACTCATGCCAAGACGTGGAATTCGATAAACGAGAGCCGATATATTCGATTCCGAAGCGGTATGGCGTGCGCGCGGCGTTATGGCTTTCGGCCGTCCTTCATCTGACGATGCTAATTGTATTAGTTTTTTTGTTCTGGAAAGAAGGGTTGGGGCCGATAAGCTTTCTGGGTTTGACCGTTGTCGGGCTACTGCTTGCGTACGAGCATAGCCTGGTCCGCCCTGCGGACTTGAGTCGTGCAAATACCGCGTTCTTCACGATAAACGGCTGGATAAGCATTCTCCTGTTCGCAACAACCATGATTGATTTGCTGTGGAACGGAACGAAATAAACGATGCCAACTCAAATCGGCGAGTTGCTGGTTAAAGAAAACCTCATAACGGCCGACCAGCTCGAAATTGCGCTCAAACAACAACGCCAGAACGGCGGACGCCTGGGTTCCATCCTCATCAATCTCGGATATGTGGAGGATGACGACATCACGTCGCTCCTGAGCAGGAAGTACGGCGTTCCATCGATCAACCTCTCATTTTTTGAGATCGACCCATCCGTCATCAAGCTCATTCCGGTGGACGTGGCGCAAAAGTATATGGTCGTGCCGTTAAGCCGCGTCGGCAGCACTCTCACTGTCGCAAGTGTTGACCCGACCAACGTTTTCGCGATGGACGACATTAAATTCATGACCGGATTTAATGTCGAGCCGGTCGTGGCCACCGAAGCTTCCATCTCGGAGGCTTTGGAAAAATATTACGGAACGCCCCACTCCATCGAGCTGAAAAAAGTCTACGAGCAGATTGCCAATGTCGACAAGGAAGGCGTCGACCTCGACCTCGAAACGAGCACCGACGAGGAAGAAGAAGTATCCCTGGATCAATTGCAGCGTTCGGGAGAAGACGCCCCTATTATCAAGCTTGTCAACCTGATCCTCTCCGACTCCCTGAAAAAGGGCGCCAGTGACATTCACATAGAACCCTACGAAAAAGATTTCAGAGTCCGGTTCCGTATCGACGGGATTCTCTACAATATGATGAATCCTCCGCTGCGACTCAGAGATGCCATCCTCTCCCGCGTTAAAATCATGGCAAAGCTGGATATTTCTGAAAAGCGTCTCCCTCAGGATGGAAGAATCAAAATTAGAACTACCTTCAACGGCCGGAAAAAGGAGATAGACTTTCGCGTTTCGACGCTCCCGACACTGTTCGGAGAAAAAATCGTTCTTCGTATCCTCGACCGGGACATATTGCCCCTCGACATGAGCAAACTGGGGTTCGAAGAAGTGTCGCTGAAGAGAATCGAGGAGGCAATTCTCAAACCGTACGGGATGGTCCTGGTAACGGGACCGACCGGAAGCGGAAAGACGTCAACCCTATATGCGGCGTTGAACCGGTTGAACACTCCTGAAACAAACATCATGACA
>DATJPG010000155.1:0-9662 GCA_035506515.1 Acidobacteriota bacterium
GCTCTGAAATCCTGGTTGTAAACGACGGATCCACAGATGCCACGGGGCAGATCGTCCGGAAACGGGATCCCGGAGCCGTCCCGCTGAAGCTGATCGCCCATGACGACGGAGCAAATCACGGCAAAGGAGCATCCGTTAAAAAAGGGATGATGGAAGCCCGCGGTGCATTCCGCCTATTCATGGATGCCGACAATTCAACGACGCTCGACCAGGTTGACCGCTTCTGGCCGTTTTTTGAACAGGGTTATGAAGTGGTCATCGGCTCGCGCGCGCTGAAAGACTCTGTGATCGGCGTGCACCAGCCTCGACACAAAGAAATTGCCGGAAGATTCGGGAACTGGTTTATCCGTAGGCTTGCCATGCCCGGAATTCTGGACACGCAGGCCGGCTTCAAAGTGTTTTCCGCAAAAGCAGCCGAAACGATTTTTCCGCGCCAGTCCATACAACGCTGGGGCTACGACATCGAATTGCTTGTGATCGCCCGAGCACACGGTTTCCGCATCCGCGAGGTTCCCATCACCTGGATCAATGCAGTGGGCAGCAAGGTCACGATGAGAGCGTATTTTCAGGTCCTGGCCGACGTCCTTCAAATCCGGCGCAACCTTAAAGCCGGCCTCTACAAATAATCCCAAAACTGAATTCTACATGTCGCGTTGAGTTTCCAGCGAAGCGGCGCTGCGGGATGTACTAGATGGCAGGTTTCAAGTTGCAGGTTACACACGCAGCGCGGATAAACCCCGATTCCGAAATTGGATATATCCGGAGTATGTCCATTTTCTTTATTTTCAATCGATGGATCCCCGAAAATCTATTTTCGCCGAAGTCAGATCTTGTGCCGCACCTTCGGCGCTCTCGTGAATCAAATCTCCTATCCCGACCTTACGGTCAGGCCTACTCTGTTTCGGTCCTTCGGACCTAAATGGCGTCGGGACGTTAACTGCATGTTTCTGCATCGCTGCAAGGCGTAATGACTCAATTCTTGATTCTTGCGATACGGGCAGCAGGTTTTCAGAGAGCCTCGAAGAGGCGGCAGAGAGTAGGCCCGACTGTAAGGTCGGGATAGGCGGACGATACGAGGATGAGCGCCGAAGGCGCGGCACTTGTGCGATACATCCCCTTTTCAACTTCGGAATCGGTGACAAACATTCACCGAACCGCGGATGCTGCAAAAGAATCGCAAACGGCCGCTGTTATTCGAGTTTGTACTTTTTTACTTTGTAGCGGAGCGTGTCGCGGGTGATGTGCAGCAGGCGGGCTGCGGTTGATTTGTTGCCGCGCGCCTGGTCCAGTGCCTGGCGGATCAGCTCTTTTTCGAGGCCGGACAGGGACATTCCGCCGGGAGGCAGCTGAATATCCCCGTTTCCGCCGTGCTCGCCCGCAGGCACAGGCATTTTCCCTCCCTCGGAAATCCGGATAGGAAGATGCCGGGCGCTGATGCGTGTGCCCTCAGCCAGGATCATGACGCGCTCGATGGCATTTTTTAATTCGCGAATGTTCCCGGGCCAATCGTATTTCATCAGAAGTTCGTCCGCTTCTCTCGTGAAGCCCAGGATGTTCTTTCGAAACTTTTTGTTGTAGTGCTGCAGGAAGTGACTCAGAAGCTCGGGGATGTCCTCCTTGTGCTCTCTCAGCGGACGCAGGTGCATCGGTATGATCGCGAGGCGAAAATAGAGGTCCTGGCGGAACTTCGATTCGCGGACGGCCTCTTCCAGGTTCCGGTTGGATGCGACGATGACGCGCACATCGACTGTGATGTTTTTGACTCCGCCGACGCGCCGGAACGGCTGCCCCTCCAAAACACGCAACAGCTTGGCCTGCATGCTCAGCGTCATCTCGCTGATTTCATCCATGAACAGACTGCCGCCGTCGGCGATCTCAAACATCCCCTTTTTTTGAGCGCGTGCATCGGTAAACGCGCCCTTTTCGTGGCCGAACAGCTCCGATTCAATCAGTGTCTCGGGGATGGCCGCGCAATTGATGGCAAAGAAAGGACGGTCGCGCCGCGACGATTCGTAGTGGATTGCGTGTGCCACCAGGTCCTTCCCGGTCCCGCTCTCGCCCAGTATCAGGATCGTGGACGCTTCGCTTCCCGCCACTTTTTGGATCAGCTCCCGGATCTCCCGCACGTAATCGGAAACGCCGACGATCCGGTCCACGCTAAACTCGTTGCGTTGGATCTCGTGCGTGCGCGCGACCTCTATGCGAAGGCGTTTCGTCTCGAGGGCGTTGCGGATGGCATTTTCCAGCTTCTCGAAATTGATCGGCTTTTCTATGAAGTCATAGGCGCCCAGCTTGAGACTGCGCACTGCATCGTCCACGATGCCGAACGCCGTGATCACGATCACCGGGATCTGGATGTTCCGGTTTCTCAACTCAGCGAGGACATCGATGCCGGTCATATCAGGAAGCTTGACATCCAGAGTGATCAGGTCCGGATTATCGAGCTGGATTCTGCTTAAAGCCGCGGCGCCGTCTTCGGCCAGACTGACGTGATATCCCCACTGCTCGAGCTTCTGCTGCAGGGACCAGCGCACGAGGCGTTCGTCATCCACTACCAGAATGGTTTCCTTTGGCATGTTCGTCCAGCCGGCTAAATGTAACAGAACAGCGGGATGCTGACCGCGAACGTCGTTCCCCGGCCCGCTCCGCTTCGCACTTCGATGGTGCCCCCGTGGTACTGCACGTTTTTAAGACATGTCGCCAGCCCCAGCCCCACGCCATCCGTGCGTGTGGTAAAAAAGGGCTGAAAGATCTTCTTTCGTATCGACTCCGGGATCCCGCGGCCGTCGTCGCGCACTTCCATCCGCACGGTCGCAGCGTCCCTGTTGTAATCGAGCACTACCTCGATATGGCCTCCCGAGGATATCGCGTGCTGCGCGTTCAGCAGCAGGTTCAGCACGACCTGCTCCAGCTGCGTCTCATCACCTGTAAATTCCGGGATCGGAGCCAGCTGACACACCTGAATCGGGCTCGAGCCGCGTTTCGACGTCGATCCCGCGATTGCGACGATGCTGTGTACGAGCGCCGGCAGATCGATGGCGCTGTGCGACGCCGGTTTGGGCTTTGCGTAATTCAGTAGGTCCCGCACGATTTTGTCAATGCGGTTTACTTCATGAATCACATCCCCGAGAATTTGATGCTGCTTGTCCGCCTCGAGCGGTGTGTGCCGGATAACGTCGATGGCTCCCTTGATCCCTGCCAGCGGATTCTTAATTTCGTGAGCAAGCCCCGCGGACAATTCGCCCAGCGTTGCCAGATGTTCCGCATCGGCCAGCTGCTTTTCGAGGTTTCGAAAAGACGTGACGTCTTTGACTACAGAAGAGCTGCCGACAATCTGGCCGGAGTCGTCGCGGATGGCGGTGCGCGTGAAAATGACCTGAATCCGCCTGCCGTCTTTCGTGATGCGTTCCGTTTGATGGCTGCGGACCGCTCCCTGAGCTTTGAACGTGCGGGAGATCGATTCTAATTCACGCGCTTCACGAAGCTCGGGAGGAACGATCGTCGAAACCGGTTTGCCGATCATTTCGCTCGCAAGATATCCGAAAATGCGCTCGGCGCCCTTATTCCACGAGGTCACGATATCGTTCGGATCCATTGTGATGATCGCGTCTGCGGAATCCCGAAGGATATTGGCCATGAACCGGTTCTTCTTGGCAAGCTCGTCTTCCAGTCGCCGGATTTTGCTCAGGTCGTGCGCCACGCCGATAGTGCCAACAAGGTCGCCCAACCGGTTGCGAATGGCGGAAGCCGACAGAATGACGGGAGTCCTCCTCCCGCCGGGAGTCACAAACTCCGTGAGATAGTCAC
Organism: Acidobacteriota bacterium; assembly: GCA_035506515.1. Lineage (GTDB taxonomy): Bacteria > Acidobacteriota > UBA6911 > UBA6911 > UBA6911 > UBA6911. The sequence continues at coordinate 3,808 of DATJPG010000155.1, forward strand.
GGAAACGTTTCTGCTCTTTGAGACGCTCCATGATCGAGTGCGCTTCGGAGCTTCCTCCGGCATAGAAAGAACTGACTTGTTTGCCGATGGCTTCGCTCGGCGGAGTGCCCAGAATGTCGCTTGCCCCCTGGCTGCATGAGGTGACAGCGCCGTGGGCATCTGTGGTAAACACAGCGTCCAACGATGTCTGCTCGAGCTCGCACCCCATGTCGCCGATGATGCGCAGGCAGCGGTCAAACCTTTCCGTGAATCGCCCTGTCGTCAGAATTTCCTGTATCGGCCGCGCGGCCTCGCCCCAGTCGTCTGCCGATCGGAACTCGAATTTGCATGCCGGATCTCCTTTGGCGCGACAGTGCGTTTCAGAGCAGATCACGTCAAGGCCCAGGATCTCGCTGGCAAATCCGCTTCCGTAACCTTCGAGCGTCCAACAGGCGGACCGGTTGCCGATCCCGTATTGCTGCAGATGATATTCAACCTCGAAGGAATCCAGCCATTCTCCTTTTATGTTGATCTTTCCCGCGCCCCTGTCGACTTCACACTCATCCAACCGCGCCTTTGCCATCCCTTCCAGGTAGCTTAACCGCAGTCCGGCCAGGAGCAGGTCCTGATCGGAGGGCAATGGATAATGCTTCCGCAGCTGGCGCGCGTCGTGTCTGCCGGATTGATATCCGATCCGCATGAATACGCCCCGGCTTACGTCCCATCCGAGGTTGTCCATGAGCTCATGGCGCATAGCCCCGATCGCGGCCGTATCGAGAACGATGTGTCGGTTCGAGCCGAGATTGATGCGCCCGGACAGACTTTCCACCTGGAAGACATCTTTAAACGTAAAACTGTCAGCCCGCATTCGGAAACTCGCTTATAAAAGATGTGGCAATAGAACTATCACAAGTAAAGCATACAATCTAGGCATTTGGGATTAAAGGCGCGCTGCGGAGACGGCAATTGCCGCAATAATTGAGGCCCGCAGGGCCGGCAGAGAACAGCCCCGGGCGTGAGCCAGGGGAATTGGAGTGAAGCCCTTACAGGGCTCTATTCGTAACCCAGTATTACCCAGGGCTTACGCCCTGGGCCTTCACCCCTTCGGGGTTGAATTATTTGATTTTGAAGCACTAAAGATAATAGAGAGCTCTCTTAACTAAGTGCCATTCGGCTCGGAGTCGGGGTCGGAATCGGGGTCGCAGTCGAAATCGGGAGGCCGAAAGCCGAAACGATACCGAACCCGATCGCGACCCCGATTCCGATTCCGACCCCGATCGACTTAGTGATGCCGGACCGGGTATTTATGGTTCAAGACAAACACATCGGAAATCCGCCGCGAATGACTCCTGTACCTGTCAAACTTCGGCTGCCTCCCCGACAGAGCCGACGTAGCGCCGGCTACTCTTACTTCTTGCTGTTCAGCGAGGATCCGAGTTCTCGGGAGCGAACGGTTGCGGCTTCGACTGCATCCATGATGGTCGACCGGAAATTTCCCTTTTCCAGCATCTTCAACCCGGCAAACGTGGTCCCTCCCGGCGTGGCGACGATATCCTTCAATTCGCTCGGATGCTTCCCGGTTTCCAGGAGCATCTTTGCCGCGCCAAAGACCGTTTGCGCCGCCAGGAGTGACGACTCCTTCCGCGAGATGCCCAGCTGAACGCCGGCGTCGCTGAGGGACTCGATCACGAGGAAGACAAATGCAGGGCCGCTTCCGGACAGGCCCGTGACGACATCCATCAGGGCTTCGTTCTTGATAATCACGGCGCGGCCGACGCACTCGAAGATGGAGACGGCGCGTTGCAGGTCCGGCGGGGAAACGTTCCGTCCCGGGCAGATGGCGGCAATGCCCGCCAGCACCGATGCCGGCGCGTTAGGCATGACGCGGATGATCCCGGACTGGTGGTGCATCTTGGCGGCCAGCTTTTCCGTCGTGATTCCGGCCGCAATCGAAATGAAAAGATGCCCTTCATGGCTCGAATTGGCGAGTTCATCGAGGAGGTCGTCGATGTTCTGGGGCTTTACCGCAATAATAACGATGGCGGCTTTTTCCACCAGTTCCACGTTGGATGATGTGGTTTTGATGCCATAGCTTTTCGATATGTGGGCAAGACGATCCGGGCTGACGTCGCTGGCGATGATATCCGTCTTTTTCACTTTGCCGGATTGGATCAGGCCGCGGATCAGGACTTCTCCCATATTTCCCGCACCAATGATTCCGACGACTTTGCCACCTAACATGATCTCCTCCTCAAAAAAACAAATTGCCGCCGAAGACGGCGGCGTTCCCGGGAATTCAATGCTCCTGCGTCGCTGGATCTAATGCTGGGATCCGGCTGCTTTGCAGATGACGACGGTGATGTCATCGACCTGCGGCATTCCGTCTTCAAATTCACGCACAGCATGAAACAGATTTGCTGCAATCTCTTTGGCGCTTTCTTTGCGGTGTTGTTGAATGAATGCGAGCGCCCGTTCGACGCCGAATTGCTCCCCATCCGGCCGCTCCGCATCGGTAATGCCATCGGTCAACAACGCCAGAATTTCACCCGGCTCCAGGATGAATCGCTCGCTGAATTTGAATTTGTAGCCGGGCAAAAATCCCAGCGGGATATCGAGACTTTCCAGCGTTTTTTTGACCGCGCCCCTGGAATCCAGGATGAACGCCGGAGTATGTCCGGCGCTCGCATATTGAATGGTCCGCGTGCCTGGATGCAGCCGGCAAAAAATCAATGTTGCGTAACTTCCCTGCTCCAGATCCGAAATCAGGGCGCCATTCATCAAAGTCAGGATTTCGCCGATATCGGAAGATGTTTGTGCGAAAGCCCGAAGATACGCCCGGAGTTCTGCCATCAGCAGCGCGGCACTGACGCCATGGCCGGAGACATCGCCGGTGGCGATTCCGATACAGTTGTCCGGGAATGTCACGAAGTCGAAGTAATCCCCACCGGTTGCATCGGTGGGAAAAGAAGCTCCAGCGAGATCGAATCCCGGAACCGATGGCGGAGGCATCCGATAAAACTGTTGCTGCGCTGCGCGCGCGAGGCTCATCTGGAACTGCTGCTCCTGCATTTGCCTCAGGCCGGTCACATCTTTGATCACCGTGACAAAATGCGTGATGGCGCCGGTTGAATCCCGCATCGACGTGATGGTCTGTTCCGCATAGAACAATTCGCCATTCTTTTTGCGGTTGACGATGGTATCCCGGAAAACCTTCCCGGCCAGGATGGTGCGCCACAGGTTTGCATAGAAGGCATCGTCATGCACACCCGACTTGAGGATCATCGGGGTATGGCCAAGAGCTTCCTGGCTCGTAAAACCGGTGATCGCCTCGAAGGCAGGATTCACGTATTCGATCACGGCGTTGTTGTCCGTGATAATGATGCAGTCGGCCGTCTGCTCGACCGCACCTGTCAGGATGCGGACCTGAGCATCCACTTTCCGTCTCGGCGTAATATCCCGAAATGCCACCACGCTGCCGTGTATTTCTCCAGCCTTGTTCAGGAGCGGATTAGCCTGCAGGGCAATCCAGATCCCGTTGGGACACTGTTCGTTCCGGACAAAAACTTCCGTCTCCGAAATCGTTCTGCCCGTAACCGCCAGGGTCGGGGGCAGTTCTTCAAAGGAGTACCGTGTCAATCCATCCGATTTATACCAGCCATCGGCCTGGAGCCAGGAGAGCTCGGCAGCCTCTTCCGCGCCGATCGATAAAAGCGATCGCGCGGTGCGGTTGCAGACCAGGAACCGGCCTGCTTTATCCGCGATGATCAGGCCTTCGGCAAGCTGATCGATCGTGGATATGTGGTCGATCTCATCGACCAGCGTCTGGGCAGATACTCTGCTTTCCGCTTTGTGATCCATGAAGAACCTGCACTCCTTCCTGGAAATCACTTTATCACGCGCAAACACTCTCCCCCAGAGGGAATTCTGTCTTCTGTCTTCTGTCTTTTCACATATTCGCGAATCCCAGGTCGAGATCCCCAATGATATCGCGGGGATCTTCGAGTCCTACGGACAGGCGAACGAGTTCGTCGATAATGCCGAGCTCGTACCGTTGCTCGCGCGTCAGATTGTAATAGCTGTTGAGCGCGGGATGGGTGATGAGCGTTTCCGGTCCTCCCAGGCTGGGGCCGAGCATGCACAATTTGAGTCCGTCGAGAAATTTCAGGGTCTGCTCCAGGTTGCCGTTGATTTCGAAGGTGACGACCGCACCGAATCCCTTCATCTGTTTCACGGCAAGCGCATGCTGCCGGTGGCTCGGGAGCCCGGGATAGTAGACGCGCCGTATCTGGGGCTGCTTTTCCAGGAAGAGGGCTACCTCCATCGCGGTATTGTTCAGCCGCTCCATGCGCATCCCGAAAGTTTTGAGGCCCCGAATCAGGAGATAACAGCTCATCGGGTCGGCGACACCGCCGGTCATGCGGCGCCACTGGTAGATCGGTTCCGTCGCCTTCTCCGATCCGAACGCGGCTCCGGAAAGGACGTCGTTGTGTCCACCCAGGTACTTGGTAGCGCTCTGGATGACTATGTCGACGCCGTGGTCCAGAGGACGGCTGTTATAGGGCGTTGCGAAGGTGCTGTCGATGACGCTGATGATGTGATGCGACCGCGCAATCCGCACAATTTCGTCGATATCCGCGATGTTGAGGTATGGATTCGTGGGCGATTCGGAGATGATCATGACCGTCGACGGAGTGACTGCTTTTCTCATCGCGTCGTAATCGCCCATGGGGACGACGGTGCAGCTGATTCCGAACCGGGGCATGACGTGTTTGACCATCGCCAGCGTCTGTTTATAGGCGTCGTCCGTAATTATGATGTGTTGCCCCTGAGTGCAGTTGGATAGGATCGTTGCGGAAACGGCGCTCATGCCGCAGTCGAAGAGCACGCAGCGCTCGGCGCCTTCGAGGGCAGCCAATTTGAGCTCGGCGGCCTGGCGTGTCGGATTGCCGTACCGGCCGTATTCGTAGTGATCGATCTCGCCGTTGGCGAAAGAAACCATTTCTGCCACATCTTTAAACACGAAGGTGCTGGTGTAATCGATGGGAGTCGTGATGCTGCCCATCCACCTCTTTTCGCCGCAGTGCACGGCGATGGTGTCACGATGTCCGGTCGGGCGTTGCGTAAACTCGTTCATAGCAGTCTCCAAAATGAATCAAATCTGATCATGACAAAAGATCGGCGTCGGGATCGACATTGCAATCGCTTTCGGATAATCCCTGGACGCCAAAAAAGCTTTATTATTACCCCATTTCCTTCCGCCATTGCGATAAATCTGTTTATTTGCCGTCAGACGCATGCAGGTTTCTGCTACAATCACGGGACGAGCGGAGGTGAATCTGGCCTGGTGGCTGGCCTGGACTTCAAATCCAGTTGTGGTTCACCGGAAGGTGGGCTGGGTGGGTTCGATTCCCATGCACCTCCGCCATTCTTTCTGCAGCTTAGACCCACTCCGGCAGTCTTCTTCATAAACGGAAAAAGCCGATTTTTCTTTTGAGGTGTTTGATCGGAAGAAGACCATCACCATGATCACCCATCGTACGCCAAAACGATCATCGACCACGCAGAGGAACGATACACCGCCGCTGAGATTGGCTATTACCCAGAAGGACAAAAAGCGAAGATTAATTGCAGCGGAGTATCTATAAGATGGCTGTTTGGGAGTTTGAATCTAGAGCATACTTCTGACTAGCGACAATGCAGCCAAGTGGTCCAGTTCTCGGCTACGAGACGAAGCATTCGCAAGCTTTTTAATCGCGTTTCGTAACGCGTTGGCCGGTCGGGATAATCCCAATCACTTTGCCGAGAATTTGTTCCCTCGCCACTGGACCAAATGCGCGTGAATCAAAGCTATTATCCCGGTTATCACCCATCAGGAA
>DATJPG010000156.1:0-10072 GCA_035506515.1 Acidobacteriota bacterium
GAGAAATTCCTCGAGAGTTTAAAGGAAATTCGAGTCTACCTGATCGAAGCCCTCGCAAATTACGGCGACTCCCTCACTCAGGTTAAACCCGGCGAGTACGTCAACCTGATTCTATACACAGACGCCTTTGACTCGGATACCAGCAAGATGAAAACGCGCCACGACATCATTTCGGCGCAAAAATCCTGGATCACCGACTACAAGGCGGGAAGAATAACGCTCGACAATTTCAAGCAGAAGGTGCTGCAGTACACCGAATAATAGATTTCAGATTCTCAATTTCAGATTTCAGATTCTCAATTTCAGATTCCAGATTCTCGATTCCAGATTCCAGATCGCATTCGTTCTCTGATCTGGAATCTGGAATCTGGAATCGTATTATGCTGCGTCGGATTTGATTCGCATTCCGTAGAACGAGCGGATCACAAAAATCATCGCGATCACCAGAGATATCCCCGCAATGATCTTCGTGCTGCCGGATGCCGTCTTGGCCATGCTGACGGCAAGTTCCACGGCGAGCAACCCGAACAGAGTCGTAAACTTGATGACGGGATTCAAGGCCACGGAGGACGTATCCTTGAACGGATCGCCAACCGTATCGCCTATAACCGTCGCGGCGTGGAGCGGAGTCCCCTTCTCCTTCAGTTCCACCTCGACGATTTTCTTTGCGTTATCCCAGGCTGCCCCTGCGTTCGCCATGAAAATTGCCTGGTACAGCCCGAAAAGAGCGATGGAAATCAGGTAGCCGATGAAAAAGAACGGTTCGACGAACGCAAACGCCAGCGTCGAGAAGAAGACCGTCAGGAAAATGTTGAACATCCCCTTCTGCGCATAGCGTGTGCAGATTGCCACGACTTTTTTGCTGTCGGTAACCGAAGCCTTTTCAACTCCTTCGAGCTTGATGTTGGCCTTGATAAATTCCACTGCCCGATAGGCTCCCGTGCTTACGGCCTGCGTGGATGCACCCGTAAACCAATAAATAACCGCTCCGCCCGTGATCAATCCCAGCAGGAAGGGAGGATGAAGCAGCGAGAGATTGCCGACAAGATCCGGATTGAGTCCGTTCGTAAGCAAAACGATAATCGAGAAAATCATCGTCGTGGCGCCGACGACGGCCGTCCCGATCAACACCGGCTTTGCCGTCGCTTTGAATGTGTTTCCGGCGCCGTCGTTTTCTTCAAGAAGCTCCTTTGCTTTCTCGAAATTGACGTCGATGCCGTAACCTTTCTTCACTTCCTCATCGATTCCGGGGATCTGCTCAATCAAAGAGAGTTCGAACACCGATTGGGCGTTATCTGTGACCGGCCCGTAGGAGTCGACCGCAATGGTGACCGGCCCCATGCCGAGGAAGCCGAATGCCACTAGCCCGAAAGCGAAGACTGCCGGAGCCAGCATCAGGGTAGCCAGCCCCATGGTGCTGACAATATAGGCGAGGGACATGAGGGCCACGATGGCGATTCCCAGCCAATAGGCGCTGAAGTTGCCGGCAACGAATCCGGAAAGGATGCCCAGCGACGCGCCGCCCTCACGACAGGAGGTCACCACCTCGCGGACGTGACGGGACTTCGTGGACGTGAACACCTTCACCAGTTCGGGGATGATCGCGCCGGCGAGAGTGCCGCAGGTGATGACGGTGGACAACTTCCACCACAGCATCCCGTCGCCCAGGTTTCCAATCAGGAAATAGGAAACGACATAGGTGATGACTACGGAAACGATCGAGGTCAGCCAGACCAGGAAGGTAAGCGGAGCTTCGAAGTTCATTTGATCGGCGTTTGCATAGCGAACCTTCGCGATCACATCATTGAGCAGGTATGAAAACCCGCTGGCCAGGATCATCATGATGCGCATGACAAAGATCCAAACGAGCAGCTGGACCTGGACCATCTGCTGCGGAACAGCCAGAAGGATGAAGGAAATGAGCGCTACTCCGGTGACGCCGTACGTTTCGAAACCGTCTGCGGTCGGTCCGACAGAATCGCCCGCGTTGTCGCCCGTGCAATCCGCGATAACGCCCGGGTTGCGTGCATCGTCTTCCTTGATCTTGAAGACGATTTTCATCAGGTCGGAACCGATATCGGCAATCTTGGTAAAAATTCCGCCTGCAATACGCAGGGCAGCCGCTCCGAGGGACTCGCCGATGGCGAAGCCGATGAAGCAGGGTCCGGCGTAATCACCGGGGATGAACAGCAGGATGCACAGCATCATGAACAGCTCGACGCTGATCAAGGCCATCCCGATGCTCATTCCCGCCTTGAGCGGAATCGCATAGCAGGGGAATGGTTTGCCTTTGAGGCTCGCGAAAGCCGTGCGCGAGTTTGCGAACGTGTTGATTCGGATTCCGAACCATGCCACTCCATAGCTGCCGCCGATGCCAATAAGGCTGAAAATTAGGATGATGGCGACTTTTCCCGCGGCGAAGTGCTGGAGGAAACCAAAGTAGATCAGCATGACAATGCCGATGAAGACCTCGAGGATCAGAATAAACTTGCCTTGAGTGATCAGATAGGTCTTGCAGGTTTCGTAAATGAGTTCGGAAATTTCACGCATGGATTTGTGAACCGGCAGGTTCTTGAGTTGCGTGAAAATAATCAGGCCGAAGAGAAGTCCCAGAATACAGACTCCCAGCCCCACCATCAAAAGCGTGCGCGCGTTGTATCCGTGAAAACTGACCTGTCCCAGATTGGGGAGGATCAGCGACGCCTCACCGCCTCCTTCATGAGAAGCGGATACTTGAGCAGGTTCGGGGGCCTGAGCTGCGGCGGCGGGCACAACAAGTGCGATGAAAATCAGCATCGTGAGAATCAATACCCACGCGCGGGTAAGGGTTCTCCCTGAACGACCAAGAACTTTCGCAATCATATTTTAGGGTCTCCTGAGTGGTAAAAGGGGGGCGCGCGAAACTGCTCCTAATATTGCTCCATTCCATTCATTCCATTCATAAAAAGAGGCGTATTATACCTCAGTCGCCGCAAAGTGCGACGAAATAAATAACAATTCCAAATACTCAATTCTCAATTCCAAATTCTCGATTCCAAATTCTCAATTCTCAATTCCAAATTCTCGATTCTCAATTCTCGATATCCGATTCCAGGTTGCTGTCATTCGTAATCGTAAATCTGGAATCGAGAATCTGGAATTGGGAATCAGAGGAACATGAGCCGACAGACAACTATCGCGGCTATTAGACTTACGATGTCTGCGACAAGCCCGGAAATCACAGCGTGTCGTGCCTTTTTGATTCCGACAGCGCCAAAATAAACTGCCAAAACGTAAAAAGTAGTTTCAGTGCTGCCGTAGGCCGAAGCGGCCAGTCTTCCGATAAAAGAGTCCGGGCCGTGGACCTTGATCAGCTCCGTAACGACCCCGAGGGATCCGCTCCCCGACAGCGGGCGAAGGATGGCAAGGGGAAGGATTTCGACAGGAAAACCCACGCGTCGGAGTACCGGGCCGAGCCACGAGGCAATCAGATCAATGCCGCCGGCTCCCCGCAGCATACCAACCGCCACGAGGATGGCAACCAGATACGGGATGATGCGGATTGCCAGCTGGAAACCTCCCTTGGCTCCTTCCACGAAGCTTTCGTAAACTTTTACGCCCTTAGCCGCACCATACACGGGAATTACCACAAGAAAGAACGGGATCGTCCAGGTGGATATTGTGGCGACGATGTGCTGAATCATGCGGCCTCCTTCCTGCTGCCACGTTCAATGGAAAAAACCGGCAGCTTTTCCAATAGTTTCACCGCAGCGATCCCCGCGATCAGTGCCGTAAAGGTGGCCGCAATCGTGGCCCCTATGATCACCGTCGGATCTTTCGAACCCGCAGCAGCCAGAACGCCGATAACCGTCGCAGGAACCAGCTGGAGCCCGGCGGTATTGATGGTGAGGAATGTGCACATGGCATTCGTCGCTATTCCCGGGTGCTGGTTCAGCGTTTCCAGGTCCTCCATGGCTTTTAGCCCGAGTGCCGTGGCAGCGTTGCCAAGGCCGAGCATGTTTCCGGCGATATTCATTGTCATGCTCGCCATAGCCGGATGTCCGGCGGGAACATCGGGGAAAAGCTTCTTCAGAATCGGGGTGAGCGCTCTAGCCGCCAGCGTCATCAATCCCGAATCCTCGGCTATCTTCATGATGCCAAGCCACAGCGCCATGATTCCGATGAGCCCGATGGCGATCGTCACAGCGCCGGCGGCTGCATCAATGGCCGATTTTGTTACATTATCGATTTTGCCGTTGATTCCCCCCAGGACTATGGCCAGAATAACTATGGACACCCAAATATAGTTCATCATGTCTCAGTCTCCAGTAGTTGTAGCTTTCTTGCCTTCGGGAAGCCTGACCCGAGATTCTCAAAGGCCATTCATTTGGGCAGTTAAACTCATTATGCCGAATAGAATTCCCAATTCTCGATTCCCAATTCTCGATTCTCGATTCTCGATTCTCGATTCCCGATGAAAAGCGGCTGGAATCTGAAATTGAGAATCGATAATCCAATATATTTTGCCCGTTTATAGTGATTCGCTGCGAGATTCCGTGAGAAAAGCGGGCTGAAAACGTATATTATCACTGGATATGGATATTCCTGCTATTCAACCGCCAAGAATAAATAGAGGGGACACCATTGGCATAATCGCACCTGCCGGCCCGCTTCGGGACCGGGACGCTTTGCATCGAGGAATCTCGGCATTGGAGACCATGGGATTCCGAGTGCGGTTTGACGAGCGGATATTCCAGTCACTCCGGTACCTCGCCGGTGAGGACCGTGCGCGTGCTGAAGAATTGATGGGCGCCTTCGAAGATCCATCTATACAAGCGATCATTGCCCTTCGCGGGGGGTATGGATGCTCGCGGCTGATTCCGCTTCTCATGGAAAAGCGGCTGCGGCATCACCCGAAAATTTTCATGGGCTTCAGCGATTTAACCACGCTGCACCTTTATTTCCACAACCGTTTCGGGTGGATTACGTTTCACGGTCCGATGGCATTCTCTCCGGAACTGGCAGAGATAGCTCCGGATCAAGCTGAGCACCTTGTTTCTTTGTGGACCGATTCCGGCTACCGCCCGAGACTCAGTTTCCCGCAATTGGAAACCATTATTCCCGGGACGGCCGAAGGCGCTCTAACCGGAGGATGTCTATCGGTTATTGCCGCAAGCATCGGGACGCCCTATGAGATTCAGACTGCGGGGAAGATCCTCTTTCTGGAGGATCACGGTGAACCTCCCTACCGGCTCGACCGCATGATCACGCATCTCATGCATGCGGATAAATTTAGGTCGGCGAAAGGCGTTCTGCTGGGAAATTTCCTGGAATGCGAACCCGATCAAGGCGACTACACGGCGATGGATGTACTCCGCGATATTCTTTCTTCATTAAAAATCCCGATTCTGGCAGGTTTTCCTGCCGGCCATGGGGCCAATAATTGGGCATTTCCCATGGGAGTTGCAGTGCGGATGGACGCTGTAGCCAGGAGTATTGAATTCCTAGAACCATCAGTATTATAACAACTTACAGTCTTGAATCCCAGGAACCTTGGAGCATATCTGTGCTCAAAGACTGTTAGGCTCAAATTCTCTAAAATAATATGAATAATAGGCTTTACAGGCACCAATCGAGTCTGCTACATTTTCCCCGTGGACTCCTCCCCTACAGGCTTTAAAAGAGTCTCAGGTCCTCAATTTGTTGTTAGCGAGAGCAACATATGAACCTTCACGGTTCCATAAAAGATCTTCAAAACAAAATATCTCAGCTGTATCTCAAACTGGAAGATAGATTTAGCGAGAACGGCCTCATTCGTGAATTATGGGGCGCCATGGCTCATGATATTGAGCAGCAAGTCATAAGTTTAAGTGCGCTCCCGCAATCTTTCTGGAAACAGCTGAAAAAGGACCAGGATTCGGCGCTGATGGGGGCAGCCGAGAGCGCGCGCAATCAAAGCATTGAAAATGAAGGAGATCAATCTCTAAAGGGGTATTTCAGCAGCGCGCTCTGCTATGAAGAGCCGACAATATTGAAGGTGTATGCCCCGCTCATCCGGAGAATCCGAGAAAACTCGATTGCGCCGGCGCTGGATTTTTACATCATGGTAAAAGCGCACCTGGCAAGAATCACGCGGGTGACGCAGTCGTTTTCCGGGGATCCGGCTATCATCCAGCGCGCCAACACTTTGCTGCAGGCGTTTGAAAGAGAAGTGCAAGAGCCGCACATGGTTATCCCCGAGCCTGACAAAAAGATGAAAAAAGGCGATGCAGCGCGTTCTGCAATGCACAAAGAAGCTGCAAAGATACACCGCAAAGCTCCCAAGAAAGCTCATCCACTTGCAAAGCCGGCAAAGATACTTCGCCGCAGGCCCAAGCCGCTGGTAAAGAAAGTCAACATCACACGCCGTCGCGCCCGTCGATAGGTTTGCACCCGCATCACTCTCAACGCCAGCTTGTCATCTTATCTGGTATTGCAGTCGCTGCGATCAGCCATCCCGCTTGAGCAATCCAATACTCCTCCCCAACCAAACAATCTGCTCAAACTTGCGCATAATGGTAGCTCACCTAAAAATGGACACCCACTTTCTCCAAGAGAAATACTGGACACCCACTTTTATGGCTGATTGAGATTGGATGAGATTGGACACCCACCTTTTCACGATATGAAAACAAATCGGACGAAAGAAATTGGGTACCCACTTTTATGACCGATAGCGTTTCCACCGCCAATTTCGAGGCTTTTGACCGAATAAATATCTTTCTGGAATAAATTAGGTTGAGCTTTTATCCTGGTTTGGTTGATTTTTGGGTAATGCGAACCCATATTGTGTTCGAGGGTCGCGCAAAATACTGTCGTGAGGATTAGAAAGCGGTCCAGGGAGGAATAGATTGTCTAAGGTTTATGGCACAAAGTGGCCAAATCCAGATGAGTTGCGCAAGGATATGGAGGAGTTTTTCTCTCAAAAATATGGCGGAGGGGTAAAACTCGGAGTTCTGGGGGCCGAGCCTGATCAGGCGCGCACAGCCGATGAAGGAACGGAGACCAAAGAGGCGCCATTTGAGACTGATTTTGACTACCTCCCTCGAGATATTAAAAAGTATCTCGATCGATTTGTTGTCAAGCAGGATGCTGCCAAAAAGGTATTAGCCACGACCATCTGCGACCACTACAACCACATCAAGCGATGCTCGGTCAAAGGCCCCTGCAAAGAATATTCAAAGCAAAATATCATCATGCTCGGTCCCACGGGAGTTGGAAAAACCTACCTGGTTCGAACCATAGCGGACCTGATTGGGGTGCCATTCGTCAAAGCAGATGCCACCAAGTTTTCCGAGACGGGGTATGTTGGCGGCGACGTGGAGGATCTGGTCCGTGAACTCGTCCACAAGGCGGACGGCAATGTCCGGCTCGCGGAATATGGCATTATCTATCTGGATGAGATTGATAAGATTGCCACGCCCACGAATATTCTTGGCCGCGATGTAAGCGGGGGTGGTGTTCAACGCGGGCTCCTTAAGCTAATGGAAGAAACAGAAGTCAGTCTGCGCACGCCTTTCGATCTTACCTCTCAATTGCAGGCGGCAATGGAATTCCAATCCAAGGGCAAAGTTGCGCGCTCTGTAATTAACACGCGCCATATATTGTTTATCGTCAGCGGAGCATTCAACGGTCTCGCGGATATTATTCGCAGACGCCTCGGTGCGAAAGCGATCGGATTCAGTTCCACCGGCAGGTCTGTGCCACGCGATGAGGACTACTTCCAGTATGCTAAAAGCAACGATTTCATAGAATACGGATTTGAGTCGGAGTTTGTGGGCCGTTTGCCCGTAGTCGTCAGCTGCCACGAATTGGGAGTTGATGACCTCTTTCAGATCCTGAAGCAATCCGAAGGGTCCATTATCCGACAGTATGTAAACGCCTTCGAAGCGTACGGCATAGATTTGATCACGACCGACGCCGGATTATACCGGATCGCCCAGAAAGCGTACGAAGATCACACTGGTGCGCGGAGTCTCGTTGGGGTCTGCGAACGCACGTTTCGCGAATACAAATACAACCTGCCCCATTCCGCGGTAAAGCGCCTCGATCTTACCGAGACACTGGTGGACAAACCCGACGAGGTGCTTGGAGAAATTCTCAAGGTAGCTAAAGCCAACCAGCTGAACGAAATGGTCATTGCATTCGGTTCCATTGCGGAAGAATGGTCCAAGCGCAATGGAATCCAGATACACCTGCAGCCGGAAGCAGCCCGTCTGTTGAGCCAGAAAGCGCTGGAGAGCGGAGATCGGCTGGAGGATGTTTTTGCGGAAATTTTCAAAGATTACGAGCATGGGCTTAATCTGATCCGAAGGATGGACGGCGTTCAAAAGTTCGAAATCACTGAGGAAGTAATCCGGGACCCCAAAGCGGCCCTCGATCAGTGGATTCGCTCCTATTACGTCAACAGGCAGTAGATGGTCGTTGGCTGTTAATCCGTGGGAGTTGTTGTCTGACGATTGACGACGGCTTTTCTTCCTTGCCAGGTGTTGCGCACGAAGAGCTTTTGCTCGATGATACGTTGAATTTCTGCCTTGCTTTTTCCCCACACCGGGCCGATGAGTTGATCTTTCGGAGCAGACCCGAAGAGACGCTCAATGAAAATGTTTGGGCTCAACCGCTCGAGAAAATCCACAACCAGGTCCGCGTATTCTTCAAGCCCCAGCATTGGGAAGGGCTTGGCTTGATATTCGTTTTCAAGCGGCGTATTGCGCACAACGTGCAGATGGTGCAGTTTTATAAAATCCAGACCTTTGCCAGAAATGACATCGGCTTCGCGTAGCATTTCGTCGTGTGTTTCCCAAGGAAATCCCAGAATCAGATGTGCGCACAACCAGATGCCGCGGTCGCGTGTGCGCTGCATCGCGTCCAACCAACACTGGAAATTGTGCCCCCGATGGATGCGTTCAAGCGTGGTGTCATAAACGGACTGAAGCCCGTATTCGACTGTCACAAAATGCGCGGAGGCGGCTTTTTCCAACCAAGTGAGCTTTTCATCATCAACGCAATCAGGCCGAGTTCCAATGGAGATGCCGACAACGTCTGGGTGGCTTAGAGCCTCTTCGTAGAGGGGGATGAGCTCATTGAGCGGCGCATGTGTGTTTGTGTAGGGCTGGAAATAGATGATGAATTTTTCGGCATTCAGGCGTTTTCGGAAAAACTCAATCCCATCCTGAATTTGATCCGAGACAGATTTCAGGCGGTTTGCAGTCGTGGGACGGAATGAATCGTTGCTGCAGTAAACACAGCCGCTCGTCGCTATGGTTCCGTCTCGATTGGGGCAGCTAAACCCGCCGTCGACGCTGACTTTGCAGACCCGGCAACCGAATTTTTCCTTCAAGAAGCGGCCATATGCTTTGTAACGGGCTGGCGCGAAGTGACCGGGCATGAGAGTACTATACCAATTCCATTTCGCGGTTTCGAGATCCGAGACTGAGGGGGGAAATTTGCGAATATCCGAGATGCCGTCGTTTAAGCGGCAAAACAGGATATTCGCCTGAGTCTTGGTCTGGGCGGAGGGGAAATAAAATAATCACGAAACATGAATGACGGAACAGTTGAATTCGTCATTCCGGATCAGGATTTTTAGACCTTTATGCGGTTGTCATCTTTGGGACAGATCCAGTACATTCCGCCCGGCATATCCCGATATTTCATGACTTTGGTTGCCACCATCGCTGTGCCGCACTGCGGACAGATATGTGCATGGGTTTCACCCTTGTCGCCGAGGCTCGCGCGCGCCGTCTTGGAAATTTTTTCTGCCATTACAGAAGCTCCTCCTTATTTTTGAGCACAAAAAACGGAGCAATATACAGATCTCCTCAACACCCGTCAATAGGAAAATTTCTGGAATGTGGTAAGGGAAGAAATTTTGGACACCCACTTTTCACAAGGAGGCGAATCGTAATCATGGAATCGTGGACACCCACTTTTTTGTGAATTTATTTTCGCTCAATTCGTGAGTCGGTCGTTAGGTATTCTGATAGGAGGTAATCCATGGGGCTTCCACGCAGTTCCTACGTCAAAGATGGCGAAATCGGTGTCTATCACTGCT
>DATJPG010000157.1:0-36107 GCA_035506515.1 Acidobacteriota bacterium
CCCTTGGCCCGAACTCCACGATCCGGCCATGATACATGGCAAAAACGCTGTCCGCCACTTGCGACACCAGGGCCAGATCGTGACTGATCAAAAGAAGGCTTAGGCCGTGCCGCTGTTTCATGACCATCAGCAGATCGAGGATTTGAGTTTGAATCATCGCGTCCACCGCACTCGTTGGCTCATCGGCGATGAGCAGCTGCGGATCGTTGCAGATTGCGAGAGCGATTCCCACGCGCTGGCTGATGCCGCCGGAAAGCTCGAAAGGGTATCGCTTCCCATGGTTCGGAGGGATTCCGACTTCCTCGAGCAACTCCGCAGATCTGGCCCGGGCCTCTTTTTTTGAGAGCTGCCGATGCGACTGGAGGGTCTCCACCAGGTGGTCTTCAACCGTAAGCACTGGGTTCAATGCGCTGCGCGCATCCTGGAATACCAGGCCGACCTTGCCGCCGAGAATGCTTTTCCACTCGGCCTTGGTCAGAGAATAAACGTTTCGCCCTTCATACAGGATTCCGCCGGCTTCCACTCTTGTTTGCCGATCCAGCAGGCCCAGCATAGCAAGCGCAAGAGTCGATTTGCCGCTTCCGGTTTCCCCTACCAGAGCCAGGGTTTCGCCTTGATGAATGTCGAAAGAAATTTCCCGCACTGCGTGAACGGCCCCGGCGGCAGAAGGGTATGTGACCGATAAACGGCACACTTCCAGGATGGGGTGGAGAGCCAAATAATTTTCCTCTCTAACGGCTTCCAGCTCGCATTACACCGGAGCGTTCTATTGCGGAGATCCCCGGCCGTGCTCTTCCGAATTCCCGGTGCCAGATCCGGCATCGGGAATCGAGAATCGGGAATCAATACGTCTGGTTTCCCATGAAGCGCGCCTGGTTCTTGAGTTCTTCTTCGATGCGCAGCAGCTGGTTATATTTGCAGACGCGATCCGTGCGGCTGGCCGAGCCGGTTTTGATCTGGCCGGCGTTGGTTGCGACGGCCAAATCCGCAATGAATGAATCTTCGGTTTCCCCGGAACGATGCGAAATGACAGTCGTGTAACCGTCCACCTTGGCCAGTTCTATCGTATCCATCGTCTCGCTCAGCGTGCCGACCTGGTTTAACTTGATAAGGATGCTGTTGGCGACACCATCTCCTATGCCATTCTGCAAGCGTTTCGCGTTGGTCACGAATACATCGTCCCCGACCAGCTGAATCTTCTCTCCCAAGGCGGAAGTCAATGAAATCCATCCCTGCCAGTCATCTTCAGCCATGCCGTCTTCAATGGACACAATCGGATATTGTCTGATCCAGCCTTCGTACAGCTTGATGATCTGGTCCGCGTCGAGACGGGCGCCGGTGGATTTTTTGAAGTGGTATTTTCCCTCCTCAAAAAATTCGCTGGCAGCGACATCCAGGGCGAGATACACCTGCTGTCCCGGCTTATAGCCGGCTTTTTGAATCGCTTCCACTATCAGATCGAGCGCTTCCTCGTTGGATTTCACGTTCGGGGCGAACCCGCCTTCGTCGCCGACTGCGGTGTTGTACCCTTTTTTCTTCAGAACCGATTTCAGCGCATGAAATGTTTCCACGCCCATCCGAAGGCTTTTCGCAAATGTTTCGGCGCCTGCGGGGACGATCATGAACTCCTGGAGGTCCAGGTTGTTGTCGGCGTGCACGCCTCCATTCAGGATGTTCATCATGGGGACAGGCAGGATACATGCGTTCGTTCCGCCCAGGTAACGGAACAAGGGAACTCCCAGCGCAGTCGAAGAGGCCCTGGCGGCGGCCATCGAAACCGAAAGCAGCGCATTGGCTCCCAGCTTGCCCTTATTGGGGGAACCGTCCAGATCGATGAGGATCTGGTCGAGATTTCTTTGATTGAAGGCGTTTTCACCCAGGATTGCCGGCGCAATAACCGTATTCACGTTTTCGACTGCCCTCAGAACTCCCTTGCCCAGAAACCTGGCGGCGTCCCCGTCTCGCAGTTCCACCGCCTCGTGGGTTCCGGTCGAGGCACCGGAAGGAACAGCCGCTCTTCCCTTGAAGCCGCCCTCCAGAGAAATTTCGGCCTCAATTGTAGGATTTCCTCTTGAATCAAGAATCTCTCTTGCCGTTATCGCACAAATTGCGCCTGTCATTTCGGCCTCCCCTTTGAATATTAGTGATAAAAGGAAATGTTAGCTTAACGCCCCAAGACTCGGCAACATCAATTCCGGTAAAATTGACAGGCATTTTAGGCTATGCTAGTGTCCTGTCCCGGAAGTTCGTTGCATATATCGGCGAGCAATCGGCGGCGCTGGCAAGGCGGGCCGACGATGGAATATCGGGAATATTCAGAGGAGGCCCAACGCCGCCAGCGTCGTCAAGGGCCGGCGAGAGATGCGACAAACTTCCGGGACAGGACACAAGTTTCGCCTGTCAGATATTGGAGGCCTCATGAAGCTCTCGATCAGGAAAGCGAAAGACATTGTCATCATAGATGCCGAGGGGAAGATGGTCCTGGGTGACGGCGATGTGGAAATCAAACAGGCGGTGGATGATCTTGTTCAAAAAGGGAATAAAAGCGTCATCCTCAATCTGGCGAAAGTCCCCTATCTGGACAGTGCGGGATTAGGCGAAATCATGCGCTGCTTTACCGCGCTTCGGAGAGACGGCGGCAATTTCAAACTGGTGTCTCCCAATCAGCGCATCATCGATCTGCTGAACATCACCAAGCTTCTCAACGTCTTTGATATCTATGACAGCGAGTCTTCCGCCATCAAGAGCTTCAAGTGACGGTAGAACGCTACACTCTGAAGTGGAGTCCGATAGTAACAATGCCTAGGCTGTATATATCCTGCGTGATTTTGATTTGTCTTTTGAGCCTGTGCTTCCCGGCGCCTTCCTCTTCTCAGATGATTGACCGGATCTCATCCGATCACGTTGTCCTGCGGATGCCGATGGCCAGGGAATCCCTTGGACGCGACACAATTGAAGAGATTGAGCAGTGCTATATCTTCATGGACAGGGCGATCGGCGGGACTCTACCACGGCAGATCTTGATCGATGTCGATTGGGATAAGGCCGACAGCGGATGCAACCAACGGGATTCGAGCATTGCCATCGGCATGAATCGACCGGGAAAGAACGTTGACCTGAACACACTGTTGCTTCATAAAGTCGGCCGGGAAATAGCGCGTTTGGGATTGTTGGAGCTATCCGGTTGGGCGCAGCGTGAAGACACGGAATTTCTGTTTGAAGGAATGATCGAAATCCTTGAGCATGAGTTCGGCCACAGTTCGCGAAGCCTTGAATCCGCGTGGAGCTACTGCCAGACTCTCGATCAGATGAAAATGCTGTCCTTTGGCACCCAGCGCTCCTGGACTGCGTTTTCAGCTGGAAAACGATTGCATCGCAGCGCAGCTCCGGGCGTCACCTTCCTGACCACATTCCGCGAATTGCAGGGCCGGGAACGTCCCATCAAGCTCTTTGAAGCGCTCAAAAAGGCAAGCCTCTCCGCGAGTTTGACGAGCACATTCAAGGCTTCTGTAGCGGAGCTGGAAGAGACATGGCTCAAAAAGGTTCGTGAACACCGCCCGGTGGATGAAATCACGATCGTTGCGGAAGACGCGCCGCAGCTCCTTCAGGTCGAGGCAGTTCCCGAACCGGGCCGGAATTTATTCCAGATTCGGCTTTTGCTGGCGGATCGAAACGGCGATCTCTTCCCGGATGGAGTTTTTGTGAAGGATGAACGCACACAACGCGTGCTGCAGGCTCAAGCGGCTCCTGAAAAGGACTCGGAGTATATGATTGTAGAGATTCCCGTCGAGGCCAATTGCCCGGCCGGGCAGTATAACTATGGAATAACCGCCATTGATGAGGCCGGCAACCTTCGCCGTTGGACCAGGAGTTATACTGTCGGCGGTCGATAGAGAAGAAAATTTTCTATCGACTATCATCTATCCGATATTGGAGCTCTCTGCGAAGGCTATTATAAAAGGTCTTGTCGAAAGATCCGGCTGAAATTTAGCCCTGTGATTTGAGGCCTCACCCTTTGATATTTTTTGATGCTTTCTGTTATCTTCCTCCTGGAGGTGAGTAAGAGAACTTCAGCTCTTCGAACAGGAAAGCATACACGTCCGCTTCCTGATTGATCCGATCGCTCAAGCCCGTGCCGATGCCGTGGCCCGTTTTCGGATTCGTCCGCAAAAGAATGGGAAATTCTGATCGCGTTGCCGCCTGGAGTCGCGCAGTCATTTTTCGTGAATTTGCAGGGTCGACGCGGCCGTCATGATCGCCGGTCAGGAATAAAACTGCCGGATAGGCCTTCCCGGTCTCCACATGATGGTAGGGCGAGTACGCATAGAGAGCTTTGAACTGTTCAGGATCTTTGATCGTACCATACTCGGTAACGTTAAAGACGCCATTTGGGAAGCTCTCAAATCGCAGCATGTCGTAAATGCCGACATAACTCACGACCGCGCGAAACATGTCCGGGTGCTGCGTTAATGCCGCGCCCATTAGCAGTCCTCCGTTGCTTCCACCCTCGATGGCCAGGCGCGCCGAATTGGTATATTTGCGATCGATAAGCCATTGGGCGCATGCCGCAAAATCGTCGAACACGTTCTGTTTTTTGGTAAGCATTCCCGCTTCATGCCACGCCTCGCCGAATTCCCCGCCGCCCCGCAGGTTGGCGATCGCATAGATTCCTCCCTGCTCCAGCCAGACGAGCTTAACCGGGTCGAAATGCGGCACTTCGCTGATTCCGAAGCCGCCATAGCCGTAAAGCACCGCAGGGTTCTGACCGTCGAGGGTCGTCCCCTTGCGCATCAGAATATTCACGGGAACTTTTGTGCCATCTTTGGAAACGGCGAAGTCCCGGACCACATCGATGCCGCTCATATCCACAGCAGTGGAAGCGGAGAAGATCGTTTTTCTGGATTCCATCGTTGCGGGATTGTAAAAGAACCATTCTGGAGGCGTTACATAGCTCTGGGCGCCATATAAAATTTGATCTTCCTCGATGCGCACCATTCCCAGAACAGAGGACACGGATGGCAGCGATATGGGTGCTTGACTCTTTCCCGACCGGTCGAAAACGCGAATTCTCCCAGGACCGCCGACCATGTCCGCCACGTAGATCCGCGTTTTGGCCGGAACAAAATCGACAATCGAGGCTTCTCCCTCGGGAACAATTATCCGCGCGCGCATTAATGCCGCGTCCGCAGGCTGCACCGCGAGTATCTTTCCGTTGGGCGCGTCCTTTCGGCTGAGAAGATAAATTGTATTGTCCGGCGCGAACGAAACCTGGAGGACCTTGTCAGAAAACTGAGTTATTTGCGTCCACTTGCCGCTGGGAAGCTTCAGATAATGGGCAAACTCTCCCCCATCACCGTTGGCCACGGAGACAAGCACATATTTGCCGTCCAGCGTCGAGGAAATGCGGCACTCGGCAATTTTCGGAAACTCCTTGCCGATCACATAAGTATCTTCGCCCGCCGCCGTGCCGATCTTGTGAAAGAAAATTTGCTGGAAGAAATCGATTTCTTGCTTTGACTTCTCGTTGCCCTGCGGATAGCGGGTGTAGTAAAAACCGGTCGAATCGATATTCCATTCCAGGTCGCCGCCGCCCGTAGGATATTGCACTCTCGGGACAAGATCCGGGAGCTTCTTTCCGGTGTCTGCCTCAAAAACGCTGACGGATCCGTCTTCGCTCCCGTTTTCCGACAGTGAAACGGCGACCAGACGCCCATCACGAGATGGCACAAACCAGTCAATGGCCGTGGTGCCCCTCGAATTGATTTCATTCGGGTCGACGACAACGCGCTCGGATCCCGGGTCCGCTGCGGTATTAAGCGCCACCAGAAACGGCTGATTTTTTGAAGGTTGCGATTTCAGGGCGAAGATACTTTTCCTAAAGATGAAGCTATGGTAGCGAACGCTCGCAGCGTCGTGGATTTCTTTCAAGCGTTTTGCCAGAGATGCGCGGAACGGGACCCTGTCGAGCCAGGCGCGTGAATAGGCGTTCTGCGCGTTGTTCCATTGCCGGACCGCCGGGTCGTCCAGATTGTCGAGCCAGCGGTAGTCGTCAACAATCTTCGTCCCGAAGAACTCCTCGACAACCGGCTTTTTGTCGGTCACCGGGAACGGTTCCGGTGATTTAGAGCAACCCGTGATCATGGTGAAAACACCCCCAAAAACTGCCGCCAGCAGAATCGGCAAGTGAGATTTCGTGGAATGCAACATAACATCTCCTTATGCGACGGAAGGGATCATGAAGTCCTCTGTCCTTGTCGAAATTGAGCAATTGTACACCATGGGCGGAAGCCGTGGCGACACGCCTTGAAGAAAAAAAAGCGCGATGCCAGCGTCAGCCGATCCGCCCATGATTTCTTTGTGCGCTGTTAACATCCGGATCCCTTGTTCCGAATGCGGCAAATCCTTTCAAAAATAGAAGACTCCCCGGCGTTCCTCCAAGCTTGCTGACAGGAGCACCTGAAGCCGAGAGCGAAAGACGCGCCCACGGTGATATCGCGCTTCGCCGGCTGCGGGGGTTCCTTGCTGGGGTACAGCATGGCCGGGTACCGCGAATTGTTAGCTGTCGAGTGGGATGACCATTTAGCCGGGTGAGCGGGATATGATCGTTCCGAGCAAAAAGGGCAGCTTGAAATTACTATCCTTCTCGCCGCCGACTCGAGGATGGTCGGTCAAACGTCCGGATAAGGTCGGGCGGGTATTTGTCGAGGAATGATTTACCGGATCATTCCTAAACACTGGCAGGTCACTGCCTAATGCCTACTACCGACCACTTACTTCTTCATGTCTTCTTTCACGCGGGCGATCGCGTCTTTGATTTCCTTCGAGGATTTGATCTGTTCGGCCTTCTGATAGGCGGTCAAGGCCTGGGGCCACTTCTTTTGCTTTTCATACACGAGACCCGTCCGCCAAAAAACCTGCACGTTTTGAGGCATCAGGTCCGCTGCCTGGGTCAGCGCCTTTTCCGCATCCGGGTACTTCTTCTGAAACAGATAAGCTTCCGCGAGGTTGTAGTAGACATATCCGTTCTTCGGGTCGTAATCTTTCGCCTTGAGCAGATATTGCATTGCTGCCGCATATTGTTTGCCGCTTAAGGCCGAATTCCCTTTTTGGAGATACGCATCTGCGAGCAGCCCGGTCGTCTTCGCGTCCCCCGATTTCATGGAGAGGGCTTTTTCCAGTGTTTGAATCGCTTCGTCGATGCGGTTCAGTTTCAAATAGCTTACACCAAGCCTATAAAAATCTGTCCAGTCCGATTGATTCACACGAATTGCGCTGGTCAGATCATTTGCTGCCTCATCGAACTTGCCGAGTTGAAAATAAGCGGATCCCCGAACCTTGCATAGAAGTGCTTTCTCTTTGTCGGGCTCCTTTTCCTTGGCGGCGAATGGTTCGCCCTGATTCAATGCCGAAATACAACTGTCGTATTTCTGCATGTTGAAATATGCCCGCCCTAAGCCCATATAAGTTGCGAATGATGTCGACTTGAGTTCCACGGCGCGCGCGAGTTCGGATACCGCCAGTGCATTGTTTTTTAGTCCGAGATAGCACAGCCCGAGGATTCGATGACCGGTCTCCCAGCTCGGATTGCGGTCCAGATCCGGCTTTAATTCCTGGATTGCCTTGTCATATTGCCCCTGATAATAAAGGGCGACGGCCTTCTGATAGTCAGCCGCCGCGGGCTGTGTGCTTGCTAGGGCAAAAATGAAACCGGCAATAAAACCCGTCAAAGAGAGTCTTCTCATTCGATCCCCCTGCTGTAATAGGTATATTTTAGCGGGCGAGAAGGATTTAACAAGTCAATCCGAAGCATCCCGTGGGTTAATTTTTTACTGTTGCTCGCGGATTTTGAAACGTTTGAGCTTTTCACTTAGAGTTGTGGCGTTTACGGAAAGAAGCTGGGAGGCTTTTTTCTGATTCCAGCCTGTCTTTTCGAGCGCAGCCAGAATAATTGCCTTTTCGAAATTGCCCACTTTCTCTTTGAGAGAGGTGCCGTCTTCCACGAATTTGTTCGAGGTTTCCGGATAGGGAGTGGCGATATTCAAGGGGAAAAGGTCGGGTGTGATGCGGTTTCCCAGCGACAGAACCACCGATCGCTCGATGACGTTTTCCAATTCGCGCACATTGCCGGGCCACGAATATTCCATCAGGATCTTCAGCGCGGCCGGTTCCAGGACGAGGCCTTCTCTCTGGTTTTCTTCCCCGTACTTCTTGATAAAATGCCTCGAAAGCAGCGGGATATCCTCAGCCCGTTCTCTCAGGGGCGGTATCTTGATGACGATCACGTTGAGGCGATAGTAGAGATCGTCACGAAAAGTCCCCTGCCGCACCGCAGTCTGAAGGTCCGTGTTCGTTGCGGCGATGATGCGCACATCCACCTGAATGTTCTCAAGACTTCCGAGCCTGCGGAATTCACGCTCTTGAATGACCCGGAGAAGCTTGACCTGTATTTCAAGCGAGATCGCGGATACCTCATCCAGGAAAAGAGTTCCCCCATCGGCAGCTTCAAACAATCCCTTTTTGGCGCTCGTCGCCCCGGTATATGCTCCGCGCGCATGACCGAAGAGTTCGCTTTCCAGCAAATCGGGTGGAATATTGCCGCAGTTGATCGCGATGAAAGGTGCGTCAACCCTGCCGCTGGATGCATGGATCGCCTTGGCCACCAGTTCTTTTCCAGTACCGCTTTCTCCCTGAATCAGCACCGTACTCCGCCTCGGCGCGACCTGCGTGATGAGATCGAAAACCTGCTGCATCGGCGAGCTTTTGCCCACCAGATTTTGAAAGCCGTAGCGTTCATGCAGCGATTGCTTCAGCCGCTTGTTTTCAATCGCCAGATTATGCTGCGCCATGGCGTTTTTAACGGCCAGAAGCAACTCATCGTTTTTAAATGGCTTTGGGATAAAGGCAAAGGCGTTCAGCTTGGCGGCTTGCATGACGCGGTCGATGGACGCATAGGCGGTGAGGACAATGGCGACCGGGCTGTTTTCGGAGTTCTTCAGCTCCTCCAGCACCTGGAATCCATCCACATCGGGCATCATCAAATCCAGGAGCATAACGCCGTAATCTTTTTCGCGGATCATTTCGAGGGCTTGAGCTCCGTTTTCAGCCAGATCTACGGAGTAAGATTCAGAAGAAAGGAGAACGGACAGGACGTCGCGCAGGATCTCTTCATCGTCCACTACCAGGATCTGTCCGCTCATAGTCACGCTCAATGCAGCCTGGTCGGGAGCTTTACTGTAAAGTGGGTTCCCTTCCCGGAACTGCTGTCCACGAAAATACCGCCGCCGTGCTCTTGTATAATCCCATAAGTGACGGCAAGACCCAACCCCGTTCCCTTGCCTATGGATTTCGTCGTGAAGAACGGGTCGAAAATCCTGCGGATATTTTCCTCGGCAATTCCCATCCCAGTGTCCGATATGTCGACAGTCACCATGGATTCATTCATGCCCGTTTGCACCGCGATTTCTCCTCCGGAGGGCATGGCATCCCGCGCATTCAGGAACAGGTTCACAAAGACCTGCTGGAGTTTTCCCATATTTCCGTACACCGGCGGGAGCGAAGGATCATACCTTGATTCCACCTTTATGTTGTTCAACTGTAACTGGTGATTGAGCAATGCAAGGCTTTCGTCGATCAGCCGGTTAATGTCGACGTCCTTAAACTCACTGCTGCTCAGACGCGAGAAATTGAGCAACCCGCTCACGATCTCTGCAGCCCGGAAGGTCTGTTTTTCTATTTTTTCCAGAATGTGCTTGCGCCGGTCCGTCTCCGGAGTTTCCTTGAGCAGCATTTGCGTGTAACTGGAAATGCCTGCGATGGGAGTATTCACCTCGTGGGCGATGCCTGCTGCGAGAAGTCCGATGGATGACAATTTTTCCGCCTGCAGGAGCTGGTCCTCCAACTGAACCTTTTCCGTAATGTTGTCTATCACGATCAGCGCGCCGCAATCCCCCTTTGAAGGAGCCTGCATCGGGATCAAGCTCAAATTCACGATCAGGCGATTGCCGAGTTGATTTTCCAGACTCAGCTTGAAGATATTGACAGGTGACGAGATGGACTCCCAGTCCATCTTTCCTGAGGCTTTCTTGATGGAGGTAATCACGTCGGCGGGCAGAAGCTTTTCGACGGGCAGACCGATGATCCTCTGGCGCCTGGTGTTGTAGAGCACCTCAAATGCCGTATTGCACGAGGTGATCCGTCCGCTCAAGTCCATGGCGAGAACCGCCACATTGATGCTTTCTATGATGTTTTCTGTGTATGCCTTCAGGTGCTCCAGTTCCAGGGCTTTTGTTTGCACAGAGCTGTAGAGGTTTGCATTTTCCAGAGCCATGGCCGCGTATCCGGCCAGAACGGCAAGGAGATCCAGATCTTCTGTCGAAAAATGACGGCCTTCAGGCAGCCGGCCAAGCGCGATCATTCCGACTCGTTTCCCGTGGAGCTCAAGATCCTGGAGATAACAGAGCCCTTCTCTCATCAGCACCGGACCGGCGCGATGCAGGCAACTGGTTCCGCGGTCAAGATCGAAGTGGGCGCCGGCACTTTGGGAATCGATCAGCTCGTCTGTGCGGAAAATGGAAGAAAACGGGCTCATATCCCTATCTAGGGAATCCACCAGGCGGAAATAGTCTTCGCGTGCAGTCTCGGCGAGGAACACGGCGGCTTTGTTGATTTGAAAAGTTTTGGAGATGCGCTCGAGAATGCTGCGAGACAGGGGCTTGAGGCTGATCTCCGAACTCAGTGTTTGCGCAAAATCCCTGAGCGTTGAACGGCCCTCGAACTGATCCCTGTAAAACAACCGATCCAATCGTTCCTGGATGATGTTTCGAAGCGGGGCGAAAAGAAGCGCGGTTGCCAAAACTGCCAGGGAGACAGCCAGGAAACCTGCTTGAGGGGCCACCCACTGAAAAGCCCTTCCCAACACGAGCACAAACAGTAAATACAGGGACAGCAGCAGCGAGCTCGCGATGAAATACGCGGCACTCTTGCGGGCAATCGCCTCCACATCCATGAGGCGGTATCGGACAACCGCATACGCAAAAGAGAGAGGGATGAGCGCGAGGGACAACATGGACGCTTCCATCCAGAAACCGGCGCGAACGCCCAGCATCGTCGGTATAACAAAAATCGCGCTGAAAGGCATTATTCCAGCCAGCGTTCCGTAGCTGATCCATTTCATCTGCTGGCGCACCGTCAAATCCCGAACCTCGAAACGATGCTTCAAAAGCAAGGCTCCGCCGAGGATAAAACCCGCCGAGAAATATGCCAGCTGAACCTGATCGAGCATGCCGCTTGCCCATGCGGTTCGAGGCAATCCCAAAGACGCCAACCGCCCCGCCATCCAGAGCAGGTGAGTTAAACCGAGGAGGGATGCCACTGCATACGGCACAGGAACGAGCTTTCCGCCGACTGCAGTATTCACTGGAAATCGCAGGCAAAAATGAACAAATAGAGCCGGAAGAAGAAGCAGCGCCAGAACCGACAGTCCGTAGACCCACCAATCCAGGACACCCAATTTTGGCGTATAGCTGAATAAATAAAGAACAAAGGCTGCCAGGCAGATAAGATAAAAATGGAATTTGAGGGGCAATCCCCGACCCCGCACCAGCACAAAAACGCCAATCCCGAGATGGAGAAACGCCAGGAGAGCACGAAGCCTGTCCTTGGACTCCAACAGCGATTTCGATCCGAGTTGGACCGCTACAGTCTGACGCTCGCTTCCCTTTGCGATTGTGTAATCGAGTACCGCCCCGGGGTTCGCCCGATATAAGAGGCTGGAATATCGGCCTAAGTCGCTAACAACCTTGCCATCGATGGAAATCAACCTGTCGCCCGTACTGATTCCAGCTCGGCCGGCCGGCCCTCCAGCGTCGATTACGGCCGCTTTCAAGCCCCCCTCTGATTCAGTCCAGAATGCGCCGTCGGTGGCGTCTACCCAAGCTGCGCGATCACGCAGATTCAGGATGCCGATCGATACAATAATGCCGCTTAAAATTATTGTCGCAACAAATCTTAGAGGCACCGGAAACTTGTTCATTCGAGCACTCGCATGCACTAAAGCAACGCGCTATTTCAATCTTAAGCAATTTATATGCCATGGATAACCAGAAGTTTATCAAACAAATGAAGAGATAAGTGTTGCAATAATAGAAGTTATTTAATATCGCAATGGCTGCGTTGATTCCTCCCGTCCCAATTCCAACTACTTGAATGAGTTTGTCCAATATTTTGAACTAACGAGGAGAAGAAAAAGTGTAATGATTGAAGCAATTAGTGGAAGTTGAGGCTGATTCCGAATCGCACCGATCTGGGATTACGGTTAAAAACAACATCCCCGTCCGATGCTGCCAGGGTTGCTTTGCCCTGGTTTAACGCATTCCTCAGATCCACCCAGATGTCCCACTGTCCATCTGTACCCATGATGTCCGGAAGTGGGACAGCCTGTCGAATCTCGAAGTTTATAGACTTGGTGGCAATATCCATTTGGTCGGAAAACCAGTCTACCGGGATTAGCGGATTCCCGGGGTACCAGCGCAAGACAGCCAAAAGAGTCGTTTTGGTTTGCGGTATCTTAGCGTTGAAGCTCCCTGTTATCGCGTGCTGGTAACTCTGCCGCATGTAATCGGAGAGATATTTGTTCAGGCACTCACTCGGAACGAGCTCATGGAGTTCCGTGAGGCCCATCGATTCGCCGTACACGTAAGCGATGGAGCTGCCCAAATTCTCTGAAAATTTGTGCTTAACGGTAAATCGCGCTCCTCGTTGGCTGGAACCATCTTCGTTCATCTGCAGGATTTGAGATTTCTGTCTGTGAGGAGTTACTGTGGTTACCATGAACGGAAGGCCGGGTCCCTTAACCTGATCATGATAAAATGAGATCTCAACCGATGTTCCCGGCGTAAGATCTCGCCCGGCTGCAATCTCCGAATGCCGGATTTGGCTCATATTGACCTCGTTGCCGACCATGCTTATCAGAGTCGGTTCCGACAGGTCGAGAGTTTCGCCGTCCGGAAGAACCAGTGTATTGGTGTCATTTGCGCGCCTGGATGTGAAGGATGTCCGCAAGCTCCATCCATCCGCCGGCGTAAGAACGATTTGAATTGATGGATTTATAAACTGCTGCGATGTTCCGTAGCGCAGACGGGAGTAATCGAAACCGTACTTGATTGCAAGCACATCCAGGAGTGTCGTATTCCCTTCCAGCCCGATAGCAAGCGTTTGCACTCCGGGCTCTCTTAAATCAAGATCTCTGGAAAGAAACTGGGACGGGAGAGAATCGGTGGACTGATCGCCCATGGTCATTCTGCCGTAGCCCACCGAGAGCCTGTAGTCATGGTTGCTGTCCGGCCGGTAATTGAACGTGTTGCGGAATCTCCAGAATGTCCCGGATCCGAAATCCATCTGACCGGATAAAATCATCCGGCTATGAAGGCCGACAGGTTCCGTGAAGGCAAAATTTGTGGTGACGCCATTCTGACTGGTTTGCGGGTGGAACAGATAGCTGGCTCCGTCCAACGGCGTGCTTGAAGCTATCTTCATGGCTCCGCTGCGGATAAATGGAGAGTCTTTCTCGTTCAGCGGAGAAGCAAGGCCCGGAAGATCCCGGAAGATGAATCGCCGGTCCGATGTGCTGCGCATGACCGTTTCCAGGTCCCAGTTGCGGGGATCCTTGCTGTTGTCGATGTAATCGATCAGATCCCTCAGAATGATATCCAAAGACGTTGTCTGGCCGGGATCGATCTTAAATTTTGTGGCGGTGACAGGTTGGTATCCTGCGCGCGAGACTTCGAGGAAATAGGTGCCGGGAGTCAGTTGAGCCGATTGAAAAAAGCCCCTGCTGTCGCTCCGGGTGACCAGAAGTATTTCGTTATGCTGCACTTCTTTGAAAATCTTGATGATTGCATTGCGCAGAGGGTTGCCGGACACACTCTTAATATTTCCGGAAAGACGGCCGCCGCTATTCGCATTGGCTGCTATGACGGGAACGAGAAATAGCGCGCAAAATAATGTCACGGTTCCAGGCAGATATTTCATTCTGCTGCATCTCTCTGAATAGAGGCGCATCTTAGCCCCGAATATCTAAAAGTAGAACCACGTTAGCACAGTAAAATTCGGCTGTCAATTATGTGGCGTGGCTGCTTCGGGAACAATCCCGACGTCGGCATATGGGATGGAAATACGCGCTTCGGTCGTCGATTCGAAAAGGCCGTCCATTCGCAGATCCGCCAGCTTTAAAACAGCCCCGGGCAGGATGCTTTGGTCAATGGAGTGATTCCTTGTTTCCAGGACCTTTCCGGCCCTGGAGAGATAAACAAAAGTCAGCCGAATATTCCTATACGGGATGTTTCCGTGATTAAAAATCTCAATTTCGTGCCTGGCCGCCAAAGACGGCTTGGCCCCGTCTTCGTGTTTTTCCAAGGCCATTTTCGAGAGCGTGATTTCAAGATCCTGCGGTTGCAGAACTCTGGTGGCCGAGGATTCTGACTTTTCGACAGTCTCCGTTGACGAACTGGCCGGCTCTTCTCCCTGCCGGCAGCCGCGAACGGACAGAAAAACAAACGCCAGGACCAAAACCAAGGTGAGTCCAAAAAAAAGTGCCCTTCGCATCATATCAGTCCAACCCTTGCTAACCAGGGATTTCAGCCCAGCAGTCTAGTATAGTGCTTCATTGATCCCTTGACATATGTAAAGTTCTATTGGTCGTATTACACCCGTTGCCAGACAGTCTGCCCCTGGATAATCGTGGCCATGCATGTGCCGGCGCCTTCCAGTATCTGGTTCAAAAAGTGACGCGATTTCAGGTTTTGGGGAAGCTCCAGCACGGCCATGTCGGCATCATAGCCGCGCTTCAGACGGCCAAGGGACCCGCCGGCATCCAAGGCTGCCGCCCCATTCTGGGTTGCCATTCCGATAATTTCGCAGGGTGAGATATCCTTGCGCTTTTTAAACAAAAAACGTATTTCGTCCAGCATGCTGAGAGAGGAGTTGCTTGCAAGTGAATCTGTCCCGAGCGCGACATTAATTCCGGCATCGAGCAATTGCCGGACCGGATGCTTATCGTGGCCGAAGAACGCATGGCTTCGAGGGCAGTACACAACGCTACTCCCGGCCTTTTTAATCGTGCGGATCGAGTCCGCGTCTATATAGTTGCAGTGTATAAGCACACTGAGTGGTCCGAGGGCTCCCAGTCTGGCGAGGAATTGAACCGGGGAAATCTCTGGAGGCCGCCATCCACTTGGCAAAAGCTCTCGCGCAACGAGAAAATCGAAGAATTCTCCCGTTCCATTTTTCAGGAGACGAACTTCGCCCCTTGTTTCGGCGAGGTGTGTGGCAAGGAGCATTCGCCGCTTCCGCGAAAGCTCCGCGGCGCGCGCGTACAATTCCGAGGAAACGGAATAAGGCGCATGGGGGGAAATGCCGTGAACCAGCAAGGAGTTTGGACTGGTTTGCTTCAATAAGGAATTCAGTTGCCACATGGCCCGTCCGGCTTGATCCGGCTCGAGTGCAAGAACTTCTTCGAAAACCACACGTCGCAAACCGATGCCCGCCGTGGCTTTCCAGCCCACACCGCTGGATGTTATGTCGCCCACAAACGTGGTGCCCGAAGAAAGAGCAGACAGAGCGCCATTTGCCGCCGAAAGCATGAAATCCTCGGCAGTCCAGAGCCGGCGACGGCTGATCAGCTGCGAAATCCAATCGGTAAATGAACTGAAGCGCGTCAATTGGTCGTGAAGCGCGCTGAGTTCCAGGTGCGCGTGAGCGTTGATCAGACCCGGCATGATGACCGCCGATCCCCAATCCACAGTGCGCACATTCCGATTTGCCGATGAATTCCGCCAGGGCTCGATTCCGGAAATTCGGCCGGATGCGGAAACATAAATAACGGCATTTTGCAGTAGCAGGTTGGGTTCAGCCAGAATGAATCGTGCTCTGTGGGCGATCCTTTGCATAGCCGATCTCAGGATAACGACAGCCGGCGAATTCAGCCCTTGTCTCTTGCGTCTTGTCGAGGCGAATTCGCGGAATTCTTCTGTTACAGGATACCAGGTTAAAAGTAATTGCGCATCAGAGCCTATAACCCTAAACCTGTAACCTGCAACCTGAAACTTGCAGCCTGGAATCTGAATCCCTCCTCCATGCTCGTTTCAGCTGAGACACCCGTAATGCGATTGTATTTCGCGCTTGGCGCTGGATTTGAGCTCAAGTATATTGAAGTTTGCATTGCGGAACTATTCGAGACACCAATGCTGGGGGTGCATATGGCGATTTTGCTCAGAGAGGCGGACGTTGATCAGCTGGCTACTGTGGATATGGCTGTGGAAGCGATAGAGCAGGCTTT
The DNA here is from genome assembly GCA_035506515.1 of Acidobacteriota bacterium. Classification (GTDB taxonomy): domain Bacteria; phylum Acidobacteriota; class UBA6911; order UBA6911; family UBA6911; genus UBA6911. Next base: position 16,334 of record DATJPG010000157.1, read on the forward strand.
CAGGCTGCAGGGACAACAGAAGGCGGATATTGCCCCTCGACGCCGCTGCCGATTGGATCACGGATTGATGCACGTCATGAGCGCGTCGTTGCCAACTCTGGGTTATGCAGGATTAAAAAGCTATACCAGCGTTTCCGGAGTGGCTCGATTTGCGGTCTTTTTATATCAAGAAGACGGCCAATTGGTCGCCGTAATCGAAGCGGACAGGCTCGGTCAATTGCGCACCGGCGCCGCATCGGCCGTGGCCACCAGATTCATGGCTCGCGAAGAGTCTTCGCAACTCGGATTGTTTGGCACGGGATTGCAGGCGCGTTCCCAGCTTCAAGCCATTTGCGCGGTTCGCCCGATCAAAACGGTCGTCGCGTATTCCAGAGATCCCGAAAATCGCGAAAAGTTCTGCAAAGAAATGACTGCGCTAACGGGCATCGACGTCCACCCGGCGGCACATCCCGAAGAGGCTGTGAAAGGCATGGATATCATCGTCACGGCGACCACTTCGAAGGAGCCGGTCTTCAAGGGGGAATGGCTCTCCAAAGGCACTCACATCAATGCAATAGGAGCCAATTTCCTATTCAAACAGGAAATCGACGTGGAAGCCGTCAGGAAAAGCGCCTGTGTTGTTGTGGATTCGCGCGAACAAGCCATGCTCGAATCCGGCGACCTTGAATTTGCGGCAAAAGCGGAAGCTTTCTTCTGGGAAGATGCGCGGGAACTTGGTCTTGTGGTCGTCGGGGAATTCCCCGGCCGTGAGGATGCCGGCGAAATCACTCTCTTCGAGTCACAAGGGATTGCTCTCGAGGATGTCGCGCTTGCCGCCGGCATCTATGAGCAGGCCGTTAAAAAAGGAATCGGGGAGCGCCTTCCTTTTTGACAGATGATTTTCGAGGACGCTTCAAAATATTGAGTTGGCACAGCATGTGGAGTTCCGCGCTATTTCTCTTTTAAGAGCATCGATGCTTCCTTCCAAGCTCTTTATCTTTATCCCTTCGGATTTTGGAAAGGCGAATCCATGAGAGAAGTAGAATACGAAATAGTAACATCGGCATCGGTTGAAGAAATCGTCGACCTTTACAAAGCGGGTGACTGGTGGCAGGAAAGCTCAGAAGCCAGGGCCGTTATACCCGGAATGATTAAAGGCAGCCTGTGCTTTATGGTTGCGCGAGCCCTGGACGGGCGGATTGTCGGAATGGGGCGCGCCATCTCGGACGGTTTCAGCGACGCGTATATCCAGGACGTCGTCGTCCTCAAGACGCATCGCGGATTGGGGATTGGACAAGAATTAATCAGACGCATTACCCAGTTTTGCACGACACGCAACATATCCTGGATCGGGTTAATCGCCGAACCGGGGACACAGGAGTTCTACGAAAATTTGGGATACGGGCCTCTGGTTGGCTACCAGCCGATGCTCTATGGCAAGCGTTGATGAGTGATATTTCTTTTCTGGGTTTTGAGTTTTCAGACCTCAAACTGGACGACTGCGAGTTTCTTTCGGGTTTTCTTAAGCGATACCCACAGCCGCTTACCGGGTATACCTTCTCCACGCTGGCGGCTTGGCGGCCGTACTTTCACTATAAATGGGTGATGCCTGAGCCTGAAACACTGCTGATATCCTGCGTGCTCGATCCGGATCCGCACCCGCACCTGATGCAGCCGATAGGACTGGTATCGCCTGGACTGGCGACTAGATTGATCAAAGCCGCGTCCGAAGTGGACTACGCGCTGAAAATTATCGGGGTCTGCAAACGCTTCCTGGAAGAAAATCCCGTTTTTTCACAGGCATTCGCCTTTCACGAGGACCGGGCGGTTTCCAATTATCTCTATAGCTCTGCCGCACTCGCAAAGCTCTCCGGGCGGAAGTATGCCAAGAAGCGCAACCTGTTGGCGCAAGCCTCCAGTCTCTATAGTTGGACCGTCCAAACCCTGTCCTCGTCAAACACCGATCTGTGCTTTCAGGTGCTGGACTCGATTTCCTGGGAAGAGCGCCCGCAAATGGAAGGGATGATGGCACGGGAACTGGCTGCACTGGAGTGTACATTGCGACATTTCGGCGAGTTTGATCAGCAAGGCCTGCTCATATCGGCAAATGACCGACCGGTTGCCTTTTCCATTTATGAGGAAATCAACCCCACAACCGTGGCCGTTCATTTTGAACGGGCGTTGCGAAGCTACAAGGGTTTATTCCAGGTTGTCAATTGTGAAACCGCAAAAGTCGTTTCAAATCAAGGATTTGAATATATCAACCGGGAAGAGGACCTTGGCGATGAAGGGCTGCGCGACGCCAAGATGTCCTATCATCCTATCGAAATCATCCCCGCTTACGAATTAGTATCTAAACCCTAACCAGACTCACAATTGCAGGTTTCAGGTTCCAGGTTACACGTTGCATGTCAGAGATTTGTCCCGATCTCTTAGCCTGCAACCTGTAACCTGCAACTTGCAACCCGGAATCGCTCGAGTCGGCGCCGGACTCGTTCATGCAAAACGTATTGAATGACGGTTTACATGTCGATAATTTTAATCTATAGTTCCTGTTTTTGATTCGAGGTCGTTGAAATGAACAAAAAGGAACTCAAGAGGTTTAAAGTCGCCCTTGAGCAGAAACGCGACTCCATCATCAACGCGGGCAAAAAAGCCCATTGGGAAAATATGGAGGATACGAGACACGGCGACTTTGTGGACCAGGCGAGTGATGACAACGAAGTGCACGTAAACCTGCGGTTGCTTCAAATCGATGCCAAGCTGCTCCGGGCAATCGAGGCGGCCATCGAGAGAATTGAAGACGGAACCTATGGCATATGCACTATCTGTGAACAAGAGATCAGTGTCGCGCGTCTGAAAGCGGTGCCCTGGACCTCCGTTTGCATTGCTTGCAAAGAGAAGAAGACTGCATGAACTGGGGAAGCCTGTGGTCAGGATATATACCAAAACCGGCGATGACGGAACCACGGGATTGCTTGGCGGTCAGCGCGTAACGAAGGACTCACCTCTCATTGAAGCATCCGGGTCCCTGGATGAACTGAATGCACTCATAGGACTGGTTCGGAGCCATACGCTTCCGGACGACGTGAACCGAGTACTCGAGAGCATTCAGAATGATCTCTTCACGATCGGGACACAAATTTCAACGCCTGAAGAATCCGGCGCAAAAATTCCGGGAATCGGGAACGATGAAATCGCGAACCTGGAGCGTGAAATCGATACGCTCGAGGATCGGCTGCCATCCCTGAAGCAATTTATCCTGCCGGGTGGGGCGAAAGAAGCTGCTGCACTGCATCTGGCCCGCACCGTTGCCCGTCGCGCGGAACGCCGGTGCGTCACGCTGACCCGATCGGCCAAACTCGACCCTCGGGTTCTTTGCTACCTGAATCGCCTTTCCGATCTCCTTTTCCTCCTGGCTCGATACGCCAATCAATTTCGAAGTGTGCCGGATCTTCATCCGCCCCGCAGGGTGTGAGAATCGCTTCTGAAAAGCGCATGAACCCTGTCCGCTGTCAGAAGGCAGGGAACGACCAGCATCGCACCGGCCACCACATCGACGACGTAGTGATAGCGCAAATAAACTGTGGCGAAAATCAGCAGGGTGCCCATCACGGCAACATAGCGGCGGACCCTGAGACGGTACCGGTATGCGAGGATCACCGCAATCAATGTCATCATCGTGTGTCCGCTGGGAAAAACATCCCGCTGAGCCCTTGCCAGTGCCGCGGCATTCGAAACACCGGAAGGAATGGATTCCCAAGAATTGACGAACCATTGTAGAAAATGGGTGAAAAGAAGACCCGGAAGCTCCGTTCCGGTTCTCGAAAAATCATGGAGCGTGAAGCGGGGACCTGCGGCGGGCAGAAAAAAATACCCGATATAGGAGATCAAAAATCCATAGACGACGGTAAAACGGAAAATTCGAAATTGCAAATCATCCCGTCTCACATACAACTCCAAACCCACGGCAACGAAAAAGACGTAAAAAAGCGAATATGCAATCTGCAGTACTTCCGTTAAGAATGGATTGGAAAAGCCAGCCAGCCATTGCGTCGGGTTTACCCGGAATAGTGCGCGGTCGACGGCAATCAACAGCTGATCGTAATCTCTTCCGTGATGGATTGGACCGGCCATGAAATAAATCTGTTTGTATGTGAACACGACCATCGGCAGGGCCGCCCAGTCATGCGCCCAACGAAGCACTCTTGAATTCGTTCTGCGTGCCGCATTGGCGAGCAGGACTGCCACGATGGCGGCTGCAAAACTGGCTGCCACGAGCGTGCGCCAGGCGGGGATTCGCGCGTGCAGGATCAGGCTGACCAGCGAGAGCAGACACCAGGACGCGATCAGCAACCTGTCCGTCGAGTGCAGCGAAGCCAAAAGCCTGCGAATCTCTTTTGAAAAATCCATAGCCGGCACAAGGAATCCATGCAATTTCATCAAAACCGCATTTATCGACACTTCCTACTATAAAAGAGTGGTTTGCATTTCTCACCAGCTTTCGGCGCGAGAAAAGAGTATCAGGTTTCAGGTTGCAGGTTTCAAGTTTCAGGTTGCAACCAGGAACCTGGAACATGCAACATGTAACCTGCAACCTGAAACTTGTATAACCTGTAACCCCATGAGGCTTGCGTTGTATGAGCCACGCTCCGAATCGGACGGTTCGCCTGTTTTTAGTGCGCCATGGGGAAACGGCCGACAACATTCAAATGCGCTACCTTGGCGTCAGCGACGTATCGCTGACGGCCAACGGCAAACGGCAAGCCCTCCGGGCGGGGGCAGCGCTGTCAAAGCTGCCGATCCGTGTAATCCTTTCCAGCCCCATGCGCCGTGCCGCCGATACGGCCGCGATCATCCATGCCGCCTGCGGCGCGGAACTCCGGCTGGATGCCCGTCTTGCGGAAGGATCTTTTGGAAACTGGGAGGGACGAACGCGCGCTGAAGTACTTCGACTCGGCCGGCAAGACGCCGAGCTGCTGGCCCGATGGGAATCGGATCCTGCATGCGCGCCGCCCGGAGGGGAATCCATACAAAGCATTCAGGAGCGCATGGCTGATCTGGTTGAAGAACTGACGGACGAGTTTCCGGACGCATCGGTCGCCATCGTCAGCCACGTAGGCCCGATCAAAGCGTTGCTTGCATCGGTCCTGGACATACCGCTGCAATCCACGCGACGGTTTTTCCTGGATCCCGGAACAATCACCGTAGTTGAATGGGGAGCCCAGCCGGTGCTCCGGCTATTCAATTCGCATGCGCATCTAGGGTGGGCCTCCGCTCGCTGGATGAAGCAAGGGTAATTAGGGAACCTTGAGATAGATCTCGGATCCTTTGTCTACGAATTCGCGGCCCTTCTGCTCCAGTCTTTCTTTCAGGGCCTGCTGGTCGTCGATCCCATGGCTTGCGGCATAGTCGCGTACGTCCTGCGTGATCTTCATCGAGCAGAAGTGCGGTCCGCACATGCTGCAGAAATGAGCGACTCTTGCCACTTCCTGCGGAAGGGTCTGTTCGTGGAATTCCCGTGCGGTCTCCGGATCGAATGAAAGGTTGAACTGATCCTCCCACCGGAATTCGAAGCGGGCTTTCGAAAGCGCATCGTCCAGGGTTCTGCAGCCCGGATGTCCCTTGGCGATGTCGGCGGCGTGCGCGGCGATCCTGTATGCGATCACCCCGTCTTTGACGTCCTTTTTATTGGGCAATCCGAGGTGCTCTTTCGGGGTTACGTAGCAAAGCATCGCCGTCCCGAACCAGCCGATCAGGGCGGCTCCTATTGCGCTGGTGATGTGGTCGTATCCCGGCGCAGCATCGGTAACGAGCGGCCCCAGGGTATAGAAGGGCGCTTCGTGGCATACGGCCAGCTCCCGGTCCATGTTCTCCTTGATCTGGTGCATCGGGACATGTCCCGGTCCCTCGATCATGACCTGGCAGTCGTGCGCCCAGGCTTTTAGCGTGAGTTCTCCCAAAGTATCCAGCTCCGCAAATTGCGCCTCGTCGTTCGCATCCGCCAGCGAACCCGGCCGAAGTCCGTCGCCGAGAGAAAACGCGACATCGTAGACCCTCATGATTTCGCAGATTTCATCGAAACGGGTGTACAGGAAATTTTCCTGGTGATGTGCCAGGCACCACTTTGCCAAAATAGATCCGCCGCGGCTCACGATCCCGGTCATTCGCTTCGCCGTGAGCGGGATGTATCGCAGCAGGACCCCCGCGTGAATCGTGAAATAGTCCACACCCTGTTCAGCCTGCTCAATGAGCGTGTCGCGAAAAACCTCCCACGAAAGCTCCTCGGCCCTGCCCTCGACTTTTTCCAAAGCCTGGTATATCGGCACGGTGCCGATCGGCACAGGAGAATTCCGGATGATCCATTCGCGAGTTTCGTGGATATTCTTCCCGGTGGAAAGATCCATGACCGTATCGGCGCCCCAGCGGATCGCCCACGTCATCTTTTCAACTTCCTCTTCAATCGACGAAGAAATCACCGAATTGCCGATATTGGCATTGATCTTCACAAGGAAATTCCGACCGATGGCGGATGGCTCGATTTCGGGATGATTGATGTTGGCAGGGATGATGGCGCGGCCGCGCGCGATTTCGCTTCTCACGAATTCCGGGTTCAGTCCTTCCCTCAAGGCGACAAATTCCATCTCGGGAGTGATGATTCCTTTGCGAGCAAAATGCATTTGAGTGATGGTTCCGCGTCCACGCAACACTTTCCGTCCGGCCGGGAGCTGTATGCCCGGATCGGAGTGCCCTGGAACCGGGCGATAGCTCGGAGTCAGGACCTCGTATTCCCCGCGTGCAAGAATCCAGGGCTTGCGCAGCTCCGGAAGCCCGCGCCGCAAATCGATCTTCGCTTCGGGGTCGGTGTAAGGCCCCGAAGTGTCGTAGACTCTGACCGTTTCCGCGTTTTTGATTGAGCCATTCAATCCCGGTGCCGGCTGCAACAGGATTTCGCGCATAGGCACACGAATCCCCTGGGGCCCCGAAATATAGATCTTCCTGGACCCCGGCAAGGGCGCGGTTCTTCCTTCCTCAACGCCCATGTTCCCGGATTGCAGCATAAAAACCTCCCCCAAGACTAATCCTCTCGCATGCATTTGATTCCAGATTCTCGATTCCAGATTCCAGATCAAAACTCCCGAACCTCAATCTGGAATCGAGAATCTGGAATTGGGAATCTGGAATCTTTTTCGCTGCCCTGTATGGCTATGCTTCTCCAATAGCCGATTACGACGCCTCGACACGTATCATGCGCGTGGGATCGACGATGACGCGCAACGCGTCGATTTCCTTCAGAGCCTTCTGCATGGATCCTTCTTTCGCTTCGTGCGTCATCATCACGACAGGAACGGCTTTCGCGTGCTGTCTCACTTTCTGTATCACGCTTGCGATGCTGATTTCGTGTTTCCCCAGGATCCCGGCCACTTGCGCCAGCACCGCCGGTTGGTCCAGGGCCGAGACATAAAGATAATATGCCGAGAGAACCTCTTCGATCGGTTTCAGAGCCAAAGGCTTCCGTCCTAAAACGGGCAGATCCTGCGGAACCCCCGTCTGTCCTGCCGCGAGCCGGCGCGCAATTTCAACAATATCCGCCCAAACGGAGGAAGCGGTCGGCATTTGTCCTGCGCCGCGGCCATAAAACATCAGGTCATTCACCACGTCGCCGCTCAGAAATACGGCATTAAATACGCCGGAGACGGCCGACATCGGCGAGCTTTCGGGAATCATCGTGGGATGCACGCGCAATTCCAGCCTTCCGTCGGATGCTTTGGCGATTGCCAGCAGTTTGATCCGGAATCCCATTTCCCGGGCAAGGGCGATATCCTGTGGGGTTATTTTGGAGATACCCTCCACATAGATGTCTTTGAGTTTCACAGAAGTCCGGAATGCAAGCGTTGCCAGGATCTGAAGTTTGTGAGCCGAGTCAATTCCTTCCACATCAAAAGTGGGATCGGCTTCTGCGTATCCCTGCGCCTGCGCTTCTGCCAGGACGCGAGCAAACTCCTGGCCTTCATCCGTCATTCTGCTGAGTATGTAATTGGACGTGCCGTTGACGATCCCATACAAAGAGGTGATGCGATTGGCTGCCAGACCTTCCTTCACGGAACGGATGAGTGGTATTCCCCCGGCGACGGCCGCTTCGAAAGCCAGCATTCTGCCTCGTTTGCGCGCCTCGGCGTAAAGCTCTTCGCCGTGGGTTGCCAGGAGAGCCTTATTGGCCGTTACAACATGTTTGCCGTTAGCCAGGGCGCGCAGCATAAAGCTGCGGGCCGGTTCCAGTCCTCCGATCAGTTCCACGACGATGTCGATGGATGGATCGTCCAGCACCTTAGCCGGTTCCGATGTCAAAGGAAGTTCGCTGAGCGTGAGGCCCTTGCGCGGATTCGTGCAATCCAGATCTGCCACGGCGCTCAAAGAAATCGGCGCCCCGATCTTCTCCTCCAGCTCTTCCCGATGCGACTGCAATACCTTGACGACCCCCACCCCAACCGTACCCAACCCTAACAGCCCAACACGAATCGGTTTCATAATCACCTCGGCATCCTTGGATTATAGACTATTCCACCGCCAACCCGAACCATTCATAAGGCCCCGATAGCAGCCGAGGTTTCCCGATTCGGATCAAGGAACAATTCCAGATTCCAAATTCCAGATTCCAGAGAAAAGCCCGGCGAACGCTGCATTTGCAGCATGAGGATTTTGCCTATAGTGATTCTTAGTATAATGTGAGAGGCTGTCTATATTTGGCGGCATCACAGGGCCCGTCAGCGGAGCGTTCCGGGATCGTGCAGACGTGACAAATACTCGTTTTCTGGAATCTGGAATCTGGAATCTGGAATCTGAATTCTGTGCCCCTGATAAAATACCGGCGGGAAATGATAGTTTTGGGGAAAGCCAACCATGCCATCCAACAAATCTGGGATAAGCGACGAGCAGTTTATGGCGGAAGTCAGGCGGGAGAGAGACCTGCGCATGAAGGGGTATCGCGAACAGGCGCTCAAAATGTTCCCGCCGATCTGCGGGCGCTGCGGACGCGAATTTGAAGGCAAGAGACTTCGCGAGCTTACCGTCCATCACAAAGATCACAACCACGACAACAATCCGCCCGACGGCAGCAACTGGGAGCTGCTTTGCCTGTATTGCCACGACAACGAGCATTCGCGATATTCCGTTGCCGACTGGTCTGATGGGCCGACTGCAGGCAGCGGACAAACCCCATCGTCCACCTATAATCCGTTCGCCGGACTCGACGCCCTGATAAAGAAAAAAAAGAACAGCTGATTTGTGGGATCCGTTTTGCCGCCGGCATAGGCGCAGGAAATAGGAACAATAATCCGAGGGTCGCATATGGCAAAGCTGAGCAGAAGAAATTATCTCCAGGGTACGCTGGCTGCATTTGCGGGAGCGTACGCCAAAAACACTCTTCCTGCTTTAGCCGTTCCACCGGAAGTCAAAAGAACGGGCTTTCAACTGTGCGAGCTGTTCAGCAATCCCGAAAGCCAGGATGTGAAGATCGCGAAGCAGCTTGGAGTGACTCATGTCATTGCGGGGATGATGCTGAGCCGGGTCAGGCGTGAAGAGTATGCGGATCTGGCCAGGAAGACCCGAGAGGAATGGAATGCGACAGGAATGAGGGTCGCCGGTGTCGAAGGTCACCCCGTCGCGTTCGAGAAACTCAAACTCGGAGTCGAGGGCGCTGAGGAAGAAATCGAAAACACCAAATGGGCGATTGCAGCGCTCAGCAAAGCCGGTATTCCCATGATCTGCTATAACTTCATGGCCGGCTTGGGGTGGACGCGCACGAATACGAAGATCGAGGAACGCGGCGGCGCGATGACAAGTGAATTTGATCTCGAAGCTTCCAAGGCATTGGGATTGACACCGAACGGCGAAGTCAGCGAAGAAAAAATGTGGACCAATATAACCCACTTCATCAAAGAAGTCATGCCGGTGGCAGATAAGTTCGGCGTCCGGATGGCTTTGCATCCCGACGATCCGCCCGTTTCGCCCCTGCGCGGCATCGCGCGCATTTTGACAAGCGCCAAAGCCTATCGCCGCGTGATGGACATTGTCCCCAGTCCGATGAATGGCGTCACTTTTTGCCAGGCCAATTTCAAATTAATGGGCGAGGATATCTATGCTTTGGCCCGGGAGTGGACGACAAAGAACAAGCTTTTCTTCATACATTTCCGGGATGTGAAGGGGACAAAGGAAAAGTTCCGCGAGACCTTTCACGACAACGGCCCGACGGACATGGTGCGAATCCTGGAAGTTTACAGCAAGGCAGGATTCAACGGGCCGATCCGACCGGATCATGCGCCGACCATCGAGATTGATCGAAACGACACGAGATCCGGCTACACCATGGGCGGTAAGGTCTTCGCCTTCGGCTATATGAAAGGGATCATGGACGCCGTGAAGCTCCCGCATAGCTAGAAGACAGGAGACAGCATTTTATATTCTGTCTCCTGTCTTCTTGCTTTTACTATTTTTTCTTGAATAAGCCGCGAATTGCATCGCCGACCGAGTTGCCTGTATCGGACTTTCCCACTTGTCCTGGTATTACCGATCCTAAAATACTCTTGGCTGCATTTTGGGTGTCCGGGACAAACTTTGGATCCGAAGATGTGCCGCGAATAAAAAACGGAAGATTGAGCGCATTCCCGCCGGTTAGCTTAGACAGCTCCCCCGCGACTCCGCCCGACGGCTTCAACAGAGCCCGCATTTTGAAATCCAGCGACTGATCGACGCCAATCTTCCCCGTACCCGACAGTTCGCCCAACGCGGGCATGAGCATTTGCAATTCGCTGACTTGAACGCCCTCCGGCGTCATTTTCATCCTCGTGGCAAACTTTTCGATTTCGGTCTGCTGATTCGGTTGAATCCCTGCCAGCGTAGTCAGCGCGGACATTTTCCCTGCGAGATCGAACCCAACCAGGCGGGTGTTGACAATATCCGCGGAGCCCTCCGTAATCAAGCGGTCCACAGGGCCTTGCGCTGTCAGGTCTGCATTCATCGATCCTCCCTGGAGTGAGGCGCCTTTTGGCAGCGTAACACCGAACGCCGGGAGCAGCGTCGTCAGGTCCTGCACAGGCATATTGTTGCCTAGCAGCTTCATGTTTATGTTGATGTTCTCGGCAAGCATGCTGAAATTCCCGTTCATTCTGGCCGCGGCTTTCCCGCACTGAACTTTTGCCTCGCTGAGATCCCCCTTTCGCTTCTCGAGGTCGTAGTTGAGGACATATTCCAGCGAAATCGGTTTGCTTGCCGGAGAACCACCTTTCATCACCTGAAGCTTCTCCGCATTGGCGAAGCCCTTGCTATACGCCTGCTGTCCGTCGGAAGCCAGTGTGCCGCTGAAGTCAACGAGGCCCGAAAGCCCGGTTTCCGGGGGCACAAATCCCGAAGCGACGAGATTAAAATCATTGACGGCGACCGAGGCCTTCATGGGTGTCTTGAGCATGTCCGTTTTATTCAAAGGCCCGGCCTGCCCGTCCAGCTTGAAATTGCCGCCGCCCGGCAAAGAGGCGCTCAGCTCGAAGGGAAAGGAAGTTGTAAAAGAAAGGTTGCTTGCCGTGAGGTTGACGTTTTCATAGACGACAGGTTTTTTGTGCCCCTCGGTGCTGGTGACGCGACCTCCGGTAATTTCCAGTTTTTTGATCAAAATGTCTGTTTCCGGAAGACCGGATGAGCCGGCACTCTGCTTTCCGGGGCTTTCCTTGCCTCCCAGGTCGGAGAAATTCCAATTTCCCGCCGCGGACCGAACGAGGTTGATCGCCGGTTGCTCCAGGGATATCCCGATCACGCGGACCTCCTTGGAAAATATCAACGGCTTCATCTCGACGCTCACCTTCAGGGATTTTGCGGTCACAAACGGAGAGTGGCTGAACTCGGGATTATCCGCGATCGAAATGTCATTCACCGTAAGACTGCCCGAAAGAAGGGATAGCTTCAAATTCCCTACCTTGACGTCTCGGCCCAGCGCCCCCGTAAGTTTGGACTGGATTTGAGGTCGAAATTGGTTGGCGTCGATCAGGAACGGAATGGCGATGATCACGATTACCAATACCAGTACAACAATCGCGATGATTTTAAGGAATCCTCTCTTTTTGGGTGTGTTCTCTGGCATGATTTTCCTCCGTCTAATTATTATGATTATATTCCCCGAATCAGGGCTCCTCTATTATTATCTTTAGGTGCATTTGGGGAAGGCAGGAGGACAGGGACGAAATTCAGAATGGCCGGAGCTCTGATTCATCGGAGTCATGATAGAAAATATGTTTGTTTGAACTGGAGAAGAGACTATGAAGTATTTTGCGGCGCTACTGAGGATGAAGGACCTGGAAAAGAACGCAAGCTTTCGTCAGCAACACCTGGATTTTTTGACGAAAATGGACGGGGAAGGAAAAATATTTGCGCGCGGCCGCTTTACAGACGGCGGCGGACTCGTCATTTATATTGCGCCGTCCTTTGAGGAAGCGGAAAAAACGGCGAAACTCGATCCCTATGTTGTTTCCGGCGCCAGGATCCTCGAACTGTATGAGTGGGAAATGAAGGTATCGCAGGGCAAATAGTTGCCGCGATTCAAACCGGGATTCGCGATTCGCAGGGAACTCCGGTCTGGCAAAAACCGCACCCGTAGCCCTTTAAGCCATACTGCTTTCCGGCATACTCGGCGGTCGCGCTGCATTGTTTCATGCACGCCATTTTGTCATGGCCGGATTTTGTAACAGCGCCCGCCGGGCATCGTTTCGTGCACATGCCGCAAATTCCCTTCGCATAGAACAGGCAATAGGCGTGATGATCCTTGTACGGGCGAGGAGTTGCAGGGACCTGAACCCGCGCAACCACAGAGCCGCAACGCATCGCCTTGCCTTTGGGAGTAATCAGGCCGTCGCAAAGGCCGAAAGTCCCCAATCCGGCGGCATAGGCGAAATGCCTTTCGGACCAGGTTGAGGCCATGCCGAAGCGTGGCGAATTTTCTGTCCTGAATTTGGACTGGAATACGGGTGGATCCGCGGGATGTCCCGCCTTCGTAAGAGCAGCCGCAACATATTTCCTTAACTCTTCGTTAAATTCTTCCCCGAAAATCCGGGCTCGAATCCATTTCTCCGACGGATCCGTCGTCTGTTTTCGCAGATCGGCTTTGACCGCCTCCGTCGCGGGCAATATCCAGGAGATGACCGTCAGTTCTTCCGGTTTGACCGAGAGTTGCGGGAACGCCATCTGGAACGCTTCCAGCGGAGTCCAGTGGAACGGGCCGATGTTCTCTTTATATTGTTCAAAAATCGGGTCGTCGCCTCGGGAAAAACCCACCAGCGGCTCATCCCAGGCTTTTTCCCTGGTTTCGAGATGCAGCGAATTGGTCGCGGCATTTGCGGTGTAATCACGAATGAGAGACGCGATCGATTCGGCGGTGTTGTATTCCTGCGGAGTCTCGGCGGCAAAACTCGCAGGCAAATGCAGTTGTCCTGCCATTCCGGCCAGACCTGCGGCCGCTGCCCCCTGTGCGGAAACTCTTAAAAAGCCTCTTCGATTCAATTCTCCCGTCATGACGCGCCTCCCCTGAGAAGATAAGTATTGAGCATTCGGCATTTATGGTCAATAGACTCGAATTGCATCGCGCGGCTGAATTTTGTATTTTCATGGCATGCCGCCATTGCACGTGCTTCTGGTCAATCCCCCGATATTCGATTTCACAGCCTACGATTTCTGGCTTCGCCCTTATGGTCTGTTTCGAGTTGCCGCCCAGCTGCAGAAGACATGCAGGCTGAGCTATTATGACTATTTAGTTTCCCGCCGGAGGGATTCATGGGGACGCGGGCGTTTCGACGAGCGCGAGGTTTCCAGACCCGATTCCTTGAGCGATATTCCTCGCATTTTTCGCCGCTTTGGAAAGCCTCGTTCCGACTTCAGGGAATTCCTTGCTGCCCAATCGTCTGACGCCGTTCTGATCCAGACCTCGATGACATACTGGTATCCCGGCATCCGGGAAGTGATCACCGATATACGGGAACTGCAACCGTCGGCCAAAATTGTTTTGGGAGGTGTCTATGCCACACTCTGCGCCGAGCACGCCCGGTCGTTAGGAGCGGATCTGGTGATTGAAGGAGCTAATCTCGAACCTTTGTGGCAACTCCTTGCGACAGAACCCGAGGAGGGAGTTCCCTATTGGCCACGGGACGCAACGGGAGTTGGGGTTCTCAAAATTTCCGAAGGGTGCCCTTTCCGATGCACCTATTGTTCTGCGCCCCTGATGTGGCCGCAATTCACCCGACGTTCAACGGCCGTCTGCCTGAATGAGCTGCGGTATTTGATTTCGGCAGGCGCAAGCAACATCGCCTTTTATGACGATGCCCTTCTATTTCAGGCAGACCGTGGGATCGTCCCCTTCCTGGAAGAAGTCATTCAAACCGATTTTCGTGTGTCGTTTCACACGCCGAATGCACTGAATGCGCGTTTCATCACGCCTGAACTGGCGAGGCTCATGGTGCGAGCCGGCTTTGCCGGATTCTTCCTCGGCTTGGAAAGCAGTGCGCCTGAATGGCAGCAATTGACGGGAGGGAAAGTGCATGCGGGTGAATTCGCGATGGCCGTCGATCATCTCAAGGCTGCAGGCGCGCAGTCGATCACAACATACATTATCGTCGGCCATCCGGATTCGGACCGCCGGGATATGGAGCTTTCTATCCGGTTTGCACACGAATGCGGAACGAAAGTGCTTCTCTCGGAATTTTCTCCAATTCCCGGCACCATAGACGGCGAGAAATGCAAAAAATGGGCAAACCTGGAAGAGCCGCTTTCCCACAACAAAACCGCTTTCGCCCTGCGGCGTTTGGGAGCAGAAGATTTAAACAGCTTAAAGCGTCTCACTCACTCGCTGAACTCAAAATTATCCGCTGCCTGACACAATTGAGCGGAACCCCCATCAAGCCCGATTCCGAAGTTGAAAGAGGGATTTATTGCACGAGTGCCGCACCTTCGGCGCTCGCTTTATTGATCCCTCCTAACCACGGCCTTACGGCCGCGGCTATTCTCTGTCGCCTCTCCGAGGCTCCACACAACGCTGTTTCAAAGTGTCTGCGATCGAGCCGAAGGCTCGTCACAAAATAGGCCCGACCGTAAGGTCGGAAAAGGACAGCGGATCAGCAAAAGAAGCGCCGAAGGTGCACCACAAGATCGAGTTTCGTTAGTGTGGTCAGATCTGGAAAATTTAGTTTTGCGGTTGTTGCAGGGAAAGGTGGAACACAAAACTTAACTTTCCAGACCTGACCCCGTATTCCTCTAAAAAGCGGGTCCTAGCGGAATTTGGCTTCGAGCTTTTGAAGTTTGGCCAGACGGCGCAGGTGGCGTTCTTCGCACGAAAACTGGGCGTCCAGGAAAATTCCGACGAGATCGTATGCCAGCTCGATGCCGATCACTCGCGCTCCCATGATCAGGACGTTCATATTGTCGTGTTCGACGCCCTGATGGGCAGAGTAGCCGTCATGACAGACGCCGCCGCGAATTCCCGGGATCTTATTGACAGCGATAGAGGCTCCCACACCGCTGCCGCAGATCAGGATTCCCCGGTCAGCCTGGTTGTTGATGATCGCCATCCCCAAAGCCTCGGCATAGTCGGGATAATCCGCCGGCGAAGAATCGTGCGTCCCAACATCCAGCACCTGATGCCCCAGCGTTTGGACGTGGGCCAGGATTTTTTGTTTCATATCAAAACCGGCATGGTCCGAACCGAGCACAACGCGCATACGGAATCTCCTTGAGAAAAACCATTATAACTGCGGAACCAGGCAATCCAATACCGCCGTTTTTGTTTGCTTTCATTTCTCGCAGCTTTTATCACGCGACAATGGGAAAAAATCCGTTCCGGATTACAGGTTCCACGTTTCAGATTTTGACTTGCAACCTGCAACCTGCAACCTGTAACCTGCAACCTGTAGCCGATAATTTGAACGAATCCCCTTAACCTAAGGGTATTTTTATGAGCCAGGCCTCTATGAATTCGGACTTAAACCAGGCGTGTGTCAATTCCATTCGCGTTTTATCCATTGAAGCCGTACAGAAAGCCAACAGCGGCCATCCCGGATTGCCCCTGGGCGCTGCGCCCATGGCCTATGTCCTCTGGACGAAATTTCTCAAACACAATCCCGCGAACCCCAAATGGCCCGACCGGGACCGCTTTGTTCTTTCGCCCGGTCACGGATCCGCATTGCAATACAGCTTACTCTATCTGACCGGATACGATCTGCCGCTCGAGCAGATAAAGCAATTCCGGCAATGGGGAAGCCGGACGCCGGGCCACCCGGAGAGGGGTCTGGTGCCGGGAGTTGAAACGACGACGGGTCCGCTGGGCCAGGGATTTGCAAATGGCGTCGGCATGGCGATTGCGGAAGCTTATCTGGCCGCCCGGTACAACCGCCCCGGGCGCGAAATCGTCAACCACTATACATACGCGATTGTCAGTGACGGCGATCTCATGGAAGGGATTTCCTACGAGGCCGCTTCCCTGGCAGGGCATCTGAGGCTGGGAAAGCTGATATACCTGTATGATGACAACCGCGTCTCGCTCGCCGCGGCAACCGACATTACTTTCAGCGATAACCGCGCACGACGATTCGAAGCGTGCGGCTGGCACACCGTCACCGTGGAGGATGGCAATGATCTCGATTCGATAGAGCGCGCCATTCGATCCGCCCAGGCTGAAAACGACCGCCCCTCGCTCATCCTGGTCCGAACGCAGATCGGATTCGGGTCGCCCCACAAACAGGGTTCTTTCGAAGCACACGGGTCTCCGCTCGGTGCCGAGGAAGTGAAGCTGACCAGAAAGAACCTGGGATGGCCCGAGGAACCGGCATTTTATGTTCCCGACGAGGCTCTCCGGCATTTCCGCCAGGCAGTCGACATGGGCAATCAAGCTGAAGAGATGTGGACCGGTCATTTTGCTGCATACGCTCGGTCATTTCCCGATCAGGCCCGGGAATTTGAGCAGCTGATGCGGGGCGAGCTTCCCAAAGATTGGGACAAAGATATTCCCGGCTTCCCGGCGGACGCCAAGGGAGTGGCAACACGCGCGGCATCCGGCAAAGTCCTCAATGCAATCGCCCCCAGGCTCCCCGCCTTGATCGGGGGATCGGCCGATTTGAATCCTTCGACACAAACCCTGCTGAAGAACGAAGGCGATTTCCAGAATCCCGATTTTAAGCCGGAGGACATGCAGGGAGCGACGGGAGGCGGGTGGAGCTATCAGTGCCGCAACCTGCATTTCGGCGTGCGCGAGCATGCGATGGGCGCCATCGCAAACGGAATGGCGGCCCACGGCGGCATCATCCCGTTTACGGCCACGTTTTTTGTTTTTTCGGATTACATGCGTCCGCCCCTTCGTCTTTCCGCGTTGATGCATTTGGGAGTCATCTTTGTCTTCACTCATGACAGCATCGGTGTGGGCGAAGACGGGCCAACTCACCAGCCGATCGAGCATCTGGCCGCGCTCCGGGCGATTCCCGGCTTGACCGTTATCCGCCCCGGCGATGCCAATGAAACGGTCGAAGCCTGGCGCGTTGCCGTGGAAAGCCGCAGCCATCCGGTAGCACTTGTCCTTACACGCCAGGGAATTCCTACGCTCGACCGCACGCGCTATGCCCCGGCCGACGGCTTGAGGCGCGGAGCTTATGTTTTGGCAGACGGCCCGGGAAACAAGATCGATTTGATACTGGTTGCATCGGGATCGGAAGTGAGCCTGATCGTTGCCGCGCAGCAGAAACTGGCGGAAAAGGGCATCGCCGCACGAGTTGTTTCCATGCCGAGCTGGGAGCTGTTCGAGGCACAGCCTCAGGAGTATCGCGACAAAGTGCTGCCTCCGTCCATCCGGGCGCGCATGGCTGTCGAAGCAGGCGTGGCTCAAGGATGGCACAAGTACGTCGGGGATCAAGGAGACGTGATCGGCATCGATCGATTCGGCGCGTCGGCTCCGGCCGGCATCATCTTTGAAAAATTCGGATTTACCGTCGAAAATGTCGTTTCGCGCGCTCTCAGACTAATCGGAAAATAGACCACGAAACACACGAAATACTCGAAACATGCTTAAATTCTATTTTGTGTATTTCGTGTATTTCGTGGTCTATTTTTCAGGTTGGGGCATCGTATCAGCCGGGAAGCGCGGCAGAATCTCTTCTCGCATAGCCAGGTGATACACGGTTGCGGCAACCACCATAGCGCACTGCTTCAAGTCCGTTTCCAGGACCCGCTCGTATGTGTCGAGATCGGTGTGCCATGTATTCGTCGAATACTCGATGGGGTCCTGAGAAAAGTTGATTCCGGGCAAACCTGCCCAGTTGAAAGACGTGCTGTCTGTCCCGCCATAGTTCCGCGTTTTTATGTAGTTCACGCCGATCACTCCCAAGTCGGCGAAAGCCCCCAGGACCGGCCTCAGGACCGCCGCCGCATCGGGAGGACCAAATACGGAGGCGCCGCGAACACGGCCTGTACCGGAATCCAGGTTGACATAAGCCGACAAGCCCGAAAATTCCGGTTTGGGAGTTTCGAAGGTTCCGAAATGCTCTCGGACGTAGGCTTTCGATCCGAGCAATCCCTGCTCTTCTCCTCCCCACAGCGCGATTCGAATCGTTCGCCGCGGTTTTATGTTGAGCTTTTGGAGAATGCGAGCCGCCTCCATCATGACGGCCACGCCGGTTGCATTGTCCGTGGCGCCGGTGCCGGCGTGCCAGGAATCGATGTGAGCTCCCAGCATCACGACCTGGCCTTTTTTGTCCGTGCCCGGAATCTCCGCGACGACATTCAATGCCATCTGGTCATCGGGATAGATGGTGTTCTGAATGTCAACTTCCATCTCGACGGGCACGCCGTCGGCCAATGTGCGGGACATGCGCCCGTAATCTTCGTTTCGAACGACGATTCCCGGCACCACCCGGGCGGCGTTATACGAGCGATTCGCAAAAACGGTTATCTGGCCGTGAGGACGCGCGGCGTCCGTCACTTTAACCAGGGCTCCGCTCTCTGCCAGGAAAGCGTCGACCTTCTGCTCGACTTCGCGAGGCTCCAGAGGCTTTGCCTGATTGTCCGGCGATGGCTGAGTTTTGGGCTGGACCGCGGGCGCCGGCGCATTCGGGTCATATTGGGCAATCAGATCGGAATCGTCGCGCCGCTTGTTCGGCGGGTTGAACTGGATCGGCAATTTCGCATGTGCGCCCACGAGAACGATTTGGCCCTTAACCTTATCTCTTACGCTGCTGAGGTAAGTCGTCAGGGCCTCCTGTGTGGGGCGCTCCGGAGGAATGATCTGGACAATCCCGGCGCGCACGATCCCTTTCGTGCCGGGAGTCCAGGCGATGACCCTCGCGTCCAGGATGTCTCTATACGGCGAGAGGACTCGAACGGAGTAACGATCGCAACTCCAGAAAGGATGCTCGAAATCCCATTTTTCCAGGTGTTCGTTCTGCATCCCCCACTGCTTCATCTGGCCGATAGACCAGTTGCATGCTGCTTTGAAATTGGGAGATCCTGTCAAACGAGGACCGTACACATCCGTGAGCTGGTGGATCAGGTTCATTATCTGGGAATTCTCCGTTGCCTCCCTGCGAATTTTCCAGTTCATTTCCGAGTCAATTTTCTCTTCGGCGACCAGACACAGATTGCTCAACAGGCAGATAATGAGGATGGGAGCAAAACGCTTTGGCATATCGATATCCTTTTTAAAAATCCGAGAATACCCCCGCCGTAGAGGCTAAGCAACGTTAGAAATTCTTGGAAGCGGCCGGCGGCGGCAGCTTGCTGCCGC
>DATJPG010000158.1:0-21033 GCA_035506515.1 Acidobacteriota bacterium
CGAACGTTCCTTTGCTGCTGATGGATGAGCCTACGTCCAATTTGGATGGAGAAAGTGTGATTGAGCTGGTGGAGCTTTTTAAGGAAGCTCTAAAAGCCGGACGGTCCCTGGTCGTGGTATCAAATGACTCCCGTCTGACGCCTTTTGCTGATCGCATAATACACGTGGCATTTGCACCAGATGACCGCGAAAACGGCAACCCTACTCCCGTGTCTTGAATATATTCGGATTGATGTCTCCGTTGTGAATCCATTGTTCTGCCACAAGAGTCCAATAACCCAGGAATGTTCCCACTTGTCCTTCCTTGGAAACTCCAAGTGTGTAGCGATGCGGGAGTGTCATGCCGTCCACTTCTTTAAAGTCAGAGAACTCCTCGGACAGGATGTAATAGCTATCCGGCTTTTCGATGCCAATATTGGTCGCGGGACCGCTTCCCGACGTGGCGGAAATTTGAAGCCTATATTCGGTCCTGACATGCCGAAAGGTTTCAGGTTCGAAAAACAGCACAATCTTAAAATCCCCCAAGCCTTTCCTGGGGCGATATTCCAGCGAGTGCATCGGGCGGCCCTTGAGCTTTGCTTTATCGTATTTCAATCGCGGTTGGGATTCCTGAATGTTCTTCAAAGGCCAGGCGACGCATAATACGCCACCCAGCAAACCTTCCTTCAAAATCCCGTCATAGCTGTTTATGAAATCGGCCAGAGGCGACATCCCTCCCGCTGTAAATCGTTTGATGGTTACATCCTTCCCATCGAACGCGATGTGCTCGCTCCGGTAATCCTGCGCTCGATATCGTAGGATGATTCCCATCTTTCGCCCATCGGATGCGAACTGACACTGTCCGTCGTATTCGCCGGTAGCGCCCTGAACGAAGCGGACCGTCGTGGCTCCTGTAAATATACGGGACTGTATTTTCGCCAACTGATCCGGGCTACCGATCGATTTCAGATGTTGAGCGATCAATGCCTCTGGCGTCATTTTGTCGTCCTTGGCTAAGGACAGGCAACACTCGGCGCAACCTACGAGCAGCATTATATGAAGACACCGACGGACATCCCGGCCAATGCTTTGCATAAGCCCCTCCGCAAATACGTTTAATTGCGAGTAAGATTTTAGATATTATAACACAGAAAAAGCACCGATAATTTCATATTCACAAAATAGCGCTGATTACGAATGTTTATGAAAGACACCGGATCCATCGAAAGCAAAGAGCCCTCACCTTTGCATATTGCCATGCATAATTCAAAGAGATAGGCTTTGCTCGTCGGCATCGCTTCTTGTTCCCTTTTTGGATGAGGACTGAGAATGGCAACCCTGGGCGAACATCATAGGCGCAGAATTCTGATCACCTTTCAGCACATGGACGAACTGCTGAGCCAGAGTTTACACGTAATTGCCCGAGCTCAGACTGATCTGCAGCCCCGTCATGTCCAGGACATTTCCGCTTCGAAGCTTTTGCGGATCGAAAAGCACTTTCAACTGATTCGCGAGCAGATGAACAAATTCCTCGAGCGGTATCAAATCGCTCTGCCTGAACCGTCCACGCCCTCAAGTTGGATATTGAAAACAAACCTGACCTCGCTCGACATGGCACTTGAAGATCTCCATCCGCACAAATTAAAAGGCTATGGCGAGATGGATTCGACCGTGGCCCGCGAGCTGACGCAAACGCTCCAGGAAATTCGCAAGCAGGTGAGTCAACTGCACAAGACGCTTGAATAGTCCTGGATGATTTGGCGATTCCGACCGCGGGTTAACCCCGTTTCCATGTGTAATATAGGCCGATGTAGGCAACGGTATGCCTTTCGCCGGCGACCGTATGCCCTGCCATGAAGAGCAGGCTCAAGCTCGGGCGAAAATTATAATATCCTCCGCCATCGACGAATGTGGTCTGGCGCGCGTCTGCCGCTTGTGGCCCTTGATAATAGGTCTCTGCGCCCAGCGTCAGTCGTTTATTGAAACTGCGTTGAAGAAGCCAGCCCGCAAACAGTGAATCCTTCATGCCGGGGGCGTGATTGATCTGATAACCAAGCCCTCCATAGGTCATCCAAGATCCAAAGCTCTTTTGTGCCCATACCGGCAAACGTGCCCACAATTGTCCATTCCCAAGCCCCAGGGATCGGTTCCCCGTTGGAAATTCCAAAAGAGGAAAGACACCGATTTGAGGACGCCGGTTCCCTTCCTGCAAAAACCGATATTTGACACCTAACTCCGCATCTCCAACTCCGTAGGCGCCATTCAAGGACAGGTATGTGGCGGGAATGACTGTGTGGATTTGCAGATTGTTCAGCGCGCCCCAATTAAATTCGACTGCCGGCAGCTGCGTGGAGGTCGAATTTGCGGCGTGGTCAACGGTAGAAAACAAATATGCCTCGAAGTGACGATACTCCACAGGTTCGGGGTCATCCGTCTGAAACGGCGGACCTGCCACAGCGGATTGTGCGGCTAGGAATACAGAAATGCAGGCGACAATTTTCAGCAGCGACAAACATCTTAAAAAGAACGGTGTGGCAACCGGATACACCCTGTAATTCCGCATAGGTCACTCCAATACCGTGAAGCCTGAAGCCTTCAAGAAGCGTGCAATACTGAATATATAATTCCCGAAGCTGCGCCGGCAAGGATGAGCCAGCTCGGATTGATTTTGAAGCGCAGGAGAAGAACGGCGCTCGCGATGAATGCCAGAGCCGAAACGAGATCGACGATCGCAGAGCGGCTCATAAAAAGTGCGACGGCAAGCATCAAACCGAGCGAGCCGGCATTCACTCCGTCAAGAATTGCGGAGAGTCCTTCCGATCTTCTGAGTCGGGGCAGCAAAGGGCCGGTGAATGCGACGAGAATAAAAGCCGGGAGAAAGATAGCCAATGTCGCAAGCGCAGCGCCTTTTCCGCCGGCGAGAATGTATCCTATGAATGTCGCCGTCGAAAATACAGGGCCCGGAGTAATTTGTCCAACCGCCACTGCATCCAGAAGCTGTTTTTCGGTGAGCCAGTGCAGCCGGTCCACGAAATCGGCCCGCAGGAATGCAAGCAAAACGTACCCGCTGCCGTAAACGACGGCGCCTATCTTTAAAAATATCAGGAAAAGGCTTCCCAGGCTCCAGTGTGCGGCCATTGCGGCGGCCGGCCCAAGGCCGAAGACTGCAGGAAATCCCCGCATCCGCCGTGCATGCCGCGATGCGAACGTTATGAGGCCGCAGAGGAGCAAACTCCAAATCGGTCCAAGACCGGCAAAGCTTGCCGCGGCGGCGCCGACGGCGAGTCCGATCGCCAGTTTCGTTTTAAGCGCAGTTTTACCGAGCCGCAAAAGAGCCTGCAGGATGACCGCAACAACAATCGGCCGCATCCCATAAAGTATCGAAGCCGTTTGCGGCATTGCATGAAAGCGCTGGTAGCACCAGGCAATTCCCGCAGTGAGCAGAGCGGCGGGCAAAATAAAACAGAGACCTCCAAGCAGCAATCCTGCCCATCCTGCCTGGCTCTGACCTATGTAGATCGCCAACTCGCTCGAACTGGGTCCCGGAAGAAGATTGGAGGCTCCCAAAAGATCAAGAAATTGCTGGCGGTCCAGCCACTGGCGGCGGTTTACCACGTTGTCTTCCATCATGGCGATGTGCGCTGCGGGACCGCCAAAAGCCGTGATGCCGAGCCGCAAAAAAAGCCCAGCGATTTGGCCAAGGGAAGAACTTCCGTGACGTGCCGGAGACGGACCCGCTGATTTGTTTAAAGGAACATCTTTCATTGGGAGAACTCTGACCGCTGTGCCGCCTTCACTTCACCCGATATTGCAGAAGGCTTGCTCCAATGCCTGTCCAGAGACCACCGTCCTCCGCCGACGGCCAAGAGAAACAACAGGCTGAGCAGCATGGAATAATCGGTGCGGGCCGGGTCTTCCATAGCGAAGAAGCCGCTTTTCAGCAGAATGGGGATCTTGGTTGTAGCGATGGCCACGCTTATGTCAATTAGCAGCAGCATGGCACTCAGGCGCGTCATCATTCCGAACAGGAGACAAAAGCCTGCCACGATCTCCACCACGCCCACAAACGGCCCGGTAAACTGCGGCCAGGGAATGCCGATTCTTTCGAAGCGGCCGGCACCCCATTGTGTCGCAAATAGGAATTTCTTAATTCCTTCTGTGAAAAAAACCCCACCTGCCAGCAGACGAATCAGGATGACCCATGCTGGAGTTTTTGTCGCTATCAATTTTTGAAACAGTGAGTCCTTCATTGAAGAAATGATACCAAATGGGAGGATCCTTTTCCCGGTTTTCAAAACCGGCGCACGGAACAAGGAAGTGCTGTGAACTCTTCGCTGTGCGGTTTACTCGGGAGGCTCCTAGGCGCGTCCTGAAGTGGCTCCCGGTCCTGTTTCAGGCACCAGCCGCCACACCAAAAGGAACGTGAGCGCAAAGGCCATCATCTGTGCGCCGAAATACGGATAGTAATTTGGAGTGAACAGATCAATCAGTTTTCCGGATAGAATCGGATAAACGAATGTGCCGAGGTTTTGAAAAGTAAGAATCATACCGATCGCGGCGCCGGCTACGGAGGGCGTAAGCTCCTTTAGTTCAAAGGGGATCGTCAGGAGCAGGGGAGCGATCGTTCCCACGCCAAAGGGCATAATCAAAAGGATGATTGTCAGAACCGGCCCGAGAAAGCTTCCCTGAAGCATGTTGCAGAGCCCGCCGGCGATACAGGCGATCAGGATCGCAGGTTTGCGCGATCCCAGCCGATCTGAAAGCGTTGGCCCGAAAATCCCCGCAAAAACACCCGAGAACAAAGTAATGGACACGATCTGCCCGGCCGCCGCGTTGGTCATGCCGTACTTGACCTCAAAAAATCCTGGGACATGGCTGGACCAAGCATAGGAATGGCCGAAGAGCAGGAAAGCGGCGATGCTCAGCATCCAGATCGGCCTTGAATGCAATACCAGTCCGAAACCTTTCATTACCGTGGATAATCGTGGGGCCGCTCTTTCACCCAGGATTCTTTCCTTCACCAGAACGATCCACGCAATCGCCAGAAGGAAAGTCAGGCCGCCAAGGATCATCGTGATATGTCGCCAGCCACCTACCGCAGGACCGAAAGCGCTGACGCTGAACGCCATCGAGAGCGCTGCGCCCAGAGCCGATCCTCCGGCCGAAAGCCCGTTGACCATTCCAAGCCGATTGTGAGGAAACCACTGGCTCAATGCGCGCGGGAAATTCGGCCTGGTAACGCCCATGGCGGCGCCGAACAAGAACATCGCGGCAAGAAACTCCTGATAATCCCGAGCCAGCCCCCGCATCGTGCCGCTCGCCGCCAGGAGCAGCAATCCCACAAAACCTGTCCAGCGCACGCCGAACCGGTCGCTAATCAAGCCTCCCAGCACCGAGAACAGAAGCGCGCCCAAACCGATCATGCCATATGCGGTCCCGATTTGAGTGGATGTGAGATTCATTTCTTTTGCGATGGTCGTCAAAAAGGGTGGGATGCAGGTCATGGCAAACCCAAGGGCCGTGCTTTGCGCGCAAAGAACCACGGTAAAAACTACCCAGGAATATCCCACCGCTTTGTCGTTATCCATAAAGCTCCAACGAGAGAACTGGGTTTGCCTAATTCACAATTTATTTGGCTGCTGTGATGCAGCCCTTTTATCACAGATTGGAATTTGTCCGGTAATCAAATGCGGCATTCACCATGTTGCACGAGTTGAGGCCGCTCAGAAGGGTGCGGGCCAAGGCCCAAGGCTTTCCAGAAAGAGTAGCTTGAATCTTTATCGCTCCGCGGTTAACCTCGTTTTACAAACCCTGGCTCTCTGCGTGACGGCTCGTTAATCAAGGACGGGAGGAGAATATATGCGACAGGACTGGGCTCAATTGACCCGCGATCAAAAAAGGGAAGAGCGGATGAAGGATTGGCTTGTGGGAACAGGCATCCATTTCCGAAATTCCAACGCTGAGAATCTGTACAAGGAACGGGCTACGCGCTTTAAGAAAGCGATGATGTGCGAAATCCCCGACCGAGTGCCTGTGCAGATGCCATCAGCAAATTTCCCGGTTTATTACGCCGGCTACACCTTGAAAAGGGTCATGAACGATTACGCGGCAATGGAACAGGCCTGGCTCAAATTCATGGAAGATTTCGGGGACGACATGGATACCTTCATGGGCCCCGGCGGATGGGTGTTCTCTGCCCCGGCGATGGAGATCATCGATTACAAAGCCCTCAAATGGCCGGGCCACGGTCTGGGCGATGACGTGAATACCTTTCAGTTTGTTGAAGAAGCCATCATGAAAGCGGATGAGTATGACGCGCTGATGAAAGATCCCTCTGACTTTTCCTTCAGGTTCTTGATCCCGCGCGTCGTGGGGACACTCAAGCCGCTCGGCAATTTCCCGCCCCTGAACTCCCTTATGTTTCTTTTTTTGATGATCGCTTACCCATTCGCCGACCCGAATATGCGGGCAGCGTTCCAATCGCTGATCCGAGCCGGGGAAGAAATGGAAAAATGGCAAAAGCATGTTGCAGCGGTCGACAAGGCTTCAAAGGAATCCGGATTCCCTGCCTTTTTTGGCGCCCTGGCCATCGCTCCTTTCGATGTGATCGCCGATTTCATGAGGGGAACAAAGGGTGTCATTCTGGACATGTATCGATGTCCGGAAAAACTGCTGGAGGCGATCGACAGGGTGACAGAGCTTACGATCGATCGCATTCTGTCAAACCTGAACGCCACGGGTGGCTTCGCCGTGACCTTTCCTCTGCACAAAGGGGATGACACGTTCATGTCGAGGAAGCAGTTTGAGCGGTTCTATTGGCCTTCGCTCAAGAAGGTGATGGACACACTGATCGAGGAGGGGATCTCGATTCGTCTGGCTGCGGAAGGCCGCTACAATCAGCGGCTGGATTATATCAAAGATTTCCCGAAAGGCTGGGTCACCTGGCACTTCGACCAGACGGACATGGTGAATGCAAAAAAAATCGTCGGCGGCACATGCTGCATCTCCGGGAACGTGCCTGCGTCGACGGTGATTACGGGAACGGCCAAAGAAGTGAAGGAATGCTGCCGCAGGCTGATCGAAACCTGCGCTCCCGGAGGAGGATATATTCTGGCCGCGGGAGCATCCGGAACGGAAGCGAACGCGGAAAACCTTCGCGCCTTTATGGAAGCTGCAAGGGAATACGGCGTCTACAAGTAGACTAAGGGTTTCGCTTCCATTCTCTTCGAGTTTGCCACAGGGCGAGAAGTATCCCGGCTGCAACGAGCCCGACCGCGAGAAAGGCCTGATCATGCAAAGCCCGAACGATGGATGAGTTTGAGGCTGCGGTCACATCCACCATTCTGCCCTCATAGTGTTGCAGACGGCGGGCAAAGAAGGCACCCAGAA
This sequence comes from Acidobacteriota bacterium, assembly GCA_035506515.1. Lineage (GTDB taxonomy): Bacteria > Acidobacteriota > UBA6911 > UBA6911 > UBA6911 > UBA6911. The sequence continues at coordinate 7,369 of DATJPG010000158.1, forward strand.
TCGAAACGCCGGTCAACTGGCCGAGGGTGCGGCTCAGGCCAAGCATGCCATTGGCGATCCCCAACCTGTTTCGCGGCGCGGCCGCCATAATGGCTGTATTGTTTGGGCTCTGGAAAATGGCCATTCCGATCCCGTTCGGCAGTGTCAGGAGAATAAACTGAATGGGAGTGGTGAAGGCCGTCAGCCGGCTGAAAAGAATGTAACTTCCTAAAATGGCAACCAAACCGATCAGGCTTACGGGGCGCGTTCCAACTCTATCCGCAAGCATGCCTGCGATAGGCGCCAAAACCACCAGCGAAAGCGGCACTACCGACATCAAAAGCCCGATGTGCTGCTGGTCCATCCTTTTGACCAGTTGCAGATAAAAGGGAAAAATCAGCAAAATGCCGGAAATACAAACAAACGTGGCCAACCCGGTGAGCAGATTAAGAGTGAAACCTAGATCTTTGAACAAGGCTAGATCCAGCATTGGGTGAGATACATGCTTCTCAGTCCAAATAAATGCCAGCAAAGCAACCGCGAAAAATGACAAAAGGCTTACTACCGGCGTGGAAAACAAGCCGCGGGTCTGCGTATATGTCATCGCAAGAACAAACGCAAGGCTCGTGATGCCGATCAAAACGGCTCCAACAACATCGAATGTTTCATTTCGATTTTTGGGCTCGAGATTCGGGACATAAATGCGGACGAGGATAAGCGACAGCAGCCCAACGGGTATATTGACGAAGAATATCCAGCGCCAATTGAGCGCGTGCAGAATAAATCCGCCCAGCGCCGGTCCTGCAGCGGCGCCGAGCGAGATCAGGCCGGCGGAAATCCCGATCGCCTTACCGTGTTCCACGCGCGGCCAGGTTTCAGCAATGATGGCAACCCCGAGCGCCACGATCATCGCGGAGCCAACCGCCTGGAGGAAGCGGAAAGCGATCAGCCAGTAAATCCCGGGGGACAACCCGCAGAGCGTCGAAGCGAGCACAAAGACAATCAGGCCGGCGACAAACACCCGCTTTTTGCCGATCATGTCTCCAAGCCGCCCGGCCATCAGAATCAGGACCGCCAGGCCCATTAGGAACGATAGAACGGCCCATTGGACGACGTGAAACTGCGTATGGAGTTCCGCTGTGAGGCTCGGAAGAGCTACGTTAACTATCGAGCCATCGATCGTGCCCATCAACAATGCACTTCCAACCGCTACCAGGATCAACCATTTGTGCGTGTGCTCTTCAGTCATAGACTGTTCAGTATAGCATCCCTCTCTCCGAGTCAAAGGGCCGCGTGCCGGGAGCGCCGCCGTTCTCGGCGGCAAGCAGTAATAGAGAAAACACATGAAGCGTTAAGTGTAAATTTTGTTCAGAGACTGCAATGCAGAAGCGACTGCCAGCGAGATGATTAATGCCGCATGGTTTTTGCCTCAGTGGCGGGCTGGGAGCGTCGGCGTCCTCGCCGGCTTGTTACAGCCACACAGAAAATCCTCAATAAAATCGGCTCTTTGTGCCTCATCTCTTTGCTTCAGGCCATTTTGAGAAACTCCGGGGTGGCAAAGAGCGGCGTTAAATATTCAAGGCCGATAAACATGCTGTCCAGCGGAGGCAGTTTGCTTAGAGGCGCCAGAGTCCCATATATTCGGGGAAGATAGCGGCGGATCATGAAGCCTGAAGGATCATTCAGGAACATGTCGTACTCGTCCGCTTTCATGTATTCCCCTTCTGAGAAGCAAATTTTCTTCCTGGTATTTTGGGGCTTCATTCCGGAACGTCATTGGCTCATCACCTCTCTACTTTTGTTTCTCGAACTGCTTTGCTTTGATATTGGGGTTTAGCTGGAATTTCTTAATGCGCATATCTTCCACCGTCAGACCGTTGCGCGTTTTGGTGATCTGATGCGGCAGCCAGATGTCGTTGAATCCTTTCTCCGCAATGGGCTTGTATTCGGAGAAGTAGATTTGCACTTCTACCGCTTGGGGTTCTAAGACTTGCTCATTTCCAGTCCTATTCTTGAGTCGAGGTCGAATTCTGTCGATATCCATCTTCGCTGATTTATAAGCAGCCGTTATTGGCCGATGCGATTTCTGGTCCACAGCAAGGCTGATCTCAAGACCGTTTCGAGTCACGATTTTCACGATATCGGCCTTTGTGCCATCGATGTCGCCCTCACCGACATAGCTGAACTCAGTGTGAGATAAATCCGGAAAATGAAGCAGCAGTGCCATTATCAAACACGACAAATCCAATCGCATTGTTTGGTTGTCCGCGCTCCCTTCCGGTTCGGACGCGGATTCATTGATATCGGGTTGTTTTCCGTTGCCTCCTCCCCCACTCGTTGAGCGGTGCCCACCACCGCCTCTGCTGCCCCCCCGACCCATTCCCCCGCCACCGGTCGGTCCGCCAGCCATTATTTCCGAAGGCTGTTTCATTTGCGAATCGGTCCACACGTGATCGCCATTCATGACATCAACCTGAGTAGCTTTCATTGTCTGCACCGGACTCCATTTCATAGTCCTCATGATTTTGTCCGGAAGCAACAGATCCAACTGAACCTCGCCCGAAACCGCAGCGCTTCCCGATCCACTGCGAAAATCGCCTGAGCCCGTGAGACTCCGAACAGCATTCAGCGCTGCATCGCCTCCGAGCGCCGCGCGAGCCTGACTGAGAACTTCTCTTGCGCGCACCTTCGCATCAAGTCCTTCGGGAAAGGAGGCAATTGGGACAAACAACATTAGGGCTATACCAACAAGAATCGGTCGGGCTGTTGTGAGACGCATTGTATCCTATTCTCCTATTTGCTGCCGCACCGTCGCTCAGATGAAATCATTAACGTTTGGAGCCTGCTCTTCCATTGGAAGTTTCAACACGACGAGTGTAAAGTCATCCTGCAGCTCCGGCGTTCCGGTGAAGGCCAGAACTGAGGAATGAATCCGATGGACCAGTTCCCGTGCCCCCATGGCCGAGTTAGTGCGAATTAGCTCCACCAACCGGTCTTTAGAATACTCTTCACCCTCGGTGTTTTCTGCCTCGATGACACCGTCGGTATAAAAAACGAGTATGTCCCCGGGCAACAAATCCATGTTTGCGGTTTCATAGGTCGCTTCGGGAAGCAATCCAACGGGTGGGCCTCCTTGGGTCAACCACAATACGTCATTCCCCGAGCGCAGAATAAAGGGAGGGAAGTGACCGGCATTGGCAAATTGTATTCTTCGGGAAGGCACATCCAGCCAGGTGTAAAAAAGAGTTACATAGTGCGTCTGTTCCGCTACTTCGTACAGTACCTTATTCAGCCTGCCGATGACTTCCTCCATGGTTGCAATTGCATGTGTCTCCATGCGAAGGGCCACTTCAATAGAAGGCATGAAAAGTGCCGCCTCCGCACCTTTGCCCGATACATCCGCAATCACGATGCCAAGATCGCCCTGCGGCAGATGGAAATAATCATAATAGTCTCCTCCCAACTGCCTGGCTGGAGACATCATTCCGAATAATTGGAAAGGTTGAATATCGGGAGAGTTTTTGGGCAGCAACCGCTGCTGAATCTGGGCAGCGTATGTCATTTCCAATGCCAGCTCATTGCGCTGGGCGCGCACGACTTTTTCCAGCCTGCTGCGCTGTCCGGCAAGTTTCGACACAAGGACAGCAACGGTAGTGAAGCCCGTTGTGGTCAAGACGTTCCGATAGAGGATCGGCCAGCCGGCATGCTCATAAGGTCCTAGAAGGTCGTGCAACACAACGCAAATCGCAACCAGAATCAAGGTGACGCGCAGCCGCTGGGTAAGTGCGCTCAGGCTCAAGGGCAGGACGTAGAGATATCCGAGAGAAATCGATACTACGAGGTAATCAGCATAGGCGACACCGGCAATGCCTAACAAAGCGGCAAACAGCCACAGCTGTTCCGTGTGTCTTTCCAGGAGCGAAGGTGCATCCGAAAATAATCCGAGGCTTTCCTGATCAGGGCTTTTCCTGTCGGACATCGTGTAAATATCGGCTCTTTGCCTTGCACCAGCCATCGTTCTTTCTCCCCTAGCATTTATGTATTGCGGACGACCTTTTCTAGGTTTCAGCCTTTCGCAAAAGCACTCGAGGACAGTTATGATTTACGCGCCTCCGTTGATATTGTTTCGGAACGCTTTTCCGCAATAATAAGCAGATCCATCTCAGCCTCTCCATTGTGGAACGACCGCTCATACCGTGGGATTTTCCAAATCGGAGGACCGAATCATCCGCTTCGGCAATTCCGGAAAATGGCAATTCGTCACAGACGGGATATTCCCTTACAAACCACAAGCGAGCGATTTTCTGATCACGGATAGGCCGCTTATCGGAACATTCTGTCCGAGGCCGCCTCAACCTGACAATACGTCGTCCCGAAGCAAATCACGATTGATGGGAATCTCACCAATCAGCATCCGCGCTTGATGAAAGTGGATTGTGGATATCTCAAGCGACCGCTGCGCCGCTTTGACCGCCCGGTCCGCGATCTCGGCTTCTTGGAAGAAGGTGCGCAAACGCCAATAAAAAAGCCACCCAAAGGGTGGCTGTTTATTATGACTTGGTTGCGGGGGAAGGATTTGAACCTTCGACCTTTGGGTTATGAGCCCAACGAGCTACCAGACTGCTCCACCCCGCGATAATAACGGTGGAATTATAGAGAGCGCATCATCGCGAGTCAAGCGAAAGGTCAATAAAATCAAGGATCTCCAAACAAAAACTCGGTCGATCCTCATGCGGATCAAAGCCCGCACACACCTATGTCAGGCCAAGCGGTGTGCGGCTTTCAGCACGGCCAGTGCCTCCGCCGTGACCCACTCGTTATAATGCCTGGAGCTGACTCCGCCCCAACTCACCAGCGACCGCCGACTCCCAATCATTTTTGTCGTGGCCTGTGAATAAGCCTGCTCGGATGGAAATCCGCCGTCCGGCAGGCGTTTGCTTTCCAACAGATCGAGGGCCTCCTTGCAGCGCGGATCGCCGATGAAGCCCGCCTCTGCTATCACCTTCAAACCGGATAGCAGGTCGTAATGCCAGTAGGGAGGATAGTGCAGCTTGAGATAACCCGGTCTGATCGCGCGCCCATTCGAACGCCGCCAGCACAATCGTCGCGAAAGTAGCACCTCCGACGCGTTCCCGGCCGCCACGCATGATTTGTGATTTCCCGTGAGGCGCGCATGGAGCGCCAGCGCGCGAAAAGGGATCCATGTTTCATCGAAGGATGACGTTGTTCCCTTTGCATCAAGGTCGCAGTTCCACCCACCGTCGGGCCACTGATAATCCAGCAAATGCCCGATCAATCGATTCACCCGCGGATCCTCCAACCCCAGCGTCAGGGCGGCAAATATCGCATTCCCGTCCACGGATCCGTGGATGCGAGCGGGACCTTTTTTCGGCTTACGGATCAACCGGGTTTCATACTCTTCCGAAGCGATCCATTCCAGATCCTGATCGTACAGTGGGAAGAGCGCCTTGTCTCCCGGTGGATAGCCAAGGTCGGCCAAAGCTACCAGGACCCAGTGTGCGCCGTAAAACTTTTTGTATGGATGAAAAGGGAGACGCCCGTCAGGACCGCGTTCAGACAAAAGCGTTTTGACGCGCGGCGAACAGCGGATTTCCTCCTGCAGCTTGCGGATTGCCGGAGAGCGAGAAGATTCCCCCAGGATATTCACCCGCGCTTTGTAGCGGATGGACGGCTCGGCAGATTGCAGCAGACGATCGATGACGCTTTCCAAATGCTTTCCTTGCCCCGCTCCTGTCTCGGGTATGGGCGATCGATGAGAACACGTCGGTTAACAGCGCAACTAATCTTTTATGTCGTAGCACCAAAGCGTGCCGAGGTCGCGGATGTAGAGTCGACCGTTGGCAACTACGGGATAGGCCCACGCCTTTTCCATGGCGTCGCGGTGTTTCGGTTGGTCCGGAAGCGTGAATCGGCCCTTTTCGCGGTATCCATCCGGCGTGGCTTCGACGAGAGCCATATCGCCGTTCTCGCCGTGAATGTACAGATCGCCGTCTGCGTATGCAATCGAGCCGCCGCCGATGCTCTCCGCTTGCCATTCCACCTTGCCCGTAAGAAATTCGGCTGCGACCAACCCTTCGTTCGTGGTCCCATAAAGATAGTCGTTCAGCAGAACAGCCCCGCCAACGCTGTACGGCAAACCTCGCGTGTAATACACCTGCTCCGCCGCGACTCCATCGCCTTCAGGCTTCAGCTGAACCAAACCGCCCCCTGTGCGCGAGGCAGACGCATAAACGTACCCGTCACGGGAAATCGGCGTGGGCATATTGGCCGGACCTTTGCCCGGTTCCGCATAACGCCAGAGGAATCGGCCTGTCTTGGCGTCTACTCCCACGACGCCCTTATCAAGAAACTGCACGTATTGCTTGCGTCCGGCGGCGTGAATGACGATCGCCGAAGCGTAGCCCGCAGGATCGCCCCCCGGTACAGCGCTTTTCCAGAGAACCGTTCCGTTCTTCTTGTTTAGCGCAACAATCGTCGCCTGAGCGCCTCCCGGAGTAACCACCAGCGCGTCGCCGTCGATCAACGGTGATTCCGCATATGCCCAGATACCAGGCTGTCCGCCGAATTCCTTGCGAAGGCTTTCCTGCCAGTGCAGTCTTCCGGTGGACGCCTCCATACATACCAGGTCGCCATCCGAACCAAGCGCATACAGCATTCCACCGTCGACGGTTGGCGTGGAGCGCGCCATGGGATAGCTGGGCTTCTGATCTGGATTGCCGACTTTGCCGATGTGTGTCGTCCACAAAGGCTTGCCGTCCTTGACCGACAGGGCTTGTACAAACTCGTCGTCCAATCCCCGATTGCTCAGCAGGAACATCCGCGAACCCACGACGGCGGGTGTCGAATACCCCTCGCCAATATCCTTGACCTGCCAGAGCAGCTTCGGACCGCCGTTGGGCCACTCCTTCAACAGGCCGGTCTCCGTGGAAATGCCGTTGCGCTGCGGACCTCGCCACTGGGGCCAGTCGGCAGCGACTGCAATCAGGAACGTGAGACCTATGCTTGCGGCAACCAATATCAGAAGCCCTTTTTTCATGAGAACCTCCCCGGACAATCGGTGACGGGCCATGCCCTCGCTGTTATCTAACCAGTCGGAAACTCGGTGCATCGCCTTTAGAAGTTATGGCTATTTTAACCTGACACCAATTGCCATTTACAGCTATTTTGCTTTTCTCTGCGCGAATGGCTGGATTCTGCCACCCTGGAATTGCTCGGCTTTTCCGGTGTAGTGCGTCATTGGGCCCTTGACATTTAATCGGTGTGAACCAAATCCACCCAACGGCCTCAAAGGCAAAATTCGCCACGGATTACACTGATTAAAGCATGGGCGGCTGTGCTTTGCGCAAGAAATTATTCCAATCGCAAGCATAGAATATCGCAAACAAGATATTCTGTTGATTTTGTGGAGCTCTGATGTATTTTTATGGAAATTCAAGGCGAGGAACAAGATGAGCAACGATGACAGCGTATACAGAGAGCTACAAAAGCACCTCGACAAAATGCCTGTCGGCTTCCCTGCCACCGAGAGCGGCGTCGAGTTGCGATTGTTGAAAACTCTGTTCACTCCAGAACAGGCGCGAATCGCGACTGGAATGGATTATAAATGCAGGACCGTCGAGCAAATTCTCGCGCAACTCCCAGGTTGCGGATTCTCTGTGGCAGAACTGGAAATCAAGCTGGAGGAAATGGCAGATCGGGGCAATACATTTGCCAAAAAACAGGATGGGGTGAAAGTTTACGCCAACATGCCGCTCGTCGTGGGAATGCTGGAACTTCAGGTCCCCAGGCTATCGCTGAGCATGCTAAAGGACATCGAGGACTATTTTCAGGAGAAATTCGCAGGAGAGTTCCTACGCACGCCGGTAAGGCAAACGCGTGTGATCCCAATCCAGAAAAGCATCACTGCAGGACACCGGACCGGCACGTATGACGAACTGCGGGATCTCATCGAAAAAGCAGAAGGCCGTATTCGCGTTGGAGAATGTATGTGCCGGAAGGGCATGCAAATGGCCAACCACACATGCGCGATCACTACAAGGAAGGAGACCTGCCTGTCGTTCCGGGAATTGGCGGATCTGATGGGAAGGGCCGGATGGGGCAGGCCTATAAGCAAAGAAGAGGCGCTGGAGATCGCCGCCAAAAACGAAGAAGACGGGCTCGTCCTGCAACCGGGCAACGAGCAGGAAATCCAGTTCATATGTTCCTGTTGCGGGGATTGCTGCGGAATCCTGAAGACGGCAAAAGCGATGCCGAAGCCATCCGAGTTTCTGACCACCAACTATTATGCCCAGGTAGATCCGGAGTTCTGCAATGGGTGCAGTGCTTGTGTGGATCGTTGCCAGATGGACGCAGTCGCTGTTGAAAACGACACCGCTGCAATCAATCGCGACCGGTGTATTGGCTGCGGATTATGCGTTTCCACTTGCGCCGTAGAAGCCATTGAGCTGAAGAATAAGCCCAAAGAGCACATTCCCCCCAAGGACATGGAAGCTCTTTTGGAAACCATCATGGCCCATAAATAAATCGGGAGTAAGGTCTGGACAATTTAGTTTTCCAGACCCGATCCCAATTACTCCTGCGCATTGTTATGGCGGCCGGCGGGCCACCACGCCTGCTGGTCGAAATCGGGATATCGGAAGGCCCGGATACGGGCTTGTGTCGATGGAGCGATCAGAAATTCCTGAAAAGATTTGGCGCCTTGCGCATTCACACCTGCCACTTTCGCCGGATTGACGATTATGGACACCATCATCCGTTGAAAAATGGGGTCCCCTACTACCAGCGGCACAAGCTCAACCGGTCCCTGGCGCTTCAGCCTCAAGAACGGTGGTAACCCCCAAAGCACATATGCGCCCTTCTGCGCCGCGTCCTGGGCTGCCTTTTTGCCTTCCGACTTGAGGTTTAGATACCAGCTCCCTTTTTCCTGAACGCCGGCGCTCGTCCACAAAATTTCTTCCAGGTATTTTGCTCCCGCACCGTCATTCACCAGAAATGGGGACTTGGTTGCCGCGATGCGGCGGAAGGCTTCCGCAGCATCGGTCAGCCCGCGCACATGCGCCGGATCTGACGGCGGTCCCAGCAACGCCATCTGATTTGCAAAAACGGGATGCGGCCACAATCCGAGCCCCGCGGTGACGAACGGCTCGACGCCCTCGTGCCCATAATGGGAAATGACGAGGTCGGCCTTCCCTTCCCGTCCTGGCCCAAAGGGGTCACTGCCGGCGTAAACGATTTCTGCTCGCAGGCCCGTCTGTTTCTGAAAATCCGGCAGCAGTGGCCGAAGCAGCTCATCCGGCACATTGACCAGGGCAAGACGAACTGTTCCGCCTTCCGGCAAGGCCCAGTTTGAGGTGTATGCTAATGTCGAAATAAGCAAAACCAGCAGGATAAAATATTTCGTTCCTAGTTTCATCGTTTCATCCACGTAAAAAAATTCCTATGCCGCGTGGGGATAAAGATCGAGCATGTGCCCCAATTTCCCGATCCTCTTATTTCCCAGGTAATAATCTTCGCCGACCAGGACAAGACCGGGCGGTCCATCCTCTTTTTTTCGCGGCGGCATGGGCGGGAAGCCGGAGAATTCGGGAAGCTGATCCTGCAGATTCTTCGCTTTGCCAATATTCAGCATTGGGAAATCGCCGAAGGTGATTCCCAAAGAGCCGTAATACTGCTTCATTTCTTCGGGCAACGAGGAATTGGGATCTTTCGTCACAATTATGACAACGTGTACAGACAGGAGATTTCGACGTTCCTCGGGAAAAGATTGAATGACTTTCACAAGATTATCGAGACTCTTTGCCCTGCCTGCGATCGGATCGAAATTCTTGTGGAAATTGTCCATGCTGACGAAGGTTTTCAAAGGAGTGTCCGCATGGTCCAGATAGCGCTGGAAAAACTCGCGGCATTTGTTGTAGTCGTCGAAATAGCTTCCGTTGGTGTTATAGGTGGGCAGCGTCCCACCATTGGCGGAAGCGATCAGGATATCCACCAGATCCTTGCCATCCTCCATCCACAGCGTTGGTTCACCACCGGTGTAGTTCATGTTCCAGTAAGAGTTCTTCAGCCTGCCGCAATCCCGAACCGCAGTTATGACCTGATCCCATGTCAGGCGGTAGCCCGGGCGAATAATGTGATCCTCCGCATCCCCGACGTAAATGTATCCGCAATGCTCGCAGCTGAAGTTGCACTTGTGAAGCAGTGAAATCCCCATTATATGGGTCGGCATTTTTTGATCGGCCACAGGCGTCTCCCTTTGGAATTTCGGTGAGAGGCACCATAACATCTAAATTCCCCGGAGCGCAACTCCAACATTTGCTACGAACACTCCAACATTTGCCCGCACTGTGATGACGGAGTTGCATTACGGCGCCTGTCACCGAAGTTCCACTTCAATGAGGGTACCGGCTTCTTTTCCCTTATTGGTCAGTGTGTGCGTCACTTTCTCGGCGATCCAATGAAAGTCGCCCGCCTTGACCGGGTGCTCCATGGTTGCGCCGTCGGGCGATGTCATCGAGAGTTGCATCGGAGAGGCCGCGATGATGAGATAGGGACGGGAGTGGGCATGTTCCGGCGTCGAGGCTCCCGGAATAAGCTCCCACTTGTAAACGCGGAAGGCCTTGTTCTCAGCCGCCGGGACAGCAATCGGTTCAGTCGCGGGGCCTTCAGGCCGGCTCAGAAGCTCAATATCGAGCGCTTCAAAGATCGCTTTGCCCACGTTTGTCATCCTGTGGGTGAATGGCCGTTTGTCGTAATCCTGCAATGAAACGCTGCCGGCAATTACGGACAAAATCTGCGCCGTTTTTTTGCCCGGCACATCCTCCTTCACCGTAGCTTCCGACAAATTCACCGCCACTCGGGCGCGTGCATGACTGTGAAGCAGAGTGCTCTCTCCTGGCGGGAGCGCCGCGCGAATCACTTCGACAAATTCATTTCTAAAAACGACTTTATGTGCGGGCTCCAGATCCACCGGGATGACAGCTTCCTTGGCAAAAGCCAGCCCGAAGAATAAATACACAACGGCGAAAATCAGTTTCCTCACATCGTCACCCTAAAAGTTGGTTGCAGGTTACAGGTTACAGGCCAAAGGCTTCAACCTGCAACTTGAAACCTGCAACCGGATGGGTGTTACGACTTCCCTTTCCCCGAAATCATTTGTTTGGGAATTTGGGGACGACGTGACTATGATCCTCTTATTGCCGGTGAAATGCTTTCGAAGTTCAGAGTGAGAAACGGAGCAGCACGATGGATTCATTTTTAAGAGCGGCTATTGAAGAAGCGGAAGCGGGACTCGCCGAAGGAGGGATTCCCATCGGCTCCGTGCTTGTCATCGATAACAAGATTGTCGGCCGGGGACACAATCGAAGGATTCAGTGCGGCAGCGCAATTTTGCATGCCGAAATGGACTGCCTTGAAAATGCAGGACGATTGACGGCCGTAAATTATCGGCGTGCCGTTTTGTATTCGACGCTCTCCCCCTGCGATATGTGCAGCGGGGCCGTGTTGCTATATAAAATTCCGAAGGTCGTCATCGGGGAGAACAGGACATTCCGGGGTCCGGAAGATCATCTACGCTCGCGCGGCGTGGATTTGGAAATCATTCAAGACAAGGACTGTATTCGCCTGATGCAGGAGTTCATCAAGGCCAGACCGGACCTTTGGAACGAAGATATCGGCAATTAAGTAGCTTCCAGCAGGTTAGATCATGAGCCGCTGAAAGCGGCTTCTGGAGTTTCTACATTTTTCTTTCTTTTTTATCGGCCCCTGTACCCATTGATCCAGAAAATGTGTCTGTCTATAAAATAATATATTGACAGACCGACCTGAATATGGCAACCTACCTTTGGACCAATCCCATAGGAGTTCGCCATGGCTGATGACTTAAAAGACACCATTTTATCTACAATCGAAGCATCGCTGGATGCACAACTTCGCGCCGTTCGCCGGTTGCGCAAGGGCGAAGCAACCGAAAACAAATCCCCTCGCAAATCACGTCTGTCGCAAGTTGACATGGCATATGACGTACTTAAGAAGGCTCGAGCGCCACTCCATGTCGCGGATTTACTGGACCGAATCCAAGCCTCTTTCGGCGTTCGGGTTGATCGCGAGAGTTTGGTTTCTTCCCTTGCCAAGAAGATTGCACAAGGCAAGCGTTTTGTGCGCACGGAGCCGAATACGTTCGGGTTGCGCCAGGAGGAACACCGATGACATTGTTGGCGGCGTTCCTGGGAATCGTTCAGAAGTGGGAATATGTGTTTCCGCAAAGACGTTCTTTCGAGCGTGCCGTCCGTCAATCGCTGGGCGCGCTGGTTTGCCTTGGCCGGCGCACCCTGACGCGTATCATCTGGACCAACGGCGGGCAGAATCGCAGCTGGAGCGCCGAATACTTCCTCCACTCGCGATGTCAATGGCAACCGCAGCAGTTGTTTGCGCCTATTGTTGAACAGGCGCTCGCTTTTTGTCGCGGCCGCTATATTGGGATTGCGGCCGACGACACGCGTTTGCACAAGACGGGGCGCTGCATCCAGCAGGCCTTTTACCAACGTGATCCGCTCTCACCCCCCTTTCATGTCAATCTCATGTTGGGTTTGCGGTTTATGCAGGCATCTCTGCTGGTGCCTTTGTACCGTAGATCTAAAGTCGGAACCCGTGCTTTGCCCATTCGCTTTCAAGAGGTCTCTCGAGTTAAACGCCCCGGGCGCAAGGCTACGCTGGAAGAATGGAGGTGGTACCGCACTGCCATACGGGAACACAATCTTTCCCAAAAGTTCGTGGCCATGGTAAAGGATCTGCGTCTCGTCCTGGATGCTGCCGGAGCCTCGCTCAAGATTATGGTCCTGGCGGTAGATGGCAGCTTCTGCAACCGCACGGTCTTCGGAACATCGGTCGAGAATACGGAGATCATCGCCCGTGCCCGCAAAGATGCCGTTTTGTGTTTTGCTGCTCCGGCAGGATCCCGCCGTTTCTACAGCACCCAAAAGTTCACGCCAGAGAGTGTGCGTCAAAACAATTCCATCCCTTGGAAAACAACCAAGATCTTTTATGGCGGGAAACGGCGTCGCGTTCGTTACAAGGTTGTTCCCGAAGTCCACTGGCAAGGGGGTGCTCGTCGGCGAACCCTGCGGTTGCTGGTTGTCGCGCCCACGCCGTATCGCAAGCGAAAAAGCTCGAAGCTCTATTACCGCCAACCGGCGTTTCTCCTGACAACCGATCTTAAAGGCCATGCCCATACCCTCCTGCAAATCTACTTCGATCGCTGGCAGATCGAAGTGAACCATCGAGAAGAAAAGGACACGCTGGGCGTTGGACAAGCACAGCTATGGAATGAGGTATCTGTGCCCAAACAGCCAGTCCTGGCGGTTGCTGCCTACAGCGCTTTGCTATTAGCATCACTGTTGGCCTTTGGGGCCGAGCGTGGGGATGCTTATGCTGCTTTGCCCAAGTGGCGCAGGAAGGCAAAAAGGCCTTCCTGCCTTGATCTGATTGCCCTGCTACGCAAAGAAATGATAGAAAACCCACATTTAACCTCTGATCTACATCTGAACCCTACCGCTGAGCGCTTTACTTCCGCTGCAGCGGCGTGAAAAATGTAGAAACTCCAGGTGCGGGCACAAGGCCCGCATTTGCGAGGCCAAAAAAGTAATCGGCGTAGCAACAGTGGGCCAAGGC
>DATJPG010000159.1:0-2741 GCA_035506515.1 Acidobacteriota bacterium
AACAGTGCCGCGCCCTCGGCGCTCCGTCTTTGCGATAACCTAATCCCGACCTTACGGTCGGGCCTATTCTCTGCCGGCGCTTCGCGCCTCAATGATTCCGATTTTGGGATGGCGCCGGGTTTTGAGACAGGCTCTCCAGAGCCGTCCGATGAAAGAGAATCAGCAGCCGGACGGCCTCTGGAGAGTCGTCCTCGCAGGTTTTTCAAGAGCAGCAGCAAGCTGCCGCAGTGGAAGCTTCATGAATAATTGTGAACGGTGTTTATAAAACTTGACCCAAATCAAGGAATTGCGCTTCCCTTGCCGGCACAATAGAATGAACGGTCGGGGCAGCATCGCACGGTCTGTCTGCAAACGAACAGGAGGCCATATGGCAGAAGAAGAAATCTATAATAATGAAAGGCGCGGAATTAACCGCAGAAATTTCCTTAAGAGCGCCGGAGTTGTAGTCACCGGCAGCACACTCGCAGCCGGGCTGACGCTGGCTCCGGGATCGGCGAAAGCCGCCGGCGCCGTTGAAGAAGCGATTCCCGCCACCCTGACTCAATTCCGCTGTCCCATCTGCGCAAAGGATTTCTCTACCTACGGCGGATTGAAAGACCACTTTGCCGCGGCGCATCAGGGGCGCGTGCTTCCTGTGGCCACTAAACTGACAGTCAACGGCAAGGACTATGAAGTCCTGATCGAGCCGCACTGGACGCTGCAGCGAACGCTGCAGTTTAAACTGGGCCTGACCGGTGCCAAGCAAATGTGCGACCGGGGAGTATGCGGTTCCTGTTCCGTCATCATCGACGGCAGAGTCGTCCTTTCGTGCACCACGCTTGCCGTTGAATGCGAAGGTAAAAAGATCGAGACGGTTGAGGGGATCGCCGCCGACAAGAAGTGGAACCCCCTGATCCAGTCTTACTGCAAATGGGACGCGATGCAGTGCGGCTATTGCACACCGGGCTTCGTGGTCTCGGCCAAAGCTCTGTTGGAAAAGAATCCGGATCCGACGGAAGAAGAGTGCAAACAGGCGCTGGCCGGCAATATCTGTTGCTGCGGCACGTATCCTCGGCATCCTACCGCAATCATGGAAGCGGCTCACGTAATGAAAGGAGCATAGTATGGCTGATCTAGCGGGAATAAACGGAACCAGAAAGGACTTCAGGGTTGTCGGAAAACCGAATCTTCCGGGAGTATTGTCCTGGGCGCAGGCAACCGGCGTCGCAAAATTCGGCGTCGACTACGTTGTGCCGGAAATGCTCCACGCCAGGTTTCTCAGAAGCCCCTATGCGAACGCACGCATCAAAAGCCTCGACATTACGAAAGCCAAAGCCATCCCCGGAGTCGTTGACATCGTCACCTGGGAAGATGCGGATATCAAGAAGCTGAGCAGCGGTGGTGACGGCGGTTTCTTCATGGGAGCGACTCAGGCTTTTCTGGACAACCAGGCCGACCAGGAAGGCGCCGAAGTCGGCGCTATCGTCGTAGCCGAAAGTGAAGAAATCTGCGAAGAAGCATTGCGGGAGCTCGTCGTGGAATGGGAAGAGCTGCCTTTTGTGGTAGACCTGCGCAAAGGACGGGAGCCGGGCGCACCGGTCCTCCGGCCGGCTTCCCCATCGGCTAAAGGCGGCGGTGGCGGATTCGGAATGGGAGGAGGCAATAATCCCCCTAAGAAGGGCAACGTCAATTATTCCAACACGAATGATGGCGATGTCGAAAAAGGATTCAAGGAAGCCGACCATATCATTGAATATGACGTGAACACATCCGGCTTTGCCGGTCATATCCCCAATCCTTTGGGGACTGTTGCCTGGTGGTTCGACGATCCTATCCACGGGCAAGGGCAGAACCTTCAGATCGAAGGCGTGCCTTGGGGACACGACCAGGTGGCGGGCATGAACCGCGTGTCGGCTGACAAGGTTTTCCAGGAGTGCATGTTCGTGGGCGGCAGGTACTGCGACTGGGGCATCCGCAAATCCCAGCAGATCACTCCGCTGCTCGCCAAAAGAGCCGGAAAGCCGGTTCGATGCGTCAACAAACGCGCCGAGAGTTACGATTTCAACTTGTGCCAGCGCTACGTGCATATGAAGATCGGCTTCAAAAGCAACGGCCTGATTACGGCCATCGACGACTTTTCCATTGCGGACGGCGGAGTCCGGGGAAGCTCCATTTTTGGCAATACGATGGACCAGAATTACGGCCCTTATTTCACAACCAAGTGCCTGAACGTCAAACAGAGCATGGAGGTCGTGGACAGCAACACCGGGATGATGTACGTCAGCGGCCAGCATAACCCCATGGGCTGGGATACCCTGATGGTGGGGATTTACCTGATTGCGGAAAAGCTGGGCAAAGACCCGATTGAGATCGCCACGTTGAATCTCCACGGGCCGGAATCTCAGGCCGATCCCAATCCCGTGCCCAGCTATGAAGCCTGTGTTGCGGCCGTGAAAAAGTTGATGAACTGGAACTGGCATCCGACGGGCGCCAAGAAACTCCCCGATGGCCGTTTGCACGGGGCGAGTTTCCGCTACAACCAGTGTCCACGCCATTCCGTTTCGGGATACAACCCGAAACTCGAGCTTCGAAACGGCATCGTGCACCTGCCATCCAAGGGCCCCATCATCGGCCACTATGGCCTGGAAGCGAACGCAATGGTGATCGCCGAAGAGCTGGGGCTCGAATACAAAGATATCCGTATCGAGCTTAATCACCATGAAATCTACAGGCCCTATGGCGGCGGCAGCGACGGGTCGACC
>DATJPG010000160.1:0-47479 GCA_035506515.1 Acidobacteriota bacterium
ATGACAAGAGAAGCATAACTGTCTCTGACTATTAATCAGCAAAGGTCTATAATTTGAGCTATGACTAATAACATGGCACAGGTTGCACGTGCCATCAGCAACGGGCTTATGAGGATTTTTTACGTCTTCTTTTTTTTCATGGCACTTACGGCACACCTCTGTAAAGTTCGCAGCTGAAAGAAAAAATTTATAATTGCTGCCATGGGGATTGTGGCACGACGGGCAACCCTTCTTCTTAATCGCGCTATGGACGCCTGTTGCCTTTTTTAACGAATCCCCAAAATCATCATGGCAGAGAAAACAAGTTGATTCGATGTGGAGTTTATCAATTTTAAAAAGAGGAGGATGATCTTTTGGCAGTTTGGCTAAGACTTCCTTTTTCCCTTTCACTAAGTCAGGCTCAGAAGCAGGGATATGACAGACCGTACACCCCTTCGCTTGAACTGGACCGTGTACAACGCGGGCTTTATCTATATCCGTATGACATTTTGAAGTCAGACACGAGGCTTGTGGGATCCGCTTGAGTTGAATTTGCAGTTGCTCCATTTGAGCAAGGGAAAGTGCGGGGAGAGTCCCTGCCAGTATCGCGACGATCCCGACAAATTTGAGTTGTACCCTAGGCATCAGCGGGATGGTTTTGAAACTTCTGCGGTTTTCTTTTTTCATGGCTCTCCGGGAGATCCACTGCAAAGGGGTTTGATTTCTCTATTCAAAATAATAAAAAAACCTCGGGATCGTGTTGAGTTCTTCTTTTAAAACAAAAATCCTTTTTCTTTGAAAAATTTTTGAGATCACACTGTTTTCGTCGAGGATATTTCCAAATTTCCGAGCTCCCGTAGGGCAAGCTTCCAGGCAGACTGGCAGTTTGCCTTCCCGGGTGCGGTGAAGACAGAAAAAACATTTTTCCATCACTCCTTTTGGGCGAATCCGATTGCTGAGATAAGCCTGCTTCGGGTTGATTTCATCTCTGGGAATAGAAGGTGTTTTGAAATTGAAGTGCCGGGCCTCGTAGGGGCAAGCTGCCTGACAATAGCGGCAACCTATACACCAATCGTAGTCAATGACGACAATCCCATCCTCTTGCTTCCAGGTTGCCTTGACGGGACAAACCTTGACACAGGGAGGATTGTCACATTGATTGCACTGCACAGGTATATAGAACTTGTTTTTTTGGGGTACAGATTTCCCTTCATAATAAAGGTTCCCTTTTTCGGGATTCAAGGTGCCGTGGGGCATCTCAAGGACTTTGATGAATTGGATCTGAGGATTTCGGGATTGGTTGTTTTCTTTCACACAAGCTGCAACACAATATCTAGAGCCATTGCATTTTGAAAGGTTCAGACAAAATGTGAATTTAACCCCCTTGAGGGCTTGGGGATCGGAAATGGTCACGTCCCTTCCGTAATCTGCTTTAGTCTCTCTTTGGATTCTGGCAAAAACCTTTTCTTTATCTTCAGGGGTCATCTCTTGGTAATGTTTTTGAAACAACTTTTCCCAGGATAAAGTAGAAGCTTTGGAACTTTTCAAGGGAAGTGCCGCACCTGCCCCAAGAACCACCATTTGTTTTAAAAAATTTCTGCGCTTTGGGGAGCATTCGGGTTTATCTTTTTTATTTTTATTGGTTTGATCTAAGGAATCTGGCATTAGTGCTCTCCTTCTTTGGGGATGCCGAGACGAGGAAAATTCGGAGCTTTTTTTGCTTCAATCTTGGGAAATCTTGGGGAATGGGGGCGGTGGCATTCTGTGCAACTTAAGCTGGATCTGGGGCCGTTCCATGTTCCACTTTCCTCCCCGTGAAGGCCCATGTTCCATTCATTGAATCGTTCGCCATGACATTGACCGCAGAGGTCCGGTACTTGCTCAAAAGTGATCCTCTCACCATTCAATAAATGCAAGCGATCGGGGTCGATGATCGAGTGACAAAATGTGCATTCTCGTATTTCTTCCATGTGTTGGAAAGTTAAATTCTTATGAGTCATCTCACCAGGATCTTTTCCTCCAAAAGGTTTTGATTTTTTGACAGTCTCTCTAAATGGTTTTAATTTTTGGTGACAGTCCGTACAAGGGAAGTGTTCAAGGATTCTCCGAACTGTCACCGTTCTTTTTCTTTCTATAACCTGGGCATTAACCTCTTTGCCAAGAATTCCTTCATTTTTCTGAGGTGTATTCTCTGCAAAGGCTTTAGGTGGAATGCCCAACAAAAGGCAACAAGCAATGAGTGCGAAAGAAGGTGACATTTTTAAAATCATCCGAGATTTTCCTTGGTTTGAAATCGAAGTCCTCCGGTTTCGATCGCGATCACAACTTTTCCCGTCATTGTGAAAAGCAGTGCGCCAAAGGCCCAGATTCCTAGACTAACAAGGAATTCAATTTTAGACGGGGTGTATTCGACCAGATCCCCTAATGGCGTTGGGATGAATCCGGGAACGATTAGGCCCATGCCTTTTTCTATCCAGATGCCAACAAATGCCATCACACACGCCACTCTCATAAACTTCCAGTTGTTTCTTAAATTGGGTGTGAGCAGAACGAAAATGGCGAACAACTCCATGAGGATGGCTGACCAAATATAAGGGACCAGCATCTGGTGACCGTGAATACCAAAGAAGAGATATCGGGCCGAGAGAACATGGGTTGCATCGGTGTAAAACTCTTTAAAAACTTCACAACCCAGAAGGAAAAGGTTGATGAGCATGGTGTAGGTCATGATCCTTTTTAGATAGTCGAAGACTGACTCTGGGATTTTCATTTCTGTGAGGCGGCGACTTGTCTGGAAAATCAACATCAACAGGGCTGGGCCGCCCGCGAAAGCGCTCACAATAAATCGAGGAGCCAGGATGGCTGCATTCCAATATGGCCTCCCGCCAAGTCCGCTGTATAAAAAAGCTGTGACCGTGTGGATGCTGACGGCCCAAACCATAGAGATGAAAACGAAAGGAAGGTAATACGTTGCATTGGGTTCTTTGCCGAGGTATTTCATATAAAGAAGATACCCTGGGATAAAGACGTTTAAAAACAGGTAGCCATTCAAAACAATCACATCCCAGGCGAGGATGGATTGAGGGAAATTGAGTTTTCCTGTGAAGGGTAAAATATGTAAAAAACGATCTGGTCTTCCAAGATCCACCACAATAAAAAGGAGACACATAATGATAGCGACAAAGGCGAGGATTTCGCCTAAAAGCACCACCTTTTTGATATCCTTGTTTTTGTAAAGATAGGAAGGGACTACCAAGAGAACG
This sequence comes from Acidobacteriota bacterium, assembly GCA_035506515.1. Taxonomy (GTDB): domain Bacteria; phylum Acidobacteriota; class UBA6911; order UBA6911; family UBA6911; genus UBA6911. Next base: position 3,243 of record DATJPG010000160.1, read on the forward strand.
GCAGCTGCAGCAACCCCTACGAGAAAGGTGAAGTTGGCTATATAGGCCCCCCAACTGACTTGGTCAGAAAGATTGGTGACTGTGAACCCTTGAGTGAATTGAACTCCATAGGAGCAGAGCCCAAGAAGGGATAAAACACCAAGAAGCCCGAGCCAGAGAAAATAATGGGTGTTCCCGGTCAAAGCACATCGGAACATTCTAAGCCAGAATACGGCATACTTATGCATGAGATCGCCTTTCAGCATGGGCCTGAATTCGATTATCTGAGGATCTTTTTATCATGGTCATAGAGAACCTTATTCGTCTTTTCTGATTCCGAAACGAGGAAAGTCCGGAGCCTTTTTTGCTTCCATTTCTTTGAAGCGCACCGAATGGGGATTGTGGCAATCGATACAATTGTATTGAATGACAGGTCCATTCCAACTCCCAAGGCGTTTGCCGTGCAAACCATTTTGCCATTCCAGGAATCGGATGGCGTGGCACCTTTTGCAGACGGGAGAAGAGTTGGCGAAGCTTGCCGGTGCAGATTCAGATGACCTCAGATAATTTGAACGATTGATATCGTGGCAGTTGTTGCAAGATAATTTGGCTTGGCTGTGTCCAACGGAAAACCGTTTGTGCTCGTAAAGGGTTTTCTCCTTGTCGGGCTCGAATTGCTTTTCTTTCTTGAGATGGCAATAAGGGCATTGATCGTACCTTGGCGGAAGTTCTCTCTCTTTGAGTTTGATTTCTGTTTTAGTTGTGCTGAGCAAAGCAGCGCGCGACTGAGAGTCTTGATTAGAATCACTACCCGGTAGAGTCCACGAGCAGAGACTGCTGAAGAAGATGAGGACAATCATCGATCGGGATGTGTTCAATTCTAACTCCAAGGTTTTTATCGACCGGGGTTGTTTTTCACTGCTTTCTCAACGGCATAATGAACGTCCTTTTCATGGATATCGTTAACAGCATGGCATGGAGCACAGGTCTTCTGGCTTTGATACACCTGCTGCTGGCTCAGGATATCCTTCAATCCCTCGGCGCGATAGTATCCGATCTCTCCCCATGTATCCGGGGTCGCCAGTTGCCGGACCGCAAAGGCTATCATTAAGGCGATGATCAGCAGCGAAAAACACGCTTACATGTGAGTTGCTTTTCAAATTGATTGCTCCAAAATTTGTATGAAGGAGCTAGCAAGCTTGCGGTCTGCCAAAGATTCTCCTCCCAATTACTGTTTTGGCGCGATAGCCGCAGGGGATTTTTGAGAACGCTGCCACTGCCTCCACCGTTCGCGGTCAGATCCAAAATCCTCTCCTGTGAGTTTTTTCAGGGCCCATGTCGCCTCGATGCGAACGACTTCGCGCCCGTCCCCTAGAGCAGCAATAAGAGATTCGACCACACGAGGATTTCGCGTTTTCCCCAGGGCTCGGATGGCTGCAATCCGGACATCTTGATCCGTATCGTCCAAGGCGGCAATGATCGGGTCCGCCGCACGTGGATCTTCGATTTGACCCAATGCTTGTATCGCCGATTGCCGAATACCAGGGTCCTGATCCTTCGAAGCGGCGATCAGGGGCTCTATAATTCGAGGGTCTCTGATTTGCGCCAAGACCTGGATTGCACTCTTCCGGGTTCGGATTTGCGGATCCCTCGCCAGGGCCGCAAGGGCGTCCACCGTACGCTGATCCTTGAAAGTCTTCAGCGCCAGGGTTGCGCTGTCCCGGACCCGAACATCGTCATCGCTCAACGCAGTGAGGAGGGGCGCCAGAACTTCTGGATCTTTCATTTGCCCAAACGCCCGGACAACGGCTTCGCGAATATTGGGGTCGGGGTCCTTCTGAATGGCAATCAGAGGTCCTATTGCGCGCCTGTCTTTGATCTGTCCCAGCGCCTGAATCACCGCCTTTCGCGTATCGGGATTGTTTCCTTTCAATATGGAGAGGAGGGGGTCGACGGCTTGCCCGGCTCTGATCAACGCCAAGGCCTGTATGGCGCCTTCCTGCCGGCGCCCTTCATCATGGAGCGCAGCGATTAAGAGATCGATAACGTGCTGATCCTTGACCGTCCCCAGAGCCAAAATCGCGCCATCACGAGTTTGGGCATCCCCGTCTTCCAGAATCGGTATGAGAGCCTCTGCAATGCGAGGGTCTTTGACCGGAGCCAGTGCTTGAACGATGGTCCGTCTCGAATCGGCATTCTCTTTCAGCACGGCAACGAGAGGTTCCACCGCAGGCGCCCCCATCCTGGCAAGCGTTTCGGCAGCTTCGGCGGCTGGAGAGATCGTGATCGTCATCGTCGGCATCCCGTCATCCACATAAACCTGTTTGTCGACTCTCGGATCATCCAGCGTCTCAAGGAGTGCCAGAATAGCTCCCCGGGCGGAGGGTCCCGCTTTTCTCAGCCGGATAGCCGCATCGGCTTTTGAACTCGCATCCCCGCTCCTGAGTATCTTAATCTCCTCCTGCACCGGTTCCGGTGATGCCTTTTCCCATTCGCCCAGCCGCTGTTTCAACGGCGACTCGCCCCCGAGCAGAGATTCGTTTGCAAATGATTTGCTATCGCGCGTATCTTTGACTTTCAATATTTTCGTGCCAAGTTCAGGCAATTCCGCAGATTGATTCGCCGGGGCAACGGGATTCACACCGCTGGAAGCTCCAATACGCGCCAGCGCGCCGGCAGCTTCCACTCGAACATCGTCATTCGAGCTCCGGAATGCGGCAGTAAGGGGATCGACAGCTGCCGTGCCCATTTTGACCAATGCACCGGCGGCCAGTTTTCGGAGCAGAGGATTCGCGTCTTTCAAGGCGGTAAGAAGCGGCTCTATCGCCCGCGGATCCTTGAGTTCACCCAAGGCCTCCACGGCCCCGTAGCTGACGACAGAATCCTGGACCTTGAGAGACGCGATCAATGGATCCACCGCACGTGGATCGCGGAGACCCCCAAGAGCGACAGCCGCTCGAAAGCCGACGAACGGATCTTCATCTTTCAAGGCAGCGATGAGGTGCGTCACTGCGCGCGGATCTCCGGCCCGTCCCAAAAGGGCAACCGCTTCTCTGCGTACGTTCACATTCGGGCTCTTTAGCGCGCCGATCAAAGGATCTGTGGCCGCCGGACCAAGCTTCAGCAGGGCATCGATCGCCTCCGCCCGGACAGCGCGATCATCATCCTTCAGCATCTCCATTAGCCGGGGGACCGGGTTTTCCTGGCTGTGCCCCGTGCGTACGCATCCATGCGCATATACGTAAAGAAGCACCATGCCCAAAATCCAGGTTTGCGTTCGCGGGTTCATTCTTCTCTTAAAATACAGGAACAAGGCTCCCTCGACCAGAAGTTTGTGCGACATTGTATGATACTCAGGAAGTGTGCAGTGCCGGCGGACATCCGCGTAAACGCGGTTCCAGGTAATTCAGACGCGCCTTACGGCAGGACCATTTCTTTGTGACATTGCATGCACAAGGATCGGCTGTCGTTTACCAGCAGGTTTGAGTCGGTCGCGGCAGCATGGGGAGTATGGCACGACAGGCAATTGAGCTCCGGTGTTTTTGCTGTTGCAGGCGCATATACGGGATGCTTCGCAGTGGGGTGCCCCGTTCGACCCAAGGTTTGCACCTTCTTGAATGTATTGGGCGGAAGATTCGTCTTTCCCCCGAAAAGAGGATATGGTTTTTTGCTGTATTGGATTTTTATCGCGTCCTGGGCGTGACAGCCCAGGCAAAGATCCTGCACAGGCACGTACAGATGCTGCGGAATGTCTGAGGCGTGCGCATCGTGACAGAAAGTGCAGGAGATGGCCACAGGTTCATGAACGAAGCTTTTGCCGGCCGTCAGGTTAACGTGACAGTCTCTGCAAAGGGACAGCTCCGGTTGCTTCAAAAAATACTTCTGGTTGGTGGCATGAGCGTCATGGCATTCCAGGCACGACGATTGCGTCCTCACCAAAGCCTTGTCGCTGGATACGACGTCATGTTTGTATTTGGAGTTTGCGATTCGAAGTTTGATGTCTTCATGGCAGCTAAAGCATAAAGCCTCAACGTTCGGCGCAACCAGTTGCACCCGGCCATCCACCGGGGCGGCGTGGCAGGCGGCGCAGTCCCGTTTGGCGAAGGGACCGTGCAAAACATCGGGAAGCCGTTTGGGAGAATTCGAGGCGTGCGGTTCATGGCAGCTGGAGCACTTGGCCTGCGCAAAGATCTGATTCTTGTGTGCCGGTGCGATATCCTTCATCGGGTGACATTCGAAGCAGACGTCAGGCTCTGCCGCTTTCAAGTAGTTCGCCGGAACGTTGTGACGGTTGCTCGTCGGCGTGATCTCCCGGCAATCCATGTGACACGAAAGGCAACCCTTTTCGAGGGTTTTGTGCTTGAACTGTTTTTGCAGCGTAGCGGCGACCGAAGTGTGACATTTGAGGCAGATGGCATCCACGCCGGTCGGCTGAGATTGAGCGGAAAACGACAGGGCGCATGCGGACAGGAGCACCAGCAAGAAAACCGGGTAATTGACCAGATATGAGAATCTTTTGAACCGTCTAAGCATATGAGCGATCCAGATACTGCGAGTTGTTCCCAATCCGTATCTCTTTTTGTCGCGTATTCTCCGGAAACCAGCGGAAGTGCCACTGATCCTTATTTTGGCAAAGTAGTTATTTTAGACTATTCCCCAAGTCCAGTCAAACGACCCGAATGCCATGAAAAGCTGACTTATTGACGCCCCGCGTAAAGCTGGCTAAGCTGAGCCCTGAATAGGGAGGCATCTAAATGGGCGATGTTGCGGGCGAGGAATCGGGCGTAGAAGTCAAGAAGACCATCTGCTGGCCGTCTCCCGGCTGTCACTGCAATTGCGGTTTGCTGGTGCGTGTTAAAGACAACAGGATTCTCAGCATCAGAGGGAATCCGGAATTCCCGTACAATCGCGGCTCAGTCTGTGCCGAGCGGTTGCCGCACTTTCGCGAGTGGCTGGATCATCCCGACCAGCTGATGCACCCGCTCAAACGGCAGGGCGAGCGCGGCGAGAACCGCTGGGAGAGAATTTCCTGGGAACAGGCGCTGGACGAGATTGCCGCAAAACTGCAGACGATCAAAGCCGAGCATGGCGCAGAGAGTCTGTCCACCATCGAGGGAACCTACCGCTCGGATTTCTATGCAATCCGCGCGCGCTTCTTGAACCTGTTCGGCAATCCGGCCAACGTGGGTGCTTCCGGGACGGCCTGTGCCTGCAACAAAGTCGCGCTGTCTTTCGCCCTGGCCGGCACGAACATTCCCTGTATTCTGGCACCTCCCATCAAGCAGCTGAACTGCCTTGTATTGCTGGGAAGAGATTACACCGACTCGAATCCTGTTCGCCGGCGGCCGATGCAGAAGTGGCGCAGTCAGAAAACCGAGGCCAAGATGATCGTCGTCGATCCGCGCCGGACCGAAATGGCGAAGATGGCCGACCTGTGGCTGCAGATTCGCCCCGGCACCGACGCGGCCCTGCTCATGGCCTGGATCCACGTGATCATCGCGCGTAGCCTCTGCGATCGCGAATTCGTCGAACAATGGACCTACGGCTTCGAACAGCTCAAACAACGCGCCGCAGAGTACACGCCGGAACGGGTTGCCGAGATTACCTGGATTCCCGCCGATCAAATCATCGCTAGCGCCATTGCCTATGCCGGCAACAAGCCGGGCTGCATCCTCAGCGGACTGGCGCCCGATCAGCTGGGACGCAATGCCACGCGCGTGGAGCAGGCGAAGCTTTGCCTGCATGCCATCACCGGAAACATGCGCGGCGAGGCACCTGGACTCGCTCCCGAGGGTCCGGGACCTATGGTGAATGGTGTAATGGCCATGCGCGATTCCATGATGCAGATGGCGGAACTCTGCACTCCGGAACAGCGCGCCAAACAACTGGGCAGCGACCGTTTCAAGCTGATGACCTGGCCCGCATATGAGCGTATGAACGCGCTATACGAGCAAACCTATGGAGTGCCCCTGCCCATGAGCGGCCACAGCTTTACTGCTCCAGAACCGGCTATCTGGCGCAGCATTGTGAATGGTATTCCCTATCCGACAAAGGCACTCATTACGTGGGGCAGCAATCCCTTGCTCAATGCGGCCAACACCAAGTTGGTGTACAAGGCCTTGAAGAGCCCCAATCTGGATCTGCATGTGGTGCTGGAACACTTCATGACGCCGACGGCGATGTTAGCGGATTATGTGCTCCCGGCAGCCAGCAAGCTGGAACGGGGAACGCTGTCCACGATGGAGGACTTCACATCCGTCTTTGTCGCAGCCGAGCGCGCCATACAACCGATTGGCGAGCGCAAGACCGACTATTATTTCTTCCGCGAAATCGCCATTCGCCTCGGATTTGGCGAGCACTTCCCGTGGAAAACGGAAGAGGAGCTGTATGACTATCGTCTCCAACCTTTGGGTATTACTTATGCAGAGGCGGCCACCAGGAAATATGTGATCGCCAGCGAGGAACCCTGGACCTACGACAAGATCAACCCGCGGACCGGCAAGATCACCGGGTTCGCAACAAGGAGCGGCAAGTTCGAACTCTATTCGAATCTGCTCGAGGAGCTTGGATACGATCCGCTTCCTTACTACGAAGAGCCTCCGGAGAGCCCAATAAGCACTCCGGAGATTGCTACGGAATTTCCTCTCATCCTGATCGATGGGGGAAGATTCCTGCCGCAGTTTCAGTCCGAGCATCGCCAGTTCGGTATGGGGATGCGCGAGCAACACCCCGATCCGCTGCTGCAAATTCATCCGGAAACCGCCGCCGGGCTCGGCCTTCGCGAAGGCGACTGGGCCAGAATCGAGAGCCCGAGAGGTGCCATTGTCATGAGAACGCAACTCACCACCGGAATCGATCCTCGTGTGGTACATGCAGAACACTGCTGGTGGTTCCCGGAGCAGCCCGCGGCTGAGCCGTCACTGCATGGTTTGTGGCAATCGAATGTGAATGTGCTGACGATGGACGAGCTCGATGCCTGTGACCAGATCACTGGAAGCTGGCCAGGCAGAGCCCTATTGTGCCGGGTGAGTCGCGTCACTTCGGCGTAATGGATGTCCATCGACTTTGCCGTGGTGAGTATGGCATCATCATTGACCGTAGAAGTCGCAGATGTGATTGCCTGTCTTGCGTCCGATGCGGGCGATATTTGAAATCGGCAGGGATCTGACGGGAACAGATTTTCCTTTATCCTGTCAGCGCGCCCATCAAATCCTTGCCAGACCGTGCATGTGCTCCAATGGCAAGGAAAATGCTCATGCATTCCGATGGCAAAGGGAGTGAGTATGTATTCCGGTGGCTACACAGGTAAAATTCTCAGAATCAACTTAACCAACAAAACATCGAAAGAAGAACCATTACCGGAATCTGTGGCCCGGGACTTCATTGGCGGTGCGGGCTTTGCCATCAAATATCTCTACGATGAAGTGAAAGCCGGCACGGACCCGCTGGGCCCGGATAACAAGCTGATTTTCGCGACCGGCCCATTTACGGCGGCTGGCGTGCCCTGTGCGAGCAGAATGTCTGTGGCAGGGAAGTCGCCGCTTACCGGCGCAGTCGGCCTGGCCCTGTCCGGAGGACAGTTTCCCGCCGAGATGAAGTTTGCCGGATGGGATGCGATCATTATTGAAGGGAGGGCGGACAAGCAGGTCTACGTCGCGATTACGGGCAATGCCGTGAGGTTTCGTGATGCCTCCCATTGCTGGGGGACGCTCACTTTCGATTGCCAGCAAATCATCAAAGATGAGTTGCACGACCAGAACGTGCGAGTGTGCTGTATCGGTCCCGCCGGCGAGCGCCTCTGCAAAATCGCCGGCATTATCAATGAGCGTCGGGCTGTCGGGCGCAAGGGCCTTGGCGCTGTCATGGGATCGAAAAATCTGAAAGCCATCGCAATCCGGGGAACGGAACCCGTCTGCATCGCTTCGGAAGAAAAGTACAAGAAATACCGCAGCGCCTTGCTCAAGGCCTTCAAAGAGAGCCCCGTCCTCTACCCCGAATTTGCGCAACACGGTACACCCATGGTCGTCGAGGTCACGGGTGCTATGGGAATTATGTCTGCAAAGAACTGGTCCGAAACCGGATTGTTTGTTCCTCATGGGCTCGCGCTGGAATCGCAGACATCGCGGAAAATCGGTAAAGAACACTGCCACGATTGTCCCGTCGGCTGCAGCCAGATGAAAATGGCCAGGACGGGCGCCTATGCCGGAATCCTGTCGGAAGGTCCCGACTTTGAAACGATCTACGCTTTCGGGAGCAACAACGGCATCGACAACATCGACGCCGTCATCGCAGCCGACCGGCTCGCCGACGAGCTGGGAATCGACAGCGTTTCCGCCGGAGTCACGATCGGCTTCGCCATGGAGTGTTTCGAGAAGGGCATTCTCACGCTTCAGGATGCCGACGGGATTGATCTGCGATTTGGAAACGACGACGCAATGATGAAGGTCTTGCGAAAAATGGCTTTCCGTGATGGCATCGGCGACTTGCTCGCAGATGGAAGCCTGGCGGCGGCAAAGAAGATCGGGAAGGGAACTGAAAAGTTTGCCATCCAGGTCAAGGGCCTCGAGCTTGCCGGGTACGACGTGCGCGGCGCGAAAGCGCATGGCCTGAATTACGCCACCGCCTATACCGGCGCGGACCACTGCAAAGGCTATGCGTTCCAGGAAATCTTCGGCGTGCCCGTTCCATACCAGGTGGATCGCCTTGCGATAGAAGGCAAAGGCAAGCTCACGGTGTGGAACCAGGATATCCAGGCAGCCACCTGCGATTGCGCTCCCATGTGCAAATTCCTTCTAGACATGGCTGTTCCGCAGATTGCCTGCCAGAATACCGCAGATCTCATGGATGCGATTACGGGGCTGCCCTTCACTCCCGCAGAAGTGATGAAAGTGGGGGAACGGCTCACGAATCTGGCGAGGGCCTTCAACGTCCGGGAAGGTTTCTCTCGTGTCGACGACACCTTGCCCGAAAGACTGATGACCGAACCCCTGAAGGGCGGTGCTTCAAAGGGACAGCTGATCAGCAGGGATGACCTGGATACAATGCTCGATGAATACTACGCGGAGCGAGGATGGGATATCAAAACAGGAGTTCCCACACGTGCCAAACTCGCTGAATTACGACTGGAATACGTGGCGGATGAACTGAAGCTTTAACGTTACTACGCAATGAAGATCACAATTCACGCTATCTTGGGAATTAAGCAAGTCATCGGCCAAAAAATCACGGAGATCGATCTTCCAGAGGAATCGACGATGGAGGACTTCATTGCGTATATCAAAAGCAGGTGGGGAGATAAGCTCTCTTCCCGTCTTTTTGATCCGAATGACGGCACCGTTCTTCCTCACGTCCGAATCATGGTAAACGGCCAGACAATCCAATTTCTCCAGGGAATGAAGACTGCGTTGAAAGAAGGCGATGAAATCCTGCTCCTTCCGCCTGCCTCCGGAGGATAAGGCGCGATTCGGCAGACGAACTCTGTATTATGAAGTTAACTGTTCATTTAAAAACACTTACCCCAATGGCACGAGGTAAATTCAAAAAGACAGTAGTTGCCCCCAAATCAGTAGGTGAGTCATCTCTATTTCCGCAGAATGAAAATCGTTGACGCAGAGCGGAAATGGCGGTAAAATAATAGTTTTTCATGCATTTAGGAGGTCGCCCGTGAAAATGCTGCGTATTGATATGAAGGAAGCCCAGGTTCGCTGGGAACCTGTTCCTAAAGAATATGAACAGGTTGGCGGAAGGGCTTTGATTGCCAAGGTTCTTCTTAATGAGATTCCGCCCGCCTGTGATGCGCTCGGACCGCATAATAAACTCATATTTACCCCCGGACTGCTCGGCGGAGCGAGTGTTGCCACCGCCGGACGCTTGTCTGTCGGCGCCAAAAGTCCTTTAACAAAAGGCGTCAAGGAAGCGAATGCGGGCGGTACCAGCGGAGACGCGCTGGGCAAGCTCGGAATAAAAGCGATCATTGTGGAAAACCAGCCGAAATCGAAGCAATTTTGTATTCTCGTCCTGAATGGGGATTCGGTGGAGCTGGTGCCTGCCGGAGATTTGGTGGGACTCGGGACGTATGCCACGGCGGATCGCCTCCAGGAGCGCTATGGCGCGGATGCCACGGTTATATGCATCGGCCAGGCCGGCGAATATTTGATGACGGGTGCCGGCATTTCCACGACCGGCGAGCGCGATCAGCGCAGCAATCATGCCGCGCGCGGCGGGCTCGGCGCCGTCATGGGAAGCAAAGGGCTGAAAGCCGTCGTCCTCTGCAAGGTCGTAGGCAAAGCCGTGAAGATGGTGGATGAAGCGCTCTTCCGCGCAGCTGCCAAGGCTTTTGCCCAGAAGCTGATCAACGACCCAAAGCTTGGGACCAAGGGATCGCAGCATCTGTATGGCACGGCGTCGATCGTCGGCGCGGTCAACGAAATGGGATCGCTTCCCACCCGGAATTTCTCCGAAGGAAAGTTCGAGCATGCAGCGGAACTGCGCGGCGAAAAGCTCCGCGAACTGATCCTGGCGCGCGAAGGCAAAGTCGGGACGCGATGCATGCCCGGCTGCGTCATTGCCTGCCGGAACCTCTTTGCCGATGAAGGTGGCAAGCCGGTTGTCGGGAGCATCCAGTACGAGACGATAGCGCTGGTGGGCTCCAATCTTGGCCTTGGAACGCTTGATGATGTCGCGACCATCAATTATATGTGCAACGATTTCGGTCTGGATACGATCGAAACCGGCGCTGCGCTCGGCGTAGCGCTCGAAGCCGGCCTTGCTAAATTCGGCGACATCGATGGAATCGTCGGCATTCTGAAGCAGGTTGGGGAAGGGACGGTTCTCGGGCGCGTGATCGGATGCGGAGCTTCCGAAACGGGACGCGTGCTGGGCATTCGGCGCGTGCCGACGTGCCTGGGGCAGGCCATGCCCGGATACGATCCGCGAACTCTCAAGGGCAACGGTGTCACCTATGCGACTTCGCCGCAGGGCGCGGATCACACCGCCGGAAATGCATTCGGCGCACGCAACGAAGTTCCTCCTCTGGGAACTGAAGGCCAGAAGGCGCTTTCGCTTCGCTTGCAGATCATCGCCGCAATGCTCGACAGCACCGGCCTCTGCCTCTTCGCGCGTCCACCAATCATCGCCAACCCGCAGCTCATGATCGACATGATTAACGGGATTTATGGGTGGGGCTGGACGCTGGACGATTACAACCGTTTCAACCGCGACGTGCTGCGTACCGAGCTCGAGTTCAACCGCCAGGCGGGAATCACCAAGAACGACTATAAAATTCCCGAGTACATGCGCGAAGAACCACTGCCTCCACACAACACGGTCTTCGATGTCCCGGATTCCGATATGGAAACGGTGTTCGACACCCTGTAAGGAGCCTTGTGGCAGTCGACATAGAGATTTTTGGTCAGCTGGCTATCAACAGGCCGCGACGGCAATCTGTGGAAATCCAAGCTCCGACGACCGCCCGCGATCTTGCGCGGGCGGTCGGTTTGGACTCGGATGAAATCGAGCTGATCACGATCGATGGCGTGCAAAGCGGATTGGAAGACCGAGTCCGCCCCGATTCCCGTCTCTGCTTCTTCCCCTATGTCACCGGCGGATAGTAGCCTCAAAATTTATTTGCACGCCGGCTCAATCGGCCAGCCGATCGTTTCGTATTTTTTGCCATACTCAAAATACGCCTGGATCCAATCTACTTGGCCGTTTCTTATCTTGAACATATGGAAGTCGGGCCAGACCTTGTTAAAAAGAGTGTAGGCAACCACAATGCCTGTTTCCTCATCCACCAGAAATCGTCGCGGACCATGAATCATGTCGGCAAAGCCCACAGGCGAGCAATTGTGCGCAGGCATTGTCACTCCCTGGTTTGTTCCTCCTTTTGTTGTCTGCATGCCGTTTTCCCAGCGGTCGCAGGTTTTAGCGAAAGGAAGAATGGAGACTTTCCGCGGTTGCTTTTGGACGAACAATTCAAAATAATCGTCAGCCACAGCCATCATCGCCAGTCGAGAGCTCCGCTGCTCGGGCGGCAGGATGCCTTCCCAATCCTGATCTTTCGTATCCAGGATGGCTTTAACGTCGAGCACTTCTTTCCCGCGAACAACGATGGATTCGATTTCAGAAATCTTCGCTTTGTCGACCTTGAGCCGAACGCCGTAAAGCATCGGTTTGCCATTTTCCTCTATGATCGTTTGCGTATGCGTTCCGCATTTCTGGGTGTCGACCATTCCCCGTTTAAAAGTCAGCTTGCCGGCGGTTTCCCAGAAGCCTTTTCCTACGGCAACTACAATGCCGTTCTCCGTATATTTCACGCCGGAAGCGAGCGGCAGGCCGGATGGATTGTGCGCTTGAAGAGCCGCCAAGAATTTGTCGGTGACGGCCTTAAGGCTTTCGCGCGTGCAGGCCGGGCCGCTTGATTGCGCCATGGCTGTTGTGATGCTTCCCAATGCCAAAAACCAAATCGCTCCCCCTAATAGTGCCCATCGCAGTATGCTTTTCATCGTGGAACCCTCCTGGTTGGTTCGCGTGAATTGGAAATAGCTGCAGCCAATCTTATCCGCCGACGATGGCGTACGCCTCTCTGAGACCTGGTTCGCGCAGCTAGAGTGCCATACTGGCGCTCGATTCCTCGGCCTGTCAAGGGCAAATCACTGGCTGTTATCGGCTGCGGGTTTTTGCGAGGATGGCGGAGAGAGCGACAGGGCCGACTTCGGCGGAGATCACCTGCATCATCTGGCGGAGCGATTCTCCCAGCGCAGGCAAGCGGTCTTTGGAGAGGCGATAGGAAGGTCCGACGATCGCGATGGAAGCGATCGGGTTTTTATCTTTGTCGAAAATCGGCGCTGCGACGGCGTTGATTTCTTCTTCGTATTCCTGCTCGGAAATGGCATAGCCGCGCGCGGCGGTGGCACGCAAGTCCTCGATCATCTCCAGGATCGACGCCGGACTGTGATTCGAAGACTCCGCCAGGTTTTCGCTTATGATTTTTTTGACAATTTCCTCAGGCAGAAACGCAAGCAGCGCTTTGCCCGATGCGGTGAAATAGGCGGGCAACCGTTGCCCGACGGCAGCTGCCAGCTTGACGCGCTGCGGACTTTCGATCACTTCGAGATAAATGACGTGCGATCCGTCCATGATCGAGAGGTCGACGGTTTCTCCGCACTCTATCGCCAGGCGCTGAAGATAGGGCTTGGCCCAGCGCTGCAGTTCCGCATCCTGCAGGACGAAGGAAGCCATTTCGATAAAACGGAGGCCGAGACGATACAGGCCGGTGGCGTTGTCCCTGGTGATAAAACGCTTGTTCTCGAGTGTCGCCAGGAGACGATGCACCGTCGTCTTGGACATGTGAATCGCTTCGGCGATCTGCGTGAGGGAGCGGGCGGGTTCTTCACGCGTGAAGCAGAGCAGGATGTCGAGAGCCCTGTCGACGGAGCGCACTGATTGTGACAAAGCCGTCCCTCCTTAAATCCGGTCCTTTTTATATCCGCTCTGAATCATCGTGCTTAAAGTGTCGGGAGTTGCCCGCCCCATTGGGAACGCGCGGGCAACTCCCGTCTTGGTTGGCAACCCAAACACAACTAGGGTGGGTAGGAGATCGTATAAAGATGCTTTCCACCATTCAGGGGGCCTTTCAGGAGTGCTTCTATCTCCTTGGGATCCCGCTGAGTCGTCTTTTCAGCCGGAGGCAATTTCCCGGCCGGGAAGGCAGTCATGATGTCCGTGATCAGCTTGCACATATAATCCAGCAGTTCGTTAAGGCCCGCATAAGCCTTATCCGCACTGGCAAGCGTCGGATGGCCGATAACTCCTTCGGGATAAACATTCACTTCCGTGCCACTCAGGCCAACGTGCTCATGCCCTCTGATGGGTCTGTGATACACTTCACCGCCGCCGTCCACGTGCCCCGGAGGAAGGAAGCCAGAGGGTTTGTTGTCCACCGCCAGTTTCATGTCACAGAACTCAGGGAAGAGCGCAAGAGAGTAAGACGCTTCCGCTTCGTCCGCATGCGAGAACTGCGTCTCGAAGGGTCCTCCGAACGCCTTGGTCCTCAGATGATCATGAATGACTGTCTCCCAGTGCAGCGAAACCAAGATAGATGGCACCTGGTACTTCTTCGCCCACTGGTGGAGTGCGAGTGGAATAACTTCTTCCTGGCCATGGCCGTTCAGAAAGATCTGCTTTCTGAAACCCATATTCCACAGGCCGGCAATGATGGCCCGCAGATTTGCCAGGAATGCATCTTCAGGAACAACAACCGTGCCAGGCATGCCAAGATGGTTGAACGGATGAGATCCGTACCACACCGGCATCGCGATCGTACACCCCATCTTCGCCGCGACCTGTTCGGCCATGCGCGTGACGAGAAATGTGTCTTCCCCGACAGGTTGAGCGGCCCCATGACATTCCGTGCTTCCGATCGGGACAATGATCAGATCGTTTGTCTTGAGACGCTCATTAATCTGCGTCATGTTCATGGTCTGGAGATATACTCCAGGGGTCTCCATGTGACCGCCCTTTGGAGGCAGTTCCCATTTTCCCCAGTCTCCCCATTTTCCCATGACTCCTCCTAATCTGCGGAATGAATCTCCGCGAAACAAGGTGCCAGTTTATACAACAGGAATACGCATATCAGCGGTATTCTTTGCCGACTGCTTCAATTCCGGAGCGAACCGTTTGATCATTTCGACAACGATAGTGGCCTGCTCTGCCATTCTTTTTCCTTCAGCAGCGCTGGTCATTTCGCCGTGGCCGCCGATTACGGAGTTGCCGGTCTTGCAATGGAGAGGAGCCGCTACGCGGACGATCTCGGGAGCTTCGTAAACGCGGATGAATCCGCCGGATCCCGGAGGATTGTCGGTGTGGATATCCAGCGGGACATCGCCGACGGCCTGACGAATGGCTGCATGCATCGGGATCTGCAGATCGCGGATCGGGTTGATGCTGTCGGCGCCGAGGTCTGCCAGGAGCTTAATGGAAGCCGGGTTGCAGTGTCCGAGGTGAGCGGAGCACTTGAAAATGATTTCCTTCGGCAGGTCGCCGTTCTTGCGCATTTCATTGGCTACCCAGAGCATGCCTTCGTCATAAATCAGGAAGCCTCGGACACCGAGTTCATATCCGCGCTTGACATCTTCGATCGCGCGAATGAGCTGTTCCTGTCCACGGAGGCGATAGCTGACTCTCACGCCTTGCGGAGACAGAACGGTGGCGCCGGTGTCATAAGTGGCACGGGGACCGGTCGAAAGCAGAAGTTCGCAGCCATAATCATGGCAGAGCTTGCAGTACTGTTTGATCTCTGCAGCTGTGTGGCGGAACATACCGAAGGTTTCCGTGATACGGTTGATGGTGACGCCGGTCTTGGTGGCGGTGTCGAGAAGGGCTGCAACAGTTTCCGAAGAGTTAACGGTCGGGCATTCAATACGGAACGCCGCGCCGTCGGGGAATCTCTTGGTTGAAGAAGGCATATCGAAGGCATCGCCTTCAGGTAGCCCGAGCCTTTTCATGGCCTTGCGAGTTGCTTCAAAAATCATGACAAAAATCTCCTTAGAAAATTAATGAAATTAGCTGCAATGAGACGGCAACGGCGGGCAATAGCACCAGACGATCCTGAGCGGTTCGTCGCCGATGTTTTCTACCCGATGCTTCTTCCCGAGCGGCGAGTAAAAAGCGGTCTCCGGACCAATTTCCCAGGAACCTTCACCATCGATCACTATCCGCGCACGTCCGCTGATCAAGAACAGAACCTCTTCGGATGTATCATGGACATGGTCGGGAATCATGCTCCCGACCTCGGTGATGTTCATACCCATCGACACATTTTTAACTCCCCCGAATTTGGGAGCCAGCAAAAGCTTGGAAGTTCGAGGCGGAGTCCTAAACTCGCCTTCCACATCCGCTGCCTTTACAAATGGCACATTACTCATATCTGAACCTCCAATCTGTTCCATTATGCGAAATCGTGTTTCATCCTAATTCAAATTCCACTCTATGTCAATCAATTTCACATAATGGAACAAAAAAGCTGGCCGATTGACAAATTTTGGTGGGAGATTTATTCTGCTCTGTGGAACAAGTTTTCGCAATGCGAAACATGATAATGATGCTATATATATGATGAGGAGCCGGAAAATGTATACCGTGCCGTATGGGAAAGGGATCATTCAATTCTCGTTGCCGTCCGGAATGCGCGTCAATCAGGCCGTCTCCAAACCCGTTCGCCCGATCGAAGATCGACAAGAGGCCGTCGCGGATGCGCTCGCCCATCCTGTCGGCTCTCTTTGCCTGAGGCAATTAGCGCAGCCCGGAAACCGGGTGTGCATCGTGTTCACCGACATCACGCGCTCGTGTCCGGACGAATTGCTCGTCCCGGCGATTCTAGCGGAACTGAGAGCGGCCGGCGTGCGCGACGAAGACGTCACGCTCCTGTGCGGCATCGGGATGCATCGCGCTTCCACGCGCGAAGAAAAGATTGCAAAGCTCGGGGCAGACATCGTGTCCCGCTACCGCGTCATCGACAGCGAGCCTCAGAACGCGGCGGCGCTTGTCGATCTCGGAAAGACCGCGCACGGCGTTCCGGTCTCGGTGCACCGCAGCGTTATCGAGGCGAACCTTGTGATCGCCACTGGCATCGTGGAGCCGCACCAGTATGGCGGCTATTCCGGCGGCCGAAAAACTCTGGCCGTCGGGGCGGCGGGCGAAGAGCTGATTGCCTATTCGCACGGCCCTGCGTTTGTGGATCATCCGGGAACGCGGCTCGGGCGCATCGAGGGGAATCCGTTTCATGAGGCGATCACCGAGGCCGCGCGCCGAGCGGGTTTGCGCTTTATCCTGAATGTGGTGCTCGATGACGACAAGCGTCTCCTGCGGGTAGCGGCGGGGGATCCGGAGGCGGCGTTCCAGGACCTGGTGGCTTTTGCCCGCTCCGTGTACGAGGTCTCTATCCCGCAGCAATACGATATTGCGATTGGCGGCGTCGGCTTCCCCAAAGACTGCAATCTGTATCAGGCAAGCCGCGCGCCTTCCTACCTGTTCTTCGCGCCGACATGCGTGGTCCGGCCGGGCGGCTATTTTATCATCCCTGCGCGCTGCGAAGAGGGCGCCGGCAAAGGTGTCGGCGAGCAGCGCTTCCTGTCTGCGATGCGCGATGCACCGGATGTCGCCTTCATCCTCGACGACGCGCGGCGCAACGGGTATCCTCCGGGACAGCAGCGGGCGTTCGTGATGGCCAAGGTTCTGGAGAAAACGCAAGTGATCATCGTCGGCAGCGAATGCCCTGACATCGTTGCCGCCTGCAAAATGATTCCGGCCGCGACCATGGACGAAGCCGTGCAATTGGCAACCGCAAAGCTGGGGACATCCTGTGATTGTTTAATCGTGCCGCACGCGATGCTGACTCTCCCGGTCGTTCAGGAGCAAGGAACACGCTGATGAAAGCACTCCAGGTCGCCCGTCCGCGTCAGTTTGAAGTGAAGGAAATTCCGGTTCCGCAGTTGCCCGCCGACGGGGAGGCCCGCGTCCTGGTCCGGACTGCGTGGGTGTCCATGTGCGGTAGTGACATCCCGTTTTTTACCGGCAACAAAAGGTATCGTTCGTATCCTCTCGCGCACGGCGCGCCGATTCACGAGTGCGTCGGCGAGGTTGTGGCCAGCACCTCTGAAAGATACCGCGCGGGAGACACGGTCCTCTCGATCCCGGACGGAGATCAGGGGCTGGCCGAGTTTTTCGTGGCCCTTGAATCCAAGACCATCCCGTTGGACGGTACCATGCCCGATCTCGGGTCTGCCTGCATAATCCAGCCGCTCTCGACGGTGATGAACGCGATAGACCGGCTCGGGGACCTGAGCGGCAAGTCCGTTGCCGTCCTGGGACTCGGTTCCATAGGATTGATGTTTTGCTGGCTTGCCAGGAAGGGCGGCGCAAGCTCCGTCATCGGCGTCGACCCAATTCCGTACCGCTGTCGTTTCGCGGAAACTCTGGGGGCAACAAAAACCGTCTGCGGCCACGGCATCGAGACCGTTCAAAAGGCGCGCACTTCGCCGGATACGTGGGTGCCACCGGATTTCATCATCGAGGCCGTCGGCCATCAGATGGACACCATCAACGATTGCCTGGAACTGGTGCGCAAATACGGTACCGTAGTCGCTTTTGGCGTGCCCGACCAGCCGGTCTATGCCCTGGAGTACGAAATATTTTTCCGCAAAAATGCAACCCTCATGGGAACCGTCACCCCGGATTGGGCGGCGTACCTGCCGAAAGCGCGGGACCTTTTCCTTGCAAACCGGGAAGCATTGTCGAAGCTTGTCACGCACGGGCTCCCGATCCGCGATGCGGAGAAAGCGTTTCAAATGTACGAACGCCACGAAAACGGTATCGTGAAGGCAGTGCTCGATGCGAGAAATTGGTAGGAAGGGCTGCGCCGACATGAAAAAGACGCCACGGATTTCCCGGCGCGGCCAAGGCCGCAGCCAACATGTGAGGACGGGTCTCCAGAGACTGTCTCAAAACTCAGGACCTGCTGTGTTATGCGCCAGGGCAGGTCCGAAGGACCGGCAGAGAATAGGCCCGACTGTAAGGTCGGGATAGACGAGTAGCATGAGACCGAGCGCCGAAGGTGCGACACGAGGCTAAGGAATAAGAAACCGGAAGGATTGTATATAAAACGTTAACAGTGCCGCGCCCTCGGCACTCCGTCTTTGCGATAACCTAATCCCGATCTTACGGTCGGGCCTATTCTCTGCCGGCGCTTCGCGCCTCAATGATTCCGATTTTGGGATGGCGCCGGGTTTTGAGACAGTCTCTCCAGAGCCGTCCGATGCGGGAGAATCAGTGGCCGGACGAGTCTGGAGAGTCGTCCTCACGGGTTTTTCAAAAGCGGCAGCTTGCAGCCGCGGCAGAAGCTCTATGAGTTATGCGGATTAAGGTCCTCGCAGAATGCGTTTGGGGCGCACCTGCAAAATCCAGTTGGAGATGGTGAATTCAGTTTTTCCCCGCCACAGGTTTTTTCTTGCCGATCCGGGTAAAGTACTCTTCCGGGATATCCGCAGGATTTTTATAAAAGGCAAACTTGCAGGCTCCGTGGTACATCGGTTCGGTCACGATATGCACCACCCGGAAGTTGCCGGTGTTTTCGATATCCAGTGCTTCCATAATTGGACAGTGCACGCAGTAGATAGGAAAGTCCTTCATGCCCCATGTAATACGGTGGGGTTCGTCAACCTTGCCTAAGCCCGCTTCGTACCCGCCTTTTTGGATGATCCTTTCGCCTGAACCGCACGGCTGCATGGTGAGCGTGATCATCTCGTCGTTTTCTTCAATGGCGATCGGCTGCAGGTGTCCTCGCAGACCCTTCGCAAGCTGTTCCACCTGGGAGCGGAGATCCTTTGCTTCAATCGGCTTGAAAACCACTTTGGCTTCGATCGTATGGGCTTCCCTCTCCGCTTCTTCCAGCGCATCGATTCCGTAGTTTTTATAGATATAGGTCTGAAGGCCTGTAACCCAGAATCCATAGCCGTCGTGGAGGTAGTTGAACTCCTGATACATCCGGCTCGCAAGATCTTTGGCTTTTTCCTTGTTCCCGGCGTCGATTGCCTCCAACACGAGGTCCAGCGTCCGCGTTCCCATTTCCTTCAGTTCCTGGTCGGTAAATATTCTCTGATTGCTCATAAAACCTCCTGGCTCCTTCCGATTTTTGCTGCTTTATCGTTGCGACTTTGCGTAATAGATTCCGCGACTGGTTTTGAACCGTTCCATGATATCCATGAGTGCGGGCGAGATGCTGCCGGGCTTTTCGTTGGCGAATGGCGTCTGCGGCAGCGGTGCGAATATATGCGGGTGAATGCGTGCGCCCATGCGCACGACCTCTTCCATAACCTTCACGCTCTCGAGCATGTCCGCTTCGTTCTCCCCGGGCAGACCATAGATAAAATCGATGATGACTTTGTACCCATATTTGCGCGCCAGCGAAACTGCGGCCAATACCTGTTCGACAGAGTGCGCCCGGTGACATGCCTCCAGCATCCGCCGGCTGCCCGATTGTGCGCCGATGACGATCTCGTCGTTATCTGCGAATTCCTTCAGCAAATCGAGCGTTTCCGGGATGATATGCTCCGGTCTCGCTTCCGAAGGAAAGTGCGCAAATAGAATGCGCGCTTTGCCGGTTACGGCTTTGCGCAGCGCTGCCAGGAGGTCGCGGATCGCCTGCAGGTTGAGCTGCCGTCCGTCCGGAGATCCGTAGGAAAATGCATTGGGCGACAGGAGGCGCACAACCTTGCGATTTCCCGACCGGAGAACCGCCGCCTGCCGCACAATGCTGTCGATGCCCCGATGGCGCAGCTTTACGCCGAATATGCGGGAGGTCTGGCAATAGCTGCACGCGAAGGCGCAGCCGCGAGTGATTTCGATCGGTCCGAACATGCCCCGCTTTGGGGAAATCGACAGGAAGGAATCCAGGCAAACTGTGTCGGCGGAAGATTGCACTCCTTGAATCTCGCGTCCATCGGATATGTCCCGCAGGACGGCTGGAAAACTCAATTCAGCCTCTCCCCGGAATACAACATCGGCGCCCGCCTCGCGCACCTCTTCAGGACACGCAGTGGCATGCGGTCCGCCGGCGAGAATCACGGCTTTCGACCCGCATCCCGTGCGCAGTTTTCCAATCAGCTGCCGCATCTCTTCCATCTGGCTGGTCATGAGGGACAGCGCGACAATCGCCTTGCCGTGACGTTTGACCGCGTCCGACGCACGAGCCAGCACGGCATCGCCGGTTGTAGCCAGGGAAATATCCGTGTCCGCTAGGGCGGGATCGCTATCGATGGCACCTGCAAGCGCATTGAAACTATAGCAGTTCAATCGATGATAGAAAAAAACAAGAGGGACATTTGCGGTCATAGATAACAACGAATCCGATAGCACGCCCGAGATTGGCTGTCAGCTCTCCGCTGTCGGCGATCAGCGAAAACACCTCGTCTTTTTTTGCCGAAAGCCGAGAGCTGAATGCTTTCTCACACCCAGCCGCGCAATTTGCAGGCTTCGGCCACGCGGGCAACTGCGACCAGCATGGCTCCCAGCCGGGGATGGACCTTGCGCGCCTGAACGGCGTTATATACGGTGCGATAGGCGCGGGTCATGGCCGCATCGAGCCGTTCATAAACAAGGCTCTCTTCCCAATAATAGGAATCCCGATTCTGCACCATTTCCAGGTGAGAAGCGGCGACTCCTCCGGCGTTGGCCAGGATATCGGGAATCACATGGATTCCCTTTTCGAAAAGGATCGTGTCGGCCTGCGGCGTGGTTGGTCCGTTGGCCAATTCGCAAACGATGCGTGCCTTGATGCGCCTGGCATTTTTGACGTTAATGGCATTTTCCAACGCGGCCGGGTAAAGAACACTCACATCCAGTTCCAGAACATCGTTGGGATCTATCGCGCCGGCTCCGGTAAAACCGATTACGGACCCAGTCCGAAGCTTGTGGCTGACCAATTCTCTGGGATTGATCCCACGCTTGTTGCAGACGGCTCCGCTCGAATCCGAGACGGCAATCAGTTTCCCGCCGCCCAGTAGGTCCTGATGGAAGAGGGCGGCGCGTTGTCCTGTGCTGCCGAACCCCTGGATCGCGAACGAGCCGCGCGGATCCACGCCGAATGCCTTGCAGGCTTCCCGCACCACAATGACTCCTCCGCGGGCCGTCGCGTTGCGGCGGCCTTCGCTTCCTCCGAGCGCCAGCGGCTTGTTGGACATCACCCCCGGCTGATGCTGGTTGGTGATCGTCTCGTACTCATCCATCATCCAGGCCATCGTCTGTGGATTCGTATACACATCGGGCGCCGGCACATCCCGATCGATGCCGATGTGCTGCCATAGGGCCCGAACGTAGGCCCTGGCTGTATTTTCGAGCTCTCTCACGGACATTTTTCTGGGATCGCAGACGACTCCGCCCTTGCCACCCCCGAGAGGAAGGTCGAGGACGGCCGTTTTCCAGGTCATCCAGCCGGCGAGAGCGCGGATGGTGTCGATCGTCTCATCCGGGTGAAACCGGATGCCCCCCTTTGCCGGGCCGCGGGCATAATTGTGTTGAATGCGGTAGCCATGAAATATGTTCGTATCCCCGTTGTCCATTTTAACGGGAAGCGTGAACTTGAATTCCCGCTGCGGCCACAGCAGCAGATCCAGGGTTGCACGGTCAAGGTTCAAAAGCTCGGCGGCCGCCTTGATCTGGGATTGAGCAACCTCAAAAGAGTTATAGGATTGCATCGGCTCATTCCTTCTCTTGGGAAGGCTGAGGAGTGCCCTCATCTTCCGAAATATCGAGGATGATGCGGTACCAGCAGTTTTTGCAGACCAGGGCGCGATCGATGGTGAGCAGAACCTGCTGCCACGGGCTCAGTTCATGACCGCAGTGCGGACAGGCATCCGTGGCCCTGCGAGATGTTGGCATTGATGGCTTGTTGTTTTCGCTGTTGTCAACCAAGATCCTACTCCGGTTTAAGAATGATGCCCTTGTTCTGATGCCCGTCGACTTTTGCCACGATCGGTTTCGCCAGGCGGATGTGGCGCACAAATGTCCTCTCTTCAACGACGGGATTTGCGCGCAGCCATTCCCAGTCGACGAAACCATCCTGGGTCATTGAATTGACCGTGAAGTAGCTTATGCGAAACGAAGTGATGTTGTGGAAGAAATGAGATCCCTGGGACGGATCCACCTCCATGTCTTTGAATCCCGCCTCGACGATCACCTTGGCTCCGGAAATCTGGTCCCACTTGACCGGGATCCCGAGCCACGGATCGAGGGATCCCCACCGGCCGACTCCAATGAGCAGATAGGGCCTGTGCTGGGCCGTCATGCTTTCGTTGAAAAGCATGACTTCATGGGCTGCTTCACGGCTCTTTGCACGCTCGAAGCGTTCCACATCCACATACACGATATCGTAAATATCGGTCGAGATGCCATGGCCGAGAACCTGGTTGCTCCTGCAGACCAGCTTGTCTCTCGCCACGTCCTCGATTTCCAGGGGATCCGACTCCTTGCTGAGACCCAGCGGGCGCAATTGCAGCAGTGCAAATTCCTTGGGCTGCTCCGGAGAAACGGATAGGGTTGCGGCGAATTCCATCTCGACCGGAGAACCCATCCCCCAACTGCCCATGTCCATCAGAAGTTCGACGATGTTGGGAAGCGGGAAGGTCTTGTTCCGCAGGACGGGTGCAAAGCTCACGATGCGAATGCCGGATCTTGAGGTGCCGTCGTACATCGCATCGTTTTCGGGCGAGTACGTGGAAGCAAGACCGGAAAGGGTTCCATCCCTTTCCGCGTCATCGAGGCCGAAGTTTTTAACCAGGGTATCGCGCGTCTCCAGGGTTTGCGTTAGCGGTGCGTTCAAATCGAGCGCGAAAAATTCGTTTTGATTGTTCGCGAGCGCTTCCGAGGACGAGAAGAACTGGAGCAGGTGATCGGGGTATTTTGGGCAGAACCGGACGGTAACGCCGCCGTCCACGATCGTCTTGCCGAGACCCAGCGCTACGCTGACAATGCCGTCCAGCGGCTTTTGCGGCGGCACGGGATAAAAATTATATGACTTCGCCACTCCCGCAAAATCGGGATAGAAGCGCGTCGCGTGCTGTTTCCCCACCATTTTCTGAACGATGACCGACATCTTTTCTTCTTCGAGCCGGTAGTCCGTAACTTTGAAGTACTCTTTCGCCGGCTGGTAATACGTCGAGGCATAAACCCGTTTGATCGTGGTCACGAGCTGCCCGAGGCGTACGAAGGGCTCCAGGTGGTCGTTGGGAATCATGTAGGTCTGATAGACACCGGCAAACGGATGGTACTGAGAATCTTCCAGCATGCTCGAAGAGCGGACCGCGAGGGGCGTGCGGATCAGATGCAGAAACGCCGCCAGGTCCCCCAGGATATCTTCGGGGAAAATCGCTTCCAGGAACCTCCGGGTGATCTCCTGATCGTCCGTGCATTCCAGCGCGAACTTCCTCAGGTTGTTTTCATCGAGGAAGCGGTCGAAGAGCTCTGCGCCAAGAACAATCGCGGGAGGAACGGCTATCTGCACGCCTTTGAACTGGCGCCTGACTTCGTAGTTGTTGATCAGTGTATTCAGGAAGCCCAGGCCGCGGGCCTTGCCGCCCAACGATCCGCCTCCGATCCGGGCGAAACTCGTCTCGGGATCGAACGTGTCCTTTTTGAATTCCGTGATCAGACCGCGCTGCTGCAAACGGGTATAGGCTCCGAGCGAGGAGATCAAGTCCTCGCGCAGCCCATCCACCGTCGGGAAGTCCGAAACCTTGCGCGGCCGAAGTTTGTGAGCAAGCCAGAATTCGGTCCGGGCCTTGAGCCAGTTCGAAAAATGATTGCGTTCGGCGTGATACCGGACGCTTGCCTCCGGCACATACCGCAGCTGCTCACGTAAACTCTTCAGGTCGGAGGCTCTTCCGACCTCATGACCCTCGGGAGTCCGGAATACGAAATCGCCGAAACTGAAAAACTCGGTCATGAATCGCCGCAGCGGGAGGGCGAGGTTGGGTGCATCCTTCGGCATGAACGACAGGTTCAACGCCAACGCTTCGGCTTCATAATCCGACGTCAGGGACTGGAGCATGATGGGCAGTTCGGGATTCTCGTTCCGCGCCGCTTTCGCAAACCGGATGCCCGCTCCGTGGTCGGGCTTCCCTTCGCGCGGAAAGTCGATATCCGAGATGATGCCCAGAATGTGTTCCTTGTACGTTTCGAAATAGTGCCAGGCTTCCTCATACGTCCGGCAAAACAGGATCTTCGGCCGCGCCACGGTCCGGAGGAATTTGTGCGAGAGGTTGATGCCTTCGGATACCAGCCTTTGGGATTGGCTGAGCAGCTCCGTATACAAAATCGGCAACAGCGTCGAGTAGTAGTGGATGTTGTCTTCGATGAACAGGATCGACTGGACACCGACCAGCCGCGTATCGTGGTCGACATTCATCCGGTCTTCGAGGTGCTTAATGATGCTGACAATGAGCCGGAAATCGCCCTGCCAGACAAAAACGCGATCGAACGCAGCCGTGTAATTATGCGCCTTGAGGTCCTTGAGTTCCCGGCTGTCGTAGGCCAGCAGGATGATGGGAATCTCGATGCCTGCCTCCCTCGCCAGTTGCGCCAGCCGTACCGCGGTCATGTCCTCAACGTGCATCGTCGTCAGGATGAGATCGAATCGCCGCTCGTCTTTCGCCAGCGCGATCGCTTCCTTGGCGCTCGATACACGTGTCAGCTCCGGCGTGTGGCTCAGGTTCAGGCTCTGATATTCGTTGCTGATGAGCTCGTCGAAGCGGCCGTCTTCTTCGAAAAGATAAAGATCATACAGGCTGGAGACGAGAAGGACGTCCCTGATTCTGTGGCGCATCAGGTTCTGGAAACCCTGAAAGCGCGTTCCGTATCCGTGCTCAATCCAAAGCGGATCTAGTTTTTCTGCCACGATAGTGATTCCCGTACCAGTATAAAACAAAAGCCACGAATTGCACGCATGTTCACGAACGAAACCGTCCGTGGCATCCCCGCAATCCGTGGCTTCAAAACGGCAAACGCCTTGTTTATACCAAGCCCTGATCCATCATGGCATCCGCGACCTTCAGGAAGCCGCCGATGTTGGCCCCGTTGACATAGTTGCCCGGAGTTCCAAACCGCTCGGCGCATTCCACGCAGGTGCTGTGAATGTTCTTCATGATGAGGCTCAACCGTTTGTCGACTTCCTGTTTGGTCCAGGGGAGTCGCATGCTGTTCTGGGCCATTTCCAGACCGGAAACCGCAACGCCGCCGGCATTGGCGGCTTTGCCCGGAGCGAACAGGATCTTTGCATCAAGGAAAAGCCTGACGGCCTCGGCATGAGTCGGCATGTTCGCGCCTTCTCCGACCACGTAGACACCGTTCTTCAGCAGGTTGCGGGCGTCCTTGGCATTGATCTCGTTCTGAGTCGCGCTCGGGAACGCACAGTCCGCCTTGTGATCCCACAACGGATTGTAATCCTTGGCGCGGTCCACAGGAGTGAAAACGGCCTTGGGATATTTTTCAGCGTAAGTCTTGATGCGCCCGCGCTTGAAGTTCTTCAAATCCATGATAAATGCGAGCTTCTTTTCATCAATGCCCTCTTCGTCGTAGATGTATCCGTCGGAATCGGAGACGGTGAGGACCTTACCGCCGAGATGCAGAATCTTTTCGATGGTGTACTGAGAAACGTTTCCGCTTCCGGAAACGAGGCACGTTTTGCCTGCCATGGTCTGGTTGCGCGTGGTGAGCATTTCCGCACAAAGATAGACGCAGCCATACCCGGTGGCTTCCGGACGAATTAGCGATCCGCCCCAATTCAAGCCTTTGCCGGTAAGGACGCCGGAGAATTCATTCCGCAGTCTTTTGTATTGGCCGTACAGGTAGCCGATTTCGCGGCCGCCCACACCGATGTCTCCTGCGGGAACGTCTGTATCCGGGCCAATGTGCCGGTAAAGTTCGGTCATAAAGCTCTGGCAAAATCTCATGACCTCGTTATTGCTTTTACCTTTCGGATCGAAATCGGATCCGCCCTTTCCTCCGCCCATCGGCAGCGTTGTCAGGCTGTTCTTGAAGACCTGTTCGAAAGCCAGGAACTTCAGGATTCCCAGGTTGACCGAAGGATGGAAGCGGAGCCCACCCTTGTAGGGACCGATCGCGCTGTTCATCTCAATTCGGAACCCGCGATTCACCTGGATTTCTCCCTGGTCGTCCATCCAGGGCACTCGGAACGTTATAATCCGTTCCGGCTCTACCATGCGCTCGAGGATTTTTGCGGATCGATATTCCGGATGCCGGTCCAGCACCAGCGAAAGCGATTCAACAACTTCCTGGACCGCCTGGTGGAATTCGGTTTCACCGGGATTTTTGGCCATCAGGCGCGCCATAAAGATATTCACATAATCAACCATTCATTTGCTCCTTTATCCGTTCAAGATGCCTGACGATCGAGCTATTCAGAAGGACGGCAAGGCCAATGAATGCAAGCCTCTTTTTATATTGCGGGGGCGCGACAGCTTTCCCCGATTTTGCGGAGATTACGACATTGCAGGACGGCGTACACCCCATCCAGACCATTCCTGCCCGATCAAGGCACGCGAACCACTAAAGCAAAACACACATTAAAAACCAGCGTCGAGCAGCATATCACAAGGCGGGCGGATTCAGATCAAATCTGTGAAGTTTTTATAAAGATGCGGAATAACCGAAGATTCTCAAATTTCAATTCTCAATTCTCAATTCTCGATTCTCAATTTTCAATTCTCGATTCTCCATTCTCGGTTCCAGAACCTGGAACGGGCGCACTTCTTCTGAATCTTGAATTCGGTATTCCGCAGTCTAGCGAATAGGAACTACTGTTCTTCGGGAGCGGTTTCGGTGTCGTCCCACCAGAGGTCGGCAATTCGGCGGGCTCCGAGGTATCGCATGGTGTACCAGAACTTGTTGAGGTCGCTGACGATCACTTGCCTGGCTTTGACAGCGGCGTGAAGGAATTTGTCGTCGCCCACGTAAATGCCCACATGGGTCGGACGAGTTCCTCCGGATGAAAAGAACACCAGGTCGCCTACTTGCAGCTTGTCCCGATCGATCTTCTCTCCCTGCTGGTACTGCTCTCGGGAAGAGCGAGGCAGATCAATATTAAACTGAGAAAACAGGCTCTTGACCAGACCGGAACAGTCGAAACCGGTCTTTTCCGAGCCGCCGCTGTGCCGATATCGAACCCCGATCATTTTGAACCCGGCCTCGACAAGGCGCAGCCGCAGGGGTTGCACTTCCGGGTCCGAGATCTGATTCTGGTTTCGAAGCTGCGATATATATTGGGCAGCGATCTGCTCGTTTTGCACCGCATTGATGTTGGCAGATTCCTTGGCAGGGGGTGTCAAACGAGAGCCCGGGATGACAAGCTTCTGTCCGGCCCTGATTCTTGAAGTCTTCAAGCCGTTGGCAGCCTGAAGCGCCTTCGTTGTGGTGTGATAGTCACGGGCTATCTTGATCAGATTATCGCCCTTGCGAACCACATAGGTTTCGTCGGATTGCATCTCGGACTTGGGCTGCGTGATTTGTTTAGCTTTCGTGGTTTTGGCGGGCGTCTTGGATTGTGCGGTTCCGGCTTTGGTTTTGGCGTAGGCAGACATGGAGAGGAAGAACAACGCAATCGCTGCCAAACAAACGGTTGTTTGAAGTCGTCCCTTCATTGATCCCTATCCCAACCTGATGCTGCTTTCGCGCGAACATTCCGCATATTTCTTGGAGTAGCGGAATTCCTATACCGACAGCCCGGGCGGAACCGCTTGCCTCCGTCCGGTAATCCATATAGGTGGGGCTATAATATAAAAATCAGAAGGAAACGCAACTAAAAACTTAATGGATTGTGACCGGGCTCACAGCCACCCGTCCGGCAAATGGGGAATTTGGAAGGCGAAAATCGCGTAAATGTATGCGTTGATTGCAGATTCGAGATTCGAAATTCGAGATTAAGGGCTATTGGAGCCCCTAATCTAGAACTAAAATGGGAGGCTCATAAAAACGGTCGGCAGGGGGATGCCGCCTGCGTCGAAGACAAAGGGCCCTTTGTTTTTGAATCCGCAGGATTCATAGAAGCCCACGGCGCCGAGGGTAGAATAAACAAAAAGCTCGGGGAACAAGGTGCCGGGAACCATTTCCTTGAGATGCTCAAACAATCGCCGGCCGATGCCCCGGCGCTGGTAAACAGGATCGATGTACAGCAGCCGAATCTCATTCAGATCCAGGCCGGCAAACCCCAGGATTCGGCTTTCGTCTTCGTAGACAGCCACATAAAAGAGCCTGGCGCACTCCGAAATGCTCCAGGACGCTTCGCGATTGCCGAATTTTGATTGCAGTGCCGGCGGATACGAGGCATCAGCTTGCAGACAAGCCCGGATTATCCTGAAGCATGCGGAAGCGTCCTCGGGCTGAAATGGCCTGATCATGGAAATAGTCTATCGCACTCCCGCCGATTCTTGGAACCATAGAACCATTTGGGATGGTATATACTTCAATCTGCAACGTATAGTTGAATTGAGACGTGGGGAGGTCGAGACTGTGGCGAAATGGAAAACATTGGCGGTTTGCCTGGTGCTGTGCTTCTCAATATTGTTACTTTCCGGCTGCGAACGTCGTCCTTCCGGATCAGAGCCCGCCTCCGAAACCGCCGAAATCGGCCAGCCTGCCCCTAATTTCAAACTCCCCGATCTGGCGGGGCAACAGGTTTCCCTGGACCAATTCAAAGGCAAGGTCGTGCTGCTGGATTTGTGGGCGACCTGGTGCGGCCCCTGCCGCATGACTATGCCGGTCGTGGAAAATCTTCAGAAAGAATTTTCGGGCACAATGGTCCTTCTGGCAGTCAACCTTCAGGATTCCCGCGACGATGTGCGCGATTACATCCGCGCTCAGGGAATTCACTCACGCGTTCTCCTCGACCAGGAAGGCGCCGTCGGCGCGATGTATGGAGCCGAATCGATTCCAAGGGAGATTCTTATTGATAAGCAGGGGATCATCCGGTTCGTCATGCCAGGTTACGCTCCGGGAATGGCGTCTCAGCTACGTGCCCAAATCAGCAAGCTTCTCTGAAACCCTCAGTCCGCGAAAATCAGCGCGCACGATTCTGTGCGAATATCCTTAATTAGTTGCTTTGAGCGAAGATTGCGTCAAGTTTCTTGCCTGCAAGCCTCCTAAACCCCGATTTCGAATTTGACAGGGGGATGTATTGCATGAGTACCGCACCTTCGGCGGTCATCGTCGTATCGCCCACCTATCCTGACCTTACGGTCGGGCCTATTTTGTGACGAGCCTTCGGCTCTCTCGCTGACACTTTGAAACAGCGTTTTGTGGAGCCTCGGAGAGGCGATAGAGAATAGCCGCGGCCGTAAGGCCGTGGTTGGGAGGGATCAGTAAGAGGAGCGCCGAGGGTGCAGCACAAGATCTAGCTGCGGCGAAATTGGGTTTTCACGGATCGATCGATTAAAAATTAAGAACAAGGACATACTCCGGACCTATCCAATTTCGGAATCGAGGTTAAGTCGCATTCTTAAGTAAAACAACTCTCTTTTTAGAATCATTCACGCGGTTCGTTCCCCCTGGCAGAAAGGGCGGAGAGGGCGGCAATGAATTTGGGGTGGACGTTGAGAGAGTCGGCGCGGCGGAATTCGCAGATGCCTGATTGAGCGGCCAGTTCTTTATACTGGATGTCGATCTCCTGCAGCGTCTCGATATGATCCGAAACGAAGCTGACCGGGACCGCCAACACTCTCGCGTTCCCTGCCTGCCCCAATCGAACCAGAGCATCTCTGGTGGACGGGCCGAGCCACTTTACGGGACCGACTTTGCTTTGAAAAGCCAGAGTGAAGGGATGGACATTGCCTAGCAGCGCGTTGATCAGCTCCACGGATCGTTTCGTCTGCTCCAGGTACGGATCCCCCTTTTCAACATAGCTTAACGGGATCGAATGGGCGGTATAAAGCAAGTGGATCTTTTCCTCCCCGCCGCCGGAAAAGCCGCGCAAGCCTTCACGAATCAGATCGGCCATCGCCTCGATATAGAGCGGCTCATCAAACCAGGATGTCACGGTCGTAATTTCCATTCGGGCAGATAGCCCTCGCTTTTCATCGATGCCCTGGAAGTACTTCAGGCACGATCCTGTGGTCGTCACCGAATATTGAGGGAACAGCGGAAGAAGAACAAGCTGCGTGATCCCATCCCTAAGGATCCGCTCCACTGCCTCATCGATGGTCGGATTCCAGCAGCGCATCCCGACATATACGCCGGTATTTTCACCCTTGATTCGCAAAGCATCTCTTAGCGCCGCAGCCTGATTTTCTGTGATCTTTCGCAGCGGCGAGCCGCCGCCTATCTGCCGATAAAGATTCCGCGATTTTCCCTGCCGCATCGAGGCAATCAGCCATGCCAGCGTTTTGCGCAGCACGTCGCTTTTGATACGGATGATTTCGGGGTCCGAAAAGAGGTTGTAAAGGAAGGGGCGGACGTCCTGCAGGTTCTCCGGTCCTCCGAGATTAAAAAGCAGGACGCCCTTTTGCATATATCAGATTCTCGATTCCCGATTCTCGATTTTCGATTCTCAATTCCCAATTCCCGATTTCAGGACTGTCGCGCGGGGAATCCTACAGCGTCTTCGAAAAAACCGGCTTGTTCTTGGGTTGCTGCAGGTATTTGTCGAACACCATACCGACATTCCGGATGAAGATGCGGCCAAGCTGGGTCACCGAGATGCTCTCCGCGCTCAGATCCACAAGACCGTCGGTGCGAAGCGTTTCCAGCTTTTGCAATTCCCCGGCGAAATAGTCGTCGAAACGAATCCCGAATTCGGCTTCCACCTCAGCCTTATGCAGCACGCAGTGGCATAACAACCGGCTGATGACTGCCCGGCGTAAAACGTCGTCGTCATCCAGCGTGATGCCCCGCATGGTGGGCAGTTCCTGCCGCTCGATGCAGGCGCCGTAGTCCTTCAAGGCTCTTTGATTCTGCGCGTAGATCCGGTCGATGCCGCTGATTGAGCTTACGCCGAGCCCCAGCAGATCGGCCCCGGCTTTTGTAGTGTAACCCTGAAAATTACGGTGCAGAGTCCGGTTTTTTTGAGCGACGCACAGTTCGTCACCCGGACGGGCGAAATGGTCCATGCCGATGTAAAGATAGCCCGCGCCTGTGAATCTTTCGATGCCCGCGCGGAATATCTGAAACTTATCCATCCCCTGCGGCATATACCGGGCGATCGCGCCCTGCTGTTTCTTCAGCCAGGGCACATGCGCATAGCTGAACATCGCCACGCGGTCCGGCTCAAGGCCGATGACCTTGTCCACCGAATCCTGAAAACTCTCGGGAGTCTGCATCGGCAACCCGTAGATCAGGTCGACATTGATGGACTCAAAGGCCAGCTTCCGACACAGGTCGAAAGCGGCTTTGGTCATCTCAAAGGGCTGAATGCGCCGCACGGTCTTCTGAACGTCGGGATTAAAATCCTGGATGCCCATTGAAATCCGGTTGAATCCCAGCCGGCGCAGAGTGGTTAGATGATCCTCGCGCGTCACGCGCGGATCGATCTCCACCCCGATTTCCGCATCCGAGGCGAAACGGAAGCGCTCTTTGGCGTAAAGAAAAAGGTGCTCGAGCTGAGCGGCGCTCAGGTATGTGGGCGTCCCTCCTCCCCAATGGAACTGGACCACGGGCCTTGAGGGGTCCACGATCTTCGCGAGTTGATCGATTTCCCACTCCAGCTTTTCCAGATAGGAGATCGCCACATCGTGATTTCTGCTGATGACGACGTTGCAGCCGCAGAATAGGCACAGCCGCTCGCAGAAGGGCAGATGCATATACAGCGAAAGCGGCCGGACCGGCCGGGCTTCGTTGGATTGCCTGAGCGCCTGCGTGAAATCCGAAGGACCGAAGGAATCGAGCCATTCGGGGGCTGTGGGGTAGCTCGTGTAGCGAGGACCGGCGACATTGTACCGGTCGAGTATCTCTCGCGTGACATTCAGAGTTTCGCCCTGGATCTTAATATTGAGTTGCATAAGGAAAATTTATCACAACGCACCATTGCCGTGAAAGTCAAACGCCCCCAGGCATCCGAAGGAGGAGCTGGCTGCCGCTTTCCAGAGTTCCCGCTTTCCAGTTCCCAGTTAAATTCGGCTCAAAAACTGGGAACTGTGAACTGGAAACTCTAAACTCTAAAAGCGGCAGCAAGCTGCCGCAATCCTATAGCTTTGTCGGGTTGCCGGCGGAATCGCGGTATTCGATCGGGCCCAGTTGCAACTTTTCCAGTTCGGGCTCGATCTTGCCGCGATCGCCCACGGCTACAATTATCATTTCCTCCGGCCGCATATGCTTCCATGCTAGGTGTTCCACGCCTGCGGCCGAGATGCGCTGAATTTCCTTCGGCAGGCCGTGATAGTAGTCAAGCGGCAGCTTGTGCACAAAAAGCTGCCCAATACTCGAAGCGGAATCCGGCGTTGTTTCGAACAGGCTCGGAAGCGACCGCGCGATCGAATCCTTTGCGGTTGCGAGTTCTGCCAGGGTCAGGATTCCCTCCCGCATGCGCGTGACCTCATTAAAAATTTCCACGATGGCGGGCGCGGTTACATCCGTGCGCACGGAGGCCCCGATCAGAAATGGTCCAGCCCCGCGCCTGAAGACGAACGCGGATGAAGCACCGTATGTGTATCCATGCGTTTCCCGCAAATTGAGGTTGATCCGGCTCGAAACGAGCCCGCCGAACGCCGTGTTCATTACCTCGATGCCGACGTATTCCGGATGAGAGCGCTCTACGCCGACGTGCCCGATGCGCAAGACGGTTTGAGGGGCTTCCGGCTTATCCACAATCACGACCCGGCGCATCGTATTTCCGGAAACGGCAGGCGCACAGTTGTCCGATCCAGTGGCTTTCCAGGATCCGAAGTGTTTTCCCGCGAGCGTGCGCAGTTCCGTTTCGGTAATATCGCCTGCAACGACCAGCGCCGAATTGCCGGGACAGTAGCCTTCCCGGTAAAACGTCCGCAGCATTTCCTGTGTAATGACGCCATTCGATTCCTCCGTCCCGATATCGGTATATCCATAGGGATGCGCGGAGCCGTACACCGCATCGAAGAAAACCTTGATCGCCAGCACGCTGGGGCTGTCTTTCTGCTGCAGAATCTGCGTCAGCCGATCGTTGCGAATTCGCTCGATTTCTTCGGCTGCGAATGCCGGGTCCAGAAGGATATCCGAAGCCAGCTCTAAGGCCGTTTCGGCGTTCTTCTTCAGGGTGCGTATAGCGAGATAGGAATAGTCCATCGACGATCCCGTCGAAAGGGAGGCTCCGATCTGGTCGGCATCCGCTGCAATTTGCAGCGCCGAGCGCCTTCCGGTGCCCTCGTCCATCATTTCCGCCACGAAGGAGGCAAGCCCGGGCGTGTCCGGGGGATTTCGATCGCTGCCGCTCAGCGCGATGATATTCGCCGTCAAAACGGGCAGGCTATGCTCTTCCACCAGAAATACACTCAGCCCGTTGTCCAGTTTAAATGCCGTCGGGACCGGCAGATTCATCTCCGGCACAGGCCCGGGAGACGGAGGATTGGTCCTCCAGTCCTGTCCCGGAATTTGCGGCGTTTCTATAACCGCAGAGCCGGATGCCTGAGAGGATTTCGGCACATCGCAAACCATCTTGGAACCCGGAGTCCCCCAAACCACAACGCCGCACCGGCGCTGGAATTTTTTCTGCGCCGTTTCCCGCAGCGTTTCAATAGAAGCCCTCTGATATCGCTCCAGGTCGCGCGCCAGATATCCCGGATCTCCCCGGAAATGGTTGTACATATTGAGGCGGTCGGCAAATCCGCCGATGTTTTCGAGCGCGCGGATAACCGCGGACTCGATAGTGTTGCGCGCCCGTTCGAGTTCGGCCGGCGTCGGGCCCTCAGCTCGGAATCGTTCAAGCTCCTCCCAAATGGCATCTTCGATCCGCTGCGGCTCAACGCCCGGCTTTGCCGTTGCATCAATCACGAAGACGGAACCCAATGCCAGGGAAAGATGCTGCGCATGCGCGTCCTGCGCAATCCTCTTTTCGTACACCAGGCTCTCGTACAAACGGCTGGATTTGCCGCCTCCGAGAAGTCTTGCGATCAGATCGCACTCTGCATCGCCCTGCGAGAAGATCGGGTCCGTGATCCAGGCCAGGTACACCCGCGGCAATTCCACCTGGTCCTCCACGATCGCCCTCTTCTCAGACACGATCGTCGGAGCTTCAACCGCCGGGCGAGGGACCGGCTTTCCCTGGGGGATCGGGCCGAAATATTTATCCACGAGTTCCCTGGCCCGGGCCGGATCGATGTCCCCGACAATGGCCAGGCTTGCGTTGTTGGGTGCATAGTAAAGCTGGAAAAAACTCCGCACGTCTTCGAGGCGCGCGGCTTCGATATCCTCGTGCGAACCGATGATGGAAGCGTGGTACGGATGATCCTTTGGAAAGAGCTGGTGGAACAGTTCCTCCTGGACCAGCCCGTAAGGCATATTTTCGATGTTCTGCCGGCGTTCGTTGCGGACCACGTCGCGCTGATTTTCGAGTCTTTCGCCATCCAGCTTCTCCAGCAGAAATCCCATGCGGTCGCTCTCGAGCCACAGGGCCAGCTCCAGCTGATTGGAAGGCAACGTTTCGAAATAATTGGTGCGGTCGAAATCGGTGGAGCCGTTGATGCTGCTTGCGCCCGCCGCCTCGAGGTGCAGGAAATGCGCCTTTTCCCCGGCGTACTTGGACCCTTCGAACATCATGTGCTCGAAAAGATGGGCAAATCCCGTAAGGCCGGGACGCTCGTTGGCCGGGCCGACGTGGTACCAGAGATTCACGGCGACCAGCGGCAGACGGTGGTCTTCCAGGAGAATCACATCGAGGCCGTTTTTCAGTCGGTATTTTTCGAATTTGAACTCAGGAATGTTCGGGTTATTTGACACGATCTCTCCACTTCATATGAGGCGGCATCATCCACAAATGCACAGATTCACTTTAGCGCATCATAAAGGCGCTATGCCATGATACATTATTGTATGTATGGTCGGGTCGTTCTCCTTTGGTAGACTGGCATTCATGTAGAGAGGCAAAAATGGCGATTGAGAACAATCTTGCCCAACTCAGACTGAAGCGGGGGTTTACGGCCATCAAGCTGGCCCGAGAAATCGGCGTGAGCCGCCAGACAATCTACGCGATGGAAACCGGAACCTATGTTCCGAATACTTTACTGGCATTAAAGCTGGCTCAAGTCCTGGAGGTGACGGTTGAAGATCTTTTCCGCCTCGAAGCTGCCGAAGCCCCGAAACACACCGAATCCGTGGAATTGCTGCCAGGAGACCAGGATCCCCAACCCGGACTGCCGGTTCAGCTGTGCGACGTCGACGAAAGGCTGGTCGCGGTTTTGCCGACCCCAACCGCCTGGAGCCTGCCTCCGGCCGATGCCGTTCTGATAGAAGCGGGGAAACGGTCGGGACGCGGAAGGGTACAGCTGTTCCAGGAAGAAAAGCAATATCGTATGCGTCTGATGATCGCCGGATGCGACCCGGGCATATCCGTGCTGCTGCGCCATCTGCAACGAGAGGGAGTCGAAGCGGTGGTTGCCTATCGGAACAGTTCCCAGTCTTTGAATCTTCTCAAAGATTCCCTCGTCCACATTGCCGGAACTCATTTAACGGACGAAGCCACCGGTGAATCGAACCTTCCTGCCGTACGCAAATATTTCCCCAAAGGCTCTGTCGCGGTCATCTCCTATGCAATCTGGGAGGAAGGGATTGTGATCGCAAGGGGAAATCCCAAGAACATAAAGAGCATCGCGGATATGGGACGCAAGGACGTGACGATTATTAACCGCGAACCCGGCGCAGGAAGCCGTATGCTGCTCGATTCGCACTTGCAGAAGGCAGGCGTCACCCCCAAGAGCGTCAAGGGGTACCAGCAGATAGCCACAGGCCACCTGCCGGCAGCCTGGCAGGTGAAAAACGGCAGCGCGGACTGCTGTATGGCCACGAAAACGGCCGCGTGCGTGTTCGGACTCGATTTCGTTCCGCTGACGAGCGAACGCTATGACCTCGTCATTCGCACAAAAAACCTGAGTCACCCCGGCGTGCAGATTCTCCTGGACACGCTTGGACGCACAGCATTTCGCCGGGAACTCGAAGGCCTTGGCGGCTACGACACGAGGACCGCCGGCAACCGGCTCGTTTAGAAACCTGCCTGCATTTCGAGATTGTGGCGAGGCTCTCGATGATGAGCGTCGCTAGTCGACCGCAATCATCACACTCGAAGCTTTGATGACAGCGTAGGCGTCCTTCCCGACGGCAAGGCGAAGTTTGTCAGCAGATTCCCTGGTGATGATCGACACAACATCCGTTCCGGTAGCCAGTTCCAGAACCACCTCTGTGTTGACCGCTCCCACTTTGATTTCTTTCACTTTCCCTTTGAGCACGTTCCTGGCGCTGAGTTTCATGCCTTATCTCCTTAATAATGATACGTCATCTTCAATTGCATCCCGCTTGAGTTGGAATGCTCGATTTTGGGATGCCTGAAGCCCATCACTCTTTTATCCACCACATAACCGCCCAATAACACGTCCTTTCGTAGGGCAACTGCCACACATCCTCGCGGCGGATAAGATGCTGACGAAGATAGCGCTGCACCAGTTCTTCTTCGCTGGAAGTCATTCCGTGAAACATCCAGCGCTGGTCTTCCAGAGCTTCCTCATGCGTCTTCCACCGGTTCCGGTGGGCCTCTTTGATCAGGACAACATTTGCCGGGATTCCCATGTCATAAAGCAAATGATAAAAATGGATATAGTCGGCGCTTCTGTAGGGATCTCTTCCCGCAAACGTGTACAAGGCCGCATCAATGGGTCCCGAACCGACCGGGATGGAGATGTACACCTGCCTCCGGGCGGCCCGATCCAGTTTTTTGATGTAAGGGGAAGCATCTTCAAACGGCAGTGAACGCGAGGCAATCGCCACGTCGTGCTCCCCGATGCCGAGAGAATCCCAATCGTCCGCCCATTGCCCCAGGATCGTGTCGATATTGGCGATGCCATGTTCCCTGCAGCGCTGCTCCACGATCGAAAGCATGTTGCGCGAGAAATCAACGGCCGTAATCCTCTTCACTTTCGGAGCCAGCGGGATTGCTAGGGTCCCTCCTCCGCACGCCATATCCAGGACGGTCCAATCGGGCCTTAAGTCCATCAGCTTCAAAAAACTCTCGGAATAGGGAGTATGGATGGCGTAATTCGAGAAGGATTGCGCACGGCCGTCCCAGTATTCCCTATCGCGATGAGGCATCGCCTGTCCCTCTTTGATTTGCTGCCTGAATTCGCCTTTCATCGTTTTCCTCATCTCCCCGTGGTATTCGAACTCGCGATCCAGAGATCCTTTATACCATGGCAAGGCAATACGTAATAGATAAAATACATTGTCATTCTAACAACACATTGCTACCATGACGCTGCGTTCCGGTGGAGGTGCGGGGATGGCCAGGAAGCATTATTTCAGCACGAAACAACTTTTGATCCTTTCGATGTTCAGCGGACTGGGCGCTGTTTTGTCCACCTATGTCGGGTATCTCGGCCAGACATTCGCTTCCATGACGGGATTACCCGTCAGCGGACAGATTTTTACAGGACTCCACGTTTTCTGGGTCATGCTTGCCCTTGCGGTTGTCGACAAAAAGGGGGCAGGGCTGCTGACCTCCATTTTTGACAATGCCCTGCAGTTTTTGCTGGGGAGTCACCTGGGAATTCTGGTATTGCCCGTGGGCCTTCTGGAAGGGATCTTTGCAGAACTAGGATACTGGCCGCTGAGAAGAATCAGTAGAATTGCTGCCCTCCTGGTCGCCGGCGGGTTGAGCGCCTGGTCCAATCTGCTAGTACATCAGGTTGCCTTCAACAGGTTTGGCAACGCCTACTTATTTGGGACAGTTAGCCTGTTCTCCCTGACCTCCGGAGTTTTCTTCGGCGGACTTCTTGCGTATTACATCCACCGCATTCTTCACCAGAGCGGGCTCATCGCGGATGGCGGAATGCCTGCGGAGCCGCCGGCGGATGCATCCGCTTCCTCCAAATAGGTTGAGAGAAAGACTGCCATGGGTGCATTCCGGCACGTCATGCCTTCGGCAAAAGAGACATGCAATTCACGACTGGAGACAAGATCCGCGCTCTCTTTGCGGAACGTGAGCTTTTCCTTCAGATCCCGAAGCGCTCTCGCGTTGAAGAATATCAACCTGGATATTTTCAGGGGAGAGTTCGTCATCATAACGGGTCCTTCAGGATGCGGCAAATCCACACTGGCAGCGGCGATGAGCGGCCACATTCCTCATGTGATTCAGGGAAACCTGTCGGGTGAAATATTTATCCAGGGCATTTCCTCCAAAACGAGAGACCTTTCTTGCCTTGCAGCTCAGACCGCGCTGTGCCAGCAGGATCCGGAATCTCAATTGTGCACATTGAGCGTCGGCGAGGAGGTTGCCTTCGGGCCGGAAAACCTCGTGTTGCCGGCGCAGGAAGTGATATGCAGACTGCAGGCTGCGCTCGTCGCAGTCAAAGCCACCCACCTCAAGGATCGGACCATTCCCGAATTATCGGGTGGAGAAAAACAGCGCGTGGCCATCGCGTCCATGCTGGCGATGCGGCCGGACATCCTGATCCTGGATGAGCCCACCTCAAGCCTGGATCCGGATTCCGCGGATGAAGTCTTCTCAGCTATAGAAAGTCTGCGGAGGCGGCGGGAGATAACGGTGATTGTAGTGGAACACCGTTACGACCGGCTTCTGCGTTTGGCAGATCGGATGATTGTCATGAAAAACGGCGCCATCGAGATGGACGGCCGCCCCAGTGAAATCCATAGCCGGTATCTGGCAGCCATGGCGATCCAGGACAGGATGCCCGGCACTAAATTAAGTGCAACCCTTAAGCTCGATGTAACCGTCGATGTGCGAGAAATCAGATTTTCCTACAACGACACGGAGGTCTTGCACAACGTGTCTTTCTCTGCCCGCAAAGGCGAGCGCATCGGAATCATTGGTCCCAACGGCTCCGGCAAGACGACGTTCCTCAACTGCCTGGCAGGCCTGTGCCGGCCTTCTGCGGGCGTCATTCGCATCAACGGCACCGACGCGGGTACCCTTCGGGTTTCCGAGATAGCCCGGCACGTCGGGTATGTGTTTCAAAATCCGAATCATCAGATTTTCGAGGACACGGTTTTTGATGAAGTCGTGTTTGCCTGCAACAATTTTGGCGTCAACCGGGAGGCATCCAGGAGGCTCGCCATGCGCGCACTCGATGGATACGGGCTGTCCCGATACGCCGCGTGCAATCCTCTGACGCTCAGTCATGGGGAAAAGCGCCGGCTGAACGTGTGTTCCAATCTTCCCCATGATCCCGGCATCCTGATCCTGGATGAGCCGTTCATCGGCCAGGACATGCGGAATACGGAAATGATCACGGAAGATCTCGAGCGTCTGGCGAGCGCGGGCAAGACCCTGTTCATCGTGTCTCACGACATAGATTGGGTTTTCCGCCATTGCGACCGTATCGTGTATTTCAACAAAGGTGCCATCGAGATCGATGAGGATCCATTGAGGGCGATTCATCGAATCCGGGATATTGGCGCCCTCAATTTCCTGCCCGCTACCTATGGTCAAAAGCATCCGGTATGTTAAGGGGGATTCGGCGCTTCATCGCCTGAACCCGATGTCGAAACTCTGCGCCGTTGCCGTTTGCACGATCGGCATATTCGTTGTCCGCAGCGTTGCCCTCCAGGCGCTCGGTCTGGTGCTCATTCTGGCAACGGACTCCCGGTTGGGTTCCAGAAGGCTCCTGCCGTTCCTGTCCTCCAGATACGTTCTGATGCTTGCCTCCACGATCCTTCTGATGCAGGTACTGTTTACGCCTTCCGGTGCGGTTCTGTGGAACGTCCCGATTCCCTGGCCTCCCATTTCCATTACAGACGCAGGCCTGATCAAGGGAATACTCTTGACGCTGCGGTTCCTGAACGTTGTCCTGACAGGCGGCCTCTTTGTCTCCACGACAGAACCGGCGGCGCTGGTGCATGCTCTGATGAGGGCGGGAGTACCCTACCGCTACGGATACATGATTCTCCTGATGCTGCGGTTTATTCCTCTGTTTGAGGAGGAAATGACCGTCATCCGCAATGCGCAGAAGATGCGGGGGCTGCAATTAGACAAGGGCGGGCCGCTCAAGCTGGTACGGTCGATCCGATATACCGTTCTGCCTCTGGTCGTGTCGGCGCTGTCCCGAGCCGACGCCCTGGAAATATCGATGGAAGGCAGGGCTTTCGGATATAAAGATACGCGGACCTTTCTTACAGCTCAACGATTCTCGCTTCTGGACCGGGCCTTGATGGCCACCACGCTTGCGGCCTTGATTTTCATGATTACGGGTGCGTGCATGCACTAGGAGCCGGCCGGGGTACGTTACGCTTTCAATCCCCATGCCGGCTGCGGTTTTTCGGTTGCCGGAATCCGCAAATCCGCGTCTCCCTGCAGCGAATTCCCATGAATTTAGTATCTGCAAAAAATGTCTTGTATGAAATTATCAAGTCATGTATAAAACACATCCATGTGTAAAGGAGATATAACATATGTCGCTTATTAAATACATCTGCCGTTGTGTGGCCTTATGGGGAGCTTTGATCGCCCTGCTGCTCGGGTTGGGATGCTCCAATGTATTTGCCCAGGCGAAGCAGCTTTACAGCTGGCAGGATGATCTTGCATACCTGCAGAGTGCGTCCGAAGAGGAACTGATTCAAAATCAGGCTGCCATTCAACAGATCCGCAGCGGGATCGAATTCTATCTGAAGTTTCATCCCTCTTCCAAAATTGAGCTGCCGGAAGCTCCTGCGCAGCCCTGGGCGGCGGCGGAATTGCGCACGCAGCTCTCCGTTGTAAGCAAGGCGCTGGAATCGATCATCAAGGAGGATCCAAACCGCCCCTTTGAGCTGGGTACAACGCTGGTGAGTGTCACTTCAGAAGCCGCCGCACTTTCGCCTGCGTCGAACAGTCTGGGTGGGGTTGAGATTGCCAACCGCAAGCTTCTGACCGTTCCTGCGGTTCTGGAGGTATTGCCTGGAGTTTCTGTGGACCACGCCTCCGGATCGCGCAATGAAGCCAAAGCCCGGATCCGCGGATTTTCGACCACAGGACAGGTGCCGTTTTACCTGGACGGGATCCCCGTCTATATCCCTTATGACGGAAATGTCGATCTCAATCGTTTCCTTACGAGCGATATTGCCGAAGTCCAGGTAGAAAAGGGGTATTCCTCGCCGCTGATGGGGCCCAATGGCCTGGTAGGTTCCTTCAATTTGGTTACCAGGCAGCCGGAAAAGAAGATTGAGGCTGATGCAATGATTGGAACCGGGTCCGGAGATGTATTGGATTCTTCTGTGCGCCTTGGATCCCGCTGGGAGCATTTTTACCTGCAGGGCACGTTCGACTGGTTGCAGCGCGATTTTATTCCGCTTTCCGGAAAATTCCCCCTCAATAAGCTCCAGCAAAACTATGAGCGGAATTTGTCGGATTCCCGCGATGAAAAATGGAGCGGGCGCTTCGCCTGGACGCCCAAGGGACAGGATCAGTATTCCTTCAGCTATACAAATCAGAAAGGCGAAAAGAACGGTCTTCAGTACATCGGGCCCAATGAGAATGCCGTCTATAACCGATTCTGGACATGGCCGTACTGGAACAAAAACAGCTACTACCTGCTTACCAACACAGGGATCGGCGAGTCGAGTTCCATTAAGTTCCGGGCGTATTACGATCAGTTCCGAAACAGGATCAACATGTGGGATGATGCGACCCTTTCCACTATGAATAAACTGGGCTCCGAAATGAGCTCGTATGATGATCACACGCAGGGAGCATCTTCGGAGTTTACGACGCGTCTATTGCCGCGCAACACAGTCAGCGCTTCGATATTCTTTAAGGATGACACGCATAAATCCGAAGATATTTATCCGACGGGACCAACCTATAAATTATCGGTACCGCTAACCACTCCATTTGTCACCCCGATTCAGCATCTGCGCGACCAATTGGTTTCCATCGGCCTCCAGGATGTCATTTCTCTGACATCGCGGCTGCGCGTTATTGTGGGATTCAGTGCCGATCATCTGAAGGGACTGCATGCCGAAACACTCAATCGGCCCTTCAATGTGCAGGTGCC
The DNA here is from genome assembly GCA_035506515.1 of Acidobacteriota bacterium. Lineage (GTDB taxonomy): Bacteria > Acidobacteriota > UBA6911 > UBA6911 > UBA6911 > UBA6911. The sequence goes on from DATJPG010000160.1 coordinate 45,935, forward strand.
GGTATTATGCGCTTCATCGCCCACCAACACATCATTTTCGGGCTGCATGGCCAATGTCTGGAATGTCAATCCCCAGGTGTCCGCTTCCTATAATCTCACAAGGTCCGATAGCCTATTCGCCATCTTTTCCGATCGGGGGCGTTTCCCTATGCTCAAGGAAAGCTATTCGTACGGAATGGGATCGGCCATACCGAATCCGGACTTGAATCCCGAACACAGCCGGAACTGGGATATCGGTTATTCGCACGCGTTTGCACGCAGCACGCTATTGCAGGTTGAATACTTCCGGAGCGATCTCCGGGATGCGATTCAATCCGTCTATGTCAAGGATCCCGAATATGTCGCGGGCTCAAATCCGGGCTTGTGTCCCAGTAATACAGGACTGAAATTGGGGTACTGCAGCCAGAACGCAAATATCGGTAAAGAAGTTCACCAGGGCACGGAAATCAGTCTTCGAAGCAGCCCGATCAGGCGCTTAAATTTGGATGCCAACTATGCCTATATCAACCGGACTCTGAAGTATGACTGGAGCCAATTGCCCGATGTCAGCCAGATCCTGACGTCTGTCTCGATCCTGCCCGTCATGCCCAAAAACAAATTTGTCGGGAACGCTACCGTTCAGCTGCCCTACCAGGTTCTAGGGATAGTCACCTTCCGGTATGAAGGCGGGCTTACGCTTCAAGACACAACCTGGAGCAACAAAATTATTACAGACCCGGTTCTCTACAGCCAGCTTACCGCTATCAATAATAACTCCTTCGGTGTCGTGGATATCGGAGCGATGGTTCCAATCCGAGCCGGATTCAAGCTGCAGGCTGGGGTTAAAAACCTGCTGGATCGCAATTACTACTATTCGGCAGGCTATCCGGAAGCAGGACGAAACTGGTATTTCAACATGCGCTACCAGTTTTAAGCGATTTGATTTACCCCCAGACAGCCGCGAATTCGCTGGTGCCCGTCCAACACCATCGAGAATTCGCGGCTGTCGCTCTTTGACGGTCCTTCAGACAAGCGGGGATCGGCCCATGGAAGAGCGGAAAGTCTCCCCAATTCCAAGCTGCCATCGAACAATCATCGGCTTTTTCTCCTCCGGCTCTCACGGGAAATTAGTCTTGTATACGACAACATAGTTGTGTATATACACCACCTTGGATGTAATGGATGGACTACGTATGGCTTTTGTCCATTACATCCGGGTTCTAGATCTTGTGCGACAAGCCCGGCAGGGCACGGCTCGCATCCTGGTTTTCTTCATGGGAAAGGAATCAATCATGCATCGACTATTGCGGTCCCTCATTCTTATCGGAATCCTTCTGAGCGTACCGGGCGTCTTCGCCGCAACCGGCAAGTTCTACATCGTCGGGATGGGCACGGCCCCCGATCTCATTACCGTCCGCGGAGTGGAAGTCATCAAGTCCGCCGATCTGATCCTGCTGGAGCAGCCTTCGGAATATGAATACTGGAAGGCATTCATCGGCAGCAAAGAGGTGTTTTATTGCCCCCACGGCGCACGCGTGGGCCTCGGCCTGGATCCCAAGACGGTCG
>DATJPG010000161.1:0-65093 GCA_035506515.1 Acidobacteriota bacterium
TGCTTATCGTTCGCGCCAGATCATGCGCTGGATTCCATCCTTGATGCGCGGGACCTTCCAGTTAATTAGGAAGCCGATGGAACGTCCGCTCAGCTTGAGATAGGTAAGCAACTGGGCTCGATGGACGGGATGGATCACATCGACAGTTTTGTTTTCGACGAGTATGCATTCATCAACCAGGAGATCGGCCCGATATCCACAATCGAGCACGACCTCTTTGTAGCGGATAGGAATAGGACACTCCGCGTAGACATCCAGCCCGCGTAGACCGAGTTCATACATCAGGCACCGCCGATAAACGAACTCCAGCAATCCTGGCCCAAGCGCTGTATGGATTGCCACCGCTGAATCGACAATATGACGCGCAACTTCTTCCCTATCCATCACACTATCTAATTGCGCGGCAGCTTAATGAGCCAAAATTTCTTCGCGGTCTTTGCGGTCTTCGCGGTTCAAAATAAAACAAACCAATCAACGGCATTTATCGGCATTTTGTGAATTGACACCGAGATTTTCCCCAAAAGCCGGTCAAGTCAGGTTTAAGCCGCAGAAGCCCGCTCCTGCCTTCTGCGGTTCGACATTCGACATTCAAAATTTGTGAGCCTTGGGTTACCGAGGGGGCATCAAATTTGTGTCTTCTGCCCGTGCGCAATCCTTATTCCACTCATGGCTGCTATCCATCTTGAAATCTGATATGCTGGCCGCCACGAGACACGAATAACAGTCCCTGAAGCGGGGGAAGGAAAATTATGGGAACCCAAAAGCGCAGCTTCGCTGGTTGGATCTGTTTGTCGTTGGCAGGGATTTTGGCTATTTTAGCGGTATCCATATCGTTTGGGCAGCAGCCGGCCGGATCACCTTCCGCACCGGAAGCCAAGGCATGGACGACGGCTGAGGATCATCAAAACATGATGCAGCAGCTCGATATCAAGACGCTGCGCCCGGGCCCGAGCGGAAACGAGAATGCCCCCAACCACGCCAATTATGACGAAAGCCTGGCGAATCCTTTCCCGAAACTGCCCGAAGTCCTGACTCTGAAAAACGGGAAGAAAGTCACCAATGCAAAAACATGGTGGAATAAGCGCCGGCCCGAAATCGTGGAGGATTTCGAGCGCGAAGTCTTGGGACGAATTCCCAAGAATGTCCCGAAAGTGACCTGGACCATCACGAACCGGACTGAGGCAAAAGTCGGCAATTTTCCGGTGATCGGGAAGCAGCTCGTCGGCCACGTAGATAATTCTTCCTTTCCGGCCATTAACGTGGACATCCAGATGATACTGGTCACTCCTGCCGATGCGAAGGGGCCGGTTCCCGTCATGATGATGTTCGGCTATGGAAACCTTCCCGGAACGCCGCCACCCGCCGGTTTCGGGGGGCGCGCATTCGGTCCGCCGCCCGCCGGCAGCGATCCGCCCGCGACCGAACAGTTGATCGCGGATGGATGGGGATATGCATATTTGAATCCCAACAGCGTCCAAGCCGATAACGGCGCCGGTCTGACCAAGGGCATCATCGGTCTGGTCAACAAAGGACAACCGAGGAAGCCGGACGACTGGGGCTCGCTGCGTGCATGGGGATGGGGCGCATCGCGCGGCCTGGATTACCTGGAAACAGACAGCGCGGTAAACGCGAAACAGGTCGGAATCGAAGGTGTATCGCGTTACGGCAAAGCGGCACTGGTGACAATGGCGTTCGACCAGCGCTTCGCCGTCGTGCTGGTGGGCTCATCCGGTGAAGGCGGAGCCAAACTGCACCGCCGCAATTTCGGCGAAGCGGTGGAAAATTTGACCGGGTCGGGCGAATACCATTGGATGGCGGGCAATTTCCTGAAATACGGAGCTTCCGAAGCCGGTTTCGGCAGCAAAAACCCCGGCGATATCCCCGTAGACGCGCACGAACTGATTGCCTTGTGTGCGCCACGCCTGACTTTCATCAGCTACGGCATTCCCGATAAAGGCGATGCCAAATGGCTCGATCAACAAGGGAGTTTCATGGCTACTGTGGCCGCCGGCCCGGTATTCCGGCTCCTCGGCGCGAAAGATTTGGGAACCTCGGACAATTACATGACGGAAAAAATGCCGGCCGTCAACACCGGCCTGCTCGACGGACAGCTCGCCTGGCGCCAGCACGACGGAGGACACACGGACGGTCCTAACTGGAAGTATTTCATCCCGTGGGCCAATAAATTTTTCAAGCGCGCGCCGCTTGCGCGTTAATCGGATTATCGATTCTCAATTTTCAATTTTCGATTCCGGATAAGCTACGGCGCATTTTTTCAATCGGGAATCTGGAATCGAGAATCGGGAATCAGCTTTGCGGAATCTCCTATGCAACGACATGGAATTAGTACAGGGTGCCGCTTTCTATTGGCTATTACGTTTGTGGGGATCAGTGCACTTTTTCCGGCGTTTGGTTCCGCGCAGGCCATCGCTCCTATTCCCGCCGATCAGCCGGTTCCTCGGGCGGATCAGAATTCGATGATCGCGCACGAACAGTTGCTGGACAAGGCCAGGCGCGGCGGCATCGACGTTTATTTCGAGGGCGATTCCATTACGCGCCGGTGGGGCGCCACCGATTATCCGGAGTTGCTGGCCAACTGGAAAAAGAATTTCTTCGGGTGGAATGCCGCCAATTTTGGTTGGGGAGCCGACACTATTCAGAATATCCTCTGGCGCCTGCATAACGGAGAACTCGACGGAGTCCATCCCAAAGTCATCATCTTGCTCGCCGGCACCAATAATGTCGGCAATCCTCTGCCGGCGGGCAGCAATGAGGAAAAAGCAGCGGATATCACCAGCGGCATCCGGGCAATACTGGACGTGATGCGGATAAAGGCTCCCGACGCAGTCATCGTGTTGATGGGAATATTCCCTCGAAATGACAGCCTGTCACTGGTGCCCCTCATAAAAAAAATAAACGAGAACCTATCCGGACTCGCCGACGGGAAAAAAGTCCGGTTTCTGAATATCAACGATCAGCTGGCGGACAAGGACGGGAAATTGCTCACCGGTATGACCAACCCCGACAAGTTGCACCTCGCTATTCAGGGATACCAGGTCTGGGCGGATGCCCTGAAACCTCTCTTGAATGAGCTACTCGGCCCTCCGGCAAAGGAAGACCACGCCCCACCCCCGACAGGCGATCCCAAGGCCAAAACCTCTCAGTGACCGCCGATATTCCGCATGCGGGCACTTTGACCCCAAACCCCGGATTATCTTCGCATTACCGGTCTATTATATTTTCGCTATCCGCGCCAGGAATCACTCTCCAACCGGCTCTCATCTCTTTTGCTTCCTGACTTGACCGAATTAGTGACCGCATTTTTCACCGGATACTCCGATCTGACCGGCACTTTCTTCCCTAGCCATCACACGATCTGATTGCTCGGCAGCCAAATGAGCCAAAAGTTTATTCTTAGCGGTCTTCGAGGTCTTCGCGGTTTAATACTTTCCAAATCTGAACCGCGAAGACCTCGAAGACCGCAAAGAAGATATTTTTACAGGCTTCGTGCTTATCGTTCACGCCAGATCATGCGATGTATTCCATCCTTAATGCGTGAGACCTTTTAATTAATCAGGAAGCCGATGCAACGTCAACTCAGCTTGACGTAGGTAGACAACTGGGCTCGATGGACGGGATGGATCACATCCATCAGGCACCGCCAATAAACGGAATACAGCAATCCTGGCCCAAGAGCTGTATGGATTGCCACCTCTGAATCGACAATATGACGCGCACCTTCTTCCCTAGCCATCACACGATCTGATTGCCCGGCAGCCAAATGAGCCAAAAGTTTATTCTTGGCGGTCTTCGAGGTCTTCGCGGTTCAAAATACAAAAAACCAATCAAAGGCGTTTATCGCATTTTGTGAATTGACACCGAGATTTTTCCCAAAGCCGGTCAAGTCAGGCGAATCACTCTCCAGTCGGCACTCTTCTCTTTTACTTTGAGGCAACGTCGACAGACTTGGTCATTGCGGCAACACTGCCGCCTTCCGGATAAACGAACTTAACGCCGCGGTTCCAATCCTCATAGAACCAGTATTCGAGCGCAACGGGCGCATCCGATCCTATTCGCTCGAAAGTGAAGCCGGACATTTTGGAAGTATCCTGGCGGCTGTCGTTGATTCCCATGACCATTCCAATCCAGCGTTTCTGATCTACACTGTAAATCGCTACCACATTGCGAGCCCAGGTCCCCTGAGTCAGTTGAAGATCATACGTGCCGGGAGCGAGAACCATGGAGCCAATTTGGACTGGCACTGAAAAAGTTGTCCGGACCGGCCAACTGGAATCGTCAGATCCCTGGCAAAATGCAACCGACGGCACGATCACCGAAACAACAAACATAATAGAAACAGCAATTAAAATTCTTTTTGCTGAACCCATTTTTATTCTCCTTTTCATAACACGTTCAATAATGAAAATGAATATCATTATCATAAATGTTTTTCAAGGTTTGTCTGCATATCCTCGATCAAGGGAAATGACCGGGCATCCCGGTGGATTCCGGCCTCCGGAACGCCAATTTCACACCGGATCGCGCCCCCTCTAATGCGCTGAGAGATTCCCCCGGCTCTGCCGTGGAGGAGCCACAGTTTGACATGTGCAGGAGTCATTCGCAGTGGATTTCCGATATGTTTGTCTCGAACCATACATAACCGGTCCGGCATCGCCAAGTCGATCGGGGTCGGGATCGGAATCGGGGGGCGAAAAACCTAAGCGGTACCAAACCCGATTGCGACCCCGATCATACTGCTTAAGCCGCTTTGAGCGGCTCACCGGCTAAAGCCTCCGGCTCTGCCGTAGGATACTTACTAGAAAAAGATCCTTCCCAGGATTCATGAATTAACTTACAATGTCCTTTTACCGCGACATGTTGGTGGGCCCGGTCGAGGCGCCGATCCTGCAGCGTGCCGGTTTCCGCAAAGGTGTGGTGCATGTTCCAGAAACGGATGATCCGACTCCTGCTGCTCCTTGGATCGATTTGCGGACTGTTGCAGGCGCGCCCTTTCGAAAACAAACAGAGCGAAATTCTCGTGTCGGCGGCCGTCAGTCTCAAGAATGCATTTGAGAACATCGGCGCGCTCTATGAGAAACAGACCGGAGTCCGCGTACGATTCAATCTGGGCGCCTCGGGATTGCTTCAGAAGCAGATTGAAACGGGCGCGCCGGTGGATGTTTTTGCCAGCGCCGGCGCAAGCCAGATGGATGCGCTCCAGGCCAAGGGGTTGATTCTCGAAAATAGCAGGCGCAACTTCACGCGCAATACGCTTGTCCTCGTCGCTCCAGCCAAATCGAGTGTGCCGATTCATTCCTTTGCGGACCTTGCACGCCCCGAGGTAAAGAGGATAGCGATCGGCAGTCCCAAAACGGTCCCCGCGGGCCAGTATGCTCGACAAACTCTGGAGAGCATGAAATTGTGGGACAAACTTCAGCCCCGCCTCGTGCTGGCGGAAAATGCGCGCCAGATCCTGGATTATGTCGCGCGCGGGGAAACGGAAGCGGGGATCCTGTATGCTTCCGATGTATTGGCCGTGCCCACGCAGGTCGCCGTTGCGGCCCGCGCACCCGAAAAATCTCACAGCCCGATTGTGTACCCCATCGCCATCGTCAAGGAATCCTCGGAGCGCGACAATGCCCAACGTTTCGTCGATCTGACGCTCAGTCGCGAGGGGCAGGCAATCCTGGCTAAATACGGATTTCTCAACGCCCCATAATCCATGATCTGGAATACTCTCAGGCTCTCTCTTCTGGTAGTAAGCATTGCGACGATCGTGATCGCGGTGGTGGGAACCGCCCTGGGATGGCTGTTGGCGAAACGCCACTTTCGGGGCAAGGACCTCCTGGATGCGATCCTTACGCTGCCCATGGTTCTTCCGCCGACTGTCACCGGCTACTACCTTATTCTCCTGCTGGGGCGTCGCGGCCTTCTGGGCAAACCGCTTTACGACTTAACAGGGTGGGCCGTCACCTTCACATGGGTCGCCGCCGTCATCGCCGCCACCGTCATCGCAATGCCGCTGATGATCAAATCGGCACGCGCTGCCATTGAGAGTGTAGATGCGGAGTACGAAATTGCTTCCCGCATCATGGGCAAGAGCGAATTCGAGACTTTTTTCCGCATCACGCTCCCTCTTGCCGGAAGGGGAATCCTGGCGGGCGTGGTATTGAGCTTCGCCCGCGCCTTCGGAGAGTTCGGGGCGACGCTGATGCTGGCGGGAAACATCCCGGGGAAAACGCAAACGATGCCGCTGGCCATCTACGAAGCCGTCGTATCCGGCGAGGATACGCAGGCAAAATGGCTGGCCCTGATCCTGACGGGCATTTCGATCACCGTTGTCTATCTCACCAACCGCTTGCCCCGCCCGGCGAAAAGGCACTGACCTATGCTGCATGCATGCATCAGGAAACAGTTTGGTTCCGGCAACGGCTCCGCATTCACGATCAATATCGAAATACGGGCGGCAAATGGCGTGACCGTGCTTTTTGGGTCCTCCGGCGCCGGGAAAACCAGCATTTTGAGGGCAATAGCAGGCATCCTCAAACCGGACTCCGGCAGAATTTCGCTGGGTGAAAAAGTTTATTTCGACTCGGAGGCAGGGATCAACCTGCCTATGCAGGAGCGCAAGGTAGGGTACGTATTCCAGAATCATGCCCTTTTCCCACACTTGACGGCCGAACAGAACATCCTGTACGGAGCCAGATCCAGCAGAGGGTATTCCGCGCGCGAGAGAGCCCAGGAACTTCTATCGCTGCTTGGAATCGAAAAAGCAGCGGACCGGCGCCCGAAGGAGCTTTCCGGGGGAGAGCAGCAGCGCGTGGCGTTAGCCCGCGCCCTCGCCACCGATCCTTGCATCATGCTTCTGGATGAGCCGCTGTCCGCGCTGGACATGGCTACACGCTCGCGCCTTGTCGAAGAGATTTCGGCCATCCAGCGCCAATCCGGAATTCCATTTCTTTATGTCACGCACAATCAAAGCGAAGCCGTGCGTCTGGGCGAAGCGATGATTGTCATTGATGAAGGCCAGATCGTGCAGGAAGGCACCCCCCTGGAGATTTTCAATGCGCCGCGCACGGCGTCTGTCGCCAGGGTCGTAGGAGCAGAAAACATTTTCGTGGGCAAGATCCTGCGCCACCACCCGGAAGACGGCACAACCACGATCGACGTGGATTCGTGCCTCATCGAAGTCCCTCTGAACGGTTTGCCGCCCGGCTGCCAGGCGACGATTGGGATCCGGTCGGAGGACATCATAGTCTCGCGCGAACGCCTCACCCAAATAAGTGCCCGCAACGTCCTGCAGGGAGTCATCCGACACATTTTCATCGATATCGACAAAACGGAGCTTGTTGTGCACTGCGGCATTGATTTCAAGGTCAGCATCACTCAGGCGGCCGTCCGGGAGCTCAAACTCGAAGTGGGAACCACGGCATACCTTCTGATCAAAGCCAGAGCCGTCCACCTTCTGGAATAAAGCCAATCCCTATCCTGAGCCGACTTCCTGATTGATTGTGATTGCTGTTGCGCTGCAATTGATTAAAAATATCAGGTTTATTGAGCTAGCTCAGGTTACAGTCCCTTGGGAGATGAGTGTTTCCGTAATCACCCATGATCCCGGACCGCGGAAGGGTGAAATCCAGGCCTCTTTCCGGAACAACTTGCGCGTGGATGGAAACGGATCGATGGAGATTTGAGAAAGACGTGAAAAAAAGACGCAGCACCGGCAACCCGCGAAGAGCTATATCAAACAGAGTCAGCGAAAACAATAATCTGGAGCAGGCCGTTCAAGCATACGGTCGTCCGAAAACAGCGAAAGAAGCGTCTGCGCCCAAACCGGTGAGTCCTGAAATAGAGCGTCTCTTTCATTCGCCGGAGGCCGAAGCGATCAAAGCGGAAATCTGCGCGGTCGGGTGGAAATTGTGGATGCGCAGCTACGTCGACGGCAACGGAGGGAACATCTCCTGCCGGCTCGGGGAGCATGCCGTCATCTGCACTCCCACGCTTTTAAGCAAAATCGATTTAAAACCGGAGCATCTCTGCCTCGTGGATCTCGAAGGCAACCAGCTCGCCGGGGAATTGCCGCGCACGAGCGAAGTCTTTTTGCATCTCGAGATTTACAAAACCGTGCCCGAGGCCAAAGCCGTGGTTCATTGCCACCCGCCGCATGCGACCGCGTATGCCATTACCGGGTGCGTTCCACCCTCCGCCGTCATTCCGGAATTTGACGTGTTTGTGGGCAGCGTCGCCATTTCGCATTACGAGACCCCGGGAACAAAAAAGTTTGCGGAAACGGTGATTCCCTTTGTGAAGGATCACAACACGGTCCTTCTGGGAAATCATGGGATTGTCTGCTGGGCAGATACGCCGACGCATGCCGAATGGTATGCCGAAAATCTTGAAACCTATTGCTGGACGCTGTTGATCAGCAGCCAGCTCGGCGTGCCCTATGAAAAGATCCCTGCGGCCAAGGAACAGGACCTGCTCGCCATCAAAAAGCGGCTCGGGCTGCCGGATGCGCGGTTCACGACCAAAGAGGCGAAGGCATGCGGGTCGCTGCAGGAGCGGCCCGGCGCCATAGCCCTGGCTCCGCAAAGTGCGAAAAGCGAGGGGCGCCCGGCCCCGGAGACAATCCGCAAGGATGACGTCGAGGCTATCGTGAAGATCGCCGTGGATGCGGCGATTGCGGCGATAAAGGGCAAATAGGGCGGGAAACGGCACACAGGAAGGTGTGGGTTGAATTATCTGGCATTTGACCTTGGCGCTGAGAGCGGACGCGCGATTCTCGGGCAGTTGCATCAAGGTATTCTGAACGTTCGCGAAATCTACCGCTTTGCGAATGACCCGGTGCGCTACGGGAACGAACTCCATTGGGACATCCTGCGCCTATGGCATGAGATGACCAGGGCGCTCGAGTCTTCTTCGCTGCCCGGGATCGAGAGCATCGGCGTCGACACGTGGGGCGTCGACTACGCGCTCCTTGGCGAGCGGGGCAATCTTCTTGAAAACCCCTTTCACTATCGGGATACGCGTACGGAAGGGATGATGGAGGCGGTATTCGCCCAGATACCGCGCGAAAACATCTACGATATTACCGGCATTCAGTTTCTGCCGTTCAATACTTTGTACCAGCTGTACGCAGCCTGCCTCTCGACTCCCAGGCTGATCCACGCCGCCGATGCCCTGGTCACGATTCCCGATCTGCTGAATTACTGGCTCTCCGGCACCTTGGCATCGGAATACACCAACGCAACCACAACCCAGCTGGTCGACGCAGGCAGCGGCAGTTGGGCCACCGGCTTGCTGGCCGAACTCGATCTGCCCTCGCGGTTGTTGAAACGCATCGTCAAGCCCGGAACGGTAATCGGCGAACTGAGGAGCTCCATTTCGCATGCTCACGGCGGCACGCCCGTCGTCGCACCCGCATGTCACGATACGGGCTCAGCCGTCGCGGCAGTGTCCTTATCCAATCGGAGCGCTTTCCTGAGTTCCGGGACATGGTCGCTGCTTGGCGCGGAAATTTCCGCGCCCGTGATCACACCGAAGGCGCGCGACTTGAATTTCACGAACGAAGGGGGAGTGTGCGGGACCATCCGACTGCTGAAAAACATCGGCGGTCTCTGGCTCCTCCAGTCTTGCAGGCGATGCTGGGCGGCTTCCGGCCGGGATTTCACCTACGAGGAGTTGATGGATGCGGCAGCCCTCGAGCGGCGCAGGTTCGAATCCCTGTTCGATCCCGATCATCGTGACTTCCTGAATCCGGCAGACATGCCGTCGGCTATCGCCGGATACTGCAGCCGCACGGGGCAGCAGGCACCATCTGCCCCGCCGGCATTCACGAGAGCGATCCTGGAAAGCCTTGCCTTGAAATATCGACACGTGCTCGACTCGCTCGAAGAGCTGACGGGCATCCATTTCGATGAAGTCCGGATCATGGGAGGCGGATCCAAGAACCGGCTGCTCAATCAATTCACGGCGGACGCCACCGGGAGAACGGTAGTTGCAGGCCCAACGGAAGCAACGGCGCTCGGTAATATTGCGATGCAGATGCTGGCGACCGGGGCGGTGACCTCGCTGGCCGAAGCGCGGCAGGTCATCGATCGCTCATTCCCGGCGGAAAGGTTCGAGCCGTCGGAGGCTGACGCGTGGGAATCGGAGTATCGGAGATTTCAGGACTACGTTGCATCTTCGGAGGATGTGTAACGCCGCAGTTTAGAGGGCGACGGCATTAATCGATCCCGGACAGCGATTCAGACAGTTGCGCGGGAGGCAAGGACACCGATGAAGGAAAAAAGCATTTCGCCGGCATACGAAATTGCAAGAGAGGAATTTGCGGAGCACGGGATCGATACCGATGTCGCGATGAAACGCCTGGAAACGATTCCTGTCTCGCTTCACTGTTGGCAAGGGGACGACGTGGGAGGGTTCGAAACTCCGGGCGCCGAGCTTTCCGGCGGAGGCATCCAGGCAACAGGAAACTACCCGGGCAAAGCCCGCACGATCGCGGAGCTGCGCGGCGACATTGAAAAAGCCCTCAGCCTGATTCCCGGACGTCACCGCCTGAATCTCCACGCCTGCTATCTCGACAACGGCGGAGTCTTTGTGGATCGCAACGCAATCGAGCCCCGGCATTTCCAGGGCTGGATCGACTGGGCAAAGTCCAACCAACTGGGGATGGATTTCAATCCAACATACTTTTCGCACAAAAAAGCGGCTGACGGCTTTACGCTAAGCCACGCGGACAGCGGCATCCGCGAGTTCTGGATCGAGCACGGCATCGCATGCCGGAGAATCGGCGCGGAGATGGGCCGGCAGCTTGGCTCGCCGACCGTCACCAATTTCTGGATTCCTGACGGCTACAAAGACATCCCTGTGGATCGCAGCGCCCCCCGGGAACGGCTTGCTGACTCCCTGGATAAGATATTTGCGGAAAAGATCGCCCCTTCCGTTCATCTGGACGCAGTTGAATCCAAGCTTTTCGGAATTGGAGCCGAGAGTTATACGGTCGGGTCCCACGAATTTTATCTGGGCTATGCAATCTCCCGCCAGAAGCTGCTCTGTCTCGACTCGGGGCACTTCCACCCGACAGAGGCAATTTCCGAAAAAATTTCATCCGTCCTGATGTTCTGTCCGCGCTTGCTGCTGCATGTCAGCCGTCCGGTCCGTTGGGACAGCGATCACGTCGTCATCCTGGATGACGAACTCCAGGCTATCGCCAAAGAACTGATCCGCGGAAACAAAATCGACCGGGTTCACATCGGCCTGGACTTTTTCGACGCCAGCATCAATCGCGTGGCGGCGTGGGTGATTGGCACGCGCAATATGCTGAAAGCCCTGTTGATCGCGCTGCTCGAGCCGTATGAAACTTTGCGGCAGCTTGAATCGGGCATGGATTACACGCGGCGGCTGGCAATGCTGGAAGAATTGAAATCGCTGCCCTGGGCCGCGGTCTGGAATTATTACTGCGCGCAGAAAAATGCCCCTGTGGGAATGCGCTGGATAGACGAAGTAAAGCAGTATGAAAGAACCGTTTTGTCCAAACGCAATAGCCGTTAGATTGCCCGGGAGAACGCTATGGACGCAGTGCCGGTCAATGTTCTGAATGCACCACTGGGAATCGGGATCTTCACCTTGGGAGGCCTGGCGGGAGCCGTCTTTTACCTGCCTTTCAAAAAGGTCAAAGGATGGGCCTGGGAAAGCTACTGGCTCGTGTATGCCGTTTTCGGCCTGATTCTTGTACCCTGGCTTTTGACATTCGCGACTTCCCCGAATGTTTTGTCCGTGATCAAAGCGGCACCCGCACGCGAGCTCACGTATTGCTTCCTGTGCGGCGCCGCATGGGGCTTTGGCGGATTGACGTGGGGGCTGATGATCCGATATCTGGGCATCGGCCTGGGTCTCGCCATGGGGGCCGGCCTGACATCCGCGGCAGGAACGCTGATCCCCCCGATGCTCAAGGGCAACGCAGCCATTGCCGCGATGTTCACCACTACCGGCGGGATCGCGTCCGTGGTTTCCGCGGCTGTATCTCTCATCGGAATCGTGTTTGTCGGCATGGCAGGCCGGTCCAAAGAAGGCGAACTTTCCGAAGAGCAAAAAAGGAAGACGGTCGCGGAATTCAACTTTCGTAAGGGCATCCTGTTGGCGATCTTTTCCGGATTGATGAGTTCGGCCATGAGCTTCGGCCTGCAGGGCGGGCAGTCCATGCAGAAAGCGGCTCTGACGCTCGAGCCCCGGACTTCGATGATCTGGTCCGGCATGCCCGTCCTGGCCGTGGTCCTATTGGGCGGTTTCGCCGTAAATATTATCTGGTGCCTTTTTCTGAACGTGAAGAACCATTCCTCCGGGGACTACGTCAGAAAAGGCGTTCCGGTTCTGCCGAATCTGATTTTTGCCGGTATTGCCGGCGCGGTGTGGTGTTCGCAATTTATTTGTTTCAAGACCGGTGAGCCTAAAATGGGCAATACGTCCTATATCGGCTGGGCTGTTCTGATGGCAAGCCAGATCTTTTTCAGCCAGCTGCTGGGAATCGCTCTCGGAGAATGGAAGGGCACCGGCAAAAAAACGCGGGGGTTGCTGACGACAGGGCTTCTGCTGCTGATCGCTTCCGCCGTCATCGCCGGATATGCCGGCTCCCTCTGACTCGAATGATGCGGGATGGCCGCAGAGAAACGGCGTGAACGGTCGGATGTGGAGTGGATTGCAAACTGCGGGTTGCAGATTCGCGAGTTTGGACTGATACCTGCAACCTGTAATTAGTTTCTGTCGCGAAACACCTATTCCAGCCCCGAAAGGGGCGGCAGAGAGTAGCCTCGGGCGTAAGCCCGGGGTAAGGATTGCGAAATTGGAAAGCCCTGTAGGGGCGACACTAAAGCCAATTCGTAGAATAGATTGTGCCGCCCCTACGGGGCTAAACATTTATTTTCGCTCACCCCCGGGCTCACGCCCGGGGCTATTCTCTGCCGGCCCTCCGGGCCTCAATTGCGAGTATCGCGGCAGATACTAGTGAGCAGCGTGAATAAATGTTTCTGGAATCAACGAGTGAAGACAGATGTGAAAGCGGTGAACGGGGAGACATGATGGAACTGGAAAAATATTCCATAGGCATTGGCGACAGGTTTGGATTTCAATGTGCCGCTCAATTGCGGGCGCTGCAGAAGGCCGCTGCGGACGGTTTCGGGATAGTGCCTGTCTGGAATAAATCCAGCCGGGAGCACACGATTGCGAGGACAGTGCCTGCGGATGCGAGCAAGGCCGCCGAAGAAGCGGTGCGCTCCTGCGGTTGGACCGACTCCTACTACATCGATGCCGATCACATCGGCCCGGCCACCGTCGACGCATTTCTCCCTTCCCATAATTTTTTTACCATCGATGTCGCGGACTACATTGGCAAGCGCCTGCATGGCGCTTCACCGGGATCTTTCCTGGCCGAAATGAAGAATTATCAGGGATCGCTTGACATCCCGGGAATTCAGGCGCCACTCCAGATAACGGATATCGCTCTCGAACATTTTGTGCGGAATTATCTCCACGCGATTACGGAAGCCGGAAAAATTTATCGGTATATCGCAGGACGGAAAGGGGCAGACAATTTTGTCACCGAAATTTCCATGGACGAGGCTCAGAGTCCGCAAACTCCCGTTGAGCTGTTTATGATCCTCAGGGCAATCGCCCTGGAACAAATTCCGATTCAGACCATCGCATTGAAATTCACCGGGGCTTTCCTGAAAGGGGTCGATTACGTAGGCGACTTGAAGCAGTTTACGAGAGAGTTTCATGACGACCTTGCCGTCATCGCGTTTGCCGTGGATCGTTTTCGCCTGCCCAAAAACCTGAAGCTGAGCATTCACACCGGCAGCGACAAGTTTTCTCTGTATCCCGTCATGCATGACGCCATCCAAAGCGTCGATACGGGAATCCATCTCAAGACCGCCGGGACTACGTGGCTCGAGGAAATCGCGGGAATGGCGGAGTCCAGCCGTGACGGATTGAGCCTGGCAAAGGAAATATATGAGCAGTCCTGTCTGCGCTATGACGAATTGTGCAGCCCCTATCTTGCGGTGATCAATATCGACAAGCATCAACTCCCGGCGCCGGCGCAGGTCGCTTCCTGGAATTCCGAGCAATTTGTGCAAGCGTTGCGGCACGATCCGTTATGCAGGAATTACAACCCGCACCTGCGCCAGCTCATGCACCTGGGGTTTAAGATTGCGGCCGAAATGGGATCCCGCATGGCGGAATTGCGCCGCGAATGCCGCAGTGCGATCGAGGGAAATGTCACCGCGAACCTGTACGAGCGCCACATTTGCCCGCTGTTTCTCGGGTCGGAATTCAGTGAGTAGTTGACTGCGCCCCCGATGGGTCAGGCTCCGGCAGGGATGGGGTGGAAGAAAGGACAATTCCGTGAATCTTGATGAACTGATCCAACAGTATGACTTCAGCGGTCGCGTGGCCGTCGTCACCGGCGGCGCCGGCGTGCTCGGAGGCGAAATTGCCTGCGCCCTTCTCGGGTGCCATGCAAACGTCGTCGTTATTGACCGCGCGCCCGCGCAACCTGAACGGTTTACGCCGCAGTTGAAGCTTTCCAAAGGACGGTACCTTGCGATCGAGGGCGACGTTCTGCAAAAAGAGTCGATGGAATCCGCGGCCGAAAAAATCGTTGCTGCATTTGGCAAACTTGACTTCCTGGTGAATGCAGCGGGGGGCAATAACCCCGGCGCAACAACGGGAAGCGACAAATCGTTTTTCGACTTGCCGGAAAGCGCGCTCCGGTTTGTTTCCGACCTGAACTTGATGGGAACCATCATCCCGAGCCAGGTTTTCGGAAAGCGTATGGCGCAGCAGAAAGCGGGAGTGATTTTGAATGTTTCATCGATGAATGCATTCCGGCCGCTGACACGAATTCCAGCATACTCCGCCGCGAAGGCCGCCATATCGAATTTCACGCAATGGCTGGCCGTGCACATGGCGCAGGAATATTCTTCCAAAATCCGCGTCAACGCCATCGCGCCCGGTTTCTTTCTGACGGAACAGAACCGCTTTCTCCTGACCGACAAGGATACGGGGGAACTGACTGCGCGCGGCGAGCAGATTCTCGCGCATACGCCGATGAATCGGTTCGGGGCACCGGCAGATTTGCTCGGCGCGGTGTTGTGGCTGCTCTCACCGATGTCTCAGTTTGTCACAGGCATCGTTCTCCCTATCGACGGCGGTTTCTCCGCATTTTCCGGAGTGTAAGTGCAATGATACTTTTCAGTCGTGGCTCGGCGCAGATGGCACTTTCACCCGTTGAAATCCGCGAAGCTCTTTTCGCCTCGCTGGATCGACTGGGAGAGAAGAGGCGCGTGCTGGCGGTCCCTCCCGATTTCACGCGCTATCATTCTCGGGCGGGACTCCTGACGGAATTGGCGTGGAACTATTACGGAAAGCGCATGGTCGATGTATTGCCGGCCATCGGCACGCACTATCCGATGACGGATGAAGAAATTCGAACGATGTTCGGCCACACGCCGCGCGACCTGTTCCGCATCCACGATTGGAGACAGGGTTTCGCCACGTTAGGCGAAGTGCCTGCCGCGTTCGTTCGGGAAATCTCGGAAGGAACGGTCGACACCGGCATCCCGATTCAGGTCGACAGGATGATCGCCGACGGATCTCATGACCTGATTCTCTCCATCGGCCAGGTCGTGCCGCATGAAGTGATCGGAATGGCGGGATACAACAAAAACATATTTGTGGGCACCGGAGGATCCGAAGGCATAAACAAAACGCACTTTCTCGGTGCGGTCTATGGGATGGAGCGCATGATGGGGCGTGCCGATACCCCGGTGCGCAGGGTTCTCAACTATGGCACGGAGCATTTTGCCCGGCACCTGCCGATCGTGTATGTCCTGACGGTCGTGGGAAAAGACGAAAGAGGAGACCTCGCCGTGCGCGGGCTTTTCATCGGCGACGATGCGGAGTGCTTTCATCAGGCGGCAGCGCTTTCGCTCCAAGTAAATTTTCAGCTTCTCGATGCGCCCATCCGAAAAGCGGTTGTGTATCTGGATCCGTCGGAATTCAAAAGCACATGGCTGGGCAACAAGAGCATTTACCGGACACGCATGGCACTGGCCGATGGAGGAGAGCTTCTCGTGCTGGCGCCGGGCCTTGCGCAGTTCGGCGAAGATACATACATTGACGGGTTGATCCGCAAATACGGTTATGTGGGAACACCCCGCGTGCTGGAGCTGGTGCGCACGCAGGAGGATCTCCGGCAAAACCTGGGAACGGCGGCGCATCTCATTCACGGGTCTTCGGAGGGCAGATTTTCCATTACCTATTGCCCGGCTTTCCTGACGAGGGAAGAAATTGAAAGCGTACATTTCCGCTATGCGGACCTGGGAGCGATGCTGAAAAGATACGATCCGGCAAAACTCAATGACGGCTTCAATAAACTGGCCGATGGGGAAGAGATATTTTTTGTATCGAATCCCGGCCTGGGGCTCTGGGCGAATCGCGAACGGTTTACACAAAACTGAGCAAGGAGGACGCATGAAAGAGAAAGCGGACATTGGGATGATCGGACTGGCGGTGATGGGCGAGAATCTTTCCCTCAACATGGAGAGTAAAGGCTTCACGGTCGCCGTCTACAACCGAACGGTTCCGGGTATTGAAGAAGGCGTTGTGGACCGCTTCATCCACGGCAGGGGACGAGGAAAGTGCTTCATCGGATCGGAAAAGATCGAGGACTTTGTGCGATCCCTTGCCAAGCCCCGCAGGATCATGATGATGGTGAAAGCCGGCAAGCCTGTGGACGAATTGATCGAGCAGCTCCTGCCTCTGCTGGACAAAGGCGACATCCTGATCGACGGCGGCAATTCCCATTTCCCCGACACAATCCGCCGCACGAAATACCTGGAATCCAGAGGCATCCTCTTCATCGGCACGGGCGTTTCCGGAGGAGAAGAGGGCGCCCTGCGCGGTCCCTCCATCATGCCAGGCGGATCGCCCGCCGCGTGGCCGCACGTGAAGCCAATCTTTCAAGCCATTGCGGCCAAGGTCGCCGATGGCACTCCATGCTGCGACTGGGTGGGAGCTAACGGGGCCGGCCATTTTGTCAAAATGGTCCACAACGGCATCGAATATGGGGATATGCAGCTGATCTGCGAAGCCTATCAGGTCATGAAGGAGCTGTTAGGCATGTCGGCCGGGGAAATGCACGAGGTGTTCAAGAAATGGAACACGGGAGACCTCGATAGCTACCTGATCGAAATCACCCGCGATATCCTCGCGTTCAAGGATACCGACGGCCGACCTCTGGTCGACAAAATTCTCGATACGGCGGGACAGAAAGGCACGGGAAAATGGACCAGCGTCGTCTCGCTGGATCTGGGCATCCCTCTGACCCTGATCAGCGAAGCGGTCTTCGCCCGCTGCCTGTCGGCGATGAAGGAGGAACGCGTCGAGGCGTCCAAGGTATTGCATCCTCCGGCTCAAAAGTTCGCGGGCGATAAGCAGGCTTTGCTGGACGACCTCGAACAGGCACTGTACGCATCGAAGATCATTTCTTACACGCAGGGATTCGTCCTGCTGCACGAAGCGGCCAGGGAATACCAATGGGATCTCAATTACGGCGGCATCGCGCTCCTCTGGCGCGGCGGCTGCATCATCCGATCGGCATTCCTCGCAAAGATCAAAGACGCATTCGATGCCCATCCGCAGCTGTCGAACCTGCTGCTGGACCCGTTTTTCAAGGAGCGCATCGAGCGATCGCAGCAGGCGTGGCGGCGCGTGGTATCCGCAGCGATCATGCATGGAGTCTGGATACCGGCCATGTCGACGGCGTTGTGCTACTACGATGGGTTGCGGAGTGCGCGGCTTCCGGCCAACCTTCTTCAGGCCCAGAGGGATTACTTCGGCGCGCACCAGTACGAACGGATCGACAGACCGCGGGGAGAATTCTTTCACACCAACTGGACGGGACACGGCGGAGATACGGCCTCGTCGGCTTATACGGTCTAGTGTTGTGCGTCATTGATCCCTTGACATTTGATCGGTTTGAACTAAATCCGCGCAAAGGCCTGAAAGACAAGAATCGCGACGGGTTACACGGATTACACGAGGATTCCAATTTAAGGAGCAGGCAATGAGCAATGGATTGACGATACCTTCCCAGGCGAGCCTCGATCTGGTTTCTCTCGGTGCGCTGGTGCACCGCCTGGACCCGGGAATCATTCCTTTCCGCAAAGCGACCTCATGCCAGATTCATGTCAGCGGCGGCGAATTCAACGTCGCGGCGAACCTTGCCGACTGTTTTGGCATGAATACGGCGATCGTCACTGCGATGGCGGACTATCCGATCGGGGACCTCATCGC
The DNA here is from genome assembly GCA_035506515.1 of Acidobacteriota bacterium. GTDB lineage: Bacteria > Acidobacteriota > UBA6911 > UBA6911 > UBA6911 > UBA6911. The sequence continues at coordinate 18,355 of DATJPG010000161.1, forward strand.
GGAACGCGTGAAAGCGATGGGGGTGAAGCCTTTTTATAAGCGTTTCAAGCACAACGGCGTGAACGGACCGAATATGGCTACCGTTTACAGCGACCGGGGCCAGGGAGTTCGCGCGCCGGTGGTTTTTTATAACCGGTGCAACGAAGCGGCAGCGCTCCTGAAGCCCGGGGATTTCGATTGGAACACGATCTTTGCGGGAGGTGTCCGCTGGTTCCACAGCGGCGGTATTTTTGCTTCGCTCTCGGAGACGACCGGGGCCCTCATCGCAGAAGCCATGAAAGCCGCCCGGGCCGCGGGAGCCATCACGAGTTTTGATCTGAACTTCCGTGAGAAGCTCTGGAGCATCTGGGGCGGTCAGCAAAAGGCAGTGGCCGTGGTCTCGCGCATCGTCGAAAACGTCGATGTCCTGATCGGAAACGAAGAAGATCTCCAGAAGGGTCTCGGGATTCCGGGCCCGGAAATGGGTGCCAAGTCCAAACTGGATCCGAGCGCCTTTTTCAGCATGATCGGAAGCGTCGTGGGCAAGCATCCTCAGATCAAGGCGGTCGCCACAACGTTGCGCGAGGTTCATTCGACGAACCGACACAGTTGGGGCGCTGTCGCGTGGGTAAACGGCAGCACCTATATATCTCCGACCTGCGAACTGGATATTTACGATCGTGTCGGAGGCGGTGACGGATTTGCCAGCGGCTTCATTTATGGGTTACTCGCCGGCGAAAAACCCGAGGACGCAGTCAAGCTCGGATGGGCTCACGGGGCGCTGCTGACAACTTTTCCGGGCGATACGACCATGGCAACGCCGGACCAGGTCCGGGCATTTGCGGCAGGCGGATCGGCCCGCATTCAGAGATAGTCATGGGTTTCGGGGAAGAAAAAAGCAGCACCACGAATTACACAAATTACACAAAAATATATTTTTAAATCCATTCGTGTAATTCGTGTATTTCGTGGTCTGTATTTTTTTAAATAGCTGTCGGTCAGTCTGCTTTTTCGTGGTGGGCATCCCAGTAGAGGCCGAACGCCAGCAGCAAAAACATGATCAAGCCAAGCCAGTTGTGCCATTCTCGCAGCCATGGCCCGCACCATCTCAGGAGATCGGGAACGAGCATCTTATGTGAGGAATCCTCGATAAAGCGAATCAAGGCGGCAAGCACACCGACCAAGGCTCCGCCGGCGATGAATCCCGAAGCGACGAGAGTTCCCTTCTCGTGACGCGCTTTGTTCAGCGTTTCGTTATTTGACGAACGCTGCAGAAACCATGCGATGGCCGCACCGAGTACGAGCGGCGAGTTCAGCTCCATCGGCAGGTACATCCCCAGCGCAAAGGCGAGCGCCGAAACGCCGCACATCCCAACAACTACCGCGAAAACCGCTCCCAGCGCGTACAGGAACCATGGCGCTCCCTCCGCAGCCATCACGCCGCGAAGCACCGCCGCCATCGCGTTGGGTTGCGGCGCCGGCAGCGGGTTGGGGTGGCCTGGTCCGGGAGAAAATCCGTAGACGCGCGACATGAGGAGAATGACTGCAGTCGTTGCGGCGGAAGCGACGATCGAGCCGACCAGATTGCTGATCTCGATTCGCCTCGGCGTCGCGCCGAGCCAATATCCGATTTTGTATTGCGTCACAAGCGAGCCGGACATCGACAGGGCCGTGCATACGACGCCCCCGATCAGCAGCACCTGAAGCATGCCGGATTCTCCTCTCAGCCCGAGCGTCGAAAGCACCACGGCCGTGACGATCAAGGTCGTGAGCGTCATGCCCGAAATCGGCGTAATGGAAATCATCGCGACTGCCCAGGCAGAGACTGCCGCAAAAAGAAACGAGATGACCAGCGCGAGCAAGACCGAAACGAGCGCAAGCTTCGAAGCACCGCCGATCCCTGTCAGTATGGAGAAGCGGAAATAGAAATACACCAGCAAGGCCGTGGCGGCGATGCCCAGCAGGACCGAGGACATCGGCAGCGCCCGATCCGTACGGTCGACGACGGAATCGTCGTGCTTGTTCCGCACCAGATGCGTGATCTCGCCGACCGCCTGCCGCGTCGCCTGGACAATCACGGGCGACATCTTAAGGATCGAGAGTATGCCGGCGGCGAAAATGCCCCCGATCCCGATCGGGCGCACGTAGCTGAAAAAGATGTCCTCCGCTTGCATCTGCGCCAGGGGGATGGTTCCGCCCGCAATTGCTCCGGGAATATATTGGCCGAAATATGAGATAAACGGCACGAGCACGAAAAACGAAACAAAGGATCCCGCAAGAATAATGGCCGCATAATCCAGACCCATGATGTAGCCGAGCCCCAGCACAGCGGCAGACGTATTCATGGTGAAGACCGCTTTATACTTGTTCGTAAAACTGCTCAGTGCCCCGATGGCGCCGGTCGAAAAATTTTCAGCCCAGGCATGCATAGAGGGGCCGATAAAATCGAACAATGCTGCGGTAATCGCCGAATAACTCAGAACAATCGCGCTGCGGCCGCCACGCTTGCCGGCCATCAGGATTTCCGTCGTGGCACGCGCTTCCGGATAGGGAAGCCGTCCATGCAGGTCCCGGACGAAGTAACGGCGGAATGGCGCGAGGAAGAAAATCCCGAGGAATGCGCCGAGCAGGGGCACAAGAAAGATCTGAAAAAATGACGAGCGATTCTCCAGGCCCAGGATGTAGATGGCCGGCATGGTGAAAACGGAACCGCCGGCGATGATGCCTGAAGTCGCCCCGATCGCCAGCACGTTGATGTTTTCGGTCAGCGTTGAAGCGCGGCGCTTCATGAATTTGACAGCGAACACTGAGAAGCCCACAGCCAGTATCGAGATGGGAATGGCGGACTCGATTCCCTGCCCCAGCTTCAGCGCAATATAGGTCGCCGCTGCGGAAAAGATGATGGACCACATAAATCCCTGAGCGATCGAACGCACGCTGATTTCCGGCGGATTCAACCGCCCAGCAACAACCGGCGCATACTGTTCCCCCGGCTGCAGCGGACGAAAGGCGTTTTCCGGAAGCCGGGCTTCTTCCTGGTCTTGCGCTGGCGCTGTCGTCATGAACTCACCTCTTTCAGCTCAAGAACATACAGTAAAATGCCCCTGTGTGGGAATGAGTATTGTTTGACTCTCATTCAGATACATGTGTCCCTGCATTCTTTCTTCAAAGCCCGTCACTTCCCGAAAACGAATAGCGGAGCAATTTGTGGTATCCTAGCCTTGTACCGTGGGACCGGAATCACTCCCGTGCATCCGGTTCGTGATTCATCAACCCGGATTTGCATCTCACTCGAGGAACTCCTTCATGTCTACCGCGATCGAAGGTTTGAAACCGGAATTGGTTTGGAAGTACTTTGCCGAAATTTCGCGTATTCCGCGCTGTTCGAAAAATGAAGCCGCAATGACGAAATATGTCCTGAACACGGCGAAAAAACTGGGTTTGCAGGCAAAAGCCGACAAGTTCGGGAATGTCGTCGTCCGCAAGCCGGCATCGGCCGGCCGCCAGCAAGCCCGCCCGATTGCCCTCCAGGGGCATCTCGACATGGTGTGCGAGAAAAACAACGATACAGTGCATGATTTCCTCAAAGATCCCATCGAGCTGGTCCGCAAAGGCAATGTCATGATGGCAAACGGCACCACCCTGGGAGCGGACAACGGCGTCGCCGTGGCGACGAATCTCGCCATCATGGAAGATGCCTCGATCGAGCACGGTCCGCTGGAATTTCTTTTCACGGTCGATGAAGAGACGGGCCTGACCGGCGCGCACAACATCGCGGGCGATTTCCTGGAAAGCCGCACACTTCTGAATCTCGACTCGGAAGAGGAAGGCGCGCTGTACGTCGGCTGCTCGGGAGGCAGGGATAGCATCGGATCCTGGAAGGTGCATTTCGTGGAAATGCCCAGTTCCTATACGGCAGTGAACGTGACTGTCACCGGCCTCAGAGGCGGGCATTCAGGCCTGGAAATCGACAAGGGCAGAGGCAATGCCATCAAGATCATGGGACGTGCGATTCTCGCCCTCGACGCGATAGACGGCCGGCTGTCATCGATCAACGGCGGCAACAAACACAATGCCATCCCCCGCGAATGCGAGGCCGTGGTATCGATTCCATCCAGGGCGCTGGCAGCCGCCGAAAAATCGATCGGCGAATTGAACACGACGATCCGGGCGGAACTGGCTAGCGTGGAACCCGATCTGCTCATCCAGATGCGCGCCGCGGGAACGAAGAAAAATGCCAAAGCCCTGGGAAAACCGGATCATCGGAAAATTATGCAGACGATTCTGGCTCTCCCTCACGGCGTGATCAAAATGAGCGCGGAGATTGCCGGGCTCGTGGAAACCTCCACGAACACCGCCGTAATCCGAACCGCAAGGAATTCCATCAGGATCGCCACCAGCCAGCGCAGTTCCGTCGCCTCGGAAATCGAGGAGATCGCCCAAACGGTAGCATCCATTTTTAATCTGGGCGGCGCCTCGGTTGAGAGCACCGACGGGTATCCGGGGTGGAAACCGAACATGGACTCGCCGATTCTGGGTCTTGCCAAATCCGCCTATCGGTCGCTCTATGGAAAAGACCCTGAGGTGAAGGCCATTCATGCGGGTCTGGAATGCGGCATCCTGGGCGAACGCATCCCCGGCATGGACATGTTATCGTTCGGTCCGACGCTGGAAGGCGTGCATTCGCCCGATGAAAAAATCCATATCGACACGGTCGAGAAGTTCTGGAATTTCCTTTTGGAGATATTGAAGCGGGCGAATTGACGAGCTTGTTACAGGTAGAAGAATACGTGGCTGAATATACGTGCGATAACCTGTAACCTGCATTCTGCAACTTGCCCGATCAGGATAGGCGGAATAAGCTGCCATTCCGGCCATGAATGCTGCCATCAGACGGCTCATTGGTTTCCGATAATTAGCGATATGTAACCTTCAGACATGCGATCTTGCCGGTATCGCGAAATCAGTGTTATCTTACAGCAGGATTGACGGTTCTAGATAGGGATTTTGATACACCTATAGCGCAAAGCGGATAAGCTGCCGACTCAAGTTCGAGCGGCGGGATCCAGGCGAAGAGCTAATCGGCCGCTCAGCTCATCAAAAATACTCTTCGTCCATTTCCTTCTTCGCAAGTGCTATCGGAGGAGCTCTCGTGGGAAGCCCAAGACAGGCCAGTATCTTCTGAATTGCCGGCGGCGAGTTTATCGGGCACAAAATTCTCATCCTTCCGCCACAGCGGGGACAAGCGAGTGGCAAAAGGGGACGTCCCACTCGTATCCCATTTTATCAGCTATAGCCGGCATCACAGCGTTCTGGCAAAAATGCGGACCTCCGATCCCACAGCCGGCGCCGACCGAAGCAGCAGTCAGAAGTAAGGAGTCAATAAAAAGTAGACCTGCAAATTGGCCAGTAATCCCTATATCTCAATATGAAATGCAGAGCTCGGCCTTTCTCTCGAAATCTCTTAAAACCCAAAAATGAAGCGGAAAATTGCGGCTAAGGTCTACAATTTTAGGGATTTTCAGCAGAACTCTCTGCCATCAAAAAACATCGGCCGGTCCGACACCCTAACGATAAAAATTATTTTGACAGTGTTTGGATTGTTATGTTACAGTATGTCACATGACGATACGTAACACTAAAAACCATTCACTCACGGAACTACAGCAGGCGATTCTGGATTACCTCTGGTCGGCAGGTTCGGGCACGGCGGAACAGGTGCGGGAAGCTTTGCTTCCCAAGCATCCGCTCAAGGATTCAAGCGTGCGTACCTTGCTCCGGCGCCTGGAAGCGCACGGCTATTTGACGCACCGGCTGGAGGGAAAGATATTTGTTTATGAAGCCGCGATGGGGCCCCGCAGAGTCGCGGCGCGCGCGGTTGCGCAAATCATCCGGCGGTTCTGTTCCGGTTCCGGGGAGCAGTTCCTCCTCGGGATGGTCGACGAAAAGGTTCTCTCGAAGGACGAGATCCGGCGCCTCGCCAGGAAGATCAGGAGCAGGAAATAATCTGATGCTCCGAGGGTCTGCTTCCTCTTGTTCCTGGAGCGAGCGTATCTCCTGAGAAAGGAATAGAGGCATGCTATCTGAATGGAACGAAACTCTGTATCGCGCTTTCCTGGATGCATCCTTCCGGGCTGCTGTCTTCGCCGCTATTATAGCCCTCATCCTTGTAGCCGTTCGCGTCCGATCGAGCGGCTTGCGCCATGCTGCGTGGACTACAGTATTGCTGGCAATGCTGCTTATGCCGGTTCTGCCGCATCTGATTCCTTCTATTTCAATATCTGTTCCTGTTCCTTCATCCGGTATCCTGACTATGCTCAAATCCCCGGGAGCAAAGCCGGCGGCCGCTGCCGCGCTCAGCAGCAATGCAGGTCCGGCGCAAATTCCATGGATGCGCCGCGCATCTCCGCCTGTCCCTGATCCGGAGGGAAAGCCCATCTGGCCCACTGCCATGATCGCTCTCTATTGCATTGGGGCATTGCTGCTGATTGGGCGTGCCCTTCTGGGATGGCGAATGATGTCGCAGATTGCACGCTCGGGCAAGCCGGTGGATTTGAACCCTGGGCTTCGATTTCACCTGAACCCGGTCATTGCCACGGTCTATGAGTCGGGATTGGTGGCCACGCCGATGACGGTTGGGATCATTTCGCCGCGCATAATCCTGCCGGCGAGTTGGAGAACATGGCCGCAGGCAAAACTCAGTGCGGTTCTGGCCCACGAATATTCGCATGTGCGCCGGCACGATATGTGGATTATGCCTCTCGCTCGTCTGAATTGCTGCCTTTACTGGTTCCATCCACTGGCCTGGTGGCTGGAACGCAAGCTTGTATCGACGGCGGAACAGGCGTGCGACGATGAGGCGGTTCGCGCTGTCGGAGAGACAAGGTTCTATGCGGAGGTACTGCTGGACATGGCCCGCACCGTTCGCCGGCGCGGAGGACGTCTGGCATGGCAAGGTCTTGGGGTCTATGGCAATGGTTTTCTCAGCCAGAGAATCGACCGCCTGCTGCACGGAGATCTGTTCTGCGAGATCTCGCGAACGCGCAAGGCCGTCATTGTCTTAGGGTGCGCAGCCTCAATCTTTCTTGTCGTGGCATGCCGTGAGAAGCCGCAACCGGCCGAGCCGAAGGGTGATGCAAAGCAGGCGTCGCAGCCAGCCTCTTCCCAGTCTATTTGGGCCAAGCGACTGCGCATTATAACCGACCCTGTGAACGCGCCGCTGGAATTCGGGCTTGACACGGGTGTCCAGGGGCTGGAGGTGGAGATTGGAAATGAGATCGGAAAAAGCCTTGGAATCGATGTCAAATGGGTCAAGGCGCAAAATCCGGAGTATAGTTACAATCGCCTGGAACTAGTGATGGACTCTCTCTTTAGGCGGTCTCCTGGTTCTGCCTCGCTCAACGCTTATGAGCATTTGTTTGAAATGCTGAAGCGGCGTGAAGCCGAAATCCTCATTTCTGCAATTGCGGTTGATTCCAGGCAATCGGCAGATTTCCTGTTCTCCAAGCCCTATTATGAAACCGGAGATGTTATCGCCCGTCACCGAAACAGGTTTGATATAAGCGATCTTGCCAGTCTTTCGCGGAAGAAGGTCGCTGTTGTGGAGGGCCGCCCAGGAGACGTCTTCATGCGCAGCCAAAAAATAGCTGACGGCGTGGCTATCTCCAGATATTCTACGATCGATGATGCCCTGGGCGCCCTCAATAGAGGCGAACTCGATGCGGTCGTTGGGGACGAACCGCTGGTCACCTACAGCTGTGTTAAAAGCTTTCACAACACAATCGCCTTGCCGGCCCTGATCAATGAATACAAATATGCTGCGGTAGTAGCGAAGGGAAAAACGGCCCTTCTTGCAAAATTAAACGAAACAATAGATAGGCTGGACTCCGCCGGCAGGCTGAAAAAGCTCGATGAAACCTGGCTCGGAAATGTGCGAAGGTCCGCGACCCATTTGCAGCAGGAAGAAATAGACGCCGCAAGGCTGTATGCCAAAATGCACCCTGTATCAGCACTCCTGAGATAAGACATCACGACCGGGTAGTGCGTCCAAAAGATATTTACATTCATCAGGAGAAAAACACCACGGATTGCACAGATTTCATAGATTAGGACATCGGCGAGACCAGAGGCCCGCCCATGCAATCATCATTATTAATCTGTGATATCCTGTGGCAGCTTGTTGTTGAGACCTCCAGGTGTCGCTTAACTGATGCTCAGTATCTGCCCGATCTGCGGCTTTCCAGATTAAATACAATGCCCAAAGATGCTCGAAAGTTGTTGTTTGTAACCGAAGCGCCTTCTGCAATGTTGTGTGCGGAAAAAATGTGTTGTCCCTCTATTACCAGCGTTTTCTGCAATCTTCTGCCTGACAAGCTCAGGCGGATGGTGGAACGAAAAGCCAATCGCTGAGTGGTCCGCTGAACAAGTTTATTTCTGCCGCACCAAATTCACAAAAAACGTAAAGCCGACTGCATTAACCCGCATTATTCATGAAGGTTCGTAGCGAGGAGGCGCGTACGGGCATGGACATGATATCGTTCGGTCCGACGCTGGAAGGCGTGCATTCGCCCGATGAAAAAATCCATATCGACACGGTCGAGAAGTTCTGGAAATTCTTTTTGGAGATATTGAAGCGGGCGAATTGACGAGCTGGGTACTGGTTACAGGTTACAGGTAGAAGAATAGGTGGCTGAATATACGAGCGCTAATCTGTAACCTGCAATCTGTAACTTGCCCGATAAGGATAATAAAACTCTTCCGCGAGTGCTCGTTGGGAACTCGGCTCATGCACGTACTCCCCAGCGCCCTCGCCGCCCACCACACACGTCGGCGCGCTTGTTCGCTTAGACACAGCAGACCGCAAGAAGTTGCTGTGCAGGAACCCAAGGTTGCTGTGCAGCTTCCAACTGGGGGAGACGTGTCCTCCATCCTGCCCATGCCGAAGGCATGGCCGGGATGCTCGCTTTGAAGATGCTGCCGGATGGAAGCCCAGAAGCAGCAAGCCGCCCCGGAAGGACGGCCTGCCGTTGAGAGCTACGGAACGGGCTTCAGCTTGCGGAACCGGTTTCCTCGCCCCGGCTCATCGCTTTCTCGACCAGCTTGATAAAGCCACATATGGCCGCAAAATCTACGATACCGACAGGCCAAAGAGCTGGAGCGGGGAAGCTCCTGTTGGTCCAAGGAACAACGGCGATCAAGACAACATGGATGATCGTCAGCGCAGCAACAGCCATCCAAAACCACGCTTGCCGCCTTAGGTACCAGAACGCTCTGACCGCAAGGATCAATAACGCAAGCGACACCCCTGCCGCCCTTCCTCTTCCTGAATCAACGAAGTGACTTACTGCTATAGCAAGAGGTAGCGAAAGCACGAGAGCGATAAACGCTCACTTCTTGACCGTACGCGCAGTGATCTTCTCTGTGTTCATGGATGCGCCATGCATGAGTTATAGTCGCTGATCGTAAGGATAGTCGGAATAAGCTGCCATTTCGGCAGCGAATCCTCCCCTCCGTGGGCCTCAATGATTTTCGATAAGGGGTGATATGTAATCTTAAGACATCCGATCTTGCCGGTTTATCGAGATCGGATTTTTATCTTACAGCGGAATTGAGGGTTTTAGATAGGGATTTCGATACACCTATAGCGCAGATTCGTTTCTCTGATCGGTCCGCATCCATTCTGTAAAGGCGCATGCAGTATTGAGCTGCAAGAATGAACGGTATATAGTGTCGCTTAATTCGCAAGTTTATTCAAATTCGACTGAGGACCGGCATACGGCGGACTCCATACTATTGCCTCTGCCGATCACATGTCGAGCGATGGATGTGTGCCTCGTGCGGCAACGGCAGGAAAAGAAACCTTCAGGGGCAAAAAGAAATGATCATATTTCCCTTGCTTAAAAACACCCGCCGTAATTCAGGAGGGATTTTCAATTCAAAGAGTTTGAAAAAGTTTGCGTTCCTAGGCCTGTTCATTTTGGCCGGGATTGCATTTTGCCCGTGGCTCCGGGACTCTGCGAAGGCGGCGGGGCCCGAGAGGGTTATCCGGGGCGCCGTTCACGACGACGAAGGCCCGGTTCCCGGAGCCGTGGTCCGGATCCAGACAACAGAATACAGCGCGACAACCGGTTCCAGGGGAGAGTTCGAACTGGCTGTGCCCGAATCTTTCAGCGATTCCGTCAATCTCACCGCGTGGGCTGAAGGATATTACATCAGCGGACCGGTTGAAGCCTCCTCCGAAGGAAAAAACATAACGATTTCGATTCACCGGCACAGCAAATGGGATAATCGCGAATACAAATGGCTGCCTTCCTTTCAGTCAGGCGGTTCCGGTGAAAATCAAGGGTGCTCCGAATGTCATTTTCGAGGTAAGACTGGTTCCGGTCCCGCTCTTCCGGTTGACGAGTGGCAAGAGGACGCGCATTCCCAATCTGCCGTCAACCCGCGTTTCCTTACTATGCATGCGGGAACAGATATGTCCGGCCACCGGAGCCCGGCTAACGGCTACAGGCTTTTGAGTGACCTCCATCTCGTTCCTCTTCCCCCGGATCTGAACAAGCCCTACTATGGCCCGGGGTACAAACTCGATTTTCCGAATTATACCGGCGACTGCGCCGCCTGCCACGTTCCTGCGGCTGCGATCAATAGTCCCCTCAATATCAATCCTGCCTTCGTCCAGGGCATCGAGGCGGAGGGCGTCAACTGCGACTTCTGCCACAAAATCTGGGATGTCCGCCTCGATCCCGCCACGGGGCTTCCATTCCCCGAAAGAGCCGGAGTGCTTTCCTACGAATTCCGGAGACCGTTTGAAAAACATCAGTTTTTTGCCGGCCCTCTGGACGACATTGCCCCGGGCGAGGACACCTATTCTCAAATTCAGAAGAGCAGTCAGTTCTGCGCGCCATGCCATTTTGGAGTTTTTAACAATACGGTTGTCTACGATTCCTTTGGGGAGTGGTTGCGAAGCCCTTTTAGCCGGAAGGAAACAGGAAAGACGTGCCAGGATTGCCATATGCCGCACTCGGGAGCCGAATTCTTCGCTCATCCCGATAAAGCCGGACGCAAGCGAAATCCGAACACGATTGTAAGCCACAAAATGCCCGGGGCAAGAGATGTCGATCTTCTCCGGAACGCGGTGACTTTGACCCTCGAGGCGGAACAATTGCAGGAAGGAATCCGGGTAAGGACGAAGATCGTCAATGATCGAACAGGTCACGACGTCCCCACCGACTCGCCGCTTCGACACCTGATACTCGTAGTCCGGGCTTATGCCAGCAACGATTCCAGATTGTCTCTCAAGACGGGACCGGTCCTGCCGGAGTGGTGCGGATCCGGCGATCCGGCAAAAGGCAACTACGGCGGCCTCCCCGGAAAGGTGTTCGTGAAGCTTCTTGAAGAAATATGGACTGGGATTTCGCCAACCGGCGCCTATTGGAATCCGACGCGAGTAGTGATGGATACGCGCCTCAAGCCGTTCGAATCCGATTCCGGCGAATTCCTTTTCGCGGCTCCCGCTTCGGGAAATGTGCGAATCGAGGCGATCCTTCTCTACCGGAGAGAATATAAGAAGCTGATGGAACAAAAGGGCTGGAACGATCCCGACATCGTCATGGAATCGGCCACAGTAACAGTTGCACAAAAGCACTGAGTTCAATGGTTACCCAATAAGAGTTGCCGGAATAGGCCTCATGATCCACTTTCGCAGCAAATTGTTCATTTCCAGAACTCCCCTCAGATATATCGCATGGATAGCTGCAACCGTGTGTGTGTGGCAATGCGCTTTGTATGCGCAGAATCCATGGTCGCCCGGCCCTATGCGCATCGAAAATGTCAGGGATGCTCTGATTGCGAAAAAGCAGCCGTATTACGAAGACACCCCCGGCACTCCGATCGGGTTGCCACGGATTACATTTTCCGATGCATTCTCCGTGCATCTCGGGGGGAAGGAAGTTCGCGCACTATATTTCGGACGCGGCCACACGGACGGTGATGCTGTTATCTATTTTCCCGAAGAGAAGGCGATTCAAACCGGAGATCTCTTCCTCGCACGCACCGGGGCATACGCTCAAAAGCTCTTTATCTTTATCGATTATGCTCACGGCGGCAGCCTGTTCGAGTGGACGCGAACGCTGGACAGAATCCTGGCCCTCGATTTTGACAAGGTAATCCCCGGGCACGGCCCCGTTTCCACAAAGGCGGATGTGGCCAAGTTCCGGTCCGATCTGGAAGCAATGCGCACGCGCCTCATCGGATTGATCAAACAGGGAAAGAGCAAAGATGACATCGCGAACACGCTGGAATCGGATTACGGCTGGAAATCCAAGGGGTGCCCCCCGAGCCCGCCGACCGGAGGCTGCCTGTCGATTCAGCAACTGGACAGCCTCATCGAGGAACTGAAACGATAGCCGAAATCATCAAAGATCCTATTTGTGAAGGCATGAAATGAAAACATCCTTTTTCCGGTCCGCCGTCATTTTCGCCGTGATTGCAATTGCGACAGCGCATGCGCAAACGCCGGGAATTCCGCCTGGTCCGCAGATGCGGGGCGACGGTCCGCCACCTGAAGCCAAACCGTTTTCCATAATCCGGCTCGATCCGGCGCTCGATCAGATCATCTCGCCCGATGCGCCACTGGTTGAGCTCGCCAGCGGCTTCGGACTCACCGAAGGCGGTCTGTGGATATCCGAGGGCAGCAGCGGCTATTGGATTTTCGCTGGCCTGCTCGACAACGTCCTCTACAAAGTCACGCCGGATAAAAAGGTCTCGGTCTTCATGGAGCGCGCCGGCTATACAGGCAACGATCCCGAACACGTGGGCACACAGACTCGATCGGGCCGTTCTCACGTGATTCTGATCGGGCCGTCATGCACCGGGATGGATCACGCCGGGCGCGTGATTTGGTGCGCCGACAACGATCGCAAAGTGATGCGGCTGGAAAAAGACGGAACCCGCACGGTGCTGTCCGGAGGCATGATCGGGCAGCGTTTCAGCGGCCCAAACGATCTCGCCATCGCCGCCGACGATACCGTCTATATTACAGATAATGACTTCGGTCTGCGCGACGCGGGCAAGAATCCCGACAAGCAGCTCCAGAACGGCATCTACAGGATCAAGGATGGGAAGACATCGCTCGTGCTCAGCAGCACAGATCTCGGCGGCATACCGAACGGCATCAATCTTTCGCCCGACGGCAAATGGCTGTATCTGAACAGCTCCTTCACAACGATCAAGCGTTATGCCGTCAATCCGGACGGCACGCTCGGCGCAGGCAGCATCTTTACAGAGGGCGTGGGGATAGGAGATGGCCAGAAAGCCGACAAGGCGGGCAACCTCTACTCCTCCAGCGGCGGAGGCCCCGGCATCATCCGCATCACGTCGCCCGAAGGCAAGCTCCTTGGCACGATCAATCTTCCTATTTACGGAGGCGAGCCCAAAAAGCAAATCTGCGCCACCAATGAAGCATTCGGCGGGCCGGATGGAAAGACGCTCTTCATCGCCGGGTGCGACGCCGTCTTTACGATCCGGCTCAAGACCGAAGGATTTGTTCCGGCCTTCGAGGTCAAAAAGCAGTAAGCATCCTGTGGCCTTATGAGCAGGCTGCTTCGAAAAATCCACATCACGATTCTCTTCTTGATCTTCACCGGTTTATCGAGATCTGTAACTTTCCTTTCCCCATCCCCGCTGCGCGACCGTGAGATCCGGGGATTAGCCGAAGCAGGTGCCGACATTGCGGGCTGCCCGGACGAGCGGATGGTCTATGGGCACCAGGCGCTGCTTGCCTTCGGTTTCCTCGATCGGGATGTGCATTACGGTCTGTCCCTTCATTACAACCAGTTTTCCGCGCGCCCCTTCATCCAGCAGTTCGATAGCCTTATTGCCAAATTCTGTGGCGAGGACGCGGTCAGACGCGACGGGAGTCCCTCCGCGCTGCACGTGGCCAAGCGTGATCGCTCTGGTTTCGATCCCCGTTGCCGCCTCGATATCGTTGGCGACTTTCGGGCCGATGCCGCCGAGGCGCACCGGATCCGCGCTTGTGGGATCCACGCGGCTGATGACGACGTTTCCTCCGGCGGGTTTCGCGCCCTCGGACACGCACACGATGCTGAAACGCTTCCCCCGCTTCGACCGGCTCAGCACGAAATCGCAGACGGTGTTGAAATCGTAAGGGATCTCGGGGATCAGGATCACGTCCGACCCGCTGGCCATCCCGGCGTGAAGCGCGATCCAGCCTGCATTCCTTCCCATCACTTCCACAACAATAATGCGATGGTGGCTTGCGGCCGTCGTGTGAACGCGGTCCAGGGATTCGGTCGCAATCGATACAGCGGTTGCGAAGCCGAATGTCACATCCGTGCCCCACAGATCGTTGTCGATGGTTTTGGGCACGCCGATACAGTTGAGGCCGAGCCGCGCGAATCTGGAAGCGATGGACATGGATCCGTCCCCCCCGATTACTACCAGCGCGTCCAGCTTGTTGCGGGCGATATTCTCCAGGCATTGTCCGGTCACATCGCGAAACTCGATGACTCCGTTCACGTCCACGGCATATCGATGCGGGTCGCACTTATTGTTCGTCCCCAGGATCGTGCCTCCTGTCGTCAGGATATTGCTTACGGATTCATTGTCCAATTGCCGCATGCGGTTTTCGATCAAACCCTGAAAGCCATCCTCGATACCCAGGACTTCCAGGTTGAATTTAGAGAGGGCCGGTTTCGTCACAGCCCGTATGACCGCATTTAAACCGGGGCAATCGCCGCCCGCCGTCATCACTCCGATCCGATGAATTCCATTCACTATCCTGTCCTCCTCGCGATTGGCAGCCTTGAACTTTCGAGGTTGCCCATACACTATTTCGGCTGCAAGTGCATCTCCATGAACTTAAAAAATTGCACCCAATCGGACGGCATCGATCCGTGCCCCCCCGCATGCATGAAATAACCCAGTGTGTTGAGAATGGGTGTGCCCGCAGGCGGCATTTGCGCCGATTCGATTCCATTCTTGCCCAGAAGTTTGAATACGGGCGTCGCGGCCACCGCGGCGAGGAATTCTCCCTTGGGATCAGACCAGCGGTCCGTGTCGCCGGTCTGGAGCAGCACCGGCCGCGGCGCAATGAGAGCCAGGAGCATATGCGCGTCCACGGGAAACTGGTCGACGCGATCGGCGTACTTTGCATAATTGGCGCAGAATTGATATGGATAGCGCGTCGGCTCCACCAGGTGTTTGATGGTCTCCCCGTAATTCCGACGGCTCAGCGCGGCTCCGCCTTCGCCGGAACAGCTCGCAATGACCAGCGCGAATCGCGTATCGTGAGCCGCCGTCCACAGAACAGTTTTTCCCAAACGCGAAACACCCATGAGCGCGACTCGTTTTGCATCAACGCTCCCATCGGTTTCGAGATAATCCAGGACACGGCTGAGTCCCCAGGCCCATGCGGAGATAGCGCCCCATTCGTCGGGAGCAGGCGCCGTCTGCCCTGGTTTCAGGTATAAACTGCGGACGCCAAGCGGCAACCCTGCCGGCGAATCCGGATCGATATCGGCGTAGTTCACAGTCGCAATGCCAAAGCCCCTGTCGATGACGGAAACCACATCAATTCCGCCGAAATTGAATTTACCCGGGGTTGCCGGTACGCGCTGCTTTTTTATGGGATCGAAATTCCAGCCCACTTTCACTCCGGGATCGGTGACCGCAAGGTTGTTGGCGGCAAACCCAGCATTTAGCAATACGGGAACCGGCCCTTTGGCGCTTGCAGGCAAATACAGCAACACATCCACACTCGGCCCGGATTTGTCTTTTGTGAAATATATCGTCGCCTGGCGGCGCACCGCTTTCCCTCCGAAGGCCGGTGTGGCACGGTCAAATACGTCAAAACTCATATCCCTTGGGCGGTCCGGCATGCGGCCATACTGGCTATCCTCGAACAGCCGCACGATCTCCGGCCGCCGTTTTTCGAACCACATCTTCGGACTGGACACGGCTTTCCCATCCGCAAGCTTCAGCGGATCCGGAAGGATGTAGCTCCCCACTTTGGCTTCCGTGTAATTGACGGGGATGCCCGCCTTCACTTCGTCCGGCGCATCGGCGACCTGCGCGACAGAAACGCAGGCGATCGTCAACACGGCTGCGGCGCAAAAGAGCTTTGCATAATTCATAGACTGATTCTCTTCTCCAAAAGGATGAGACGCCAGCGGTTATTGTCCCGGGAGCGCCGGCGTCCTCGCCTAATGCCGCATAGTTTTTGGCAGGGAAAGCCAAACCTGAATCGAAAAGCTGGCCGCTGCCGTGGCCCTCAAATCGCCCTCCAGGCGCAAAAACTATTCGACATTAGCTGAGGACGCTGCCTGTTTCATACTGAAAGGAAGCGAGGTCCATGATATACCTACTTTCCGAAAGCGAGCAATTGTATGTTGGCGTATCTGATCTCGGGCATCACATACGGCTTTGCCGCCGCTGTCTCCCCCGGTCCACTTTCAATGTATCTGGTCTCGCAGGCCGTCGGCAAAGGGTGGCGCAAGGCGATGCCGGTCGCCTTTTCGCCTTTGATCACCGACGGGCCCGTTGCTGTTCTGGTCCTTGCAGTCCTGAGTCAGGTGCCGACCGGTCTTGTGTCGTATTTGCGCGTCCTGGGCGGTGCCTTGATTTTGTATCTCGCATACGAAGCGTGGAAATCGTTTCGAGATTTCTCGGGCGACGATCCCGAGACCGCTGCGGCGCCGAACAGCCTTCTGAAGGCCGTCTGCATCAACTGGCTGAACCCGAATGTCTACATCGGCTGGAGCGTGATCCTGGGACCGATCGTTTTGAGCGGTTGGCACAAGTCGCCGGCCAACGGCGTGGCAACGATTGCCGGATTCTATGCAACGATCGTTGCGGTCATGATGGCCATGGTCCTGCTGTTTGCAGCCGCGAAATCACTGGGCCCGCGGGTGAGGAGAAACCTGATTGGCATTTCTGCCATCGCATTGGCTGTTTGGGGCGTGTACCAACTATGGCGGGGCATTTCAGTTCTGACGGCCGCCGTGTAAGGGCCTGATGCCGGATTTCACGTTTCGAGTGGAGAGAATCGATGAACCCCGAAAAGCCGCTTCTTGAGAATGCCTACACACCGCTCGCAACCGGGGAAGTTTATAAACCGCTCGTTCCCGCCGACGCTTCCCTGTCTGAAGTCACGTGGCGATCCGCGGGCTGGGGCGTTCTTTTCTGCATCATCTTCACAGTCGCATCCGCATACTCCGGCCTTAAGGTGGGCCAAGTCATGGAGGCCGCAATCCCCATTTCCATTTTGGCGATTGGCCTGGCGCGGATGTACCCGCGCCGTTCGACGGTGCTGGAGAATGTAATCATCACCGGCATCGGCGGAGTGTCCGGGAGCGTCGTCGCGGGCGCCATCTTCACTCTGCCCGCGTTGTACATTCTCAAACTCGACCCGCACCCCGTACAGACCATCTTCATCTGCATCGCAGGCGGCTGCCTGGGCATCCTTTTTTTGATCCCCTTGCGCCGCTATTTTGTCCGTGAAATGCATGGACAGTTTCCCTACCCCGAAGCCACGGCAATTACCGAAGTGCTCGTGACCGGCGAAAAAGGAGGTTCGCAGGCGCGCCTGCTGTTGGAGGCGACGGTGATCGCCGGGATCTATGATTTCTTTCTAACGACTTTTCAGATCTGCAAAGAGTTCATCGATTTTCAATTCATTCCAGTCGTGCGGACGCTGGCTGAGCACGCCAGGGTGGTATTCCGCTTCGACGCCATCAGCTTCATCCTCGGGCTCGGCTACGTCATGGGACTGCGCTCCTCGATGGTGCTCTGCGCCGGAGGCGTCCTCTCCAATTTCGTTCTTGTGCCGCTGATCTGGATGATTGGCAGCCGTTTCCCAGACATCGCCGTATATCCCGCCACGACGCCGATCGCCCAGATGACGGCCAACGAAATTTTCCGCGGGTATGTCCGCTTCATCGGCGTGGGAACAATCGCGACGGCGGGGATCTTCGGGATTATTAAATCTCTTAGAATCGTCGCAGGCTCCTTCGCCATCGCGGCAAGGGCCTTTCGCAAAGGGCACAACGACGGGCTGGAACGCACGGACCGGGACATTTCTACGGTAACGATTCTCACCGGAATTATTCTCAGCGCCATCGGGGTAGCCGTTTTCCTGGGAAAACTCGATGCAGCCTTGCCGGTGGTCGCGTGCGGCCTTGCGCTCACCGTGATCTTTTCCTTCTTCTTTGCATCGGTGGCGGCGAATGCCATCGCTACCACGGCGCGCAATCCCGTTTCGGGAATGACCATGCTCACCATCATCATCTCGGCCGTCATCCTGCTGCGATTTGGACTCTCGGGCACCACCGGCATGTTCTTTGTAATGGCCATCGCGGGAATGGTCTGTACCGCCCTGTCCGTCTCCGGACAGGCAATCACAGATCTCAAGACAGGCTACTGGCTCGGATCCACGCCGGCGGCCCAGGAAAAGGTGAAATTTTTCGGAGTGATCGCCGCTTCCGCAGCCGCCGGCCTCACGATCGCAATGCTTGCACAGGCATACCAGTTCGGAGACGCCGCGGCAGGAGATCTGCGTGTCGTTTTGCCTGCGCCGCAGGCGTCCATCATGAAGGCTTTGGTCGCAGGCTTCATGAGCCATCAGCCGGTTGCTTACATCCTGTTCGGCGCCGGCGCCATGACGGCCCTCATCATGGAAATGCTGGGAATACCGGCGCTCGTCTTTGCGCTGGGCATGTATCTGCCGCTCGAACTGAACACTCCAGCGCTTGTCGGGGGCTTTCTCGCACACTGGATCGGGAAAAAGTCCGAAAGAGCAGGAGATGCACGCGGTGCGGGGATGCGCGAGCGGGGGGTGATCATCGCATCCGGGCTGATGGCCGGGGGCGCGCTGGGCGGCGTTTTTGGAGCGGCGTTGCGGCTTTTCCCGTGGTATAGTGAGGCCAAGATCAAAACACCTTTTTTTGACAATGAGGCTTTGTCTCAAAGTGTTTCGGCAATTCTTTTCATCTCAGTGTGCCTCTACCTTTGGTTCAAATCGGTGCGCCGCGCCAAGGAGGAATAGCCATGAATCCAGTCAGGGAGCTTTCGGATCTCGATCGCTGTGTTGCAGATGCTACTCTCGGCATTGATACGCTTTGGGGCGGAGATGTTTTGCATCATTCGGGAGAGGGACGATTCGTCGCCGACAGTTGGTTTTCGGGTATGCCGCTGCCCCCGGCCTATACGCATCCGACGGCGGCTCGACTCCGTCAAACCAGGGGGATTCAGGCCAAGTCTCCGGACCGGGAGGCAATCGATGCCTATCTGGATGCGATCGACGTGCGCGGAGCAATCCGGGGAATCGCGGAAAGATCCAAGGATCTGCCTGCGAGAAGGCGGCGATATCTGAAGGGCCTGGTCAAGAGCCTCGAGGTGATGTGGGATCTGGCAATGGAGATGCTCGGGAAGGGTGAGACCGTTCCGTATGAACGCTGTGTCCGGGCTTCCACCGGCTGCGAACCGCAGCCATCGAATCCCGGGGCCAAACGGAAACGGGTGCGCGAGCTGCTGGACCGGGCCGGGTACCCCTCCTCCGGGAGCACGGAGTTGCATGCCGCCGTCGATGCGTGGCGAGCGGATCGAATGACTCCGCGGAGCTCGATTCCCGCAATCAGCTCGGCGTTCGTCGCCGAGTTTGACCAGCTGGCTCAGAAAAATCTGCTGCCGTATCTGCCCAAGGCGCTTCACCCGATCCCCCGCTCGAATATTCGTTTCTTCCCGATCACGGGATCCTATTTCTCCGGATCGATGAACTACGTCGGCCGAGCGCGCAAGGCGGACGGAAGCCCCGAATATGAGGCAAATTACGAAATTAACAGCTCGTTGCAGATTTCGATCCCCGAATTCCAGCAGCTGGTGAGCCATGAAATCGTTCCCGGTCATGTAACCACGTACGCATACCTGCAAAACCTGTATGAGCGGGAAAAGGTGCTTTTTGAAGCCACGGTGCTCCCCATGAACACGCTGGGGGCAACGCTGCTGGAAGGTCTGGCGAACAACGCCATTCTGATTGCCTACGGCGTTACCGAAATCGACCAGCTCCCCGACAGGGACATGCAGATCGGCGCATTCCTCGCCTTGCTCCAGGACGATGCCAAAAATCAATCTTCCTATCTGATATGGAAGGAGGGCATCCCGCAGAGGGACGTGGCGGCGATTCTGCGGCACGACTATCTCGTTTCGGAAGAACGGGCGGAGAAGCTGTCCGGAGTATGGGGACATCACCCGCTATTCGGCAGAATGTACCTCCCATCCTATCGCGCCGGAACCGAAAAAGTAACGGAGCTGCGCAGGAAGCATCCGTCGGAGCGCGTGCTGCCTGCGCTATACGGCTGCAGGGGCCTGGTAGATATCCTGACGATCGATGCGGTGATTTGAGAGGAAACGCAAAAACAGAATTCAGGAGTCCGAACTCAGAAATATTCTGAATCCTAGTTCTTTTGGCAATGCTCTGCGAGAGCTTGCCTCAGATCTTCCACGCAAATTTCCAGGTGCTGCAGAGACCGATCGAGCGCCGCGGCATCGTCGGATTTGGCGGCGCTTTCGACCGAAACAATTCCGTCCATCGCGGGCTGGGCTCCGAGATACACCACCGTATTCTTCAGCCGGTGAGCCGCATTTTTCACTGCTTCCGTGTTGCCCTGAAATCGCGCTTCTTTTATCGCGCGAAGGCAGGCGTCCGCTTCATCCGGATAACTTCTGGCCATATCCATAAAGAATTCGTGTTTGCCAAAACACTTTTTAACGGCTTCGGCCGGATCAAAAACCGGAGACGATTTCCCAGAAAGAGGTTGCCGGATCGGGAATTCTTGCGGCAAAGTCCCATCTTCAGCTGCAGGTTCCCCTGCGGCAGTATTCATTCCGCGGAGACCATTCTCCCGGCCGGCCTCGGCTTCGCCGAGCAGTTCGACCAGCTCTATAAACTCGTCGACATGGATCGGTTTGCTGATATATGCATCCATTCCCGCCGCGATGCAGCGCTCTGCGTCTTGCTTCAAAGCATGGGCGGTCATGGCAATGACCGGCAGCCGTGCCTTGACGGGATCCTGCATCGCGCGGATGGCCGCAGTGGCCTGAAAGCCGTCCATCACCGGCATCTGGACATCCATCAGAACAACATCATAATCACGTCGCGCAATCATGTCCACGGCCTGCCGGCCGTTCCGCGCGATCTCCACGATATGGCCCCGTTTTGTGAGCAGATATTGAGCTACCTTTTGATTGGTCGGAGTATCCTCGGCCAACAGGACTTGCAGTGCGCGACGGCGCAAAAACGGTTGAGGGGACTGGCTGGATTCGCCGGATTCCTCGGGAGCCATCTGCGGTATTTTCAGACGTACCGTAAAATAAAAAGTGCTTCCGTGATCCGGCACACTCTCGACGCGGAGTTCCCCGTTCATCAATTCCACCAATTTGCGCGAGATGGTCAGTCCCAGCCCGGTGCCGCCATAATTGCGGGTCGTGGAAGCATCCGCCTGCGTGAAAGGGCTGAAGATCCGCGCCTGGTCTTCAGGGCGGATCCCGATTCCGGTGTCGGAAACGGAAAATTCCAGCAACGCCGCTTCCGGCGTTTGTTCCAGCACTTCGGCTCTGACGGCGACCTTCCCCTTTGGTGTGAACTTGATGGCATTATCGACCAGGTTGATCAGGATTTGCCGGAAACGCAGCGGGTCGCCGATCAACAGGTCGGGCACGTGAGGCGGGAGATTGAAAATCAGCGCCAACCCTTTTTCCCCGGCCCGGAGGCGCAGCGTCTTGATCACCTGGTCCACCGCCTTATGCAGGCTGAAGGCCGTGGATTCCAGTTCCAGGCGCCCCGCTTCGATGCGGGACAGATCCAGAATCTCGTTCAGAATATCCAGCAGCAAGTCCGCCGAATCCTTGGCTATCTGGAGATAATCGTGGACTTTGGGCGGAAGCTCTTCGGCCAGGGCGAGATCCGTCATGCCGAGGATGGCATTCATGGGGGTGCGCAATTCGTGGCTCATATTGGCCAAAAACTGTGTTTTGGCGATGCTCGCGGCTTCGGCGGCCTTCCGGGATTCGATGTGCTGCAGGGCCAATGACGTGATAAATGCCAGCTGCTGCAACAACGCTTCATCTTCTTCGTTAAAATCTCCGCCGCCTTCTCTTTCGCTCACGAAAATGGAGCCCGTGGCTTTGCCGTGCACATCGACGAAGCGTGCGCCCATGATGCTGCGCGCAACTCCAGCCTCACCGGAGAAGCCCCACCACCGCGCGTGGCTGCGCAGCTCTTCATCCGACAAGCGGATCGACGCCGGATGATTGGCAGGATCGAGATAGATCTCTTCGCCCAGGCTGGGATCCGCGGTTGTTCCGCCGGGGACTTCGTCCTTCCGGGACATTTTGCAAAAACGGAATCTGCCGCTTTCATAGCCGGCTCCGGAACAACTGATGCAGGCAGATGTCAGTTGGCGGGCTGCATCCACAACAGTCTCCAGCAGCCCTTCTACTTCCGTTTGAGCGGCAACTTTTGCCGAAATCTCCGCCAGCAAGAGATTCCGGTGGGCGGATTGAGCTAAAGCTCGTTCCAGCCTTTTCCGTTCGACGGCGCGGAGGATTGTCTGCATGAGCTGCCGCGCCCCTGTCTGCCCTTTAATCAGATAATCCTGAGCTCCTTTGCGTACGGCCTCGATGGCGACGGCCTCATCCTCCAGTCCGGTCAGCACGATGATGGGGAGATAGTCCGCCGCAGCATTTGTCAGATCCAGAGTAGCCAGGCCTTCGCTGTCCGGCAATGCAAGATCCAACAGGATGGCGTCCACGGGCGCTTCTTTCAAATGACCCAGAGCCACTTCCAGGGTTTCCGCGTGGAGTACGTCCGGAGGATGTGTGACCTGGGCGAGCGACTCCTGAAGCAGAAACGCTTCCGCGGCGTTATCCTCAATCAACAGAATATGGAGAGTCTCCTCCATTCAAGCGCTCCCTGAATTCAATCAGCCTTGCCGGGCAGTTGGACAACACCCAGCCAGAACTCTTCGATGCGAGTAACTATACGCAGGAACTCGTGAAAGTCGATAGGTTTGGTGATGTAACAGTTGGCATGAAGCTGATACGCGCGAAGAATGTCCTCGTCCGCCTGAGATGTCGTGAGCACCAGGACGGGGATTTGGGCTAGATCGGCGTTTGCCTTGATTTCGGAGAGAACAGTGCGTCCGTCTTTGTTCGGCAGGTTCAGGTCCAGCAGAACGATATCCGGCTGAGGCACATGCGAAAACTTCCCTCTGCGGAACAGGAAATCAATGGCATCGGTTCCGTCGCCCACAACGTGCATGTGGTAGGCATTCCCAGTTGCCTCCAGCGCTTCCCGCGTCAGGGCAACATCGCCCGGATTGTCTTCCACCAGCAGGATTTCCACAACCCTGCCCTCACGGGGTTTGTCATTCATCGCAGTACTCACACGGGAATTCATTTAAGGGGGGAACTGTATTTTAAATCGAGTCGAGAGATAAGTCAAATTGATCGGGAGCCGGGCGTCCTGCCAGCATCCTCAATATTTCGTCCCCGATTCCGAAATTGAATATGTCCGGAGTATGTTGTTGTTCTTTATTTTCAATCGATTGATCCCTGAAAATCTATTTTCGCCGAAGCTGGATCTTATGCCGCACCTTCGGCAATCCATTGATTGAACCCTCTCAACCACGGCCTTACGACCGCGGCTATTCTCTATCGCCTCTCCGAGGCTCCACAAAACGCTGCTCTAAAATGTCCGCTGGGAGCCGAAGGCTCGTCGCAAAATAGGCCCGACCGTAAGGTCGGGAAAGGACGAAAGTATATCGACAAGCGCCGAAGGTGCGGCACTTGTGCAATACATCCCCCTTTCAACTTCCGAATCGGCGTTCATTTCTCCTGATTCATTTTGGCGATGTCGGCTTGAATTTCCTCCCACATGTGGCCATGAAGATTAAGTTTCACCTGGCATTTGGGACACTGCAGCAGCGCTCCTTCTTTCAGATCCTCGAGGGAAAATTCGCTCTTTCTCCCGCAGAGCGGGCACGTAATGGGCAATTGTTTGTCCTGCAATGCATCCTCCGGTTCACAATAAGCAGATCTTCAGTGTAAGACAATTCATTATCCCATGCCAGCGGGTAAATACTCTCTTTTAGGGAACTATTTTCCGCGGCGGAACGTTGTAGAAATTATCCACAAGGAGGTCGTATGCCTGTTCTATCCCCCGGTGTTGGTTCGACCCAGTCAAGCGTCAGCCGCCCGATGGTAAAAGCCCTATTTGTTTCGAGCTGCCTGCTTGCGATCGTCTCCTGGTACACCACCCAAAAAGGAATGGAACTCTATCTTTCATCCTGGTTTGCGCTGCTGGCATCGCTGGGTATCCAGTCGGCGCTCGTTCTTGTCGCCTGGCTGATCGGATTCACAAAATCCAAACGCGGCTTGCTGATTGCGGTGTATGTCGTAACGGCCGCTATTTCGATCAGCTTCTCCTACGGCAGCCTCTACACGTGGTTTTCGGCCCGCGAACGGCCTGCCGTCATCGAACGGAAGCTGTATGACGCTCTCAATCAGGCGGCGGGACAGTCCCAGGAGCTGCTCGCAGCCGCGGTCAGCGAGGGACAGAGACACGTTTTGGCGCTGGATGAAATGACAGAGGCCGAAAAGGCGCACGGCTATATTTCCCGAGCACAAGACTCCGATCCATACCTGGCCAAAATACGGGATGCGGTTGCCCGGGAAGCTCAGACATACAGTTCCAGCTATCACGAAGGCACGGGCCCGGGACTGCGATATACCGCATTTGATCGGTACGCCAAAATGGAGCGTCAATCGGTCCGGCGCATTCAGGAATCCGAGAAGGCATTGGCCGACTTCCGCCGGAATCTCAGGCCGCTGGATTCGACAGAAATCCAGCTTAGAAATTACCGGCAGGTCTTCGACACCATTCCCTGGCAGGAAGCAAAGGCAATCGCGCACTTGGATTCATTCGAGCAACCGGCAGTACCTTCCTATACGGAATTTGTCGACCGGTCAGCCACAGGGCAGGAAGACCTTTTAATTGCATTTACGGATCTCTTCGCCGCTCCCACAAGCCGCCATATCTTCGCGTTCGCACTGGCGGCGTTTATCGACATCGTAGTGTTTTTGCTGGCCTATGCGTCCGGGCCGTACTTTTTCGGTGCCCCGGAAGACCGCTGGTTCGCTGCGGCGGCCGCACTCGATTCGGCGGATAGCCAGATCTTCATCCGCAATTTCCTGCGGAAATTCGAGCCCGGGAGCCAGGGCATGGCCCGGTCGGATATCGCCGGCCTGAGTCCCGGCGAGCAGCAACTGTGCCTGCTCCTGGAGGCTAAGGGGCTCGCCGTGCGGGTTCAGGAAGAAGGCCGGACATGGTATCTGCTGGATCAGCAGATCCATGAGCACATGGTCGAATCCCTGGCCAACCGGGGCCTGTCGCTTCGCGCGTCCTCCCCGCCGGTGATCGTCTGATCGAAGAGACGACAGGCTCATCAATCGCAGGCGTTGATTTTCGATTCTCGATTCCAGATGAGAATGCAAGCTACACAATTGGGAATCTGGAATCCGTTCTTCCCTGTCAGCGCCCGACCGCTGATGAATTTCGCCAGAAATCAGATCGGTGAGGAGGATTAATCTTTCGGGGCGTAGTACCCCTCCCTTGCATTTATAACAAGTTTGGGCATTCCCGCCGGAGCATCGAGCTTGAGCCGGATACGGCGCCATTTCCCGTCGTGCACCTGGCGGGACGGGCTATATCCCAGAACGTACTGACTGCGCAGTTCGGCATGAATTAGTCCGATGTAATAGTCGAGATCATTGAAATTGGTGGGACGGAACGAGCGCCCTCCCGTAAGGCTGATGATGTTCTGGATCACGGCATTTCCATAGCCCAGGAGGCCTTCCATCCCGATCGCATAGACTTGCACGCTCAGTTCCTTCGCAAATTCGCGAACTTCCGACGGCGAATAACGGCTGCTGTTGTCTTCTCCATCCGTAATCAGGATGATGGCCTTCTTCTCGTTTGTGCCGCGCGTGACGTAGTCTAACCCTCGATACACCGCGTCATACAACGCGGTAGACCCGCCGGGTTTCTGCACCGCGACTTCGTTCTGCACGCTTTGGCTGCTGCGGGTAAATGTCTGCACCATCGTTACCCTGGTGTTGAATGTCACAAGGAAATACTCGTCCTCCTCCGCCCCATCTTTCAAAAATCCTATGATGGCGTTCTTCGCCTTCCGGATATTGAAGTTGTCGGCCATGCTCCGGCTGACATCGAAGATCAAGCCGACGCTGATGGGCGCAGCCTTCTGGCTGAAATGGAGTATCTCCTGCTCCACCTGATCCTCGTAAACCTTGAAGTTTTCTTTTTCAAGCCCGGTGACGTATCGGCCATAAGGATCCGTAACCGAAACGTTCACAAATACGGTCTCGACCTGAACCTTAATGATGGGTGGAGACGGTTGCCTGTTATCCTGGCTCTGAAAGCCGAAACAAAGACAGGCAAGGGTCATGCCCATCAACCAGAGACTAAGCCTGAATTGTGCGCTCACCTGGATGCCTCGTGTGCTATACCGCAACGACGCAAATCTGTAATCCAAGTGTAACAAACGCCATATCGAAGTCAACAACGGCCGCCTCCGATAATAGTGCGTCTGAACAGGCACGGATCAGCCTCATGTGAGATATAATCCTTTCCAGTTCTAGGAGCCTGCTTACAAAACAGATCTGTCACTCGAGAAGGAGTGAGCTATGACGGTATATGCCATTCCCAACGTCGCAACGCCGGGCCGGCCCGCAATCTTCGATTCCGGGATGTGTGACGGATGTAATACGTGCGTGGAGCATTGTCCCATGGATGTGTTCATCCCAAATCCGGAGAGCGGCAGGAGCCCGATTATCCTGCATCCCGAGGAATGCTGGTACTGCGGAACTTGCGTGAACGATTGCCCGCATCCCGGCGCCATCAAATTCAATTGGCCCCTGCAGCAGAGGGGATACTGGAAGCGCAAAAACACCGGTCAAATATTCCGTGTTTGATCGCCGTGGAAACACCGCTGTTCCAATAGGAGAACGTTATGACTACGTTTCATGAATTTGTCGGGAATGATGGACATGCACCTGTGTGGCCTTACGCAATCCGTTACGATCAGGAACAGGAAATCGAAACCGATGTGCTGGTCCTCGGCGGAGGCATCGCCGGCTGCTGGGCTGCGATCAGTGCTGCTCGGACAGGGGTGAAAGTCGCTCTTGTCGAAAAATCGGCCACGATCCGCAGCGGCGCCGGAGGCCCCGGATGCGATCACTGGTGCGATGCCCCGGCGAATCCTCTCTCTAGGGTCAATCCGGACGAATGGGCTCAAATGCTGACCGGCGGATTCGGGGGATATAACTGCGGCATCGGCCGCGAAATTCAGTGTCGCGAAAATTACGATACACTTCTGGAACTGGAGAAAATGGGAGGCAAGATTCGGGATACGGACGACGAGTTCCTGGGCGTCGAAGGCCGCGACGAAAAAACCAAATTCCTGATCTCTCCGCGCATGAACCCTTTTCACGACACCAATGTTGTCATTCGCGTCTGGGGGACTACCTTTAAGCCGGCGCTGAAGAAAGAATGTGAGCGGCTGGGCGTCAAAATTCATGACCGTGTCATGGCCACCAGCCTGCTGACGGAGAAAGGGCTTCAGGGGGCCAGGGTCGTCGGAGCTACCGGAGTCAATTCCCGAACAGGCGAATTCCTGATCTTCAAATCCAAGGCCACCATCCTTTGTTCATCTTCGGGCGGATCGATCTGGCTGATCAACACGGAGCTTTCCGGCTACAACACCATGTCGCCTCGCGCCGTGTCCGGAGACGGCATCGCCATGGCCTGGAGGGCCGGCGCCGAATTGACTCTCATGGAAAGATCCGGAGTCATGGGCATCACACCCGGATTCAAGCACAGATGGTATACGGGCGCGGGCGACGCGAGCTATGAGAACGTCATGTTGGTCGATGCCAATGACAAAGCGCTCCCAATCGTTACGGAGCCGGGTTGGCGTCAGAAGAATATCGACCGTATGGGATTCGGGTGGGCTGCGATTCGCGAGAAAGTGCTCGGCGGCGAGTATGCGCTTCCTTTCTACGGAGACTTTCCGTCCATGCCGGAGATCGAGCGCAAGGTCGTGTGGAATATGCTGCTTGAAGAGGAGTGTACGGGAAAGATTATTGTAGATACTTACACGGATTCCGGATTCGATCCCGGCAGGGATCAGCTTCAGAACTATGCGTTGCTGGAGGGAGCCAGCCTGCCTCAATGGCGGGAGGCCAACGGCGGCGGACTGGTGGTTGACTGGGATTTGAAGACCACTCTCGACGGATTGTATGCAGCGGGCGCGCAGCTGTTTTCTCCCGGTGATCACAGCTTCGCGGCTGCAACGGGGAGATATGCCGGCAGAAAGGCTGCGGCATTCGCTCGAGAAGCCGGCGAAGCCATCTTGTGCAAGAATCAGATCTCCGAGGAGAAAGCCAGAGTCTATGCGCCCGTCAGGAACTGCGGCGGAATGGATTGGAAGGAGCTGCACGCCGGAATAGCCCGGGCAATGCAGTATTTCTGCAGCGAATACAAAACGGAATCGCTCTTCAGAATTGGGCTGGAATCGCTTCAGGAAATCCAGGAGAGATGGGTTCCAACGCTGCACGCCCTGGATCCACACAAGCTGATCCGGAGTCTCGAAGATTTAAGCATTCTGACGCATGCCCAGATCGTTTTGCATGCGTCCCTGGCGCGCAAAGCCAGCAGTCAATACCTCGGATTTCACCGGATAGACTATCCTCAATTGGACCCCCCGGAGTGGCGCAAGCTCATCACGGTGAAACAATCAAATGGCAAGGTTGAGGCGGGTGAATTGTCTTTGGGTTACTGGGGCAATCTCAAAGAAAACTACGAATCCCATAATAGAGACTATACGGGAGTATACGAACGCAGATAATCTGTGAAGGCGGCTCTCCAGAGCCGTTCGATGAAGGGAAATCGGCGGCCGGACGACGCTGGAGAGCCTGTCTCAAAACTCAGGACCTGCTGTGTTATGCGCCAGGGCAGGTCCTGAGTTTTGAGACAGGCTCTGGAGACTCGTCCTCACAGGCTGCTCTTAAAAGCGGGCGCAGAGAAGTAGAACCTTCATGGATCATGCGGGGCACCTGACTTGACCGAATTAGTAACTACATTTTTCACCGGATACTCCGATCTGACCCGCAACTTCTTCCCTTTCCATCACACGATCTGATTGCTCGGCGGCTAAATGAGCCAAAATCTATTTCTTTGCGGTCTTCGCGGCCTTCGCGGTTTAATTCTTTCCAAATCTGAACCGCGAAGACCTCGAAGACCGCAAAGAAGATATTTATATGCTCTTCGTGCTTATTGTTCACGCCAGATCATGCGGCGCAAGGCCTGGCAACGGAGGCGTCTCTGTTATTTCATCTTTCGGCTAAGGTCGTACATAAGGACCAGTGAGTTGCGCGCTTTGTTGTAAGCCGCCTTTTTCTCGAGCGGCAGGTCTTCAAAAGTTCCTTCGGCGAAGCCGAGCTCGAGAAACCAGTCGGCCGTGTGCGTCGTAAGCAGGAAGATCTTGTCCAGATTGAGGCCGGCCGCTTTTTCAAGCAGAAACGCAACCAGTTTCTTGCCGATTCCGTAATTGGCATACATTTTGTCTACGGCGATGCCCGCAATTTCCCCGCTTTTATCCGGGAAGACATGCAGCGCCCCGCAGCCATGAAGCGTGCCATCCACTTCGTAGAGCGCATAGTCGGTGATCTTCGTCTCCAGATCTTCGCGGCGGCGCGGGATGAGGACATTCTCCTTGACGAAGGGTCGCATGATTTTGAGGATGTCCGGGATATCGGCGTGAACGGCTCCGCGGATATTCTCGTGCGGGTCCGCATAGATCATTGTGCCAAGGCCGCGGTTGGAAAAAATCTCCTTCAGGAGCATGCCGTCTTCGCGCCCGTCGATGACGTGGACTCGTTCGATGCCGGCCTGGCAGGCTCGGTATGCCATAGACACGATTTCGATTTGATAACTCTTCGCGAGCTTTTCATTAAGGTCGAGAAAGCTTTTGGCCTGCGGCGCCGTCAGCTGGGAGATGATGTTGTCCGGAGTGATATCCACGCCGGGAGGAATCATGAAACCCTCGGCTGAAATCCCACCGAAGTCCGTGATGAAGAAAAGCTTGGATGCGTGAAGCGCCGAGGCAATAGCAAAAGCAAGCTCTGAGGAAGAAACGTTGTAGGGCTTGCCTGTGCCCGACCAGCCGATATTGGGGAAGATGGGAATGAAGCCTCCCGAGAGCAGGCCTTCGATAATATCCACCTTAACCTTTTCCGTCTCGCCGGTGCACTGGTAATCGGTACCGTCAAGGACGCCGAGGCGTCGCGCTTTCACCCAGTTGCCGATGATGGCATCGCAGTCGTCTTCCGAAAGAAGCGTCATGATCGTATTGGAGACATCGAAGGCTGCCATTTCCACGTAGGGCATCGCTTCAGGCGGAGTCACGCGTATGCCACCTACGGTTGGACAGAATATTCCGGCTGCGGCGAGGAGCTCGTTAATGCGCTTGCGTGCGCCCGGCACGAGAGCAATTCGGATGCCCATTTTCTTCAGAAGCACGATATCTTTGACAAGAAGCGGAAAAAAGGAATGGTCCAGAAGCTCTCCTTCGATGCGGATCACAAAAGTGTGTCCCTTGAACCGGTTGATATAGCGGAACGCCGTCCGGATGGTGTCCACCTGGTCGGGGAGAGAAGATAGATCGATGTCCATGTCTGCCTCGCTTGCTAAAGACCTTAGTGCGGGCGTAAGAAATTGTCAAAGAAAACCGCCGCCGGCCCCCATAACCCAGCCCGAATTTTTCACATACTAAATAAATTCAATTCTGACCTTAAGGCTTTGGGACAAATGCGCCGATATATCGGTGTGCGGTAGTTCGTATAGTGAATGATCTTTTGAAGGTCGCCTGCTTATTGAAATGGCGAGGACGTTTTGCGCGACACCAACCGGCTAAAGGAGGCCTCTGTGGTAAATAGAAAAGGTGAACGAGGATTTACGTTAATTGAAGTCATCGTGGCGATTGCCGTCGTGGCAATCCTGGCGGGAATCATCACCCCCAGTGTGATCAAGCATATCGACGATTCCAAGAGAGCGCGCGCTCAAAATGACTGTCTGGTGATTGGCTCGACCATTGCCAGTTTCTACAAAGACGTGGCGCGCATGCCCAACATGAATGCGGCGGGTGCGGTGGGAATCACTTTGTTGGTGAGCGACGGCAATATTCCGACAGGCATCGCAGGGTGGAGAACGGCCACCACAGCAGCCACCTGTGATTTGCTTGCCAATCAAATGTCGGCGAATACACCCAAGGCCCAAACAACGAATGTCTACCCCACGGTGGCAACGGCACCGGGATCTGAATTCGTTTGGCGCGGCCCGTACCAGGCAAGTTTCCCCGCTGATCCGTGGGGAAATCGTTATGCGGTGAATATCGGGAACATGACCAGTGTTAACCCCGCGTTAAGCAATGCAGTCTGGGTGCTTTCCGCGGGACCCGATGGGATCATTCAGACGGCAGTCAACCCGGCAGCGCCGGCGGCGGGCACGACTCTCGCACCGAGCGGAGACGACATCGTGTACAGGATTAAGTAACCCTGATCGCCGGGTATTACGGGTGTTTTGAACTCGCGCAATTTGATCTTTTCAGGCGCCAGAAACGTTTGCAGGAATGGATGTAGCTCTCCGTTCATGAAACGAACAAACGGCTTGTAGGGTTAAACAACGGACCATTATTAACAATCATTATGATTGAAACCAAAAACCCCATCACCAAGCAGAAGGGCTTGCTTGGAGAACAGCTGTTGGCTTCGGGAGCCGTCACCGGCTCCCAATTGGCCATTGCCCTGCAACAGCAAACACGAACTGGGGAAATGCTGGGCGAGATTCTGCGAAAGTTGGGGTTTCTATCTTCGGACAGCTTGTCGCTGGCTTTGGCCAATCAATTCGGCGCGGAGCATATCGATCTGGATCAGCTGGAGGCAAATCCGGATCATGCAATCATGGTGCCTGAATCCATGGCGCGCGAACGACACGTTGTACCCGTTCATTTCGAAAACGGCGTCTTAACGGTCGCAATGGCCAACATCTATGACGTGGCCACCATTTCGGAGATCGAGAGCCGAAACAATGTGACCGTCCACGCCGTTTCCTCCTCGCTGGATTCGATGCAGCGGGCCATTGTCCGGATGTACGAGCAAGCCGGCTCAATGGAGCAGATGATTGACGATTGCATTCTGAGTGCAGTGGCTCACATCGGGGAATCGGCCGAGGCCGCGCAGGTTGCTCAGGATGCCCCCATCGTCCGTCTGGTGGAGCTGCTGCTTCTTCGCTGCATACGCCAGGAAGCCACGGATTTGCACATTGAGCCGGAGCAGCAGCTGGTTCGTACGCGCCTCCGCGTGGACGGAATGCTTCGACTGGGCAATGCTCTTCCCAACACGATTTACCATGCCGTGGTCGCACGACTCAAAATCATCGCCGGCGCGAACATCGCAGAATCCAGGCAGCCGCAGGACGGACGTATCAGCTACACGTTGGACCGGCGGCATGTGGATATTCGCGCTTCGTTTTTCCCGACGCTTTTTGGTGAAAACGTGGTTCTTCGTTTCCTGGATCGATCCAGACTTATCGTTGGCCTCGATCAGCTCGGCTTGAGCGATGCAAACCTGAACGATTTGAAACAGGCGCTCGTCAGGCCTCACGGAATGATCCTGGTAACAGGCCCCACGGGATCGGGAAAGACGACCACCCTGTACTCCGCCCTGAATTTCGTAAATTCCCTGGAAAAGAACATAATGACGATTGAGGATCCGGTCGAGTACGAAATCCCCCTCATTCGCCAGGCCCAGGTCAATACAAAGGCAGGGTTGACTTTTTCCGCGGCTCTACGGTCTTTTCTGCGTCAGGATCCGGATGTCATTCTCGTCGGAGAAATCCGGGATGAGGAAACGGCAGAGCTCAGCGTCCGGGCCGCTCTTACCGGGCACATGCTGCTGTCCACCATGCACACGAACAATGCTGCGGGCGCCATTCCGCGCATGATCGAAATGGGTCAGTCGCTGCATACTCTGGCTTCTTCCCTGGTCCTGATTGTCGCTCAAAGGCTGTATCGAAAAATCTGTCCCGCGTGCGTGGAAGCCCACAGGCCCGATTCAAGCCATCTCAAGATGCTGGGTCTGGAAAAATCCGATCAAGTTTATTATCACGGCAAGGGTTGCCCCAAATGTCACTTCAGCGGCTATAAAGGCCGCGGGGGACTATTCGAGGTTTTGAAAAGCACACCCGAAATCCAAAACATGATCGTCAAAAGGGCGCCGTATCAGGAACTGGTACACCAGGCCCGGTCGCAGGGCATGCGCACATTAATGGAAGACGCCATAGACAAAGTTTTGGCCGGAGCCACGAGCGTTGAAGAGGCTGTTCGCGTAAGCTTTGAGGGATTCTAAAATGCCAATATTTCAATATTCGGCACGCAGCGATTCCGGGATCGATTGTTCGGGCGCCCAGTTCGCCCCCAATGAAGATACCCTCTATCAAATGCTGCGGAAACAGGGACTCTTCCTGCTGCGCTGCAACATACACCACAACCGCTCGCTGAAAGCGCATCGAATTCGCATCGCCCCGAAGCAGATTCTGGCGTTTACGATTCACATTTCCACCTATCTGCAGGCGGGAATCCCTCTGATGCAGGCTTTATCATCACTGGTACGCGAATCTTCTGGTATCAAATTCCAAATCATGGCGGAGGGTTTGATTAACCAGATATCCGCCGGATCTTCTTTCTCAGACGCTCTGGCGCAGTATCCTCGTATTTTTGATCGGCATTATGTTCAGATGGTAGCCACGGGCGAAGCCGCAGGGCAATTGGATGCGCGCATGGAGGAACTCGTGCGGCATTTGGAGTGGCGACAGGAAATCCGGTCGCAGGTCAAGCAAAGCAGCACCTACCCGTTGCTCATCATCGTACTGCTCTTCGGCGTCGTCACCGTGCTGATGACCTTTACGCTGCCTCAATTCGTCAAACTGCTGACGCAATTCCACAGGGAACTTCCGCTCCCTACGCGCGTCGTTATCGCGGTGTCCAACGCCTTCTCAAAGTGCTGGTATCTGTTGCCTCTTATTCTCGGAATTCCCTACCTCCTGTACTCGGCGATAAACCGCACAAAATCAGGACGGCTGAGAATAGACCGATGCAAGCTGAAGCTTCCCATTTTCGGATCGCTCTATCGCAAAATCGCAATCTCTCGATTTGCTCATCACTTCAGTTGCCTGCATGTCGCGGGCATCGACACATTGTCTGCGTTGCAGATCGTCGAGGGATTGGTCGGCAATCTGGTAATAGGCGGCGTCATTGAGCAATTACGCAATGGGATCGAGGCCGGGAAATCTCTCTCCCAACAGTTATCCCAGAGCAGGGAATTCCCTTCTTTTGTTGTTCAGATGCTGGCAGCCGGAGAGGAAAGCGGCAACCTCGAAGGTACGCTGAAAAAGGTCTCTCAATATTATGACAGGGAAGTTCCGGCCGCGATCAAAAAGGCATTTACGATTGTGGAGCCTGTCGTAATTGTCATCATGGGCGGACTGGTGGCATTTATCGCCCTATCGATTCTGTTGCCGATTTATGAGTTTGGCGCATCCATTAACAAATGATCGGAGATAAAGCCATGAATAATTCAAACCGCCGGCGCTTCTCGTCAGCGGGCTTTACCCTGATCGAAATGATCATTGTAATCGCCATTATGGCCATAGTGGCAGGCGCGATGGCGCCCCTGGCGGTCCGCATGATCGACAGCTCGCGCCAGGATACAACCGTCAAGCGCCAGCAGCTGATTTATCAAGCCATTCTCGGCGATCCCTCCACGCACGGCACGGGATTCCTCAGCGATATGGGGCGAATTCCCGGGGGAAACCTGACCGAGTTGGCCGTTCAAGGAGCCCTTCCTTCCTATGTGATTCAGGCATGCGGAGTTGGAATGGGATGGCGGGGGCCCTATTTGCTGGAAGGAACAGATCAAACGGGCCAGCCGCTCGACGGCTGGGGCACGCCCATGGATTTTTCCGGCGGCCAGATACGCAGCGCAGGACCTGACCGCTCCATGGCTACCACGGCGGACAACCTGTATTATCCGGCCGTCCCGATTACGGCAAACAATATCTATGGCAGCATCGCGATCAAAGTGTTTGCGCTGGACACAAGCACGGCCCAGCCAACTTATGTTCCCGCCGGCGGACAGGCAACGATATATTTTGCCCAGAATGGCACCATGCAATCCGTAACGGCAGCTTCTGCCAACGGTTCCTACATTTTTCCCACAGCGGGGCTTAATCTCCCCCAGGGTATTCACGCCATCAACGTAACCGGAGATCCGGATGGTCCCGGACCTCAACCACCCGTGACCAATTCCATTACGGTTTTCTGCCCCGGCGGAGGGACGGCTCACCAGACGGTAGCCTTGCGATAGGAAGGAGTCCACGATGATGCCAGGCATTTTTGGCGCGAGAGCTGAGCGGCGATTGAGGCCTTTTGTGCTGCTTGAAATCGGCATGCTGCACATCCGGCTGCATTCGGTAGAAGCGGCAAAGGATCCGATCCGCATACAGCTGCTGCGCGAACAATCGCTGACTCCAGGAAATATCTCACAGCTCATGCAGGCCGTCGAGAACATGCTCGATGTGCAAACGGACATTCGAGATCTGGCAATCGTGATGAACTCGCCGGCGATCCGCCACCAGATCCTGAGTATTCCGCATATGAACAGAACGGAACGTCAGAGAGTTCTGCAGTTCGAAACGAAGAACCTGTCTCCTGCCGGAGAGGAAGCCGGAGCGATCGCATTCTGGTCGGCGGGCAAGATAAGAGAACAGGATGCTCTCCGGGAAAAGGTGCTCTGCGCCGTTATGCAGAAATCCGTCGCAGATGGATTCATCGAGATGGCGAGGGCCAAAAACTTCAGGATGATCGGTCTCACATCCTATGCACAAATGGCGTCCCAGCTCTTGAAGGAATGCCGGCCAGGAGGCGGCTCGAATAGCGCGTTGCTAGAAGTGAGTGCCCACAGAGGCAGCATTACATTGTTCCATTCCAATATCTGGAACATGGAAAGGCATTTCCTCATCGGCGGGACCTCGGTGCCGCCGGAGGCGCAAGAACTTTCCGAGCCCGATGCTGAAAAGCTGCAATTGGAAGTTGGCAGAGCACTTCAGTATTTCAAGCAGCAGGTGCGAAACGAAAATATCAGCCAGATTTTCCTTTTTGGCGCCACAGCTCATGCAGACGCCATCAAAAAAACTCTTGAAACCTCTTTCCGAATACCTGTGACACCGATTGTTCGGGAAGGAAAGCGATTTGCGACAGGAGATTCCAATGCCGCCCAGGCGGACACGCTGCCGTTATTCGAGATCGTTCACGCCGCTGCGCTGCACTCGGACTTTGAGCGGTATATCAGTTTTTTGCCGTTCGAATTGCGCCAGGAAGGAAACAGCAAGGTCCGGCAATTGGTCCTGGCAGGCTCCGCCGTCGCCCTGTATGCGTTGATAGGCGGCGCAGCCTATCTATTAAATCAGGAAGTATCGAAAATCAGCACCCAGGAAAGATCAGAGATGTCGGCTCCCGTGACAAACGAGCAGGCTCTGAAGCGTGATTTGGAACTGCAGACGAGTCGCAGCTTCGCAATGGCGACCACACAAGCGGACGGGTGGCTCCGCAAGAGGCATTCTCTCCTGGCAAAACTCGCCCGGGAACTTGCCAGCTCCGTTCCACCTCAAATGCGGATAAGCGTGTTGGAAGCAAAAGGCACACAGGACGGGTGGCAGATCAGCCTCGAGGCGGAGATTCGCAGTTCGAATGGGTCACGCTCCCAGCAGCTGTTGCTTAAGTTTCAAAATCAGATGCGGAACATGTCCTGCTTGAAGAGGTTGACGTGGGGGGATGTACAACTCACAGACCTGGAACCCTCAACAGGTGCGGAGGGCTCAGAACAGGCACCGAACAGCCTCCTGACCTTTACTATGAAGGGATTTTTGAATCCCGAAGACATTCAGGGGAAAGAGGAACGCATACGATCATAACTTCACTCTTCCCAGGCTTTCTGAAAAGCCAAGGAGCGTCGATGGAACCCGTTCAGGAAATCGCGGATCGTCAGAATGTCCTTGGTCCGGCTCCTGCGACTCCAGCTTGCGGGCTCCATTCATGCCTAAACTCCCGGTGTGTTACACCGATATTTATATCGAGCACCCGAAGTGAAAGGTGCTGCATTTGCGCAGTGGGGAAATACCAATGAAGAGTCCATGGCAACTAGGATTTCTGGCGCTTGTGGTTACAGGAGTTTCCACCTACGACTTTGTTTTTTTTAAAAACTACCGGGCGCAGAAGCAGGCACCCGCGCAGGTGGAAACGGTCCAGCCGTCTCCCGGCATGACGGAACCCTTACTGTCTCCGCTGCCTCAATCGCCCGGATCCGAGGATGCAGCGATTCCCTCCGATACGGGGCTTATGCCACCCATCTCCCGAGACGCACTGCAGAAATTCTCGCAGATAGCGTATGTCTCGAACGATCATCCGGAGGCCGGCGTTGAAAAGAACTGGCCCCCAAAAGATCCTTTCTCGACACACCCGGTGTCGGAACGGGCCTCCCACGATGCTCCGTCGATTCCGGTCAAAAGAGAGATGCCTGCCCCGCAGCCCCCGCCGGTGCCGGATTGCGTATTTTCAGGAACTCTGATCGAGGGGAGCCGGAAACTGGCGCTCGTGGACGGATTGCCGGTAGCAGTCGGGGACCGGTTGGGCATCTGGCAACTCGTTCGGATCGAGCCCGACTACATTATCCTCGAAGCGGGAAATAACTCTCATCGCATTCAACTGAAAGGGACAGAGCTCCAGATTGCCCGCAGGAGAGATCCTTCATTATGAGGTTGAACCCAAGCAGCCGCTATCGCTGGCTTGTACTGACGCTTGTATTCGGCATTGGCCCGATGGCGATATACTTTTTGTTCATCAATCCCGCCATCTCGCGTCTTTCCGAATGCCGCGAACTGATGCGGCAGCAGGCGAACAGAGCTCCACTCATTGACATGAAGATCCCCCACACAGAGGCTCACGAAGCAGAAGACCTGCAGGAAGTCAGGCTGGAACAACTCTCCAGGATCAAGAAAATCGGGAACCGTGAGTCCCTGCTGCGATTCAGCGGCACATTGAGCGACGCGTTGGCTCTTCAGGCACGATCCTTCGGATTACGAGTGACCGAAGTGAGTTTGCAGAATCCCCTGATTAGCGGCAAGTACGTTCCCGCAGGCGACAGCGCGATGGAGGCGCTGGACAAGCTGTCCGGACCTCGCTGGGAGGAATTGGCGGATCCGCTGGATTTGCCCATGATGCGAATCCCCTCCATCGAGGTTCGAATAAAGGTTGTATCGGAATACTCCCAGGTCTTTTCCTTCATTGAATCGCTGTCGGATTTTCCGGCCCTGGTCCAGTTGACCGCGCTGCAAATTATGGATGATTCCGCGGGCAAAGCATATCAACTGACGATCCGCGGGTATTATTGCGCCAACGAAAACATCAAACAAATTGCGCAGTTGGAGAATACCGCCTACCGATAGTTCCTCTGTGGGAGGAGAACGAGTCTGGCGTAGCAGTTCACAACTAAATGGATGATCTGGAGCATGGAAAGAGATTTCATGCAAAAAACTCGCGTTTTATTTCCTCTGTATCCAATAAAGCGTCTCGTGGCTACGGGCTTCCTGATCCTGGGATTAGCCGTGAATATCCCAAAAGGACAGGCCGTACAAGCTCCTCAGACCGATGCCGCTTCCAATATTCAACAAACCGAGAAGCCTCGCTTCACGCTCAATGTCAAGGACGTCCACCTGGATGATGTCCTGGCTTTGCTGACCAGGGACAGCGCCTATAGCCTGATCATTGATCCTGGAATCAATGCGACCATTCCGGTGCTGGACTTGAAAAATGTGACGCTGGAAGAAGCACTGCAATCGATCCTGCCGGGACTGGACCTGCAATACCGCCTTGACGGGAACCTGCTGCGGATCAGCAAGCCGATCATGCAAACGCGCCTGTTTTATCTGAATTACATTGCGGCGGCCCGCAGCGGCAAGCGGGACATGCGCATGTCCTCACGATCGCAATCCGGAGGAAACGGATACTCGGGCAGCAACAGTTCCGGATCGAGCACCAGCAGCGGAAGCCAATCCGGTTCGGGACAGAGTAGTGGAAGTTCTTCGGAAAACGAAAGCAGCATCGTCACAACAAACACCTCGGAAGTGTGGACCGATTTGAAACTGGGATTGGAAAGCATCCTCTTTTCCGAAGAAAGGGCAGAAACGGCAGTTCGCCAGGAAACATCGGGGCCCATCACGATGGCGAGCCGGGACACGTTGGGCCGCAGGCTTCTCATCAATCCCCAGGCCGGCGTTGTCATGATCCATGCCGAACCCTCATTATTGAACGAGGCCGCCGGCTATATCGAAGCGGTTGAAGGATCCGTGCAGCGCCAGGTTTTGATAGAAGCAAGAGTCGTGGAGGTATCCCTCGCCAAGGATCATCAATTGGGAGTCAACTGGGAAGCGGTTTTAAACCCCAGCTCCAATTTTGTCGGGCAGCTGACCGGCACAATGGGGGTAGTCAATCCCTCCATCAGTTTCACTTCGCCATCGGTGTTAAACCAGAACCTCAATCCTACCATAGGCCATGTTCAGTACGCGATCAGCAACGGCAAAGTGGGAATGGTGATCGACGCGCTCTCGCGGCAGGGTCAGGTGCGCGTTTTATCAAGCCCCCACATATCCGCATTGAACAATCAGAAGGCCGTCATCCGCGTGGTCCGCGAGGAAGTCTTCTTCACGCAGACATCCATGGTTTCCCAAAGCGTAGGCCCAACGGTTACAACTGAAAACATTGAGAACCTGATTGTACCCATCGGCGTGGTTCTGGATATCATTCCGCAAATAGCAGCCGACGGCGAAATTACTCTGAGCATCAATCCGAGCATCAGTGAACTGGTGGAAGTCCGGACTTTTTCCAGTCAGGATGGGAGTGCCATGTCAACACAGCCGGTCATCGACCGGCGCGACCTGGACACTGTGGCAAAGGTTCACAGCGGTGAGACCGTGTTGATCGCCGGTATTATGAGAGAGCGCAAATGGGAAGATCTGAGAGGAGTCCCCTGGCTGATGAATCTTCCCTTTATTGGTAATGCGTTTCGACATACCGAACAGTCCTCCGCTCGAACAGAACTGGTCATATTCATTACGCCCACGCTGATTTCCGGAAAAAGCATGGATCAGCTGACGCAGGAAGAAAACCAGAAGCTCAAGGAAATGGAAAAACCATTCAAACTGGGTACCGTTGAGCCGATCCGCGAAGGGGTCAAAGGAGAATTGGACCAAAAGCATTAGCCTGCATCACACCATGGATTGTTTTATGCGTGATATCGAACCTACCCCGACAGGCGCGCGAATCTTCGGGTCGACGCAGGAAAATCCACTCCCATGGCGGCCCACGCCGCCAATCCGCAAATCCAGGCCACCGGCACCAGATGCCAGTTCCATCCCAGCGAGCCCGGCGCGGGGGGCGAAGAGATGCAGGTCAGGATCGCGCCCACAATCAGAAATCCTATGCAAAACCACTGATAGATTCGAAGCCTGCCGACAATCAGGGTCTGCGGCTCGCCGCGGTATGATTCTTCCACAAAGCGCCCCAGCCCGATCAGGATAAAGTACAGTCCCACAATCAAACTGGCCGAGCATGTGAGGAACCAGAGCCTCGCCAGCACCAGCGCGATGACGATATTCCATACTATGGAATATAACGGTGTCGGGTAGACGGGAACGCCGCTCATCCCGGCCAGTCGTGACACCCGGGAACTCGGATGGCAATATCGGATGCCCTGAGACGGCAATTGCGTTTTCTGACCGTGACAGCACCCCTGCACCAGGCATCGAAGCCGCCCGAAAGC
The DNA here is from genome assembly GCA_035506515.1 of Acidobacteriota bacterium. Lineage (GTDB taxonomy): Bacteria > Acidobacteriota > UBA6911 > UBA6911 > UBA6911 > UBA6911. The sequence goes on from DATJPG010000161.1 coordinate 59,413, forward strand.
CTGAATTACGGGTGCAGCGATGGCAAAGGCAGCGCAAAAAATCCAGCCGTCGATAGCCCCACTCAACCACAGGAAAACCAATGCAACCGCACACCCGACAATCGAGCCGAAATAACCGAACGGCCGCAGCAGCTTGGAGGATCCTTCCAGGGCTTGAGCCAGCATGGCGCCGCCAAGCAACCCTCCGAGATTCATTATCAGCAATGGCATTGCTCCCGTTTGCGGCAGCAGAGCCGCTACCATTAGAGTTCCGACTAATGCACCCAGACCCGCATACACGCCGTGATTGATGATGCGCAGAGAGCCGAAACGCCACTCATGCCATGAGTTGCACAGGTGTTCGGTCGCCGATAAAAGGCCGGTCCACAGCATATCGCGCCTCCACACGAGAAGGACAAGCAGAAACGCCGCGAACAGATCGGAAATGACGTGGGCGCCGGTTGTAATACAGCTGACCGCGATTGCGGCAGCCCAGATTCCCCAGACGATCCGGAAACGGGGCATCGACTGCATGAACAACCGTGCAGACAGCATCGCCCAGATGAGGTGGAAGGCAGGAAAAGCGGCTGCAACCGTGTCATGCGATCGTTCCCACGCCAGGAGTTGCCCAAGAATGGTGCCCGGAGTAAAGGATCTTGGGGGCACGACCAGCGGAAAAAGGCAGAAACACATAATTCCTATAGCGGTCAAGAGCAGCCCCGAAATCGCAAACTCGCGCAGATATTTTCGTTTGGCTGCAAACAAAGGTGTCAGAGCCGACCAAATATAGGTGCTGGCATAAAGCGCTTCAGTCCATTCGACCACAGGCAGGTGGCGTTCCCAGGGCAAGGCAAGGGATCTGGACGACGATGCCGGACCGACCATCACCGCCAATTCATAGAGGATCAGCCATGGGACGAATACCAGCAGATAGACGGATGCAATATCCCATTTCCGCGGTCTGGATTCATCATTCGCCGGGAGACTGACCAGCGCTCTTGCCCGCTGCGGACCGAACCGTTCATCCAGATCATGATTCTCATATCCGCACACCAGCGCCGCACAAGACAGGATGCTTATGGGCGCGACCAGCCAGAAGCCGCTTGCGGAGCGCGCAATGACGGATGCGCAGGCAACGATCAAACAGAACCCGATGTAGAGAGGGTGAGACAGGTAGCGGTACATCGACACACGCACGTAATGCGTCGGCGGAAAGGGATTCATGGGAAGTCCATGTCCGTGTTTCCAGAGTGCCATCGTCCCGCTCAGCATCAGGCCGAGCCCTAACAAAATGCCAGGATATTCCAAACCCACCGGCGCAGGCACGGGAACAGAGACTCTTGCGTCAGTCGAGAAGGCCCAAAAAACAAGAAACAGGGGAACAATCCCCATGAACAGCAATGCATAGCCTGACTTCGCTGCAAACGATTTCGCGCCGTGTTTCATAGAACCTCGCCACATCCTCTTCTTGAATGCACCGGGTCGTCAAAATCGACGGTTTCGTGAATGATCCAACCCTCCGCCTTCATCTGTTCGCCGACAAATAGCCTGCCCCGGCTGCGCCATTTCGTTTCATGGATATTGGTTATCCACGAAGGAAACACCTTTTTCAGCACGGGGGAAGCCCCCAGAACGGACGTCTCCAGCCGGCCGGAACGGATGGAAGCCGAATCCGACCACCGCAGACACAGGTTGTCTCCCATGACCAGACTGTCGGCTGAAAGCATGGACTGATCCATATCATTGCCGTTGAGCAGCACAACCGAGCGGCACTCCCGCCCGCTCCATTGAATCCAGATTACGGATATGCCCGGCGCTGTGAATCGTCCCCACCGCAATCGACTGAGGCCGATATCGCCGGGAACGATGGTCAATTCCAGTCTTTCCGCGTAACCGAAACCTCGCATTGTGTCTATTCCATTCCAGGCAACATCGACTTCCGACAGCGGCTGAGCGCAATGCCAGAGAACAGAGCCTCGCTCATTTTTAAAAAGGTTTCGTGAGATCGGCGCCAAAAGAGGCATCCATGTGCCCTTCAAATGCAGTTTCGGACACGTCCAGGTGAGAGCGCTGGCCGTTTCCACCGGATCCGTGTGCCGCAACCAGGTGGAGGAGGTTCGCTGATCAACGTCACCATGGATGCATGTCAGCCGGCTGACCAGATGGAGAGGGAAAAATCCGAAAGAGAGAGACGCCGTGTACCCTATGAAGAAGTTCCCACTTTCATCAACGCAGTCGAGATACCACTTGGAGATTCGGATTTTCACAATATCTCCCTGCCTGGTTCGCGGATGAGGCTGCTTATGTCTCAGAGTATAATCCCGCCGATCCGAAAAGAATCCCATTTTCTAAGTCGTCCGGGACCGGAAGCCCTCTCCCTCCGGTAACAATTGGAATCAGCTGAAAATTCAACCGCTGGAAACCAAATGGGGTTTTTACTGCCAACAGCCGGCTATTTGTATTGACATAGGATATCAATCTAATAACAATACCGTTTCGGTATCATTTAATCTTTTGCATATGATTGGAATCGGGCGACACACGGATTACGCGACACGCATTATCCTGCATCTATCGATGCTGGGCGAAGGTGCGCAGATCACCGCCGGGGAAGTTGCCGGGAAGCGCCTGTTGCCTCGCGCCTTCGTGCGCCGCATCGTCCGCCGATTGGGGGCCGCGGGAATACTGCGCACCAGCCGCGGAGCACGGGGAGGCATTTCCCTGGCCCGTCCGGCCTCGCAGATCAGCCTGTTCGATATCGTTCAGGCCATGGAAGGCGGGTTCGTTTTGAATTCATGCGTGGACAATCCCGACGCGTGTCCGCTCGCGGTTGTCTGCCCCGTTCAATCTGCCTGGGCACAGATCACCGATCAGATTGGGGATTCCCTAAAATCTGTACGATTCGATCATCTTGCCAGAGACAATAATAATCCCGGCAAAACCGGAGTCGCTTTTCGCAAGAAAAGGCGCGCCCGGAAGACTGCCAAATAGGAATGAAGAAAGGAGACGGTCGTGGATGTGGTTATCCTGTCCCGCCTGCAGTTTGCGGTGGCTACGTGCTTTCATTTTCTTTTTGTCCCTCTGACGGTTGGGCTCTCGATCCTTGTGGCGATCATGGAAACGCTCTATGTGCGACGCGGCGATGCGGATTACCTGAGAGCCGCAAAATTCTGGGGAAAGCTGTTCTTGATCAATTTTGCGATCGGGATCGTCACCGGCATCACGCTGGAATTTCAGTTCGGCACCAACTGGTCGCGCTACTCTGCCTTTGTCGGCGACATCTTCGGCTCCCTCCTCGCCATTGAGGCGACGGTCGCCTTTTTTCTGGAATCGACGTTTCTCGCGGTGTGGCTGTTCGGATGGAAGAAGCTGTCGCCCAAAGCGCATGCCGCGTGTATCTGGGTTGTGGCGATCGCGTCCAATATCTCGGCCTACTGGATCCTGACCGCGAATGCGTGGATGCAGCATCCTGTCGGCTACGCCATACGCAACGGGCGCGCCGAGCTGACAAATCTGTTCTCCATCATGACGCAGAGATATGCGACACTGACCTTTATTCACACCGTCGGAAGCGCTTATATTCTCGGTGGATTTTTCGTTCTCGGTATTTCAGCGTGGCACTTGTTGCGGAAGAATGAAGTCGCGTTCTTCACGAAGTCCTTCAAAGTCGCCCTGCTGTTCACGCTTATTTTTTCAATTTTCGAGGCGGCACACGGGCACATGAATGCCGAAATGGTCGGAGAGTTGCAACCCTCCAAATTTGCGGCCATGGAATCGATCTGGAACACGGGCAGCGGAGTTCCGCTCAACCTGGTGCAGTGGCCGGATCCGGCCCAGGAGCGTAACAGCATACAGCTCGTGGCCATTCCGAAACTCCTGTCGATGCTGGCATTTTATAATCCCAATTCCGAAGTCAGAGGATTGAAATCATACCCGAGGAACGAGCGGCCTCCGGTCACGGTCAACTTCCTTTCCTTCCGATTCATGGTGGGATTGGGCGTCCTGTTCATTGCCGTCTGTCTCTGGGCATGGAAAAGACGACGCAAACTCATGGAGTCGCCCGGATTGCTGAAGGTCCTGGTCTGGTGTATCCCCCTGCCCTATCTTGCCTGCCAGGCAGGCTGGATCCTTACCGAGGTGGGTCGACAGCCATGGATCATTTACGGCATGATGAGAACCTCTGACGCGTCCTCCCCGATTGCAGTCTCTCAGGTGGCTGCAACCATCATCGCATTTATCCTGGTTTATGGATTGCTCGGAATTGTCGATTTCTATCTCCTGTTCAAATATGCCCGCAAGGGGCCTCGACCCGTTGGTTCGCAGCCCTTGACGGAGCTTTCCGCGGGTGGGAGGTGAACCATGTTACCCACGATCTGGTTTGTTCTTTGGGGTGTTCTCTGGGCGGTATATTTCATGCTGGACGGGTTTGACCTCGGGCTTGGCATCCTCCGGCCGTTCCTGGCAAAAAATGAACAGGAGCGCCGGATTACGCTGAACGCCGTGGGCCCGTTCTGGGACGGGAATGAAGTGTGGTTGATCACCGCAGGCGGAGTGACCTTTGCCGCCTTCCCCGGAACTTATGCCGTGATGTTTTCTGCGCTGTATACGCCGCTGATGCTCCTCCTGTTTGCCTTGATTCTCCGCGGGATTTCCTTCGAGTTCCGCGGCAAGGAGGACGCGATGTGGTGGCGGAAGCTATGGGACGGCTGCCAGTTCGTCGGCAGTTTTGTTCCGGCGCTACTCCTGGGCGTGGCATTCGCCAATATTTTCGCCGGCATCCCCATCGATAAAGACGGGGTCTTCCAGGGCAACCTGTTCACTTTGCTGAATCCTTACGGTTTGCTTGGGGGCGTTTACTTCGTCCTCCTTTTCTGCGTGCATGGTGCCGTATGGTTGACGACAAAGTCGCAAGGCGCTCTACAGGAACGCGCCGGAAGACTCGCCGCCAAATTATGGGCGGTGCTGCTGATTGTCGCGATCGCTTTTCTTTCCTATACCTGGTTCAGAACGACGCTCTGGCAAAACGTTATGGCAAAACCGGTGCTGCTGATATTGCCGCTTCTGTATGTGATCGGGCTGCTGGGCACGCGGGTTTTCATCGCCCGGAAGGCATGGTGGAAGGCCTGGTTTTCTTCGAGCGTCACGATCGTCGGGTGCACGCTTTTTGCCGTAGCCGGACTATATCCCGCGCTTCTTCCCTCCAGTCTGGATCCGGCCTTCTCGCGGACCGCATTCAACACGCAGTCCAGTCCCCTGACGCTCGCCATTATGCTTGGCGTAGCCCTGGTGATGGTCCCCATCGTGATCATTTATCAGGCGTGGGTCTATCACCGCTTTTCGGGACCCATCCCGATCGATGCACTGCTTGAGGACGAATCGTACTAAGAACCGGGGGTGCTCCGCCTGCCAGAAGCGGATCGGCCCCGGATGCGATCCCGCAAAACATAATCGGAATCCCGGAGGCAGGGCCCCAGCGTTGAATTTGTTTTTTGTTCTGACTTCCTGCCGCTGACTCCGATATATTAGGAGCGCACAACCGCAAAAGCCCATAGGAGGGCGCTATGCAAAATCAACTGGTTATGACGGTCATCGGCAAGGATCGCACAGGGCTGGTGGAATCTCTGGCGGGGCTCATCGCAGATAATCACGGCAACTGGCTGGAAAGCCGGATGTGCCGCCTGGGCGGGGAATTTGCGGGCATC
>DATJPG010000162.1:0-4587 GCA_035506515.1 Acidobacteriota bacterium
CACGGGCACCTATGCCCGCGGCGTTACGGCCTACGGCCCATACGGCGCTGTCAGCGCCGGTCGGGCGTATAACCCATATACAGGCACCTATGCGCAGGGCGCGAGGGTTTCGACTCCTTACGGAAGCGCAGCCGCGGGCCGGGCGTACAACCCGTACACGGGAACGGCCGCCGCGACGCGGCAGGGATCGAATCCATATGGTCAGTGGGGGAGTTCAGTCATCGCCGGCAAGAACCAGGCGGTGTTAACTCAGCACGTGACCACCTCTGAGGGAACTATTGCCAGGGCGCAATCGACTACGGGAGCCAAGGCTGTTGGCGCCAGCACGGATCGTGGCAACGTCTATGCCGGCAGAAGCTCAAGCGGCGACATGTATGCCGGGAAGGACGGAAACGTTTACAAAAATACCGGAAGCGGTTGGCAGAAATACGAGGACGGAAACTGGAACTCCGTAAACAAACCCACTCCGATTGACGCTCAACAGCGATCCCAGGGCGCCGGGATCAATGCAACTGCATCGGGCGCACAGCCCCGGACGCAGAACTACTCCCGGCCGGAGGTGCAAAGCAGTCAAATTCAGAGTCTGGACAGAGAAAGGCAGAACCGGCAGAGGGGCGCATACCAAACCCAGCGATACCAGAGTTCACAGCGTTCTGTGAGCCGTGGGCGGAGGCGTTAACAACACAAGACCACAGCTCGATGAGGCTTAATCCGCACTATTCATTAAGATTCGTAGCGAGGCGGCGCATGGGGGTAATGCTGCATTAGGCGAGGCGGAGTCGTTTCCAGGAACAGCGGTTTGGTCTGCATCGGGGAAGGGTTTTAGTTGCCCGACGAAATCATGCAGCGGGCCACTAACATAACGGGGAGGAATAAACATGATTCTTAAGAAGGCAGTCGGTTTCATCGCTCTGGCTTGGATGCTGTCGTTCGCATGGTCCGTGCCCGCGCAGAGTGCTTACACCAAGGCATACGTTGCCGATCGCATCCGCAAAGTCGAAAACGGAGTGGACGAGTTTCGCAAATGGGCGGAAAAGCGCGGCGAAAATATCCAGAACAGCGGGGCAAAACCGCGGCGAACCATCAGCCAGGGACGCAAGGATCAGGCCAATAATACCAAGGACGACCTCGATGATGCGCTTGGTGATTTGAACCGGTCGACCAATCGTCTGCGGCGCAAATTCGATGCTACCGACACGTGGATGGAGACCAAACCGCTGGTGGAGAGAGTGGTGGAAAACGCTCGGCGCATCAATCAAGTGATGGTTCGCGGCAACTACGGAACTCAGGCAGAACGATACTGGGGCGTGCTGCGCAGCGGTATCAACGATCTTGCCCGAGTCTACGGAGTCACGCCCCTTCGCGCCTGAGCATCCCGCGCAGCCGGTCATGAAGCATAGTGGAACAGCCGTCATGTTGGTGTTGATACCTGTGAACGATTCTGAATCTTGAATATTGGGGGTATTGGTGATGAAAACATTTTGGAAGCTAATGACATTCTCCGTTGTTGTCGTATTCTGTCTGTTGTTTCTATCCCTGTCGGGTTGCGGCAAGAAGTCCGAAAATGCTGGATCAACACCTGCCGGTACCAGCCAGCCATCCGCGCCCGCAGTTCCAGCCAAACCAGTCCCATCCTTTTCCGCAGCCCAGAAGGTGGGCCTATATGTGTTTGCGGGCAAAAACCAGAGTCAGGATCAGCAGCTCATCGACGAATCAGAATGCTACGATCTTGCACAAAACCAGTCCGGCGTGAATCCCGAGATGGCGCCGCCGGCAGCGCCGACTTCCGCCGATATCCAGGCGGCGCAAGCTCAGGGCGCAGAGTCCGCGCAGGAAGCGAAAGGCGGCCGGCTGCGCGGCGCAGCAAGAGGTGCGGCTGGGGGCGCATTGATTGGGGCAATTTCCGGTAATGCCGGCAAGGGTGCTGCAATTGGCGCAACGGTGGGAACGGTGCGAGGCGGCAGACAGCAGCGCCAGGCAAACGCCGAATCTAAGGATCAAGCGGCCAGTCAGGCGGGAGCACAGATCCAACAAGAGTATAAGCAGCAGAAAGCCGCGTACGATCAGCAGATCGGCAATTTCAAGCGTGCGTTCTCTGCCTGTCTTGATTCCCGCGGCTACTCGGTGAAGTAAAAAGCTCGGACTCGGGACAATCCAGCGACGTGTGTAAAGGAATCGGGACATGGCCGGCAAGGATGCTCCCGAGAGTCTTAACCGCAGGACCAGCCTTGTAAGGCCGGGATTGGTGATGTGCGTCACGAGGGCGCCGAAGGTGCGGCTTAAGATTTAACTTCGGCGAAAAAACACATACTCCGGACATATTCATTTTCGGAATCGAGACCGAATGCCCGCCCCTGTTACCACGACATTTCGATCCCTGCCACGGGTCCCTTCTGCATCAGCCGTATGCCGATTGTATTATCAGATCCATGGATGGTGAGACGAGTGCCCATTTGGTAGCCGAGTCGCAGATTCAATCGAGACTTCAGCTTTATGATCGCCGCGCCGTTTGCAGAGAGAAAATCTCCGTAGCCGAAAAAGTACATCCCTTGCACTCCGCCATCCAGTGCAAATCGATTGGAGTCGGGAATAGGATACCAGCGAACACGCGTGCCGACGACCGGCAGAGGGGCAAAGATGGACCCTGAAGCAGTTCCCGTCGCGCTCTCGTTGTCCAGGGTCCCCGTGGCCTTCAGCGTTGCCGATGTCTTCAGCAAGTTCACTTGTGCCACAAATGCCAGATAGCCCTGGTTGCGGCGAATGATGTCGTATTGATATCCGGGCGCGAATGCCAGGGACTTGATGTTGGCGTTGACCGAAGCCCCAATATTAAAAGTTTGTCCCTCATATTCGATGGTACGCTCGATGGTAGAAGTCTTGTCGCTGATAATCGGTGCAACGCCGAATAATAGATGGTGCTTCCTCTTGAAGCGCCAGTCAAACAGTCCGGTGAAGGTCGAATAGTCCCCAAAACCGAAATCTCTGTTGATATCGAACTCCCCGTTGCTGTTTTCTCCCCTGAACGAACCCGACGGGTGGGAGAGCCACCAGGCCGCTTCAATTCGCAGCTTATATGCATCCAGGTCTTCCTTTTCAGCGGCGTATGCCAGACTTGCCGCCAGAGTGAATATCACCACTGCAAGGATTAACATGATCTTCCGAAAAGCCATCATTCAAAGCTCCTCCCGATATTGTCCTGTTATCCGTCAAAAAAGTCTCTCGTAAGCACTGAAATTCCACATCAGGGCTCCTGGAACCAGCGTGATTTTATAGGAAAACCTGCAAACAGGCCTGAAATGTTCATCGTTATTTGGTTTAATGTCGCTTATTTAAGGCCTAGCTGCCGAGGATGTTGATTGCGCGCGAAGCAACGATCACTATTGTCACGAGCGAAAACGTACTTTCGAGCATCATCAATACTTTCGCGCGGGGAGTCAGCGGCAGGGAATCGGTAGGGCTGAACGCCGTTGCCGTCGAAAATCCCATGAACAGGTAATCGATGAAGACCGGTTTCCAGCCCGGCGGCGCGTCGTCGGGCGCGCCCGTTTGCGGAAATAACCAATCCGGCCTGGGGCCTGCGTTGTTTGCCCGGGGCCCAGGACCGCCCCGGTCAACCTGCCAGTACACCAGAGAGAATTCGAGCACATTCGAAACCCATACCGCGATGCTCGAGGCTAGAAGTTGCAAGCCGCTGACCTCCGCCGGCCTGCGAATCATCGCGCCGACCAGGTTCGTGATGTTCGCGAAAATTGTAACCACCGCAACGGCTGCAAAAAGGAAAGTGATCGTGCGCTCTATCCGCAGCCATTGTGCCTTGCCGGAAGTCAGCGCGGAGCCCAGGATGGGAACGAGCACCATAATTCCGAGAACGTAGGGAACCCAGGCAGGGACCAGCCTGATGCGCCCTGGCAGTTCCGCCAAAAGGAGGACTGCCGCGAGTATCGCCATCACGACGGGCCAGCGTGGTTCTATGTTATGCTCTTGAATCGGTTCTTTCATTGGTGTTGGAAACCTCCAAATCCGCTCGCTTCCTTACGGCTTCTGTTTTCTCAGTGGCGGCAATGGGAATTAAACCTGTGACGGGTCACCCAAGCCTATCCAATAGCCGCCACGGCTGCCTCCCGGGACGGCCGTTACATCACGCATGAATTCTAGCACACTCTCTTGCCGGCTGGAGGCGACAAGCCGCCGTCGATCGCAGATCGTCAACTCAACTGCGATAAGATCACCTGAAGGCGATATGCCCGGTGAAACGCGATTGAATCCTAACTTACCTCAGGCAGGGGTGCAACAAAGAAGGCTTTGCGTGCATCCATCTGCGGCGAAGCAAGTCTTCGCGATCGGCAGGATTTGTGAAGACGGTCCGCAGATGCTGGCCTCCTGTTATTTCTGACAGTTTTATCGTTCCCCGGCGACTCCTAAACTCGCTATAGAGATGATATCTGACGACTGGATTACGCTTCGGATATCAATCCCAATTCAGGTTGGCGAATAGCGCCGAACCGACGTCAGAATAGGCAAAGGAGGATTCCGCAATGCATCCGAACCGATATTTGGCACTGATCATGGCTGGCTGCCTGCTGTTTG